>NZ_CP117167.1:5478696-6157393 GCF_028596025.1 Mucilaginibacter jinjuensis
CGTAAGTGGTTCATTACTTTCTAAAGTCCACAGGTAACAGTAAGTCCAGTAACCGTCACCTTTCTTTTTGCTCCAGCCGGGCGAAAAACGGATATCCTCAATCCCTTTAATCGGCAAACCAGGCGCAAATACAGGCGGCAGGGCAAAGCGTTCTACCGTCCAATCCGGTGGTGCATTTAGTAAGTATACAGTTTGGCAAAAGCCATCGTTACACTTCGACAGCAGGAAAAACAGGAACATGAAAAACAACTTGATACGCATAATGATGGTGTTTAAGGTTGCACCATCTAAGCTACTCCTATCAGTTGTAAAAATATGTTATTTAATGTTAAAGAAGGTTAAAACCCCTCCCTAACCCGCCCCTTTGGGGAGGGTTAGGGAGGGGTAGTTTTTAATAGAATTTCGGTAGCGGATTCAATCTCGTATCCTGGCGTTGGTGCCAGTACGGATAAATCGGATCTTTATAGCTGGCGTCATCCAGTTTTTTTACCTGCTCGGTAGTAAGGTTCCATCCTACTGCGGCAAGGTTTTGTTTCAGTTGCTCTTCGTTACGTGCACCTATTACCAGGTTGGCTACTGTTGGGCGTTGCAGCAACCAGTTTAGTGCTACCTGCGCTACGCTTTTGCCAACTTCTTCGGCTACTTCGTCTAAAGCATCAACAATTTTGTATAGATGTTCAAAATCTGTTTCCGGACCATGGCTACCACCCTGACTGCGGCGGTTATCCTGGGGGATCGGTTGGCCTCTGCGGAATTTACCGCCCAATTGTCCACTTGCCAACGGGCTCCATACGATGGTTCCTACTTTTTGGTCGATACCCAATGACATCAATTCCCACTCAAACTCGCGATCTAATAATGAATAGTACGCCTGGTGGCCTACATAACGTGCCCAGCCATAACGCTCTGATATCGAAAGCGATTTCATTAAATGCCAGCCCGAAAAATTAGAGCAGGCAATGTAACGTACTTTACCGCTGGTTACCAGGTCGTCTAATGCGCGCAGGGTTTCTTCAACCGGGGTATTCCCGTCGAAACCGTGCAGGTGGTAAATATCAATATGGTCGGTTTGTAAACGTTTTAAACTGTTGTTTACCGATTCGATGAGGTGAAAGCGTGATGAACCATAATCATTCGGCCCTTCACCCATTCTGAAAGTTGCTTTGGTCGAAATTAATACGCGGTTACGCAACCCTTCCAAAGCCTGACCTAAAATTTCTTCAGAGATCCCGCTCGAGTAAACATCGGCAGTGTCGAACAAAGTAACCCCGGCATCAAGGCAAAGGTGAATCAGTTTTTTGGCATCATCGAGCTGGGTGTTGCCCCAGGCTTTAAAAAATTCGTTACCGCCGCCAAAGGTAGCCGTGCCGAAACTTAGTACCGGCACATGCAGTCCCGAGGCACCTAATTGTCTGTATTCCATAGTGTGTGGTTAAAAGATGAAAAAATTATACGCCCGGTCCGTACATAACCAAGCGTATATCTCAAATTTAACAGCCTTGTGTTAACTTGTGTGTCACGGTAATGAAAAGAAATGAAATTAGGAGGATGGGGGCATAAGAACGTGTCTTAATCTTTAAGCAGCCACTCTTGTTTACCGGTATTCAGATCGTATTTAAAAATACCTTTAGACATACCGACATAAGCAAGATTATTTTTAATTACAATTGATGTTGGATAGAGTGCGTTCCAAATGCCTTTTTCAACTAACGGAATGATGCTTTTTGCAGTGTCAATCTTTAAAAGGCTTTTAGATGTAACAATAACAAAATTATCCTGAGCATCTACTGCAATTGCGGCAGCGGCTGTTGGTAATTTTAGATATTGGCTTGCTTGCCATTTGCCATTAATCCTTTCAATATCAATAATGCTACCCTCTGACATACCCATGTGAGCAACGCCCTGGATAGCGTAATTTTTATTATTTCTTTTTACAAATTGCACAATCTCATCATCCGATATTTTATACTGCTGTTTACCATCATTTGAAAACCAATATAAACATCCACCCCATTCTCCTGCAAAGAACCCTACCAAATAGCCATCATCTACTTTCAAAACAGAGCGTTCTCCATGCGCGTTTTTTATTTCATCTTTAGGTAATTTGATCTTAAAGGGAATCAGGCCACTATCTGTAATAAGGTCATGGTTAATTACATGCACTTCATTATTTTGTAAGAACACATTCCACTTGACGGATGCAAAGCCTAATTTATAAATTGAATCTTTATTAGTAGGCACGGGATAAGTATGCCAATTGGCTACCAATGCTGTATCCGTTTGTGTTGAGCACGATTCCAGATTTATAACACAGATTAGGATAATAATTATCCGGTTAAGCATTTCAATTGATTTGATAATGCAATTACATGAATAAAGAGCATATCATCAATATCCTCTCACAAATACTTAATTTCGATCTTAATAACAATCTTTGCTCTCATGCTCGATTTCCGTTTGCAAGTGTTTTATACCGTAGCCCGGCGGCTTAACTTTACCAAAGCTGCTGCCGAGTTATTTATTACGCAGCCCGCGGTAACCAAGCACATTAAAGAGCTGGAGAGTCAGTTTAAGGTTTCCCTTTTCGAGCGAAGCGGCAACAAGAAGATCAGCCTCACTCCTGCCGGTGAAATCTTATTACAGCATGTGCTACAAATCCTCAACGTTTACCGGGAACTGGAATATGATATGAACCTGCTGGTAAAACAGCACGGCGGCCATCTGCGTATTGGCGCAAGCACAACGGTAGCGCAATATGTAATACCACCGGTACTGGCTCAGTTTCACAAAAAGTTTAAAGATATACAGGTTCAACTCATTACCGGTAATACCGAAGAGGTAGAGCAGGCATTATTAAATAAGGAGATTGAAATTGGCATTATAGAAGGCATATCGCGCAACCCGCAAATTAAATACGAAGAATATTTGGAGGACGAACTGGTACTGGTGAGCGCGACTAATAATACTATGCTAAAAAAGGATGTATTAAAACCCGAAGAATTAAAGAACTATGCATTGTTATTGCGCGAACATGGCTCGGGTACTTTAGACGTAATAACCCACGCCCTGAAAAAGCACAATATTAAACTGGCCGATCTGCAAATAGAAATGCAGCTGAGTGATACCGAAAGCATAAAATCGTATCTGCTGCATAGCAATTGCCTGGCGTTTTTATCGGTACACAGTATTTTAAATGAACTAAGGAATAACGAATGCCGGATAGTGGATGTAAAAGGGTTGAGTATCGAACGGCCTTTTCATTTTATCCAGCAACACGGGCAACCGCATTCGCTGGCCGAACTGTTTATGCGCTTTGCACGCACTTATAAACCGAACTAATTATGATTGAATTGATAAAACAACCCTGGCCCTGGTACGTAGCCGGTCCGCTGATTGGGCTGGTAGTGCCTGCTTTACTTTTGCTGGGCAATAAGACTTTTGGCATATCGTCTTCACTGCGACATATCTGTGCAGCCTGTATCCCGGCTAATATTTCGTTTTTTAAATACGACTGGAAGAAAGAAAGCTGGAACCTCTTCTTTGTACTGGGAATTGCGCTGGGCGGCTTCATTGCCACTTACTTTCTGTCGAATCCCGGCCAGGTTGGGATAAACCCAGCTACCATCACAATCCTGCAACACGAGGGTGTTAAAGATTTCAGCGGATTATTGCCTGCTGATATTTTCAGCTTCGGCCAATTATTTACGCTGCGCGGGTTGGTATTTATGGTAGTTGGCGGTTTTCTGGTGGGCTTTGGTACGCGGTACGCAGGTGGCTGTACTTCCGGGCATGCCATTATGGGCATCTCGTCTTTGCAGTGGCCGTCGCTGATGGCAACTATTTGCTTTATGGTTGGTGGCTTTGTATGCACCTGGTTTATTTTACCTTATTTACTTCAATTGTAACAGTATGCGCAACATTAAATATCTTATCATCGGCATGCTATTCGGCATTATACTCATTAAATCGCAGGTGGTATCCTGGTTCCGTATCCAGGAAATGTTCAGGCTGCAAGCTTTTCACATGTATGGTATTATTGGTAGTGCCATTGTGGTTGCCATGATCTCCATTCAGATCATCAAACGTTTCCACATCAAAACCATCAACCACGAAACCGTTGTTATCCACGACAAAAAATTTCACTGGGGTAATGTATGGGGCGGCTTAATCTTCGGCCTCGGCTGGGCAATTACCGGCGCATGCCCCGGTCCGCTGTTTGCGCAAATTGGCAGCGGCTTTCTGGTAATTAGTGTAACGTTACTAAGCGCTATTACCGGCACCTGGGTTTATGGTTTGTTGAGGGATAAATTGCCGCATTAATTAGCTATTTATTCAAAGTAATAGCCAGGCCTTTACGTAAAGTGTTATGAATTTCGGCTATCCTATCGGTATGATCTATTAATTCATTAATTACTTCTGCGGGTGCATCCGAAATAACGTTTGCCTTGTAACTAAAATTTGAGCCGGGTTCACCATCTGCGCCAAACTCGCCTGTAAAATCAACTCCTACACCTGTTACCTTAATATCTCTTTTTGCGGCTTCGCGATAAATATCATTACAGAAACAGGTAGCCAGAGAAAGCAATAACAATTCGGCTCCATTAATGGACGAGCCATAGCCTGTAACTTTGGGTTCTATGTGTACTTCTTTTGCCGCATCATTGGTTTGAACCGAGATTTTATGCTGATTTAACTTGCTATCTATACTTGCCGAAATTTTCATGATTGGTGATCAATGGTTTATGATTAACAAATTTATTAATAGGCAATTAAGTATAAAAAATAATTACAAGAAGTAAATATCTATTACTTTAAGTTATCAAACATAGGATTTAATGATAAAAATACAATCGTAAATTGATAGACATTTGAAGTATCAAAACAAAACAAGGTTATGGATACTTCAAATCAAATCGGCAAAACAAGCAGCGCATTGCTGTTTAATATGAATGATAATACACGTAAAGTGATTTTCATTTTCGGCATTGCGCTGTGTTTAACGCCGTTTATTAGTCCGGCGGTTGCGCTTTTAATGGGCTTGGTAGTTGCTCAATTTATCGGTCACCCTTATTTGCATCTTAATCATAAGGCCACCCATATTCTATTACAGGTTTCTGTGGTGGGTTTAGGCTTTGGGATGAATGTGCATAGCGCCATGCAGGCCGGTAAAGAAGGTATACTATTTACCATCGCCTCTATCAGCGGCACTTTAGTTTTCGGTTACCTGATGGGTCGCTGGTTAAACATCGAGAAAAAAACATCATATCTTATCTCAGCCGGGACTGCCATTTGCGGCGGTAGTGCCATTGCAGCAATTTCACCGGTAATTAAGGCTGAAGAAAAGCAGATCTCGGTTGCACTAGGCTGTGTGTTTATCCTCAATTCTATAGCACTGTTTGTGTTTCCGGTTATCGGCCATCACTTCAACCTGTCACAAACCCAGTTTGGTTTATGGTGTGCTATCGCAATACATGATACCAGCTCTGTAGTCGGCGCAGCTGCCAAATATGGCCCGCATGCTTTAGAAGTAGCCACTACCGTTAAACTGGCCAGGGCATTGTGGATTATCCCCGTAGCCTTTATGTCGACCTTTATTTTCAAGAATAAATCAAAAAAGATCAAGATACCTTATTTCATCGGCCTGTTTATATTAGCGATGGTGGTTAATACTTACATCCCGGCGGTAAGTATGATAAGCCCTTATTTAATTATGATTGCCAAGGCGGGTTTAACCTTGACCTTATTTTTAATTGGCGCAGGTTTATCACGCAAGGTGCTGGCATCAGTTGGTGTTAAACCACTGGCGCAGGGCGTTGCCCTTTGGATCTTAATATCAACCACAGCCTTATATGCGGTTATGCACCTGGCTTAATAAATTCTATATAAACAAGAAGCCCTAAATGCTAAACATTTAGGGCTTCTCTATTTATGTTAGTTTGGTGCTTACATCATGCTTAAGCTACTGCCGGGTTGAATTTTCAACAGCTTTAAATTGTTCTTTAATGCATCGGCTTTAACAGCTTGCCCGTTCTTGTTGTAGTAGGTAATTAACCATGGATAGACCTTAAAAATATAAGGATTGTATTTAATGGCCTTTTCATAACTCACGGCTGCCAGTTCGGGCTGGGCAGCCTCCAGTATTTTACCCTGGGTGTAAGCATAATCGCTCAAATAAGCCTGACTACCGGTAAGCGGGAAAGCTTTCAGTATTTCTGTAGCTTCAGCGGCTTTGCCGGTAGCGTTAAGTAAACGGATATAATACAAGCCGTTTTCATCTTTAGAATTTTTAAATTTAGTAGCGACCGGTAAATATTTGGTTACCGAATCTTTTTGGCCCAGCTCGTTATAATAAGTTGCGATTTGCAGGTTAAACCATGCGCTGCCCTCGCCCCCGGCTTTTAAAATACGTTGGGCCTGTTGCAAAGTTTCTATGGCTTTAGGGTATTGCTTATTGGCAGCCAAAGCTTCGGCATACATACTGCGGAACTCGAAGTTTTGCGGTTTCTGTTCTACCAGATGTTGTAACTCTGCAATCGGTTCGGGGTAACCCAGTTCCGACTTATTAACATCCACAAATGCAGCCGCATCATCGCGCTGGTCTCTTAAATAGGTTGATACCGATGCGCCGTTTTTTGCATAATAAGCCGCTGCATCAATTGCCTCGGCAATCAAACCGTTATCGCGGTACATTTCGCGCAGTTGCCTGTTAATGCCAGCCTGCTCCATATAATCGTCTTCTATTTTGGCGGCTTTATTTAAATAATCTGCCTGCTGGCTTACGGCAGTGGGCTGATCTATCAACCCGGCATTATACTGCGCCTCTGCTAAATCAGCATGGGCTACATAAATCGGGGCGTAATTTGGGTTAACCGCTTCGGCCTTTTGCAACCATTGTGCAGCCGATGCAAAGTCTTTTCGTTTGGTTTTTAAATGCGAGTAGGCCAGGTAAACCGGCAGGTACTTACTATCATAAGTAAGCGCGGTATCCAGATAAGCTGCGGTTTTTGTTGAATCCTTTCTCCTGGCCGAACGGTTGCTTAAGTTCAGATAAACCTCGGCCCAGTTACTGGCCATAGCGCTTTTATCGCCTGCCAGGTAAGCACGCTGGCGTTTAACCAGTTTGTCGATAAACTCGTACATGCCGGGGTCTTTAGCAATCAGGTCGGCGCGGGTATTCATCGATTTAAAATCAAGTGGATGCACCTTTACCGGTTCAAAATAAGCAGGGTAAGTTTGCGCCAGGTACTCCGATTCATTATTTTGTGAGTAGTAATCTAATGTACGATGCTCGGCCATGGCTTTGTAATAATGCGCCCTTACCGCACGGGTCTCCTCGTCGGTAAACACTCTCCCGTCATACAAGTGGGTGTATTCGTGCAAAATAACATTACGCTCCTCGTAGGCGCCGCGTTCTACATACTCAATATCGGCTGCGCCGCTACCCACACCGCGAATATCCATCCACTGACGGTTATCAAACGTGGTTGAATACCGGAAACTTGGCGATTTCATGGTTATCGCCAAATCGATATGCAAGGGCGAAACCCTAAAAGCATTGCCCTCTTTAGCCAAAAACGGAAAATAAACCTTAGCCGCATACAGCTGGTTATAAACCATAGCCTTAGCCAAATGGCCGGGGTAGTACGATACATCAGGAAATACTTTAAGGAAGTTTTTTTCATCGGCTATCTTCAGCGTATTCAGCACATGGGTTACAGAATCGTAAAGGTACAGGTATGGAATACGTTTTGATTTAATAACCGCTGCCAAACCATTATGAGCCGGACCATAATGCTTTTTGCGAGCCAAAATCTGGCGGAATATTTTCTCTGCCGAATCCAGCCTCAGCTTCCTGTTAGTATCAAAAGCGCTGTAATACAGCGAGCCGCGGTGCATCAACGGTAACACCGAATTCGGATATTTTTTTTGGATAACATGGGTGAAGGCAATGGCTTCGTTAATTTTATTGGCACTGAACAAAGAATCGGCAGGCGCTAAAGCTTTTCTTACTTCTTCATCATTTTTTTCGGCATAATCGGCATAGGTTAAGTTGGTATGCCCATTACCCCAATGCCAGTTGGTAGAAAAATGCAGCGGATTTACAGCCAAGGCGATTTCCCATTGTGCAGCCATTGCATTTAACTGAGTGGCATCAATGCGGCGCCAAATGGCATAACCATAGCTAAAGCGGGCATCGGCATTATACGGGTCGATGGCTAATGATTTTTTCAAGGGAGCCTCTGCCTGATCGGCGTGCTGGTTCCAGAAATAAACATCGGCCTCTAATAAATAAGCACCTGCGTTTTGGGCATTTTTAGCTTCCAGTTTTTTGGCGATATCTAAAGCCTGCGGATATTTTTTCTGCAGCAATAAGGCACGGCCCATCAATAGTTCAGTTTCTTCCTGGTTATGGTTGCGTGCCAGCGATTTTTTGCACGTAGCAATGGCTTGCGGTAAACGCCAGGCCTGGATCTGTAAATATGCTTTCAGCCGGATAGCTTTTTCGTTAGTACCTTTTGTGGCTAAAACGCTATTCACTAAAAGTTCGGCGTTTTTAAAATCGTTATTTAAGATGAGGTAGTCGGCCCTTAATAATTTGTAATCGGCTGATGAGAGGTTACCCGCATTAATCAGTTGCAGCGCTTTATCCCATACGCCAAGTTTCAGCATATTGCTAATCAATGCAATTTGTGCGGGGCCTTTTACGGTTGGCTGCTGTACCAATTGTGCCTGAATAGTTTTGAGATCACGGAGTGCCAATACCGCACTATCGGGGTTAAGGGACTGGGCTTTTACAACGTTAGCCGTAACCGGTAACAGCAACACAACATAAATAAGCAAGCGCTTCATACGGATCTGATTTTTGCTACAATATAAAGCATGAATTTCAGCAATGCTAAAAAACACCTGCCATTTACCTATAATATTTTAATTACAAAGTGGCCTAAATGACGGAAAATTGAGCATCCTTCACACCAAAATATAGTATATTAAGATCGATTTTTTTCTGTTGATTATCAAGCCGATAAAGCATTGATGTAGATTAAGGTTAAACAATCCTGTCATTATTTAAGTTACAGTTAATAAAAAATCGAGAAAGTATTTATTTTAACGTGCAGCATATCGAATAAACATTACTTATTTATTAACAGAAACTATCATTTTTAAATACTTACAACCATGAAAAAGTCCTTTTTAATAGTAGCCGCATCTTTATTCACGTGCTTTACTGCCGGTACTGTTTTTGCACAAACACAAGATACCGTACACAAAACCACAACTACTACCACTACAACAACCACCACTACCCCTGCGCTGGATGTTGCAACCATACTAACTGCCAATCCCGATTACTCTACAGCAGCCACTGCAGTTAAAACAGCAGGACTGGATGTTACCTTAAAAGGCGTTGGCCCGTATACGGTTTTCGCCCCAAACAACGTAGCATTTAGCAAACTGCCCGCCGGTGATCTGGACAACTTAATGAAAGACCCAACCAAATTGGCCACCTTGTTAAAAGGCCACGTAGTAACCGGCCACTATACCAAAGCCGAAATTATTAAAGCATTAACCGCAGGTAAAGGTAAAGCTACCTTAACCACGCTGGATGGCCAGGTGTTAACCCTTTCTGTTAGCCCTAATAAAACTTTGCAATTAACCAATGCAGCAGGCAGAAGTGCCGAAGTTGTTTTATATGACATGGTTGGTACCAACGGCGTTGTAAACGGCATTAACGGTGTATTGAAATAATACACCCTTTTTAACCAACAGCAAAAACCCCAATAGCCCTAAAGCTATTGGGGTTTTGCATTTTATCCCACACAACACCAGCAAATTACTGCATTATAATGCTTCTAAAAAGTGACTAAGATCATATTTTAAGCTGACACCCATCATGGTACAGGTAGTGCTTTATGGGCACCTTTGTTATATCAAAACAACAACGATATGGCAACTCTAAAAGCAATTGATCAAGTAAGCTGGATGGCCGAAAATCATACAACAAGTACAAACCATACTACTCACACTAACTTATGGGCCAAATTTATGGCCTATGCCGATAGCCAGAAACCAAATAAAACACTTTGGTTCTTTATTACGCTAATTGGCCAGGGTGTACTGTTTTTACCGATACCTGCCGTATTAATGTATTATTATGATGCCAATATAGCGGTACTGGCCATTACCATGGTGTGTTTCTTTACTACCATTATTGCCAACATGGGTGGCGAAGGCATCCGTACAACTTTAACCTTATTAACAGCCAGCGTGTTGATACACATTGCAATGGTGTTGGCCGTAGTTTTATAAATAGTGTTTTCGTAATATCAATTTAATGAAAGAAGCGGTGCAATGCCGCTTTTTTTATTTCTATAAACCTCTCTAATAAAATATACATGCCCCATACCTTCCATATCCCGGTTTTAGGACTTGGTTTTTCTATCGATACCCCTTTAAAAGTTGCCCGTTATGGTATTTCATCAGTAGCCTCTATTGTTGATGACGAACTGATAGAGCGGATGCGCCAATATCATACCTCACAAAACAATATGGAGTATCTCCCAATTAACAGTCACGAACCCGATAGCCGCGCACGCAGGATATCCGCCTACTTGAATCTGATGCACGATCTTGTAAACCAACAATTTGATAAACTAAAGAACCAACCTTTTGAACCAGGTAATGATATTACCCGGTACTTCGACCTCCTGCCTGATACATCGGCTTTAAAACAAGATTACCTGCGCATGATGGCTTGCGCCAATCTACATGAGCAGGAAATGATGAAATATCATTTGCGCTGGCGCATGCAGCAGGGCGCTACCGATGTAAATATTATGGCGAAAGTGGATAAGCTGAATTACAATAGTGATGACGAGTTTTTGGGCGACGAAAATACAGACGCCCTGGCTGCCCTGCGTGGTTTCGCCATGAGTAAATTGCAGTCATCAGTAATCATGTCGGCAGGGATGAACCCTAAGCTTTATAGCTATATTGAGCATTTCGACGACTTTTTTCCAGACGCAACGGGCAGGCTGCGTAAAAAGGTAATCCTTAAAGTAAGTGATTTCCGGTCGGCTTTAATACAGGCTAAATTTTTGGCGAAGAAAGGTATTTGGGTATCTGAGTTCAGGATCGAATCGGGCTTAAATTGCGGTGGCCATGCCTTTGCCACCGATGGTTTATTGTTAGGCCCGATACTCGAAGAGTTTAAACAAAAGCGCCAGGAAATGCTGGCCGAATTGTGGGCTATCTGCCAACCTGTACTTGAGCATAAGAGTTATTTTGCCCAAACCATACCAAACCAACGTATAAGCGTACAGGGCGGAATTGGCACCGGCAATGAGAATAGTTTTTTACTTAACTATTATCAGCTGGATGCTACCGGCTGGGGTAGTCCGTTTTTATTGGTACCCGAAGCTACTAATGTTGATGATGATACTTTAACCAATTTAACCACTGCCAATACTGATGATTTCTACCTCAGCGCCTCATCGCCGCTTGGGGTTCTGTTTAATAATTTCAAGAAGAGCAGTATAGAACAGCAAAGATTAAACCGCATTGAGCATAACCGACCAGGAAGCCCATGCACCAAAAAATTTTTGTGTAACAACACCGAGTTTACCGAAATGGCTATCTGCACGGCATCTCGCCAATATCAGCATCTGAAAATACAGGAGTTGGAGGCACAGCAATTACCAGCGGCAGATTATCAGCAGCAATACGATGCCATTACAGAGAAGATCTGTTTATGCGAAGGCCTGTGCGCATCGGCATATATTAAAAACGATATGCTTAAACCCCGCGAAAACAATGCTGTAGCCATTTGCCCCGGACCAAATCTCGCCTACTTTAAAAGTACCTACTCGTTAGACCAGATGGCGAAACACATTTACGGAGGTATTAACCTGCTGCAAAATGTAAGCAGGCCCAACCTGTTTATCAACGAGCTGAACCTTTATATCGATTACCTGAAGAAAGACATCGCCATGCATCTGAAAACCCTTACAGATAAAAAGGAGAAATACTTCAGCAAGTTTAAAGAGCAGCTACAGCAGGGCATTGATTATTACAAACAACTCATCCCGCAAATTACTAATGAAACCCAGGAAAGCATACAGGATATGTATCGCCTGCTTAGTTTATCAGAAGCTGAGCTAAATCTTATTTTAGTTGTGAAGGAGTGAGTAAAGCAATGAGTGAATGATAGAATAAAGAATCAATGAGTGAATGATAGAGTTTTGAATGATAGAATATGCTCTATCATTCAAATTATGTCAAATAAACTAATGAACTATTGAACAAATGAACCAGTGAACTAATGACCAACAGAACACCCATTAGCACAAATACAGGCCTTACCTACGCATTTGTTTTGTTGCCATAGGTCGAGGTTTTTGATGGTTTGGTTGGCTATTTGTTGCAGGGCATCACTGGTGAGCAGATGATGTGGAATGGTGGTATGTTCTGTAATGGTTAGCGGTGAAACAGGGGGCACATTCGCCAGTTTAATACCTCTTAGGGCAGCAGCTTGCTTATCGATATGATCTGTAGCAGAGGTGCGGGTGGTAATATACCGGATGCCCATATCGGCCAGAAGGTTAATAACCGGGGCCGATACATCATCATTGCTGCAAACAATTACAGCGTCTTTGCCTTCGGCGTAAATGGCGGTTTCTGGGTTTAACTGATTAGAGATGAGGGTAATTTCGTGTTTACGGCAATTGGCCATGGCCAGAAATACCTTTTCGAAATCTTTAATACTATAAGCTACTACTTTCATTTGGGGTTAAAGGCTGTTTTAATCAGATCAAAACTACCCTTAGCAACCTGCTTAAACTATGCGCAGCGTCATCCAAAAAAGTGACGCTGATCAGTTTTTCATTTTCGACAGCTTATCAATATTCAAAATACTGATGGTGGATCCTTTCTTTTCAATCAGCTTTTCATCCTTAAAATCGGTAAGGGTACGGCTCACGGTTTCTGTGGCTATGCCGGCCATTGCAGCCAGTTCCTCGCGCGAAATTTTAAATTGGTTTTGATCCGCCGATAGTTTGCTAAGTCTGATCAAAACACCCGCCAAACGTTTGCGCACCGAGTGATAAGCCATTTCTATCAATTGCTCTTCCCTGTCTTTTAAATTATTAGACAGGATCTTTAAAAACTGCCTGCCGATATCCGGGTAACGGTTCAACAGCTCCAACACGGTATCTTTAGGGAGCAGGCAAACTGCTGAATCTTCAACAGCTTCTGCCGATTCTGTAAAAGGTTTATCCAGTAAAATCGTATTTACGCCGAGATAATCTTCGGGGCGGTGCAGGCCGGTCATCAGCTCGCGGCCATCTTCGGCAAGCTTGGTGGTTTTAATACCGCCTTCCAGTACCAGGTAAATTCCCTGCGGCGTATCGCCATCGTAATATAAAACCTGTTTCTTTTTAATATGCCTAATTTTTCGCCCGGCTATCAATGCCTTTAACTCTGCCGAACCATTGCCTGTACCGGTTGCCAGGCTCTCTATGCTTTGTAATGATTTGCTGTAAAAGTTCTCCTGCTTTTGCTTTTTACTGAACCGGCTTTCAATCGCATTCAGTAGTTCCACATCGTCGAAGGGTTTAGTAAGATAATCATCGGCTCCCATTTCCATGCCTTTTCTAAAATCTGGCCGTTCGGCCTTGGCGGTTAGGAATATAAAGGGGATAGCATCCGTTTCCGGGTTTTTAGAGAGCAGGTATAACACGCCGTAGCCATCCAGTTCGGGCATCATAATATCGCAAAGTATCAGGTCGGGTTTGTGGGTCACGGCCATTTCTACGCCGATCTTACCATTTTCGGCCTGCAAAACTTTGTATCTGCTCAATTCCAGAATTTCTGCTGTGTCTTCGCGGATGTCGTTATTATCTTCTATAATGAGTATACATTTAGTCATTGTACGATGGGGAATGTAAGGGTGAACGATGTGCCCCGGTTAACCTGGCTTTTGAAATCGATGGTGCCATTCATGAGCCGGGCATATCGGGTAACAATATTTAAACCCAGGCCGGTACCAGGAATATTACCTGTGTTATGTGCCCGGAAAAATGCTTCGAATAAATGTTTCTGATCGCTTTCGGGGATACCGATACCGTTATCCTTTATCACCACAATCAGCTGCTTATCGTTCAATTCGGTATTAAATTCGATAAAGCTATCCCCGCCCGAATATTTGATGGCATTGCTGATGAGGTTGATGATACAATTTTTCAACAGCGCCTGATCGAGCTTAACCATGCTGGCCGTGCCCGTATGCTGGTAAATAATATGCTGCGCCTGTTTGGCTGTGAGCTGCATTTCTTCGGTAATTTCTTCACTAAATTTTACAATATCAAAGGCATCAATCACCGCTTCCACCTTACCGGCTTCGAGTTTTTCGAGGGACAGGAAATCATTCAAGATCCCGGTTAAATTCCCTACCGAATTTTTAATGCGGCCAATATGTTTGGTGATATTGGGGTTGTTAAAATCCTGCGCGTACTTCTCGATCAGTACCGCCGAAAGCTGGATAGAGCTGAGCGGCGTACGGAATTCGTGCGAGGCCATCGATACAAAACGGCTCTTCATCTGGCCTAATTCCTTCTCTTTCTCCAGCGACTGGCTCACTTCTTCTTTCGCATGCTGCAAAGCCTCTACCGACATTTTGAGCGATTGTGTACGCTCGTGCACCAAATCTTCGAGATGGGTTGCATAATCTTTCAGGCGGTCTTCGGCTTCTTTTTCTTTGCTCAGATCGTGGATAAAACCGGTATAAATTTTTCGCCCCGAATACTGCACCTCACTTACCGCCAGGCGGAACGGAAATGTAGAACCATCTTTACGCAAGCCTTGTACCTCGCGGCCTTTGCCTATAATATGCGCTTCGCCGGTGTGCTGGTATCGGCTAATGTACTGGTCGTGGCGGTCGCGGTCGGGCGGTGGCATCAACATGGCAATGTTTTTACCCACTACTTCATCGGGCGAATAACCAAATAACCTACATCCCGAGGGATTAATAGATTCGATATGCCCTCTGTCATCAATGGTAATAATACCGTCGATGGCATTCTCGATAATAGCTTGTAGCAGGGCGGCATTCTCCATAAAATCCTAAATAGTGAGGCTTATCACAAATATCGAAATACCCGGCGAATTAAAAGTGATAAAGGTTTGAGGGAAAAATGATGACGGTCATTTTTTCTTGTCATCCGCCCCCCCAACACGTCATTGCGAGCAATAGTGTGGCAATCCCCGACCGATTACCACCGACTTAGTTAACGCACAATCCGTTTTCTATTAGGAGTGGACGTGTGAGTGATATGAATCGTCAGTGGATGTCACTTTTTCTTTCCGCAAGAAAAAGTAACCAATAGAACTCGTGGCTGCTCAATTTTCTATTAATGGGTGTGCGAAGGCCAATGTTGTGCTATCCGAAAATTAAGAGGCCACAGGAGTTAGGGTATTAAGGGGTTGTGATGGCAGTATCCTTTCCACAGAACACGTCATTGCGAGGTACGAAGCAATCTCAGACCGATTATTACTACCCCACAATAACGCACAATCTGTTTTTCATTAGGGATGGAAGTGTGAATTATGAATCGTCATTGGATGTTCTTTTTCTTTTCTCTCAAAAGAAAATGAACCAAAAAGAAAAGTCGTGGCTGCTCAATTTTCTATTAATGGGTGTGTGGAGGCAGGTATTGTGCTATCCGAAAATTAAGATGCCACAATGGTTAGGGTATTGAGGGGTTGTGGGTGTAGACTTTCCTATCAAGCGCGTCATTGCGAGGAACGAAGCAATCCCCGACCTACAAAGATGCAAACTAAAATATAGCACAACTCATTTTTCACTATTGATTATTATTCGTTTTTTTAAATATTCTATTAAAATAACAAAATGCTCAATATTGAAAATAAAGGACGTGAGTTTGAAGAGTATGTTCATTATATATATGATTTCCTGCTAAATATTGACACTGATCAAACTGAAGAAATCATAGTTACGAAAAATGCTAAGATCAGGAAAAGCAATTACACTCATGAATTTGATATATACTATGAATTTAAGAAAGCAGGTATTACACATCGGGTTGCAATAGAATGTAAAAACACTAATGTTCCAATAAATAAAGGACGTGTACAAGAATTTGAATCTAAGCTTAGAGACTTAAATAATATCATTGGCGCAATTATTTCATTATCAGGTTTCCAAGATGGGGCAAAAATGTTTGCTGACGAAAAAGGCATAATAACTTTATTAGCAAGCGATCTTCCTAATTTTATGCAATTAATAAGTATTAGACTTACTAACGTATTTTTACCCAATCCTAAACAGCGCGGAGAGCCTTTCTATATCTTAATGGAAATTGATCAATACAATAATCTAACTGGAAGCTATGAAATAATTGAACGAAATCATAAAAACTTCATTTTCTTATTTTTATCTAAAAAACATGCTGAAAAATATCTTTCGCATAAAAAGATAGAAGACTTACAGCCAAGAGCATTGAAACAAGAATCTTATGATCATGTAATTTTAATGGCCACTCGTCTGAAGGCCATGTTTTCGATTATTATTCTTCCAGGAGATACCGAAACTAATTTCATTGGCTTCGATATCTCACCTGAAGATTTAAAAAAAGAGTATTACTATATTTAATAGATAATATTATATTCCAACTCACTCAAACAATTTGCATTTTCAAAACAAACCTCTTACCTTCGTAATTCATCTGATGATATGATGAATAACAATGAACACCATTATCCAAAAAAAATCACTGGCCGACGAGGTTGCTGCTAAATTACAGGAGCAAATTTCGCTGGGGCATTATAAGGTAAATGATAAATTGCCTATTGAGCCCGAACTGATGAAAAATTTTGGGGTTGGGCGTTCAACCATCCGCGAAGCGATTAAAATACTCACCAACTCGGGTTTACTGCGTGTACAGCAGGGCGTGGGCACTTTTGTGCAGCAAATAACCGCGAGCCGCGAGCCGATGGACCAGCGCCTGAAGCGCGCCAGTATGCATGACCTGGACGAGGTGAGACAGCTATTGGAAATGAAGATTGCCGAAAAAGCCGCCCTAAACCGTACTGATAAAGATATTGCCGCCATGAAAGGCCACCTTGCTGCCCGTAAAATTGCGGCAGAAGCCGGTTTGCTCGAAGCTTGTGTTGATGCCGATATCCAATTCCACGTTTCTATTGCTGAGGCATCGAAAAACGAGATCCTGGCCGATTTGTATAAGGCTACTTCTGTGCACTTAAAAAAGTGGTTCATCCAAATTTATCCCGATACCGGTATTTTTATTGAAACCACCGCTATACACGAACAACTTTATAAAAGCATCATTGCAGGCGATGCCAAAAAAGCCTGGAATATTGCTGCAAAAATCATCCGTCAATAAAAATTTTTTACCCAAATTCATCAGATGATCTGATCTAATATTATGAAAACAGCAGAACTCAATCCACCCACCGTTGATGTAAAAAAGGTTGCACAGCAAACGGTTTATTCTATCCTGTTCACTATCAGTTTTACGCACCTGCTTAATGATTTATTGCAGGCTGTAATACCGGCAGTATACCCGGTGTTTAAAGACAGGTTTCACCTTACATTTTCGCAAATTGGTTTAATTACGCTTACCTACCAACTTACCGCATCGCTGCTACAGCCGTTTGTGGGTATGTATACCGATAAAAAGCCACGCCCCTATTCGCTGGCCATTGGTATGGGGTTTACTTTACTGGGTTTACTGGCGGTGGCTTTTGCCAATAGTTTTGTAAACCTGATTTGGGCCGTTAGCTTAATCGGTATCGGTTCTTCTATTTTTCACCCCGAATCATCGCGTGTGGCGCACCTGGCATCGGGCGGAAAAAAGGGATTGGCGCAATCTATATTTCAGCTGGGTGGTAACGCGGGTAGTGCAATCGGTCCGCTGTTGGCGGCCATTATTGTGGTGCCGTTCGGTCAGCAAAATATTGCCTGGTTTTGTCTCGGTGCAATTTTGGCCATCATTGTTTTGCTCAATATCGGCAAATGGTACAAAGCGCATTTATATCAGCGTTCGCTTAATAAGGTTGTTGTTGCCGATGAGGTACATCATTCGTTATCTAAAAAAAGGGTTTACTTCTCTCTGAGTATTCTGCTGATCCTCATCTTCTCCAAGTACTTCTACATGGCCAGTATGACAAGCTACTACACCTTTTACCTCATCAATAAATTTCATGTATCGATACAGGAATCACAGATCTATCTCTTCGCCTTTTTGGGCGCTGTAGCCGCAGGTACGTTAATAGGCGGCCCGTTGGGCGATCGCTTTGGCCGTAAATACATTATTTGGATCTCTATTTTAGGTGTAGCACCGTTCACCTTGCTGCTGCCTTATGTAGGTTTATTCTGGACCGGTGTTTTATCTGTCATCATTGGTATTATCATTTCATCGGCATTCTCAGCCATACTGGTTTATGCTACAGAACTAGTACCCGGTAAGGTAGGTATGATAGCGGGCTTGTTCTTCGGTTTTGCCTTCGGTATGGGCGGCCTCGGCTCGGCTGTACTGGGTAAACTGGCCGACCAAACCAGTATAGATTATGTATTTAAAGTATGTGCATTTTTACCGCTCATCGGTATTTTCACCGGCTTACTGCCCAATATTGAAGGGAAGAAAGCTTTAGCTAAATAAAAATTAACAGGGGATATTACACCCTTCATTTTATACCCCTTATTAACGTTAGAAGTGGCAGCACAGTCATTGCATTCCCCTAATTTAGGGGAACACGACTGTCAGTGCAATTTGCACTAACGTTAATAAGGGGCCTAATTTAGGCCCCTTATATCTAATGTGACTCTACCTTGGAACGTCTCTCAAAAAGCTGCTAAATTTAAATAAGACTTATCTATCAACATTTGTCGCATTTGCGACAATGGGTGATTACAGGTGCTTTCCCAATAAAAAAACCACTCCCAATAGTTGTAAAGATTCATCTATTTTCTATTCAATTACAAACATTTATATTTTCAGAAAATAAATTACCTTAAAGACATTGTTACACGTTTTTTAAATACTATTCCGGTTATCAATTACGTATATTGGAAGAACCAATTGCCGTGTCCCCTAATTGTAGACCAAAGTATATTTTAGCGTGACTACTAATAACCAATTCAACTTAGAACTCTTTTTCGAGCTATCACAAGATTTGATCTGCATTGCAGGTTTCGATGGTTACTTTAAGCGCATTAACCCAACGGTTTCTAAAATATTGGGCTATACTAACGAGGAGCTTTTCGCCAGTCCAATCAACTCTTTTGTTTATCCCGACGATCAGGATATTACTGCCAAAAAGCGGAACAACCTTACCAAAAACACGCCACTGTTAAATTTCGAAAACAGGTATGTAACCAAAACAGGTGAGATAGTTTGGCTTTCGTGGACATCAATGCCCATTAAAAGCGAAGGACTGGTGTTTGCCATCGCCAAAAACATCACCCATAAAAAGAAACTGGAAGACGACCGCAATATCCTGCTGGCCGATTTAACCAAAACCAACCACGACCTTAAGCAGCTTAACTACACTACTTCGCACGACTTGCGCTCGCCGGTGAATAACCTGCTGCTGGCTTTTGATATGATGGATATATCTAAAATAAGTGATGAAGACACACTTGAATATATCGGCATCTTAAAATCAACCGCCGAAACCCTTAAAACCACACTCAACAATTATGTTGATGCCTTAAGCCAAAAACATGTACTAAATGTTTCGATCGAAGCTATTGATCTCGACCAATGCCTGCAAACCGTGCTACAATCAATCCGCTCGTTGCTGCATGATGCCAAAGTAACCATCAATATCGATTTTACCGATCTGCCCCAGATCAATTTCAACAAAGCCTACCTCGAAAGTATATTTCTAAACCTGCTCACCAACGCTATCAAATATACCAAACCCGAGCTGGCTCCGGTAATCAGCATTAAATCGTGCATGGTGGATGGCACCAAACAGTTAGTATTTTGTGATGAAGGCATTGGTTTTGATCTGGATAAGGTGAAGGACCGCATCTTCGGCTTCAATCAAAAATTTCATAACCATGCCGATAGTAAGGGCATCGGCCTGTACCTTGTTTACAACCACGTTACCAGCCTGGGCGGCCACATTGCCATAGAAAGCAAGCCAGATGAAGGCGCTAAGTTTATAATCTCCTTTAAAGATTAATACCGTTTTTATTAAATTTAGTCATATTCGGTCTGAATCTCACTCCTTTCGCACAATTTGGCTATTAACTTCAACTTCTTTCAAAAGCGACTGCGCACTAACTGTACTACTAAAACTTTTGTCGGGATTGGTTTGCGATATCCGGTCTATATCTATACTGGTTTGATCGAGCTGTTTTATTAAGCTGTTTATTTTACTTAAATGCGAATTAAACATTTTCACTTTGTTGTTATAGGTATCAGCCTTATAGTTATTGGCTATTGCGGCAGCTTGCTTCGAAGTATCAGAAGGCATGTAACTATAGGCGGATAAATTACTTACTGTAGTTTCAATGGGTATCAATGACGGATCAGCATCCTTAGGATCTAAAGCTTGCAAACTAAGCCTAACCGGATCGGGATTATAGGCAACCAAACTTTTATATTCATCAATTATGGCTACCGTAGTTTTATGCTGATTAGAATAAGAATCAGCAATTATTTTATTTCTGACATTATTTTTAAAGCTATTGAATAATAATGAAGTAAAATCATAAGCTTTAGTTCGCAACACTGCACCTTGTACCGAATAATAATTACTCAGGGTTTTATTTTTGGTATACATTACGCCCATATTAGTACTAAAAACCTGTGCGGGCGAACTTATTGATAAATCTGCCTCGTTACCGAAATTATAAAACTGTTTACCGTAAATTTCCAAATCATCTATTCTTTCATACGATGAAAGGAAATAGAGCCGGTAACGCTGATATTCCTGATCAGGGTTATCGATTTGCGCATAGCAGTTTTGCAAGAAATCCTGTACCGCTTTATCGTTAAATATCTGATAAATGTTGGCATTAGGCGCAGGCTTCCACCTTAGTAAAGAAAGCTTCGCTTTAAACTCCAGTTCAGCCGAATTATTGACCCTTAATGAGTCGAACATTTTGGCAACAAAATAAGCAACTTGTGCATTAGCCATGCCTCTTTTATCTTTGTTAACCATCGCATACAGGCTATCCTGAATGGTGAGATAAGTTTCATTCGTATTCCAGAATGATGGTTCTAAAGGAGGCAGCAGCAAGCGGTTATTTTTAGTATCCACAAAAATGAAAGTACCCAGTGGATAAATATTCTGAAAATTATTTTCAAGCATCGATAAGCTGCTCATAGAAGCCGAATCAATCTTCAGTAGAAAGTTAAGCACCTTATTATGTTCCAGTTTTACACTCAAGCCTTCAAGCGATTCGAAATTAGTAGCCTGTTTTTCAGGAATAATGATTGGGATGTAAACAACCTGATTTTTATTTTGAATAAGGGTTGCAAAATCCTTCTTAACAATTACAGAAGTTTGTTCTTCCGGATCCTGTCCGTAAAAGGCAATAGTATCTGCCTTATTCAGCGAAATCTCTTTGATTTTCTCTTCGCCCGGTTTCAAACTCAACAAACTTTTCAGTTTATAGCCACCCGACTTTTTATTAATTTTATAAAATACAACCACATTAGTTTTATCAGTATTTTTTACTTTAAACTTAAAGCTTTCTGCATTAGCCAATAATGGTTGCCCAATAAACACTATGGCAATTAAACTTACTATCGTTTTTATGTTCGGGGATGAAACTGTAAGTATTTTTTTTAATACTAAAATTGATGCTAATAACGACGAGGTATTCATTATGATGCTATTTCAAGGGGTAATTATTTTATAACGCCATGATGTATTTTTTAGTTTTAGTTCACCATACTATTAAACGGTAAATCGCTCAAAGTAATTTGCATTGAGCATTAATTTGAATATTGAAATTTATGATTAATTTTCACTCTTAAACTAATATTAGTTATTGATAATTAACGAAATAGGCTAATCGAAGAAACCATGAAACTTCTGCTCACTTCAGCCGGTATCAGCAACCAAAGCATCCGTAATGCATTGATCGTGCTTTTGGGTAAACCGATTGCCGAAGCCAACGCTCTTTTTATCCCAACTGCAGTTTATGGTATACCCAATGGCGGTGATATATTACGGCGGGTGATTTGCGGGACATTGGGCGACCCTTTCTGCGAATTGGGCTGGAAATCGTTGAGCTTATTCGAGCTTACAACGCTGCCCAGCCTCAAAAAAGAATTCTGGCTATCCACGCTAAATGAGACGGACGCTTTGCTGGTTGGCGGCGGCGATTGCCAGTATCTCACCTATTGGATGAAGCAATCTGGAGTGGCAGATCTGTTACCTTCGCTGCTGCAAAAAGTGGTGTATGTAGGACTAAGCGCCGGGAGCATGATCATGACCAGTCATGGAAGCACCTTCGGTAACCACACGCTGCCGGCAGAAAGTGCTAAATCATTAGGACTGATTGATTTTGCAATTCACCCACACTTGGACTACCCAACGTTTCCGCAAAATTCTATGGCTAATATTGAGAAGCTGGCCGCTACCCTACCGATGCCATCGTATGCCATTGATGACCAAACCGCCATTAAAGTGGTCGACGGTGTAGTCGAAGTGATTTCTGAGGGAAACTGGAAGCTGATTACTCCCTGAATTTAAACCCACTACCCAACGCTAAGCCGGGCAGTGGGTTTGGTTGTTGATTAAAGTTTATCGCCGTTTTTAATCTCGTCGCTGGCATGCAGCAAAACGCGATCATTGGCTTTAAGGCTGCCGAATACTTCGGTAGAATCATGTGTGGCTAAGCCCTCTTTTACACTCACCAGTTCTGCTTTGCCATCGCGTGCAGCAATCACATACTCTTGTTCTGTTGAACGCACAATAGCACTATTCGGCACCAGTAATGATTTTGCGCCCGACAGCATAGGGATCTTCACTTCGGCATACATACCCGGCTTTAATGATTGTTTGGCATTATCCACATCAATCTCAATAGCTTCTGATCGCATGCTGCCCAGGGCATTTGCCGAGCGGCTGATCTTAGCCGTATACTCATTGCCCGGCATGGCATTAAAGATAAAAGTTACCGGCTGGGTCAGGTCAACTTTATCCACATAATCTTCGGGGATATAAACTTCCAAACGCATTTTGCGAATATCCTGCAATACCAGCATGGGTTGATCTGTAGCCTTACCCGGCGCTACCAATGCACCTGGTGATACATTACGCTGAACGATCATGCCATCAAAAGGGGCATAAATATTTAAATAACCCTGCATGGTACGCACCGATGCCACATTTGAGCGTTCTGAATTGGCAATGGCTTCATCGGCTTTCATTTTGGCCGATGCATTATCCAATTCCAATGGCGATACCGAACCGGGTTCGGCGGCAGCTTCTTTTAAACGCTGGTATTTCTCTTTACTGGCCAAGGCGGTTTCCTGCGCCTGTAAGTAGCGCGAGTTAGCAGCCTGGTATTGAGATTCCATTTCGGGGGCTTCGAGCGTGATCAGGAGCTGGCCTTTTTTTACGATAGAGCCACGATCTACATAAAGCTGCTTTACAAACCCGTTCACTTTGGGGAACAGGTTAACCTCATTAAAGGGTTTCAGCTGACCGGGCAAACGCGCCGAGCTTGATAGCGCCTTTTCTGCCACATTACCAAATTGATTGGCGGATACAGCAGATGATGCAGTTTTACTTTCAGTCAGATCAACCGGTTTTTGGTTGCCAGAGCAGGCATATAGCGAGGTGCTGATGGCAGCACATAATATTAATTTATTGTATTTCATGATAGATTAAGCATTAATAGGTTCTTCGGTTAAAATTTCGTCCTCGGGCATCAGCGCAGGCGATGTGTAAGTGGTTTTATCCTGTACCCAGGCAAACACCAGCGGTAAAATAAACAGGGCTGCCAATGTTGAGGCAAACAGGCCGCCAATTACAGCGCGACCAAGCGGAGCCGATTGTTCGCCGGCCTCGCCCATACCCGATGCCATTGGGATCATCCCGGCAATCATGGCCAAACTGGTCATTAAAATTGGCCTTAAACGGATGGATGCACTGGTTACCGCGGCACGGGTGGCATTACGGTAATCCAATCGCAGGTTTTCTGCATTGGTAACAATCAGGATGGCATTGGCTACCGATACCCCGGTGGACATGATCATCCCCATGTACGATTGCAGATTAAGCGTTGACCCCGTAATCAACAATGCCGTGAGCGAACCCAAAATTACAGCAGGCACAGTTGATAATACCGTTAACGAAACTTTAAACGATTGATAATTGGCAGCCAGCAATAAAAAGATCACCAATACGGCAAAGCCTAAACCATTCTGCAAGCTGGTTAAAGTATCCGTCAACAAGCCCGACATTCCTCCTATTGTGGCAATCAATCCTTTAGGTGGTGTGCCTACGGCTGCCACTGCTTTTTGCACATCTGATGTTGCCTGTGCCAAATCCATTTTATAAATATTGGCGCTTACTGTTAGGTAGCGCCGTGGGCCGTCGCGGTCATATTCTCCCGGTACGTATACGGTTTTAAATTCGGCAACATCGCCCAGTACCGGGCTACTCTGGCCTTTTACCAGCGGGATCTCTTTCAGCTGATCCATACTGTTCATCGAATACTCGGGCACCTGTACTTGTACCTGGTAGGTATATGCGCCTTTTTCATCGAGCCACAAATTCTTCTCTGTAAAACGGCTTGAGATTGTACTTGCCGCAACCGTACGGGCAATATCCTTCATATTTAAACCCAGCTGTGCAGTCTTCAATCTATCAACAGTAATTGAAATTACCGGGAACCTTAGTGGCTGCTCAATCTGCACATCGCGCAGGTATTTGATGTTTTTCAGCCGGGCCATTACCTTATTGGCGTAACCTTCAATCTGCACCATATCTTTACCGGCAACCTGCACCTCAATTGGGGTTGATGCACCCTGGCTCATGATTTTCTCGGTCATGTCAATCGGCTCAAAGGTGAT
This sequence comes from Mucilaginibacter jinjuensis, assembly GCF_028596025.1. Classification (NCBI taxonomy): domain Bacteria; kingdom Pseudomonadati; phylum Bacteroidota; class Sphingobacteriia; order Sphingobacteriales; family Sphingobacteriaceae; genus Mucilaginibacter; species Mucilaginibacter jinjuensis. Next base: position 5,503,782 of record NZ_CP117167.1, read on the forward strand.
CTGCATTTCGGGCAGGGCGTAATGAATGTTTTTGCGCAGGGCATCCTTTAGCTCATCCATATTAACATGGTAACTTTCATCAAGGTTTACCTGTAAAATGGCTTCGTGCGTACCTGTGTTAAAGATGTAAAGGTTACTGCTACCGTAACTGCTTGGAATTAGCCCGATATAGCCGGAGGTAATCTCCACATGGTTATTCACCGTTTTATTGATGATGGCCAGCACCTGTTTAAACTTATCTTCGGTACGTTCAAGTCGTGTACCCTGCGGCTCTTTCATACGGATCTGAAACTGGCCATTATTGATCTTCGGCATCATATCTTTACCGATAAAAACAAAGCATAACCCAGCCAGCACAATTACGGCTACAAGGTAAACCGGCACGATAACCTTTTTATTCGGCATCCATTTTTTCAGGATGTTCATGAAGCGGAGTTTTACTTTTTCGAAGAAATCATTTTGCTCGGGCTCTTCATTTTCGTGTTGTAAATGATTGTGAACCTGCGTTTCTTCCGGGTTATCTAACGATTCGCCTGCATGCGCATGAACGTGGCGGTGATGATAGTTTTGGTAACGCTCTGCCTTAATTAACCAGTTACTTAAAATAGGCACTACCGTTTGCGCCAAAATGTAAGACACGATCATGGTTAACCCGATGGACATCGATAGCGGCAAGAACATCGCTTTCGGTACACCACTCATCATAAACGATGGCGCAAATACAGCGAGGATACAAAGCAAAATAAGCAGCAGCGGGAACGAAATCTCCTCACAGGCATCATAAATTGCTTTCCGTTTCGATTTACCCATCTCGAGGTGTTGGTGGATATTTTCAATCGTAACCGTTGCCTGATCCACAAGGATACCGATAGCCAATGCCAGTCCGCTTAGGGTCATGATGTTGATGGTTTGGCCGAATAAACTGAGCAGCAACACCCCTATTAAAATAGAAACCGGGATAGTAATTACCACAATTAAACTGCTTCGCCAGTCGCGCAGAAAGAGGAGTACCATTAAGCCGGTAAGCAAGGCACCCAGTCCACCTTCGGTCATTAGACTTTTTACTGCGTTTACCACGAATACCGATTGATCGAACTCGTAAGATAGTTTCACATCATCGGGCAGCAGCGATTGCATTTCGGGCAGTTTCTGTTTCAAACTTTGCACCACCGACCAGGTAGAAGCATCGGCCGTTTTAACTACGGGAATGTACACCGAACGTTTGCCGTTAATCAAAGCATAATCAACTGTAATATCGGCGGCATCCGCAACACGGGCAAAATCTTTAACAAAAATGGGCACACCATTTTGCGTTTTAACCGGGATACTGCCAAAGTTATCGGAGCTCTTGATCAACGAGTTCATGGTGGTTAGGTACATGGTATTATCCAACCTTAAATTGCCCGAAGGCGCCATTACGTTAAATTTCGACAAGGCATCAACCACCTCATCGGCTGTTAGGTTATAGCTACGTAATTTATCAGGATCAACATTAATGGTGATCGACCTTGCATTAGCACCAAACGGTGGCGGGGCAGATAAACCCGGAATGGTTGAAAACATCGGCCTGATACGGGTTGCGGCCAGGTCATAAATATCTTTCAAACTTTTGGTTGGGCTCGAAAATACCAGCTGACCAACCGGCAGCGAAGAAGCATCGAACCTGATTACCTGCGGCGGCAATGCACCCTGTGGGAAAAAGCTTGTTGCCCTGTTTACCTGCAAAGCTACCTGCGCCGAAGCTTCGGCCATGTTGGTGCTTTCGTAAAAGGACAGCTTAATAAGTGTTAAGCCCTGGATATTTTTACTGGTGATACTTTTTACCCCGTTGATGTACAAAAACTGGTTTTGCAAGCCGGTAGAAAAGAAGCCCTCCATTTGCTGGGCCGACATACCACCGTACGACTCGATGACATAGATAGTGGGCAGGTTTAACTGCGGAAATATATCTATCGGTATTTTTATTGCACTAAGCACTGCAAATATCAAAAGGCTCATGGTGATAACCATCGTAGTTATCGGCCTTTTTAATGCAGACGTGACCATTGACATAATTATTCTATTTTAAGGTGTTCAATAAAGCGGTTACCTGGTTCTCTGTAATGGCCTTTTGGAAAAGCGCATTAACGTAAGCATAGCGCGCCTGTGCATAATCAGTTTCGGCACGGTAAAGGATGCTGAGAGCCGCATTTAATTCGATAATATCAGTTAAGCCGCTGCGATAAAGTGAAAGCTTTTGGCGATACCCGGCATTAGCCGCCTTTAACTGGTTCGGTATTTCCTGCAAACGTTGTTGTGCGGTGGTCAGCTCCACCGAAGCCTGGTTGGCACTAATGGCAAGCATTTGCTTTTGCTCATCCAGTTTCTTTTGAGCGTAATCAGTCTCCGTTTTTTGGGTGCGAAGTTTGAGTTGTTTACGCCGCAGGTCGAACAGGTTGTAAGAGATACCTACGCCTACAAGGTAGTTCCCCCGCTGAAAATCGAAACCACTGCCTACGCTGTTGAAATTATCGTTAGCATCAACGCTCGAACCCCTGCCCCAGGCAGCGGCCTCTAACAAAATCTTGGGGTTGTATTGCTTACGCACCATATCCTCCCGCTGTAAACTGTTCTGGTAAACAGAGCGATAATAATTAATAAGCGGATGGTTAACGGTATCGGCAACAGCTGATGGCGCATTCTGGCTGATAAGGTTAGTCTCGGCCGAAGTATCCGGTATAATGGTAGCATAAGGCAAGCCACTTATGGCCGATAGTTGTAATTGAACCTGCTTTAACTGGTTATTTAATTCGATATAATTTAAGCGCGCTTTAGAGAGCTCGGCTTCTGCAATACTGGTATCTACACCAGGCCTTACGCCGCTTTTAGCCAGTGAGCGGATAGAGCGGTTGATTTCTTCGTTACGCTTAATGTTACGCTGCTGTATAGCTAGGTAATCCTGCAAACGGGTTAGCTGTAAATAGCTGCCGATAGTATAAGCCTGCAATTGATATTTGGATTGCGCAAACTGGTTTTGCTCAACCTTAATATCAGAACTGGCTACCTTGTTTTGGGCGCCATAAGAGCCAAAATTGTAAACCTCCCAATCTAAAGCGGCAATACCTAAGTTAGCGCCTGTAGCTGTGGCATTGCTTTCGGTACGTACACCGCGCGAATTTGACGGGATAATGCCGAAACCAAAATACGGGCCGGCAACGTTGTTATTGGTACCTATATCGGCCTGGTAATTTAGCCTGAGGTTGGGCAACCAGTTACTTTTAGTTTCTGTGGCTTGCGCCCGCTTTATTAATATGGCTGCCGAATCTGTAATTAAGGTTGGCGCTTTTTGCTCAACCTGATTGAGCAGTTGCTTTAATGAAATAGCTGGAGGTATTTGCTGGGCCTGCGCATGTATTATTATAAATAAACATACCGCAACGCCCACGACTTTTTTAAAGCCTGACATGCTGAATTTGTATAAAATAAATATTGGATTGATTATCGAACAGCCCCGGCAGAACGCCCAGGAGCATGTTATTTTAAGCCGATAATCAGATGGTTAATTTACCGGTGAGCAAGTAAGTACGCTCATCCTGTAAACTATTAAAAGAGAGTTGGTCAATAAACTGACCTGTAATATTTTCTCTGATCTTATAAATCAGCGGAAATAATAAGGATAATAATGCAGTAATAGCCAGCACTAAATTAGCCGGCGGGTTGATAAGCAATTTTTGTATCGTGGCCTTTTTAATTTCGGCCTCTTCCAGGTATTCGGGTACACGTTTGGTAAATGCTTTTACCAGTATAATCGTATTGTCTTTGCTTTCCTTTAAAAGTTTAAGTCCGCTAAAACCCAAAAAAGGTTTGGCAACAAAAAGCAATGCTGCAAACACTAATATGAATTTTATCACCTTTAACCTCGACATATATAGTTATATACGTGCAAAAATGAATATTAATTGCATATTGTTTTAAGGGTAACGGGAATGTTGCAATGGAGGGGTTCCGGCTATTTTAGACGATGAATTAGCTATAAACTATTTCTTACACTCAATAAGCAGTCATCCTTCATATCTATTTCTGGTGTTTCCAAAACCTGCCTTTCCCTTCGGCTATCCATTCTAAGGCTTCATTTATTCTTTTTTGTCGCGTTTCGTCGGTCTTGGCATCGGTAATCCAAATAATGTACTCCTTGCGGAAAGAGTTGGACTTGCTTTCAAAAACCTCCTTTGCTTTGCCATTAGCTGTTAATGCAGCCAACAAATAATCGGGAGTTTCCAACACTTTGGGCTTATCAGTTTGCGGCTTATCCCTTTTTACCTTAATGCCTTTTTCATTTAACTGCATGGCTTCTTTAAGCATGGCAACAAATTCGTCATTTGCCGGCAGGTCGGTTGGCTTGGTAATCTTCCCTAAAAACCTTTGGATCGGTTTTAAGTCTTTATTTACCTTCAGGCGCGGGTCGGTCATCAGGTCGGCCTTCAGGAACGTGAAAGCGCAATGATTTTTATAGGATGCCATCACACACATATTATCGCCGTTAAATTCAAAATGGGGCAGGCTCCATTTTATGGCCTCTTCTACCCCAGGGCAATTTTGATGAATCAGCGTGCGCCAGTGCGCAAGAATAGGTTTTGCAAAATCTTCTGCATTGGTTATATAATCATCTACAGCCGGGTTATAGTTCATGATATGTGGTTTTTTAGTAATTACAATTGTTGCAGCAAAAAAAACTAAACTAAGGCAGAAGATCTGGTTAAAAAATTGGGGATACTGGTTAATTTAATTACCTGTTTTGTTTACGAAATGCTGATGGCGACATACCTACCTGCTTTTTGAAGAATTTACCAAAATTGGCAGGGTCTGAAAAATTGAGCTGCCAGGCAATCTCGGCTACTTCAAAATCGGTGTATTGAATGAGCGATCTGGCTTCGGCGGCCAAACGTTCGGCAATAAATGAAAGCGCATTTTTGCCCGAAACCTGTTTAACAGTTTGGGAGAGATAATTGGCAGTAACCGAAAGCATATCTGCATACTCTTGCACAGTATGTTTGTTGATATAATGATTATCGATCAACTGAATAAATTTGCGTAACAATATTTGCTGCGTTGAAACCGTGGGAGTATCCTTTTTCCTTGCTAACCAAAAATCTTCCAAATAATAGAGCAGGCCAAGCAACTTTGCCCTTGCTTCTATATGCTGCCCTTTAGCCGACCTTTCATAAGCGCGAAACACCGTTTCGAAATGTGGCGCCAGTTGTTTAAAGGTAGCATGATCAAACTTAAACAGGTTGGTATGCAATATATCAAACAGCGGAAATTGCTGGTGAAAGTCGGGCTTGAAGAATAAGAAACATTCGGGCTTAAAATAAATCACATACCCTTCGAGGGCATTATTATGCGCAAAGCTATACACCAGGTTTGGCGAATGAAAAACAAGGTAAGAATCCGGATCATGAACGGTTTGGGCACCATAGTTAACCTCTATCTTCCCTGAATTTATCAGCAGGGCAAAAAAGTAAAATGAACGTTTAAAAGGCGGCCTGTATACTGCCCGGTTTTGCTCGAGAGGCTTTAATCGCAAACAATAAAAATCGGGATCTGTAGTTTGTCCCGGCCAAGGGATCGAGGCCAAAAAATCATTAATTTCTGTATAATAAGGCAGCGCATTTTTTATTGTCCCCATAGCGTTAGCCGCAAGGCCTGATCCTAAAATAGAAAAAGAAATTTCATTATTTCATAAAAATAAACTTTCAATAAATTTTGAAAATTCAATATTATATATACTTTTGTACATGGAATTACCTGAAGCAAAACAGAAATTTATTGAGGCATGGGGCAAGTTGGGTTCTGAGTGGGGCATTAACCGCACCATGGCACAGGTACATGCCCTACTACTGGTAACCCCCGAAACGCTAACTACCGAAGATATCATGGAGGCGCTAAGCATTTCGAGAGGTAACGCCAACATGACCCTGCGCGATTTAATGAGCTGGGGCCTGGTAGAAAAACAACACAAAGCAGGTGAGCGCAAAGAATATTTTTATGCTGATAAAAACACCTGGAATATTGCCCGCCAGGTTGCCAAAGAACGCCGCAAAAGAGAATTGGACCCGGTTTTAAAAGTACTGGATGAGCTGACGAAAGTTGAGGGCGATAAAAAAGATCCTGCTTATCAAACCTTTCATAAATCGGTAACAGATATTAATAAACTAGCTAAAAACGTTGATAAAACTTTAGAAACCATGCTCAAGGCTGAGGAAAATTGGTTTTGGGGTTCAATTTTTAAAATCTTCAAGTAAGATTTTTTTTGCACTTAAACTTTCATTAATTACTGAAATTTCAATATTATGAATACTTTAAAAAATCACCTGATCCTTTTCGATGCAGAATGCCCCATGTGCAGCCTGTATACTAAAGCATTTGTAAGTACCGGCCTGCTGGAGCAAGATGGCAGGGCTGCTTACCAGGAAACCGCTGTTGAAACCTGCCCCCTGGTTGACAGGCAACGCGCCGTTAATGAAATTGCCCTGGTAAACCAGGAAACCGGCGAAGTTACTTACGGTGTTAAAAGTTTATTTAAAGTATTTTCGGTAGCCATACCTGCACTTAAACCGCTGTTTGAGTTTGCGCCCTTTGTATGGCTAATGAGTAAAGTTTATGCATTTATTTCTTATAACAGAAGGGTAATTATCCCGGCTGCAACTGAGCAATACGCCTATCAGCCCACGTTTAAACTGCACTATCGCGTAGCCTATTTATTATTTACATGGGCAATTACCGCTTATATTTTAACTGCTTATGTGCATTTGATGTATGGCTTGCTGCCGGTGGGAACCAGCTATCGCGAGTATTTGATCTGCGGTGGGCAGATCTTCTTCCAGGGAATAATAATCAGCCTGTTTGCCAGCGATAAAAAGTGGGCCTACCTGGGTAATATGATGACTATTTCTTTCGCAGGTGCACTGTTGTTATTGCCGGGCTTACTCTTAGCCACCTGGTTTAGCCTCCCTCCTGTTTTTTATGTGTGCTACTTTATGGCTATGGCCGGTTTAATGTTTCTGGAACACATCCGCCGCACCAAACTACTCAGTCTGGGCTGGACACTTACTGTTAGCTGGGCTTGCTATCGCCTGTTGGTTTTACTGTTCATCTTTTTAGCCAAATAACATGCCTTATAAAAAGAAGAAGTAGCAGCTATCAACAATATTTTGAGCTAAACGCTATGGAGATACTCCGCACACATTTACAACAATTAATTTACCTGGCAGGCTTGGCCCAGATTGCTTTGGTAACAGGAAGCCTGGCCATCCCCCGAATACTAAACTGGCGTGCAGAGCTGGCTAAGGTTCAGCCCTTAATTAAACAAATGTTTTGGACCTATGCCGGATATATCGTGGTTATCAATTTATGCTTCGGGCTGCTTTCTGTGTTTGCTACCGGGGAATTAAGCAACGGCTCAAAGCTTGCTATACTGGTTGATGCATTTATTGCTGTATATTGGATTTCGAGAGTATTAATTCAGTTTTTATACTTCGACAGAACTAACTTCCCTGCGGGGATCTGGAATAAAATTGGAGAAACGGTATTAGTTACGCTCTTTGTCTTTCTGAGTATTGTTTACAGCCTGGCATTTTATTTTAACTTTCATAACACCTAAACCTCATCATGTATATCTTATTATTTCATCTGTTTTACTTTGCCTGCATCAACCTGCTGGTTCTGTTGCTGGGCTATCTCATCATCAAAAAAAGGCTGATTGCCGCAAGCTGGTTTATGTTTGTATTCGCTATTCTTACGGTGCACCTCCTATTTATGCACGATCATCCCATCATCAGGATGCTGGCCATTATAGCAACAACCTTTACCGCCATGAAAGTAATTGCCGTAGCCGAAAGTTATAAGCATCAAAAACTAAACCTTAGTTTCAAGCAATGGCTTGCCTTTGCAGGCGGTTGGGCCGGTATGCGGGCACAACCTTTCGAAACTTTAGGGCAAGCCGCCTTGCCCAATGCTTGGCCACTGGTTTGGCAAGGGGTTAGCCGGGTTATTGCAGGGGCATTATTTATACTTTTAGCACACCTGCTACTCCATTTTTCTCATAGCACAGCAACCATAATATTGGTAAGCGCCATTTTATTAATAGGCTTAAGCCTGATACTACACTTCGGCATGCTTAGCATTAGTGCGGGGATGTGGCGGTTTAGTGGAGCTAATACCTACCTGCTTTTCAGGCAACCGGCCAAAGCAATAAGCCTTACCGAATTTTGGAGCAAACGCTGGAACATCGCCTTTAGCGAAATGACCTCGGTTGCCATATTTCGTCCCTTAAAAGCCAAAACAGGCAGCCCGGTAGCATTACTGCTGGCCTTTGCTTTCTCAGGTTTACTGCATGAGCTGGCATTAAGCGTACCTGTAAACAGCGGCTACGGCCTGCCTATGCTTTACTTTATAATTCAGGGAGCTTTGGTATTATTTGAGAAGTTTTTAACCATCAGAAAAAATACGTTTTTACAGCATAAAGTTGTTGCCAAAATATGGCTCTTCTTTTGGCTGGTTGTACCGGCTCCTTTGCTGTTTCACCCGCAGTTTATTAAACAAATTGTTTGGCCATTGGCCGGCTTGCATTATAATTTTTAACAGAACCCAATATCACCAACCTTAAAACCACCACATGATGACACATGCCGAAATTGTAAAGAAAGTTGAATGGAAGGACCTTAAAAACTTAAGCGCCCGCGAAATGCTGATCGAGAATAACCTTACCATCCCCTGGGTGTTGCTCTCATGGCTGCTGGCCTATAATGGTTATTATATTTTAGCGTTACCGTTCTCTGCCTTTTTCTTTCTTACCGGTTTAAGGCAGGTACATAACGGCTTTCACAACTCATTAGGCACCAACAAGTTTCTTACCTGGTTTACACTTTACAGTAACAGTATATTGATGATAGTATCTATCCATGCGGTTAAATTTAATCACATCAGGCATCACAAATACTGTTTAACCGAAGATGATTATGAAGGAAAATCTGCCCGAATGAGCTGGTATGGTGCAATTTTATACGGGCCGGTACACATGTTTTTAATCCATAAAATCACCCTGCAGCTTGGCGATAAAAAATATGTAGGGAACCTGGTTGCCGAGCTCATCTCGATCAGTGTGTTTTTATTTCTCGTTTTTTACTTCGACGTTCATTTTTTAATCTATCATATTATAGTGATGATCTTCGGCGAATTTTTGATGGCCTTTTTTGCCGTGTGGACCGTGCACCATGACACGCATGAAAGCCCCGAACTGGCACGGACCCAAAGAAGCAAGTGGAAAAATAAGATCACGTTTAGTATGTTTTATCACCTGGAACATCACCTGTTTCCCGGAGTACCCACCATTAAACTGCCCGAACTGGCTAAAAGAATTGACCAGGCATTGCCTGATATACAGAAGAAACAGACATTCTAGATAAGATGGGCTTGATTCATTCAGACAAATAATCCCGGACTTCTTCTAAGGTTGACAGGTTTAATTCTAACATAAAATATACAGATATCAGATTATCAATACATTAATAATCTGATATCTGTATGCGATTTCGGCATTAAAAGCTTACCTGTTAATAATTGGGGTCAAATTCAACGATCCATTCAATACCATATTTGTCCCTAAACATTCCGGCATACGTATCCCATGGGCTGTCGCCTATCGGGCCTTCGATATCTCCGCCTGCTGATAATCCGTTAAAAATCTGGTCTGCTTCTTCCCGGCTTTCTGCACTAACTGATATTTTAGACCTGTTTTCGTTTTCATTCACCCGTCCCATAAATTCAGGAACATCGTTGGCTCTTAATTCATTGTGCTTCCCGATAGGCAAAACAATGGTCATTATTTTATTTGCTTCGCTTTCCGGTATCGAAAATTCAGGACCTGACAGGTCTTTGAAACGAATGATCTTAGTAAACTCGCCGCCAAAAACCGATTTGTAAAAAGTGAATGCTTCTTCGGCATTACCGTTGAAGTTGATCCAGGGATTAATTGTTCTCATGATTTTTTTGTTAGATGATTAATTTATAGTCAAACTTTCCGTATTTCGACATTAATGTGTGATGGTTACGATAAGGTACCTAACAGTTCCTCCAGGTTTTTCAAGGTTATGGTGAAGCCTATTTTGAAGCCCTCCAATAATTTTTCTAACCGCTCGAACGATTCATTGTAGATCGTTATATCAACCCTTGTGATGCCATTATGCTCGCTGAAGTTGTGATCCCACTCCGATCCCGGCAGTTCCCGGTTTTCGTCCTTATCGGCAAACGCGTTGTACATCTTAAAATTTGTTTTCGGGGTGATGGACGTATATTCCTGCACCGACCAGCGCTCCTGCCCATCCGGACTGATCATTGCGTAAAACCTGCGCCCGCCTACTTTAAAATCCATATACTTGGTTTGGGCGCGCATTGGCGCGGGCGCCCCCCATTGGTCCAGCAGTTCGGCTTTGGTAAAGGCATCCCATACTAATGATTGCCCGGCGTTAAACTCCCTGGTTATGTAAACCGTCTTCGCGGCTTTGTCAACGTTAAAATCAAATAGCAAATGGTTGTTCATTACTTCTGTTCTTTAATTGTTGTTAATAATTGGTCGAGTTGGTTAAATTGAGTTTCCCAGTTTTGCCTGAATTGGGCTAGCCAATGGTCAAACTCCTGCATCTTTTTGGCATTAAAGTGATAATAGATTTCCCTGCCGCTATGCTCGGCTTTAATCAATTCACATTCGTGCAATACTTTAATATGTTTTGATACAGCCTGGCGGGTCATATCAAATTTTTCGGCCATGGCATTAGGTGTTAATGCCTGGATAGCAATCAACGTTAAAATAGCCCTGCGTGTTGGATCTGATATAGCCTGAAATATATCTTGTTTCATCTTTGTTTATCAATTAGCAACCTTGGAGTTGCAAATATATACGCAACTTCTGAGTTGCGCAAATAAATTTACACTTTTTGATATAATAAATAATGGGAAGTTTGGTGTATCGGAATCTATTAGAACACGCAGATGGACTTTAGAGATACTGATTAAGGGAACACATTATAATAATGGCAAAGCAACACTGCCTTCATATCTACTTATAAGATCATGTATAAATTTGTTATAGTCCGCCCTCATGGGTAACTCAAAGTCAGTGTGCAAAATTCGTCTGTTTACTAACACAGGCTCATTGCTTTTGGGGTTAAAGCCTTCTTTTTTTGCCTCTTTCCAATAATTGCCAATTCCTCTTTTTTGCCAAGTGGGAACGTTATTGAAATTAATGCCATACTGAAATAATAATTCATTTTTTTCGGCAACGCTCATTCCTTCAATTTTAGAAGTAGCCTCTCTAACGTTTAAATTATCTTGCCTCAAACGCCAGTAGCAGTGCGCATTCAGTGCATTTCTGTGCGCATCTTCATTACGCCATCTAAAATAATCACTTACCAGATTTTTGTTGGGAAGTTCAGAAAGGCGACAGTCAAAAGCTCCAACACTTCCAAGTAGTGCAGAAAATTTTGCGCTGGCTTCGCCTGCCAGTATAGAAATATACTTTCTCGTTTTTCTACCAAAAGCATTTTCGTTAGGATGAAACAGTAATGATATTTCATCACTTTCTGTATAACCGTATATGATGTTAAAACCGCAGTTCATTAAATGCCTTACTGTTTCAACCATTAAATCCCGAAATTTTTCATCAAAAGGGGCTTCAAATTTATGAACTTCCTTAGTCAGTCGGGTAAAACCTCGTCCATCAATTCTGGCCACAATGTACATATCAGGTAGCACACAACGGTCTTGCGAGGTTTCATAAACCCTCATTTTTACATCTAAATCATCAAATTTCATCCGACCATTTATTTACTGTGAAGGTGTTACCCTCCGCTGTTACATAGTATAATTCGTCGAAACCTTCATCCATTTTTGGCAGGCTCATTCGTTTAAAAGTTCCTTTTATGCCAATTTCCGGAATCTTTTCTTTACCAGTCCGTTGGCTATTACGTTCTAAGGCAACAGCCACTTTGGATTGAAAATAATACCCGATCACTTTAAATTTATTTGCTTTTGCAATGGCAATATATTTAGCTCTTTCCTCTAAGGATGGATTAGTGTTATCTATTACAAATGGATGGGACGTATGGATACAAGTTTCAATAAACCTGAGTTCTTTATTTCTTGTGTTTAGCTGATCTAAGGAAATACGCACATGTGTTTTAAAAAACTTCTCTTTAAAAAAAGTGGTTTTTCCGGTTGCCTGAATTCCGCAAAATATTACTGCTTCCATTTTTACTAATGTAAGTGTTTAATGGATTTAAGTAAAACAGAAATTGGTTACTCCGGTACTTGTTTAATTTGGATAGCTATATCAACATAATAGGCTCGCAAGTTGCGACCTATTATGTTGCGGAGAGGGAGGGATTCGAACCCTCGATACGCTTTTGGCGCATACACACTTTCCAGGCGTGCTCTTTCGACCACTCAGACACCTCTCCGATTTTAACAAGTTTGCAAAAGTATAATAATCCGCAGGGATAACAACAAAAAAGGCGAAGCCTTTTACAGCCCCGCCTTCATTCAATCACACTCATCAATCAATAGTCAGTATCTTATTTTACTATCATAGCTCTTATATATTAATAGATTATTTTTTATCCAATTAGTTTAATTCGATTGAAAATATTTAGGAGACAAGCCGTTTACAAGCTTGAGTGATAGTTGCCGGAGATAAATTATGCTTCTGCATTTGATAACAAATGTTATCGTGCGGGGGCTGCGGCCATTCTAATTTTGTATTAACAAATTAGAAGAAAATGAAAGCAGCAGTAATATATCAAAAAGGCGAATTGCCTCAATATGTTGATTTTGCCGAACCAACTATCCAAAACGATGATGAAGTATTGGTGAGTGTAAAAGCAGTAGCCATTAAACATTTCGATAAAGGGCGTGCAAATGGCAGCCACTATTCGAGTGATGCACCGCAACAGAGCGGCCGCGTAATTGGCGGCGATGGCGTTTGCCTGCTCGATGACGATACCCGGGTTTACGGCATGGGTGTAAGTGGCATGCTGGCCGAAAAGGCAACCATTTATAAAAGCCGCATAGTACCCATACCTGCCACACTGGATGATGCCACAGCGGCAGCCTTACCCAATGCTGTAATTGGTTCGGCAATGGGTTTTAAGTTTAAGGCCGATATTCAGCCGGGTGATGTGGTGCTTATTAATGGCGCTACCGGCTTTACCGGACGGGTAGCCGTGCAAATTGCCAAACATTACGGCGCCGGTAAAGTAATAGTAACCGGCAGAAACCAGCAATCGCTCGATGATTTGCTGACGCTTGGGGCCGATGAAGCAATTTCTGTACTGCAGGATGACGAAGCATTTAAGGCGCAGATCAACGCCATCCATACCCAAACGCCCATCGATGTAATTATGGATTACCTGTGGGGCCACACTGCCGAAATGATACTGGCCTGCATTAAAGGCGATGGTTCATTTACCAACAGGATAAGATATGTATCAGTAGGTGCTATGGCAGGTGATTCGATCCAGCTATCAGCTGCCAACCTGCGCAGCGTTGATCTGCAGCTAAGCGGCTCGGGATTGGGTGCCTGGTCTAAGAAACAGGTCGGTCAGTTCTTCACAGAAATCCTCCCCGAAATGTTTGAATTAGCGGCAAAAGGCAAACTGCAAGTAGAAACTATCAATGTTAAACTCGAGGATATTGCCGAACTCTGGGATCTCGATGTAGACGGAGGCAAACGCCTCGTTGTAACTATCTAAAATAAAAACGCCGCCCAAATAATGAGCGGCGTTTTATTTTATCCTTTATCTTTTCCCAAAAAGTCCTTTTCCAAAAAGTCCTTAATCCAAAAGTCTTTTTTTTTGTCCAAAAGTCCTTCCTCCCAAGCTACTGCTGTTGTTGCTGCTGCTGTTGGATCATCTCCATATAGCGCTGGTAGCTGTTTTTAGAAGTATCGCTACTGTTCCCTGCAAATAAGCCGGGCTTTGTTACACGGTCTACAAACTGATCGATAGCTGGTTCAGGCTCATGGTCCTGGTAACCTACGGATACGGCAACCTCCAAATGATGGCCCGATGAACCTTTGTAAACCCCTTTCACCGGCGAGCAATCCAGGAAGTTACGGCCTACGGCCAGGCGCACGTGGGTTTCATTGGCCACACAGTTATTGGTAGGATCTAAACCCAGCCAGCCATAGTTAGGGATGTAGGCTTCGGCCCAGGCATGGGTTGCGCCTTCGCCACGCATACCGCTGTGGTTAGGGCAAATGTAGCCGCTCACATACCGGGCAGGGATATTTACCAGGCGAAGCATCTGCGTAAGCATGTGTGCAAAATCCTGGCAAACGCCGGCTTTCAGTTTCCAGATCTCATCCAGTTTCGATTCAACCGTGGTTACACCTTTTATGTATTCGAAATTTTTATACACATACTGGCAAAAGCGCAGGGCTATCTGGTAAGGGGTGTCATCTTTACCTTTTTCAACAGCTACAATGGCTTGCAGTTCGGGCAGGCCGTCAAAATATTCGTGCTTTAAAAAATCGATATAGGGTACGGTGTACTGCAAACTGGTAAGCGTTTCCCATTGTTGTGCCGGGAAAATATCATCAACCGGCAAGGCCTTGTGATGCGTATTAACCACCAGTTGCGAGTTAATGATCATCTGGTTGTGCGGTACTGAATAAGTAAAGCTGCCCACCTCGTTACCGTAATAATCGATATGCGTATCCACAATGGGGTTGCCCGAAATCTGCAGATCGTGCTTTAATACATTCTGGCAAACATCCACTATCGGGAACAGGATAATCTGGTTGGCGCTATCGCGCACCGCGCCATCGTAAGTATAACGGGTAATATGTTGAATTTTAAATTCTGGCATGGCTCAAATATTTTAATGCTTTTGGTTGATCAGGAATTGGCGAAATAACGCTCGTTCAACAAGTTCCCGATCTGGTAAAGCTGATCTTTCAATTGGGTTAAATACAGGTGCAGGCCATCATTCTGGATGCCTTTTACCGAACTGTATTTGATATGGCTCTGTAACTTGCCAATAAAGAATGACAGCTCCTGGTAATCGGTCATGCTGCTGTCCAGTTTCAAACGGTCGAAATACCGCTGGATGTTGTTTACCGAATAAATAACCGAACGCGGAAAATCATTGTTTAAAATTACCTGTTCCAGAACATTGTGGGCTTCAAGGCCATCACGATAGGTTTTCAGATAAAGCTCATAGCCGCCCAGTGATTGTAATAAATGCTTCCAGTAGGTAGTATCGGTCAGCAAATCGGGATTGTTGTTGATCGATCCAAACTTAATATCCAAAATATCTATCGACTGGATGGCCCGCTCCAGGTACTTACCGATATTCATAAAACTGCGGCCGGGGCCGCGCTCCATGGTTACTTCGGCAGTACCGTAGTAGAGCATCACCTGTTTAATCAGCACATCGAGCACGCTAATGGGGTCATCCTTTCTTAGTTTCGATGCCAAGCTGCTGTCTTTTACACAGTGATAATACTCATTAAGGCATTGCCATAAATCGGTATTAATGTGTTCCTGCACGCCACGTGCATTCTCGCGGCTGTGGGTAATAATGCTGATGATCGAGTTCGGGTTAGTTTTATCCGTCACCATAAAATTAATTACGGTACGGCTCTCGTTGTTTAAACGCGCCATAACTTCTTCATCATACCCTGCAAAAATACGTACCACAGGCTCCCAGGTAAAACCCTGTATAGCATCCTGCGATGAAGCATAATTAATTTTCAGCATTCTTAAAATACCGTCGCTACGCTCTATGTATCTGCTTAACCAATAAAAACTTGCTGCTACTCTGCTTAACATCTTCTATATTTCGGAATTGGGATTTTCGATTTCGGATTTATTTACCGACTATTTTTTGTCTGGATTGGGATTCTACGCCCATTGTCTTGGTTCTTGATTCTCGACTCTTGGCTCTCTTTTTCCTATGTCAGCACCCAGGTATCCTTACTCCCCCCACCCTGCGAACTGTTTACCACCAGCGAACCTTCTTTTAGCGCTACGCGGGTCAGGCCGCCGGGTACAATTTCAATACCATCCGGGCCGCAAAGGGCATAAGGGCGCAAGTCGATCCGCCTTGGGCGCAATGCGCCCTGGATATAACATGGTGCGGCTGATAGGCTGATGGTTGGCTGCGCAATAAAATCGCGGGGCTCTTTCAGTATTTCCAGCTTGTATTCGTCAATTTCCTGCTGACTGGCTGCATGGCCCATCAGCATGCCGTAACCGCCGCTTCCGTTGGTTTTTTTTACCACCATTTTATCGATGTTATCAAACACAAACTTCTGCTCATCGGGGTTATTGAGGCGGTAAGTAGGCACGTTTTTAAGTATTGGCTCTTCGTTAAGGTAATACTTAATCATATCGGGCACGTAAATATAGATGGCCTTATCATCGGCTACGCCATTACCAATGGCATTTACAATGGCCACGTTTCCTTTACGGTAAGCGCCCATAATACCGGCAACACCCAAAATGCTGTTAGGGTTAAACACCAGCGGGTCGAGGTACTCGTCATCAACCCGGCGATAAATTACATCTACCTGCTGTAAACCTGTGGTGGTTTTCATGTAAACCTTTTGGTTGTTTACCACCAGGTCGCGCCCCTCAACCAATTCCACGCCCATTAAGCGGGCAAGTGTGGTATGTTCAAAATAAGCCGAGTTGTAAATACCCGGACTAAGCAACACGATGGTAGGGTTACTTACCCGCCGCGGCGAAAGCGACTGCAGGTTCTTATACAAAATGTTAGGGTACTCGGTAACACTGCGCACGCCGCAATTGGGCAGCAGATCCGGGAACAAGCGTTTGGTTATCTCGCGGTTCTCCAGCATATAGCTCACGCCCGAAGGTGTGCGCAGGTTATCCTCCAGCACATAGAAGGTACCTTCCTCGTCCCGGATAAGGTCGATACCTGCTATGTGTACATAAATATCGTAAGGCACATCAACCTGGTACATTTCACGCAAAAAGTGCGGGCACGAGTAAATGGCATCAATGGGTATAATGCCATCTTTAATAATAAACTGGTTGTGGTAAATATCTTTCAAAAATAAATTAAGTGCGGTTAAGCGCTGCTTAATCCCTTTCTCTACCAGATCCCACTCCGCACCGGTAATAATGCGGGGAATAATATCAAAAGGAAATATTTTCTCGATCCCCTCACCGCTGTTATACACGGTAAAGGTGATCCCCTGTTTCATGAACAAACGCTGGGCCAGTTCCTCTTTTTTACCCAAATCATCGGGCGATTCCTGCGACAGATACTCTATTACCTTCTGATAATGAGCCCTGATGTCGGAATTTTGAAGATACATTTCGTCCCAAACACCTGGAATTGAATGATAACCATCGAAATGCGCAGCCTTATACATATAATTTTATCAGTTTATTTTAAATTGAATTTAAATTTGTGTTAAAATATCAATTTTTATTACACCTTTTAAATTTAACAATTAAATAACTGATAAATTCATTAAAAATGAAGCATTATTTAATATTTTTTGCAAAAAGTTAATTTAAAAATTTGGAGGTATCCGGCAGGAAATACACGCCGGTTATAAGTTTAATAGTTAAAATGGTAGAATGTTTTAGGCAGAAGTAAAAGAATTAATGAATTTATAGGACACCGTGCAGGTCATTGCGAGGAACGAAGCAATCCCCGGTATACAGAGCCGCTCTGTAAAGTTCGCGATTGCTTCGTTCCTCGCAATGACGTGCATTATTAGAGCTTGTCTTGATTCTTGACTCTCGATTCTTGATTCTATTTCCCGCAATGCGCTTTACTTTTTAACCCTTCGTTTGGCAGGCGTAGCAACTTTGGCTGCATCAAGCGCAACTTTCATCCAGAAATCAAAATCATCTTCGCTATCTACAGCTTCGGGGCTTATCAGCAGCCAGCCTTTTAAATCTTTACCTTTCATTTCCATTGCTTTTACACCGGGCTTTTGGCATAGCTCATCCGTAAGTTCGGGCAGGCAGCGCTGCATAATACTGCCGCTTCGGTGAGCGCGGGTACACAACACATCGTTCACCAGGAATGTGATACCGCCCATGTGCTTTTGCTCTACCACATTGGGTGCGCGGCTCAGTGCATTGCGGAGGCGCTCGGCAAGGTATTCGTCGTAAGGCATTGAGGTTTGCTTTTGGTTAAAGATAAGGAAAGAGAGAATAAAAAGTCACGTCATTGCGAGGAACGAAGCAATCGCGAACTGTGCAGATCGAATCTGCATGCTCGCTTTGTAAGTCGGGGATTGCTTCGTTCCTCGCAATGACGGCGTGTTGGAGCTTGTCTTGATTCCTGGCTCTCGATTCCTGATTCTATTTTTGTTCCTCGCAATGACGTGTCTGTTAAGACTTGTCTTGATTCCTGACTCTCGATTCTTGACTCTATTCCTACAAGGTTATTTTGTATCAGTACTTCCCACTTCTGTATAAATTCTCCCGGAGTATCCGCTTTACCTTTGTTATCAACAATTAACAAATAAGACAATGTCAAAAACAATTTTCATTACAGGCGCTTCACGCGGATTTGGTAAAATATGGGCAGAAGCATTTTTAAAACGCGGCGATAAAGTTATCGCAACAGCCAGAAACATAGAAACATTAAACGATTTGGTACAAAGCTACGGTGATAGCATATTGCCTATCCAACTGGATGTAAACAAACGCGACGCTGTATTTGCAGCAGTAGCTAAAGCTAAAGCACACTTCGGTACTATCGATACCTTAATTAACAATGCTGGTTATGGCCTGTTCGGTACCATAGAAGAAACTACCGAGCAAGAAGCACGTGACCAGTTTGAAACCAACGTATTTGGTTTATTATGGGCTACACAAGCAGTATTACCGGTAATGCGCGAGCAAGGCCACGGCCACATTATCCAGGTATCGAGCGTATTGGGTATTGCTACCCTGCCGGTATTAGGTATATACAACGCTTCAAAATTTGCGGTTGAAGGTTTGAGCGAAACTTTGGCTACAGAGGTTAAAGGTTTCGGCATCAACATCAGTTTAATTGAACCTAACGGTTTTGCTACTGATTGGGCTGGTCCGTCAGCCATTCAAACTACGCCTATGGATGTTTACCAACCAGTTAGAGATGCTTTCCAGGCGGGCATGAGCGATGCTGATATTTTTGGTATCCCGGAAGCAACCACAGAAGCTGTATTGAAACTGGTAGATGCAGAGAACCCTCCGTTACGTTTATTCCTGGGTAAAGTTGCTTTACCTTGGGCTAAACAAGTTTACGAAGGCCGTATAGCCGAGTGGGAATCATGGGCTGATGTAGCTGCAGCTGCACACGGTAAATAAGCCCAAATAAATTGACAAGGGTACGACTAAGTACCGCAGCAGTATCAGTAACTTTATATTACTGATACTGCTTTATTTTAAATAGCTAAGAGGCATGAAACATTTTAAAACGCTGACAGAGATGAACCGGTGGAACGGGTTTCCGCCACCCGAAAATCCTTTACTGAGCCTTTATCGTTGCAATAAAACCTGCACCATTGGCGACAGGGAGTTTACTTCCGATTTTTATATGATCGGGTTTAAAAAGCTGATCAGCGGGACTTTCTTGTACGGCCGAACCAAGTACGATCATGATTCGGGTTATATGTCGTTTGTGAAACCGCGTCAGATCATTGAAATGAAGAACCTGGAGTTTGAAGAAGATGGCTTTTTAATTTTCTTTCATGAGGATTTTTTAAACGGCCACCCGCTTCATACCGAAATTAAGAAGTATGGTTATTTTGAGTATGAAACCAACGAGGCCTTAAACTTATCGCCAAGTGAAGAAAAAACCATCAAAGAACTTCAGGATAAAATTGAAACTGAGTATTATAATAACCAGGATGAGTACAGCCGCGATATTATTCTCGGCCACATCGATTCTATACTCAAGTATTCGCAACGCTTTTATAAACGTCAGTTTATGAACCGCACGGTGGCATCGGGCAAAATGGCTTCTAAATTTAATGATGCGCTTTCGGCTTACTTCGAAAAAGGAAAACTGCTGGAGCAAGGCCTGCCAACGGTTAATTTTATGGCCGAGGAATTAAATCTTTCGCCACGCTACCTCAGTGATTTGCTGAAACAGGAAACCGGCAAAACCGCCATGGAACTGATCCATATTTTCCTGATCTCTGAAGCTAAAAATATTTTAAAAGGCTCGGATAATAACATTGCCGAAACCGCCTATTCTTTGGGCTTTGATAACCTGCCTTATTTTTCAAGGTTGTTTAAAAAAGAAGTGGGGGTTAGTCCGCTGCAGTTTAGGAAACAGATTTTGAATTGATATTTACCATTTCAATATATAGTGAAAGCTGGCTTTACGCCGGCTTTTGTTGTTTTATATAAGTCTGATTATCACATTAAATTTTGTCATTTCGACGAACCAAGCGAGGGAATTGCGCGTAAGTGGTGAAGGAGAAATCTTCTGCGCCTCGCTTAAATAAGCATATCGTATAAGATTTCTCACCCTTGCTTTACTATTGCCGCCCTCCAAGGGTTCGAAATGACAAGTTGGTGTAAGTAAAAATATCTTCCGTCCCAGCAGGGTCTCTCCCTGGCTCTGGCCCCTATCCTGGCGCAAGTATGCAGCGATAGGAATGCGGGCTGAGTACTTGTGCCTATACAGTTTGGCTAGGCACAAGTACGCCACTGCACAAACCTACGCTGCATACTTGCGCCAGGAGAAGGAGCTTTAAAATAAGCATATCGTATAAGATTTCTCACCCTTGCTTTACTATTGCCGCCCTCCAAGGGTTCGAAATGACAAATCTTTAGATAAAAATATTTCACAAAACACTTGCAACATTAAATTTTACACATACATTTGTAGTGTACTACTAAACTAATACACTAATGATACAATTTGATAATTTATCCTTTGGTTATAGTCGCAATAAATTGCTGTACAGAAACCTAAACCTATCCATCCAAAGCGGCAGCATTTATGGGCTGCTCGGCAAAAACGGCGCGGGCAAGTCAACCCTGCTCAAAAACATGGCAGGCACGCTCTTCCCTGTCGAGGGCAGTATTACCATTAATGGTATGCAACCGCAAAAGCGCAAGCCCTCGTTTTTAGAAAGTATTTATTACATCCCCGAGGATGTGTATGTGCCACATTTAACCGTGCGGAGGTACAAGAATTTGTTTGCGCCCTTCTATCCTAAATTTAATTCAGACAGCTTTTACCAGTATTTAAAAGAGTTTGAAGTAAACGTGGATAGCAAATTGAACAAGCTATCATTCGGCCAGCAGAAAAAATTTGTGATAGCCTTTGCACTGGCTTGCAATACGCCGGTTTTGTTGATGGACGAGCCTACCAACGGGCTGGATATCCCATCCAAATCGCAGTTCAGGAAACTGATTGCTTCGGTAATGAATGAGGACAGGATTATCCTCATCTCCACCCACCAGGTGCGCGATTTGGAAAATATGATCGATAATATCATCATCGTTGATAATGGCAATGTGCTGTTGCACGAGCCTGTAGGTAATATTACAGGCAAGCTTTGCTTTAAAACCGTGAGCGAAATACCGCCAGGTGCCAAAGTACTATACCAGGAACGCAGCTTGCAGGGAAGTGCCATTGTAATAGAAAATACAACGGGCGAGGATTCGAAACTAAACCTTGAGCATTTGTTCAATGGTATTATCGAAAACCCTGCACTCAGCAAAAAAATATTTGAAACTGCCTAAACCTTATCAATCATGAACGACACTTTTAACTTACAACGATTTGGTTTCCTGTTTAAGAAAACCATTTTAGAACGCCCTATGCAGTTAGTAGGTATTATGGCGCTTACCCTTATCGCTACGTTAACCATTTTTTCTTTCTGTATTTATTTTAATCACTGGCACGATGGACATATTATGGCCTTTACCTGGGGATATCTGGGTGGTGGCATTATCCTGGCTTCTGTGGTTTTTAATTATTTTAATACCAATGCCAGCGGTTCGGCTTACTTAACCCTCCCCGCTTCCTCTTTCGAGAAGTGGCTTTGCGGGGTGCTTATTTCGGGTGTTTTATTTACCCTTATCTTCCTGCTGTTTTACCGTATCATGGATGCATCTGCCGTAATTGTTTATCACAGCAGCCTAGATAAAACAATAGCCAATTATCAATTTTTGTACAACGAGGCGCATATCTTTGAGTTCAACGATAGAAAAATCCAATTTGCTTATTACGTTTTTCTAAACTTTGCAGGGGCTGCGCTGTTGGGTTCGTTATACTTTAACAAGGCCAATTTTATCAAAACAACACTTGTTATTATTGCGGTAATATTATTTATGATGGGTGTTAATTATTTGATTGCCCGCATGTTTTTCTCCAATCTTGATTCGGCGTTCCCTTACCTGAGCGTAGGCTTGCAGGTTGGAAACGATTACCGCATGATCAACGTATCTTCCGAGGCCGAAAAAAGGTTTACAACGTGCCTTAAATATGTAGTACCGGCTATACTTTGGCTTACTGCTTACATCCGCCTGCGCGAAAAAGAAATTTAACATGGAATTTAGAGAACAACAAGCCATATACCTGCAAATAGCCGAGTATGTGTGCGAACAGATATTATTGAAACAATGGCCGTTAAACGCCAAAGTGTTAAGCATCCGCGATCTGGCCGTTATGATGGAAGTTAACCCCAACACCGTACAACGCGCCTATGATTTTTTGCAGCAGCGCGAAATCATCGTGAACAAACGCGGCGTAGGTTATTTTGTAGAAGAAAGCGCAATTGATAAAGTAATAGCCCTGCGCAAAGAGCAATTTATTGAGCAGGAGCTGCCTGTATTTTTCAGGAACGTATACCTGCTTAAAATGCCGCTTGATGAGATCCAAAAGCGCTATAATCAATTTATTGACGACAATTTTAAAGAAAAATAGATCATGATATTTAAAAGGACAGCCCTGAAAATGAGCACGATGATACTGCTTGTTTCGCTGGTATTAGTTACAATTGGCCTGTTTGCATCAAACATGGCGCTTAAAACCGAGTACACCAAGCTCGATAAAAATGACAAGTACTGGAATTATACCACCGTGCTAAATCAGCCATTTAAGTACCTGAAAATTGATGGCGGCAACGTAACCCGTATTATTTTTGAGCAAGCTCCAACCTCAACCGTACGCATAGCCAAATTTTGGTCTGATTACAAAATGGAGGGTGGTTTTAAAACCTATGTAAGTAATGATACCCTGCACATCAGCATGGTTTACCATCCGCAGAAAGACAGTAACAAAGAGTGGTTAGAGAACACGGAAGCAGTTAGGATCAGCACGTCCGAACTTTTATCTGTAGAGGTTAATAATGTGCAGCTGGCTATAGAAAACCTCAAACAGAATAAGCTTAACCTAAACGTAGCCGGCAGATCAAAAATTTGGGTAAAGAGCCTCAACAATAAATTTGATTCGCTCAATGTGGTAGAACATAACAACGCCGAAGTGCATATTAATGTTACCGACAATTTTAAAGGCCCCAACGTAATCGACTTCCAGCACATCAACGCCAACTTAAACGACGGTTCTTTTCTTGATGCCGGCCGAAGCTACACCAACGATCTGAAACTAAACATGGCCGATAGCAGTTCGATCATTTTATCAGGAAAATCGGTAAGTAAACTGCACAAATAGTATACCTTATTTAAGTAATAAATTTAAGCCGGTTTTTACCGGCTTTTTTGTGTTTTGTAGTATGTAGATGTAAACAAGACCGTCTTTTTGTTGCTATCTTAAAGCACAAATTTTAAGTATGAAATTACGCCTCTTTTTACTTGCACTGTTCGCTATTTTATTCTTCGACAGCCGCGGCCAACTCAAACCGCACGAGGGTTACGTGCAGGTAAAAGGCGGCCGCATCTGGTACAAGATAGTGGGTACTGGCAAAGGCACTCCCCTGCTCATTTTACATGGCGGGCCGGGCAGTCGTAGTTGCGGCGACATAGCAGGCTACTCTGCTTTGGGCAATGACCGTCCGGTGATTTTGTACGATCAACTGGGCTCAGGCTTTTCCGACCGTCCTACTGATACCACTTTATGGGTTCTCCCCCGTTTTGTTGATGAGGTTACAGCACTGCGCAAAGCTTTGAACTTGAAAGAGATCAACATCCTCGGCAGCTCATGGGGCGCAGCCGTGGTCATCGAGTATATGATTACAAGGAAACCTACAGGTGTTAAATCGGTGATATTTGCCGGCCCGCTGCTGGGTACAGCGCGGTGGATTAAGGATGCGCAGATCCTGCTCGGCCAGATGCCTAAAAAGTTGCAGGATACCATCCATAAGTACGAAGATCTGAAACAATACAACGCCCCGGCTTATGTAGCTGCAACAGATTCATTCTATGCCCGTTACCTGGAGCATAAGCAATATCCCGCACCTAAATCACCACTTTGCGAAGGCGCTAAAGGCTTCAACACCGAGGTATACAACTACATGTGGGGGCCAACCGAGTTTAACTGCATCGGTACCCTCCAAACCTGGACCCGCATCCCCGACCTACACCGCATAACCCAGCCCGTGCTTTTCATAGCCGGCCAGTACGACGAAGCCCGTCCAGCAACGATGTACGAGTTTCAGAAAATGATAAAGGGCTCAAAAGTGGCCATTGTGCCTAATGCCGGGCACCATAAATTACAGGATAACCCGGAGGCTTATATTGGGGAGATCAGGAAGTTTTTGAAGGGGAAATAAGAAGCTTTTTTGCTCCAAAATGAGGATGTCATCCTGAGGTACTCGAAGGATGGTGTAGAGGCCTCGCCCGCATGTTTCGAGTGCCTCAACATGACACCCGCAGATTTAGAATGACACAATCCATATTGTCCCGAATCACCCCATCAATTGTCTGCTATAACCATCCAGGATTGGCACATCATAAACGAGCTTTGTATCAACCAGATAGCTAAATTTATGGAAACTTCGAACCCAGCAACGCTTCGCACAACAACTACTGTCAATGCTCCGATAGAAAAGGTTTGGGAATTATGGACAGGCCCTGAACATATTAAGCAGTGGAATAACATGTCGGAAGACTGGCACACCAGTAAAGTAGAAATTGATTTGCGGCCTGGCGGCAAATTTCTGTTTGTAATGGGGCTTAAAGATGGCAGTTTCAGCTTTGATTATACGGGTACTTATGACGAGGTGATACCTCACGAGTTAATTACATGCACCCTTAGTGACGGCCGAAAAAACACTACTGTATTTTCATCAAACAATCCGGTTACCATATCAGAAACTTTCGACCCGGATAATAACGAGCCTATTGAAATGCAGCAGCGTTTTTGCCAGGCAGTGCTGGATAATTTTAAGAGGTATGCCGAAAGGGAATAAAAAACCTATTCTACGCAGTCGCTCGGCTCTTGCCGAGTGACGGATATCCAGCGGCCTCTGGCCGTTTATAGTAAGCAGTAGATCAAATTAATTAAGGCCGGAGGCCGGGTGATAGTCGTCACTCGGCAAGAGCCGAGCGACTGCTTTGAACATAACAGGAAAGGCAATTCAAATTGAATTGCCTTTCCTGTTATACCTTACACGTCATTGAGAAAGCTGCACCCACAAACCCTTAATAAACTAACTAATGTGGCCTCTTGATTTTCGGATAGCACAACATTGGCCACAGCACACCCTTTCATAGAAAATCGAGCAGCCACGAGTTTTCTTTTTGGTACTTTTTCTTTTGCGGAAAAAGAAAAAGTACATCCACTGACGACTCATAACTTACACTACCCTTCCTAATGGAAAACGGATTGTGTGTTCTTGAAGCCAGTGCTAATCGGTCTGAGATTGCTTCGTCGTACCTCCTCGCAATGACGTGCTTTATTTACGCTTGTTGTGTGTGCTGAGTATTCACGATACCGTTAACTCACCCCGCAAATCCATTTCCATATACTCTTTAACCTGTTTAGGGTCGTCGTAGTTGCCTAAGAGGTACATGGCTTTGGTTATGGCGGCTTCGTAGGTCATGTCGTAGCCGTTGGTTACGCCGATGTCTTTGAGTTGCTTGCTGGTTTCGTAGCGGCCAAGCTCAACAGTGCCTACTTTACATTGCGAAATATCGATGATTACCTTACCGCTGTCTATCGCCTGTTTAAGCAGGTCAATAAACCACTGATCGGTGCTGGTGTTACCGGCACCGAAGGCTTCCATTACCACGCCTCTAACATCGGCCGAAAGGATATTTTCAACCACCTTGGCGCTAATGCCGGGGTAAAGTTTCAATACCGCTACATCGCTGGTTAGTTTTTGGTGGATGATGAGTTTCTCATCGTTTTGTGGATGGCGGATATCATTGATGCTGAAACGCAAATGCACGCCCGACTCGGCCAGTATTGGATAATTAGGTGAGCGGAATGCTTCGAACTTAGATGAATTGTATTTAAACGCGCGGTTACCGCGGAATAATTTATAATCGAAATAGATACAAACCTCTGGTACACGTGCAACGCCGTTCTTTTTGGCTTTGGCAATCTCGATGGCGGTCATCAGGTTTTCCTTGGCATCAGTACGGATGGCGCTGATCGGCAGTTGTGAACCGGTGAAAATTACGGGTTTGCCCAGGTTTTCGAGCATAAAGCTCAAGGCAGCTGCAGAGAAGGCCATGGTATCAGATCCGTGAAGGATCACAAAGCCATCCACATCGTCATAATGTTCTTGTATTAATCCGGCTAACTTGCTCCAGATTGCTGGGTTCATGTTGGATGAGTCGATAACCTCATCGAAAGAATGCACCTTGATACGGCAGTTCAGCCTTTCAAGTTCGGGCACATTATCCATGATCTGCTCAAAGTTAATGGGCTTTAGCACCTTCGTTTTTGGATCGCTCATCATACCTATTGTCCCTCCGGTATAAATGATCAGTATCTGGCACATGTATTATTATGGTTTATTGATAAAAATATAAAAATAAGTCAATATTGCAGGGTCATATTGCAAATATCGTTTTCGAATTCTCTGTTGTGATGCGCGCAACCTCGGCTACATCGACCTGGTGCAGGTCGGCAATTTTTTCGGCTATGTATTTGAGGTACGAACTTTCATTGGGCTTCCCTCTGAAAGGCACCGGCGTTAAGTAAGGCGAATCTGTTTCCAAAACCAAATGTTTCAGATCAATCTGGGCCACTACTTTATCCAATCCTGCATTTTTGTAGGTAACCACACCGCCTATGCCCAGATAAAAACCAAGGTCAATTACTTTCTGCGCCTGCTCTACCGTGCCCGAAAAGCAATGGAAAATACCACGCAGCTTATCGTCGTTTAAACGTTGCAATACTTCGTAAGTTTCGTCGAAAGCATCACGGCAATGGATCACAATCGGCAAATCCAATTCCTTCGCCCAGTTGATCTGCTGCTCAAAGGCCTGTAGCTGTTCGTCCAGTAAGGTTTTGTCCCAGTACAGGTCGATACCGATTTCGCCAATGGCGTAGATCTTTCTTCCTGCTCCGGCTTGCTTAATCTTTTCTATTTCTTGCTGCCAGTTGGCTTTTACATCGCATGGATGCAGGCCCAGCATCGGGAAAAAGTTATCAGGCCAGCGATCAACAATATCAAACATCAGCCCAACAGAACTAACATCAACATTTGGCAAAAATAAGCGGGAGATATTGTTATCAAGGCAGCGCTGCAGCATTTCGGCCTGCTTGCCTTCATCGGTTTCGTAATAGAAGTGGGTATGCGTATCGGTGTATACCATGCTGCAAATGTAAAAAGCCTTCTGTTATTGGCAGAAGGCTTTTCAACTTATTTTTGTTATTAGTTTGTCTTTTTTGCGGTAGTCGACTTTTTCGTAGTTGTTGTCGATTTTTTTGCCGTGGTGCTTTTCGCAGTTGTGGCCGGTTTCGCTGCCGGGGCCTTATGCGGTGCCGGGCTAACTTTTACTACATCTACATCAAATATCAGCGTGCTGAAAGGAGCAATATCCTCGCCCGCACCTTGTGCCCCGTAGGCCAGCGTAGACGGGATTACAAAGGTGGCTTTTGAACCCTGGTTAAGTAACAACAAGCCTTCGTCCCAACCTGGTATAACCTGGCCCTGGCCAACAATTACTTTAATTGGCTCGTAGTTACGGCCGGGTTGCTGCAAGCCCGAGGCTTGTGCTACAGATTGTATGCTCGAATCAAAAACTTTACCGTTTAATGTACGGCCTGTGTAATTTACCAGTAAGGTATCGCCGGCTACCGGTTTGCGGCCGGTTGATGGCTGTGTAATTACATACTTTAAACCCGAAGGGGTAGCTTTTACAGCCAGCTTGTTATCAGCAATATATTTATTAGCAATAACCAACTCATCTTGCTGCATTTTAGCAATACCGGCATTACGTTCGGCAATGGCTTCGGCAAGTGATTGTACTTTCTCTATCTTAATAGCAAAAGTAATGTAGCCTTTTGCACTTAGGTAAGCCGGGCGTTCGGTTTCATGTCCCTTAAAAACAGAATCAATGGGCACCTTTACCATAGCACTGTCTTTAGCTGATAGCAATGGGAAAATATCCATCATATCGGCAACGTTTTGCGATGGCTGTATTTTAATCTGGATAGGGTGGCCGGCTGTATAAGTATTAAACAGTACAGAATCCCTGTCTGTCCTTTCAATTACATTAAACGTTATAATATCGTCCTGCTTAATTTTAGGCCCGGTACCGTGCGCAAAAATCTGGTACTGCGCGCCTTTAGGGGTTATAGTGGTAACCTGTGCACTTGCCGCTGTGCCTAAAAGGCTAAGGCCTAATACGTATAAGAAAAATCTTTTCATGGTATAGTACAGAAAAAAGGCTGCACACCTAAATGTACAGCCTTTTAATTATTTTCAAATTATTTTGTAGCCGGTTGTGTTGGCATTTGCACCGGTGGCAATTGCGCTTTTGGTGCGTTTGGATTTGGATGGATGATATCCAGAATCTCTACGTTAAACGCAAGCGGCGTGTATGGGCCAATTGCCTGCATACCACGTTCGCCATAAGCCAGGCTTGATGGTACTACAAATGTTGCTTTTGAACCTTTGTTTAACAAACGTAAACCCTGGTCCCAGCCCGGGATAACACCACCTACACCAACAGGGATGTGGATTGGTTTGTACGGTTGCATTGGGTTAAATATTTTAGCCTGTTGTGCTACTTCTTTAAAGCTGGTATCAAATACTTTACCGTTTAAGAATTTACCGGTGTAGTTAACTACAACAGTATCGCCTTTGGCAGGCACAGGGCCGCTACCCGGGGTAGTGATTTGGTAGTATAAGCCAGAATCTGTTTTGGTAACATTCAGCTTGTTATCGGCAATGTATTTAGTGATTTTACCAGGCTCCAGATCTTTTACCTTAGCAGCTTCTGCCTTAAAGTAATCCTCAACTTTGGCAGAGAACAGCTGATCTGTTAAATTACCTTTTTGAATTACCTTGTTTACCTTAACCTCGTAAATAATGTATTTACCTTTAAAGCCTGGGGGCTTAGGTAAATTCTTTTTAAATAATGAGTCGGCGTTAATTTTGATAACCGCGCTATCGCCCTCGCTCATCATTAATAAAGCCGAGTACACATCACCTTTGTAAGGTAATTTAGCCGGCATTGCAAAAGCTACCGGTTTACCGGCATCGTAGCTGCTGTATAATACAGAATCGCCATCGGTTTTGGTGATAATGTTAGCGCTGATAAAGTCGCCACCTTTAATAACAGGAGTGGTTTTGTCATCCACTATATTATAAAGTAATCCGCCGTCTCCTTGTTTAAATCCACCGTTACAGCTGGCCAGGCCAATAGCTGCAACCGCGAAAAGCATTAGGTTTTTTTTCATTTCTATTTCTTATTGTATTAAAAGTGTTTTATAATTTGGTAATAGTGCTTTAAATTGTTCAATAACCGTTTCTAAAGGTTCATCACTTGCCCCACCTGCCGCGTTACGGTGGCCTCCTCCGTTGAAATACTTTTTACAGATCTCATTGGCCGGAAACTCGCCGCGCGACCGTAAAGAAAGCTTTACCTTATCTTTACGCTGCACCATAAAGGCTGCTAATTTTATGCCCGAAATGGATAGTGCATAGTTAACAATACCTTCTGTATCGCCGGTGTTAATATCGTATTTTTTTAGCTCATCCTGTGTAACAGAAATATAAGCCGTGTTAAACTCTGGCAAAACTACCAGTTTATTAGCTAAACAATGGCCCAGAAAGCGTAAACGGTTTTCGGTCGCGCTATCGTATACCAGTTCGTGGATTCTCCAGTTTACGGCACCTGCATCAATCAGATCGGCAACTACGCGGTGTACTGCGGCTGTGGTATTAGGCAGGCGGAACGAGCCCGAATCTGTCATGATACCTGTATACAGGCAAGTGGCCACATCTTTATTCACCAGTGCTTTATCATTAAGCTCTGTGGCGATAAAATCGTATACTAATTGTGCGGTAGCGCAGGCATTGATATTCCAGTAACGGTAATCATCAAAATCCTGTGGTTCCAGGTGATGATCGATCATTATTTTATAAGCGCCGCTGTTTTGTACCTGCTCGCCCATTTCGTTGATACGACCGAGGGCGTTAAAATCAAGGCAAAAAATAAGTTCGGCTTCGGCAATTAATTGGTTCGATTGTTCAACAGTATCGGTGTAAATAATCACTTCCTCGTTACCAGGCATCCAGTCAAAATATTGCGGATAATCTGTAGGGGTGATAACTTTTGCGTGGTGGCCACGTTGTATTAAATAATTATATAAGCCCAAAGACGAGCCTAAAGCATCACCATCGGGTTTATGATGGGTGGTAATAACTATTTTTTTAGGCTGCTCTAAAAGGGCCGCAAGCGAAGCAATATCTAACATTAATCAAAAAAACGAAGTGCAAAGCTAATTAAATAAATTAAATAGCCATTAGCTTTATTTGAGTTAAAGTCTTTAGTTATCAGTATAAAACCCTACTTTTGCGCCAATTTTGCAACACAATGGAAAGTAACAAAACATTCACAATGATTAAACCCGATGCCGTTGCTAACGGACATATCGGAGGTATATTAGATCAGATCATCAAAGCCGGATTCAGTATAAAAGCCATGAAATTAACTTCACTTAGCGCTGAAAAAGCAGGTGAATTTTATGCAGTGCACAAAGAGCGCCCTTTTTATGGCGACCTGGTTAAATTTATGTCGAGCGGACCAATTGTAGCTGCTATCTTAGAAAAAGATAACGCTGTTGAAGAGTTCCGTAAGCTGATTGGTGCAACTGACCCTAAAAAAGCAGAAGAAGGTACAATCCGTAACCGTTTTGCAGAGTCAATCGAAGCAAACGCAGTACACGGTTCTGACTCAGACGAGAATGCAGCTATTGAAGGCAGCTTCTTCTTTTCGGCTTTCGAAAGAGTTTAACTTTAATTTCTTTATAAGAAATATAAATAACGAATAGCGAAAAACTATTCGTTATTTTTGTATGTTGTAGTTTTTAAAAAATGTTATTGGTAGCTTTACATTAATCGGCAAATAAAGTATATTTATAAGCTGATAACCAACTGATAAAGCCCCTATTAACTAATAATAACCTCCAAAAAGTACTACAATGAATAATCTTAAATTAATACTAAGATATCTCCTCTATATAGTTTCGATCCCGTTGATCGTTATGGGGAGTTTCGATTTGTTCGTAAATCACCCTGAGGTGCAGTTGGCGTTTTGGGTACCGGGTTTGGTACTTATCGCTTACTCTTTTATCCGCGATGATTTATACCAACGCCTGCGTTTGGTTAAAGGAAGATAATATCCTCAACCAGATCTGAGCCCGACCGTTCATTGATGTTCGCAACAATTTGCGTACGAACCAACATCAATTCATTCTTAATAACCGAAGATTCTAATCTCAAAAAGAGCTTTTTATCCCTGATGAAAAGCTCTTTTGTTCTGTTAGCTACAGACTTGCCCACCAGCTCGGGCCAAAGCGCAGCAATACCGGTTTCATCAAACTTGCGTTTTATCTTGTACACCTGCATCATTTGCTCAATGGCATCTTTCAGGGTTTTATCGTTAGTCTTGCGCATCTGCTTCTCCTCCGGTTACTTTAAATAATTTATAATTTACATCAATGCCGTTAAGCACCCCTGCCACGCGCTGCTCGCTGGTATCGGTAATAAAAACCTGCCCAAAGTTATGGTCTGATACCATTTGCATCAACTTGGTAACACGTAATTCATCAAGCTTATCAAAAATATCATCCAGCAACAACAGCGGCTTAAATCCTTTTTGCTGATACAGAAAAGTATACTGTGCCAGTTTCAACGCAATTAAAAAAGATTTCTGCTGCCCCTGCGATCCAAACTTTTTCATTGGCATGCCGTGAATACTAAACAACAGATCATCCCGATGGATGCCTGCATTGGTGCGTTGCAGTACCCGGTCGCGATCTGCATACTTTAATAGCAGGTTAGCCAAGCTATCTTGTAATAATTGCGATTCGTAGATCAGCTCTACCTGCTCGGCTTCGCCACTTATAAAACGGTAATGCTCGTTAAATATAGGTGTAAACACATCCATAAAAGCCTTACGCTTTTCGAAGATGCGCGTGCCGAGTACAACCAACTGCTCATCGAAAACTTCGAGCAGGCTGATATCAAACCGGCCACTTTCATTCATCCGTTTTAAAACGGCATTACGGTTTACCAGCAGCTTATTATAGGCAATCAGTTCATCAAGATACTGGTTATCGGTTTGCGAAATCACATTATCTACAAAACGGCGGCGCTCCTCGCTTCCTTCTATAATAATGGATACATCATACGGCGAAACCATCACCAGCGGAAAAAGTCCGATATGATCGGCCAGGCGCTGGTAATCTTTCTTATTACGCTTAAACTGTTTTTTCTGGTTGCGCTTTACCGAGCAGGCTACGGTATCCGGGTGTTCGCCTTTAATAAAGGTGCCGTTTACGATGAAAAAATCGGTGCCTTGTTTAATCTGTTGGGTATCTATCGGATTAAAATAACTCTTGCAGAGCGACAGGTAATGAATGGCATCCAGCAAATTGGTTTTACCTGCGCCGTTATTGCCCGTAAAAGCATTTACACCGGGGCTAAGCTCGAGCCTGGCTTCGGCATAATTTTTAAAGTTGATAACAGATAATTGCTGCAGGTACATAATAAGGTTTCAAAGTTAGCAATTAGCCGTAGGGTTTTAGGCAATGTGAAGATTTTATAGTGAGGGGGAAAGCATTTATTGGAGAATGTAGCATTATATGCAATCTCACCTTTAAATTATTTGCTACCTTCTTTCAAAACGCAGCAGCCAATTGGTATATTTGATAAACTATTGATTTACTGCATAATGAACAAGCAGCCGCGTAAAGTTAAAATTACAAATATTAAAGGAAATGTTATTATATCCTCAAATCAAAGCGGCGGAACAACAGCGCATGATATTTCAACACATAATGATCACCCAGTCAAGTCAAAATCATCATTTACAGAATGGCGCATTTGGTGGATAATAGGACTCATTTCTTCTGTACTTACTATACTTGGATTCTTTGGTTATCAATACAAAAACAACAAAATTGAAGCCCCTTTGAAGCCAAATAATAAATCAATAATAATTTCGTCTCTTAACGATACTACTAAAAAACAACCATCGAGACCTGTATCAACTCATAAATCGTCACCGATGTTCAAGAAAATCAAGCCAACCATAGACTCCTCCATTAACGTTAACCATGTTACAGGCGATGTTGTTATATCGAAAAATCAATCTGGTGGCATTACAGCACATACTGTAATTGTACCAGAAGACAAAGAAATACCACTTGAAAATAATTTCTCTGTTATAGACACAACTTTTCGGGGATTTCCTGCATTGAAAATAAATCCATTGCACGGTAGTTGGGGACGAGTTTTCATTTCCTATCCCGACGAAGATGACCCCACAACTAAAATTGGCTTAAATAGTTCAAGCGGTGTAATAATGGGCGAAAAGTGGTCATCAGGAAGTCTTAGACTTAAAGATGGACAAATAATTAAAATGGTAGTTAGAAGTGTGGCCGGCCCATGCACTCCACAACAATCATTCTATATTACTTATCATAATAAGCTACCAAAGGTTATAACTTTTGGCGATTTAGACGACAAGACAAAACAATATTCGGTCGCGTTTTAATTAACAAATGCAATAATACGCTAAGCTTTTAATACAGTCAGCTTCTTGTTTGCATTGTTATCGATTTTATAATTATATTATTTATTGGAGTTAGGTTAGCACTTCTAAAGCGAAAAATTCAATTTTATTCACAAACGCCTTTATACAACTATCTTTTTCCACCTTAAAAACAATATTATACTGCTTTCTGCGTGCATTAGCAAACTAAGTATAACTATTTAACTTAAAAGCTATTGTATAAAAATTATAAAAACGTATTTTTGCACTCCTAATTTTAAAATAAAAATGTCGAATACTCAGGTGAATACTAAGGTAGAGAACCAAACAAAAGATGCTGGGCAAACCGGAAAGTTTGTGCGCGAGAACCAAAAAAGCCTAACATTTATTCTTTCAGCCATTGTTGCATTGGTTGTAATTTATTTTGTTTATCAGAATGTATACCTGCGTCCACGCGAAACACAAGCTGCTGACCAAATGCACGTAGCGCAAGAAAACTGGGCGAAAAAAGACTGGGATAAAGCTATTAAAGGCGATGCCGGTTACCCTGGGTTCGAAAAAATTGTTGCTGATTACAGCAATACCAAAGCTGCTAACTTAGCTTACTACTACCTTGGTATTGCTTACCTTAACAAAGGCGAGTACCAAAAAGCAATTGACAACTTAAGCAACTACCGTGGCGACGATAGCATGGTTGCTGCCGAAGCTCTGGGTGGTACCGGTGATGCTTATGTGGAGTTAAAAGACCTTGACAAAGCAGCAAGCTATTTCAAAAAAGCTGCTGATAAAGCCAATAACAAATTTTTATCGCCTATATACTTAAAGAAACTTGGTTTAGTGTACGAAGAGCAAAAGAACAACTCTGATGCTGCTGATACTTACAAAAAAATCAAATCTGATTATAGCGAAAGCCCTGAAGCACAGAACATCGACGAGTATATTGCTCGTGCCGAAGCAAAAAAATAATGGCTACACAACTCAAGAACCTATCAGATTTTTCTGACACCACAGTCCCTTCGGCTGCTCCGTACCGCTTTGGTATTGTAACAGCCGAATGGAATGCGGCCATCACCAGCGCCCTTTACGAAGGTGCATACCAGAGCCTGATAAATCATGGTGCCGAACCTGATCATATTTACACCTACGCCGTACCCGGCAGTTTCGAATTAATTTCGGGAGCAGATATTTTATTAAAAAATATCGTTAACTTAGATGCAGTAATTTGCCTTGGTTGTGTAATACAAGGTGAAACAAGGCACTTTGACTTTATTTGCAATGCTGTAGCCAATGGTTTAAGCAATGTTGGTTTAAAATATAACAAGCCCGTAATTTTTGGGGTGCTTACTACCGATAACCAGCAACAAGCTGTTGACCGCTCTGGCGGCAAACACGGCAATAAAGGTGATGAAGGTGCTATAACAGCTATTAAAATGGCTGATTTGGCAAATAGTTTTAAACTCTAATAACACTCTTATATAAACAACATGAAAAAGTTGATTTACTTAGCGCTGGTTACTGTGGCTTTAGGTTGCGTGTTTACATCTTGCTCAAACAAGTTGTGCCCTGCTTACGGTTCTTACCATTCTAAAAAATAACCCCAAGGTATAAGTTAATCAATGAGCACTTTAACTAAGCGTCTCGATTCTTGGCTCTTGTCTCTTGCTTCTCCCTACTCTTTTTACCATCTTTTTACAATCCAACCAAACAATTTCGCTGTTTTGCAAGTACTTTTGCATAATAGTTAATACGCAGATTTATTATGAAATGGATACCGTTGGAGAGTGCTGAACAGATAAGTGAGATAAAGCAGCACGAAGGTTACAGCATTATTTTTAAGCATAGCACCCGTTGCTCTATCAGCATGATGGCCCGCAGAAAGTTCGAGATGGACTGGGACCAGATGCCAGACAGTATCCCGCTTTATTTCTTAGATCTGATTAAATTCCGCGAAATCTCAGGCAAGGTGGCTACAGATTTCCAGGTTCACCACGAATCACCGCAGTTATTGCTAATCAAAGAAGGCGAATGCATTTTAGACCAGTCGCACGGCGGCATTTCGGTTGAAGAAGCATTGGTAATGGTTCAATAAGTATACCACATCAAGATATTTGAAAAGCCTGTAAATAATATTTACGGGCTTTTTTGCTTTTATATTATAAATTCAGCGCATTAAATTAGGGCATCGATCATGTTCAATAAAAACAACTACGTTTTAAAAACCCCCAGAACCATTTCAGGGATAAGCCAAATTCTGGATAACAACACATTGGACAGGGAAACACTGAGAAGGGAAAAAACGAACAAACTGTTTATTGGGAAAGTTGGCTCAGATTCTTTCTACATCATATCATCCTCACCCATTGGCATAAGCTGTGCCATCAGTGGTATTATTACAAGTGCCGACGACGCATCAACAGAAATCCGGATTGAAACCAAACTACCTAAAGCATTTATTGTGTTGTTTGTTGTTTGGTCGATATTTACAAGCGGCGCTTTTGTATATGCTATAATTTCGCAAGGCAGGCCGGCTTTGAGTATGATTATCTCTTTTGTTATCATGATCGTTCTATTCCGCCTGCTCTTATCTGTTATGTATAGCCGGTCGAGAGATGCGGCTATTAAAATGATAGAACGGCTGCTTGCCTAACACCAGTGTTATTATCATCCAATTGCAAGCATTACATTTAGTCGTGATGTAATAGCACTTCAGGATATACTTTGCATTAATTCTTTTAATTACTTTTGTGTAATGATTGATTTACCCGTAATACCAGCCAACCAGGTTCAACGTAAGCCAGATTGGCTAAGAGTGAAGTTACCGGTTGGAAAAGAATACGCTCATGTACGCAGTTTGGTTGATACACACAAGCTGCACACCATCTGCGAGAGTGGTAATTGCCCTAATATGGGCGAGTGCTGGGGAGCCGGTACGGCTACCTTTATGATACTGGGTAATATTTGTACCCGTTCATGTTCGTTTTGCGCGGTGGCAACCGGCAGGCCCTTGGCTGTTGATACAGACGAGCCTAACCGCGTAGCTAATTCAGTAAAATTGATGCAGGTTAAACATTGCGTAATTACATCTGTTGACCGTGACGATTTAAAAGATGGCGGCTCTATCATCTGGGCAGAAACCATCAATGCCATCCGTCGCGAAAGCCCTGAGACTACATTAGAAACTTTATTGCCCGATTTTAGAGGCAACTGGGATAACCTTAAGCGTGTTACCGATGTAAGGCCAGAGGTTGTATCGCATAACCTGGAAACCGTGCGCCGCTTAACCCGCGAAGTACGTATCCAGGCTAAATACGATCGTAGTTTAGAGTGCCTGAGCCATATTTCGGCAGCAGGTTTACGCACCAAGTCTGGCATTATGCTGGGCCTTGGCGAAACAGAAGAAGATGTATTTGAAGCTATGGACGACTTGTTAAAAGCAGGCGTACATATATTAACATTAGGACAATACTTACAACCAACCCGCAACCACCACCCGGTTGTTGATTGGATACACCCTGATCAGTTTAAACGTTACAAAGAAATAGGTGAAGAAAAAGGATTTAAGTATGTAGAAAGCGGGCCGCTGGTTCGTTCATCT
Source organism: Mucilaginibacter jinjuensis (assembly GCF_028596025.1). Lineage (NCBI taxonomy): Bacteria > Pseudomonadati > Bacteroidota > Sphingobacteriia > Sphingobacteriales > Sphingobacteriaceae > Mucilaginibacter > Mucilaginibacter jinjuensis. The sequence continues at coordinate 5,541,546 of NZ_CP117167.1, forward strand.
TATCATGCAGAAAAACATTTGTTTGAAATCTGAGAAATCCTTATTACATTCACATCATTGAGCCGAAGAACTAAAATATCATTAACTGAAGAGGAGCTTATAAATGCATTACGCCACCGTGAAAAAATGGCGGCCGAAGCATTATACGATATGTACTCTGCTTCATTATATGGTGTTATCGTAAGAATCGTAATTGATACTGCCGTTGCCGAAGACGTTTTGCAGGAAAGTTTTGTCAAAATTTGGCAATCCTTTTCCAGCTATAGCGCCGAAAAAGGCCGTCTGTTTACCTGGATGGTCAATATTGCCCGTAATCTATCTATAGACAAGATCCGCTCCAAAGACTTTAAGAACCAAACGAAAAACCAGGAACTTGAAAATAACGTAACTTTTATAGACGAGCAAAAAAACACGGTTTACAAACCTGAGTTGCTCGGTATAAGGGATTTAGTGCAAAAGCTGAAGCCTGAACAAAAGTCGATTCTTGACCTGGTGTATTTTAAAGGTTATACCCATGTGGAAGCCGCCGATGAACTTGGCGTGCCCTTGGGGACTATTAAAACACGATTAAGAATGGCTATTCAGCAGTTAAGAAAAAGTTTTAATTAAAGTGGAAGACGTAAAAGCATATATGGAATCGGGGATACTTGAGCTATACGTTCTGGGCGATGTAAACCAGGATGAGAAGCACCAGGTTGAAGCAATGGCTTTGCAACATCCGGTTATTAAAGCTGAGCTGGAGTCGATCGAAAAATCGATGGAGTTATATGCGGAAATATATGCTATAGAACCTTCAGAAGATATCCGAGGCCAGGTGCTCAACTCTTTAATAACCAACCTGGGCGACGATAGAAGTTTTAAACCAAGCCATTCATCAAACCAAAGAGCAAAAGTGGTGGAATTATCGCAGCAAAAATCTGTTAACTTTTTTAAATATGCTTTTGCGGCATGTTTAACATTATTAATATTGAGTATTGCAACGCTGTTTGCGGTATACAACAAGTTAAAAAGCGCGAACGGCCAGTTGGTAACCATGCAACTGCAAACCCAAAAGTTTAGCAATAAGGTTAACCTGATGGATCATCAGCTGGATATATTCCGCGATCCATCGTTCAAGATCATCAAACTGGATGGTACAGCTAAAACACCTAACGCTAAGTTGGCTGTTGCCTGGAGCCCTGCTAAACAAAAAGTAATGATTGATCTGGGCCGTATGAGGCTGCCAGCCAATGACGATCAGCACAGTTACCAATTATGGGCATTGGTTGATGGTAAACCGGTTGACCTGGGTGTATTCAACGCTGCAGATGATAGTACAGGATTACTCGAAATGAAATCGATAGCCCGTGCACAAGCATTCGCAGTAACACTTGAGCAACGTGGCGGTGTTCCGTCACCAACAATGGCTAACTTGGTACTGGTTGGTAAAACAGAATAGATAATACAAAAACAACATAGAGGAAAAACGCCTGGAGGTAAAACTTCAGGCGTTTTTTGTTGAGATCTAATTTGATTAGCCCCTCCAGATACAGTCGCCCGGCTCTTGCCGAGTGACGACCTGTTATTAGGCCTCTGGCCTATCTTAATCGATAACTTATTGAATTACGGCCCGAGGCCGTTTGATAATCGTCACTCGGCAAGAGCCGAGCGACCGCAATTAACTAAGCGATTAATGAACAGGCAAGTGCCCGAGATTGGGATCGGAAGCATACATAACTATGACAATAATCACATAACTTTAGTCATTTTACGCAGAATTTATCATTTATTAACCTCTGATTATCAGCACAAACAGCAATATTTCGCCCTAAAACAAGCCTTTGGAGGTAAAATGTCGCAAAAACAGGTAATTAAAAAACGCCCCATACTGCACATATAGGCATGTTTTTATGCGCACAAAGACTACTTAGAAGATAGTTTTAATATTTTTAATTTTTTCTGTAACTATTTATTAAGTTGTGACATCTTATAGATAGTATTTGTTCTTTATGGTCAGTTAGTTAGACGAGCGGTTGATAATACTAAAACCGCTTCTTTTTAAACCATAAGTGCAGCCATACTCACAGGTACCTGAGCCGCTACTTTATCTGGTAGCACCACCCATAATTTCCCAGGCAAAGCCAAGTCATCACCTGCTTTTCCGTGCAGATATACGCCGGCCAAACAGGCCTCCAACGGCGAATATTTCTGAGCCAGCAAAGCCGTAATAATTCCTGTTAACACATCGCCCATGCCACCGCTTGCCATTGCCGCATTACTGGTTGAGTTGAAATATAGCTTTTCATCAGGCGAAGCAATAATGGTATAGTCGTTTTTCAATACAATGTGTATTTGAAGCTCCTTTGCTTTCTGCATTGCAGTCTGCAGGCGTTGCCACCAGTTTTTATGCTCGCCAAACAAACGATCAAACTCTTTCATGTGCGGGGTAAGTACGCTCCCTTTAGGTAAACATGCCCACAATTGCTTATGCGTTGCAAGTAAGTTCAGTGCATCGGCATCAATTACAACCGGCTTTGTATAATTAGTCAATATATCAGTAAGCAGGGCAAGGGCATTATCATCTTTACCTAAACCCGGGCCAATACCCATGGTGCTAAACTTTGTCCAATCTATCGTTGGCTGTAAATCACCTTCGCGCACAATGGCCATAATTTCGGGCATATAGCTATTTAAAGCAACCAGGCCGCTTTGTGGGATGCAAGCTGTAACCAAACCCGCCCCTGCCTGCACACAGGCCGATGAACATAACAACGCCGCCCCCATCGTTTCGGGTTGCCCCGCCACAATCAACGCGTGCCCATAAGTGCCTTTATTACTAAAACGTTCACGGGGCCTCAGGATCTTTTTAATATCAGATTCTTCCAGGTATTGATAAGGTGAGTTAAGCTGCTGTGTAAAATTTCGGTCGATGCCAATATCAACCGCAACCCAATTTTTGATGGCGTGCTTAGAATCGGGTAGTAAAAAATTAATTTTTGGTTGTTGAAACGTAATTGCCAAGTCAGCCTTAATTACAATGGCATCGGGATTTATCTCACCTTCGCTATAAAAACCAGTGGGTACATCAACGACAACTACAGTCTTATGCCAGTTATTGATTTGCTGAACCAGTTGTGCGTACTCGCCGGCTAATGGTTTATTAAGCCCATTACCCAGCAAAGCATCGATGATAATGTCGGCAGGTTCGGTTTTTAATTCTGCGACGCTTGTAAAATTGGTTATAGGGATGCGCGTTTGTGATAACCTCTGCAGGTTGCTTTTAAAATCATCCGAAAATTTATTTGCAAACCGGGCAATCTTAACATCAACCTTTTCAAAACCATAATCGGTTAGCAAGCGGGCAATAGCCAATCCGTCGCCACCATTATTACCTGTACCGCAATAGATGGCGATTGATTTTTCTGTATCGCCATAACGTGCTGTAAAAGCCTGTTCAAAAGCTTTGGCTGCACGTTCCATCAAATCGACCGATGAGATCGGTTCGTGAGCAATAGTATAGGTATCTGCGTCGTGGATTTGCTGGGCGTTGAGTAGAGGTTGCATAATTCTTAAAAGTAAGAATTATGGAATTTTGTTTGATAATGCTATCGTCCTAATTACAGGAAGGTAACAATATCTAAAAAATCTTTTGCTGTAATAACTTTTATCCTGGGGAATGGCAAATTTTTGATGATATTAAAGTGGGCATCATTGGTTACTAAATAATCGGCATTAGCAGCTACAGCGACATCAAAAAATTTGTTATCATCCGGGTCGGCTTCAATAGCACCCCATTTATAAAAGATATTCTGAACGATTACATCGGGAGATTCGATAAAAATTTCTTTTACATAATCAGAAATGCCCGGGGCAGAATGTTGAATAAGAATTTCTTCATATTCATGAATAATATCCTCAGAGATAATGAGTTGGTATTGCCCTTCAATAAAGGTGTTCCAAATAGGTCTGTATTGACTTTTTCGTCCTATCGCAACCAATAGAACATTTGAATCCAATACAACCTTCATTATTTATTATTAGAACTACGGAAGTGACCCTTACTTAATTGATCGTAAGTATGCTCATCAATATTATTCTCCTGCTCCCATTGATCAAGTGTTTCATCCATATTTTTGGCAAGCAGTTTTACTGCAAGCCTACGAATTTGAGTAAAGTCCTCATCTGATAAAGGATTTTTGAACAAACGCAACATCATTACCTGTTGTTCATTTAATGATTCCATAAGTGCTTCATTACCCTTCATATATCAAATTTAAACATTACTAATTACAAAACGACAAGAGAGGCCAATTAGTTTGCTAAGCTATTTCTTCGCCTTATGCACCTCTGACACCGCAGCCTTCGGTAATTTATAAACCATCCCCCATTGCTGTGCATAATACTCAAGAGGCTCTAAACCCATTGAGGCGCGGCGGATATCTACGTTAGGTTCATCTTCAATCGGCCTGAAATAATACTTGCCGGTTTTGGTATCCTGTGCCAGCTGGCTTCCATAAAGTTGTTTCTTACCAGCTTCCAGGGCAACACGATCTTCCATTAGTGCAAGGTCTGATGCTTCGGCACGGCCTTCTTTTACTGCATCGCGCATCATGGGCAGGTATTTTACACGAGTATCTTTATCAGCATGCTGTATCACCAAATACAAAGTCATGTTACCAACAGGGCCAACCGCATCTGCACCAAGCCAGCCATAATTATCTAATATGGCTTTAACTTTTATCAGGTTAACAGAATCCTTATCCGCCATCACTTTCCACAACGCATCCATTTCTTTTGAACTACTGCCATATTTCTTCTGAACCGAGTCTATCTGCAACCGATAGAATTGATCGTCGTAATGGATAGTGTCCAAATCTTTTACCAAAGGCATATTGTATCCGGCTTCGGCTACTATCCGGTTCCCGCTTACCCGCTGTAATAGCGGCAGCCATCGCTTATCGTTAAAAAGCGACATCAGGTCCCTTTCCTGGAAAAGCTGTTTACTATTGCTATAGTCTAATTTCTTCACCAGGTAATCCAAGCTTGCAAAAGCGCTATCCGGTACATTAGCTGCTGCCCATGAACAGGCCGCATCATATCGGTCGTTAGCTGTGCCTTTGCCTTTGGCAACTTTAAAGGCACTGGCATAAGCCATACCCGATGCCTGGTAATTTTTAGCCTGGTATAAAGAATCGCCTTTGTGGATATATCTAAAATATTGCACCGGCAGCCCCTGCGCTTTGGCTGTAAATGATAACGCTAAAAAGCTTACACAAGCGATAATAAGTTTTGTACAATTGGGTCTCATAGTCTATAAAAAAATAAAGGTATTAGATTTATAAATCTAATACCTTTTAACTAAACAGTTAGTTACTATTTGAAAATATTTTATTCTTTTATTAGCCACGGCCAGAGGCCACGAAATAGTCGTCACTCGGCAAGAGCCGAGCGACTGCATGATACACTTGGCTCTTGTTTCTGACCTCTAAACTCAGAGCTTCATTTCTTTCTTCAAAAACTTACCTGTAAAGCTTTCTTTCACCTTGCACAAACCTTCTGGTGTGCCTGAGTACAAGATAGTACCACCGCCAGATCCGCCTTCTGGGCCAAGATCAATCACGTGGTCAACCACTTTAATTACATCGAGATTGTGCTCAATAACCAGCACGGTATTGCCTTTATCAACCAGTTGCTGCAATACGCCAAGCAGTACGTTAATATCTTCGAAATGCAAACCGGTTGTTGGTTCATCGAGGATATAAAAGGTATTACCGGTATCTTTTTTAGATAGCTCAGTAGCCAGTTTTACACGCTGTGCCTCACCACCCGAGAGGGTTAATGACGATTGCCCTAATGTAATATAGCCCAAACCCACATCGTTCAATGTTTTAACCTTGCGGTAGATAGATGGGATGTGCTCGAAGAAAGTGGTAGCATCCTCAATACTCATATCCAGCACATCACTGATTGATTTACCACGGTAACGCACCTCCAGCGTTTCGCGGTTGTAGCGTTTACCACCGCACTCTTCGCAAGGTACATGTACATCAGGCAAAAAGTTCATTTCTATCAGCTTCATACCTGCACCCTGGCAAGTTTCGCACCTTCCGCCTTTTACATTGAATGAGAAACGACCGGGTTTATACCCGCGGATCTTAGACTCTGGCAATGCCACATACAGATTACGGATATCTGAGAATACACCTGTATACGTAGCCGGGTTTGAACGTGGTGTACGACCGATAGGTGTTTGATCGATCTCGATTACCTTGTCAATATCCTCTAGCCCTTCAATCTTTTTGTAAGGCAGCGGATGTTTTTTAGCACGGAAGAAATGGTGGTTTAATACCGGGTATAAAGTTTCGGTAATTAAGCTTGATTTACCGCTTCCCGATACGCCGGTTACACCAATCAGTTTACCTAATGGAAAATTAACCGATACGTTCTTTAAATTATGCCCGGTTGCATTTTTAAGCGACAAGGTTTTGCCATTGCCTTCCCTGCGTTTTTTAGGGATGGCTATTTCACGCTCTCCGTTTAAGTATTGGGTGGTAAGCGTGTGGGTATTCATCAACTCGGCAGGTGTGCCTTCGGCAACAATCTGCCCGCCGTGTACACCGGCTGCCGGGCCCATGTCAATTACATAGTCGGCCTCGAGTATCATGTCCTTATCGTGTTCAACAACTAATACGGTGTTGCCAAGGTCGCGCAGGTTTTTGAGTGCGTTTATTAAACGGTCGTTGTCGCGCTGGTGCAGGCCGATGCTTGGCTCATCCAGAATGTACATTACATTCATCAGCTGCGAACCGATTTGCGTAGCTAAACGGATCCGCTGTGCTTCACCGCCTGATAAAGTACGTGCAGTACGATCGAGCGTTAAGTAACTTAAACCCACATCGAGCAAGAAACCGATACGTGAACGGATCTCTTTCAGAATTTCTTTACCGATGATATTCTGGCGATCACTGAACCTATCTTCCAAACCTACAAACCATTGTTGCAGGGTGGTAATGTCCATCGTAGCCAGTTCGAAAATATTTTTATTATCGACTTTAAAGTGCAGCGACTCTTTCTTCAACCTTGCACCTTCGCAAACCGGGCAGGTTTTAAGCACCCGGTAAGCCTCCATATCGTCAGAAATTTCTTCGCTCCGTTTTTCCTGCTGCTCTTCGAGCATGCGGATAATACCATCGAAGGTAACCTGGTAGCTTTGTACATTCCATTTGTTGTACTCAACAGCCACAGTAATAATTTCGTGCGAACCATTGAGGATGATATCCAGTTTTTCACGCGGAATCTTCTCAATCGGCACAGATAACGAGAACTCGTATTTCTTGGCCAGAGCTTTCAGCACCTGGAAAATCCAGGTTTCTTTGTACTCGCCTATCGGAGCCAAACCGCCATTAATGATGCTTAGTTTGGGATTAGGGATTACCGAATTTTCATCTACCTCGAAGATATAACCCAAACCATCACATTTTTCGCAAGCACCATAAGGTGAGTTGAAAGAGAATGTATTAGGCTGAGGCTCATCGTAAGAAATACCCGAAACCGGGTCCATCAAATACTTACTGAAGTAAGATACATTACCATCTTTATCGCTTACGCGGATAATACCTTTAGCCGTTTTTAAGGCTGACTGGATGGAAGTATATAAACGTTTGCTATCCTTATCGGTAACCACTAATCGATCAACCACAATATCAATATCGTGGATCTTGTAGCGGTCTACCTGCATTTTGGGTTCAACATCTATAATAGCGCCATCAACCCAAACCTTCAGGAAACCCTGCTTCCGGATCTGCTCAAACAACTCGCGGTAATGCCCTTTACGACCTTTAACCACCGGTGCAAGTATATTAACTGGCTGCCCATCGAATCGTGTCAGGATAGTATTATAAATCTGGTCTTCAGACATACGTTCCATCTTCTCGCCCGTTACATACGAATAAGCTTCGCCGGCACGTGCAAAAAGCAAACGCATAAAATCATAGATCTCGGTAATAGTACCCACAGTTGAGCGTGGGTTTTTACTGGTGGTTTTTTGCTCAATAGCAATAACCGGGCTCAGGCCAGATACCTTGTCTACATCAGGCCGCTCCATACCGCCCATAAACTGGCGCGAGTAGGCCGAAAATGTTTCCATATAACGGCGCTGCCCTTCGGCATAAATGGTATCAAATGCCAGCGATGACTTGCCGCTGCCGCTCAACCCGGTTATAACAACCAGCTTATTGCGCGGAAAGGAAACATCTATATTTTTAAGGTTGTGTACCCGGGCTCCAAAAACTTCAACTGCACTTTGCTCACCCAGATCTACCGTATTTTCATTCATAAGTTTATGTCAGGAAACATTAGTAACCCTGCCTTTACAACTTGGTTTTTACCCTTGCTGTAAATGGCAGAAAAAGAGGCACAAATATACAAAAAAAAGGTGGCCTTGCAGTTGTGCAGGGCCACCTTCAGATGCTCCGTAATAATTTTACTTTTAGTTTACCGCCAGCAGTTCAGCAGGCTGTAAATAAGAGGCATACACGTTATGGTAGCCGTAGTCTTTTGGTTTTTGGATTACCGCTTTCATGGCAATCAGCTTGTAAACATAACTCGCTGTTTCGGGGTTTAACGCCATCAGGTAATAATTACCCTGGTTATGCTTATTAATAGCACGCGCCACACGCGGCGAACCACCGTTGTATGCGGCGGCCGTAAGCGTCCAACTGTTAAACTCGCCATAAAGCTCGCGCAGGTATTTACAAGCGGCAATGGTTGATTTACGAACGTTTAAACGCTCGTCAACACCTTTGCCAACCTTCAGGCCGTAGTCGCGCGCTGTTTGGGGCATAAATTGCCACAAACCTGCCGCTCCTTTCGGAGATGTGCCTGATTTTAAACCCGACTCCACTAATGGGATGTACTTAAAATCTTCGGGAATCCCATACGCTAATAGTATGGGTTCAATTATTGGAAATAATTTACTGGCTTTTTTGTGAAGTACTATAGAACCCACGGTGTTGTAGCTATGGCGCCAAAGGGATACTTTGAACTTTTTCCCAACCTTTTTATTGGTAACAGGAATAGCCTCATGGGCAAAATTATAGCCTTCGTTTACTTCCGGACGTACTGCCAAATAGCCTGCAAAGCGGGCATTTGTTTTTACGTTCTTACTTTCAGTTGTACTGCAGACAAACAGTTTTAAAATGACAACCGACACCAATATTACGGAGCACGTAAATAAGTGTTTTTTAATCATTCAATCTATTTTAATTCAACATTGAGGTTAGATGTGGCTGCAAAGATACGTATATTGAGCACAATATCAAGCATTTGGCTTTTGCTTAGTGTAAACAACCTGTTGAAAACTTTTAAAAACAACGGTTTAAAGCAGTTTAAACACAGATTTTTTGTTAAAAATTTTCTTTCAATTTTAATTGTTTTTCGTACCTTTACCCTCCCGCTGAGATAGCGTTAAACCCAAAAAGTATGGCTTTTAGAAAACCAGGCAATAGTCGCGACGACAGGCCTTCAGGATCTACCGGTAGAAATGCCAGAGACGGAAAGAAAGATTGGAACAAACCTTCAGATTCCAGATCATCCGCTCCAAAATCAAACGACAGAAACAGTAAAGATTCTCCACGTGCAGGCCGCAGGCCAAATGCAGGTGCAGCAGACCGTGCAAGTAATACAGACAAACCTTACGGAGATCGCCCGTCAAGAGGCACATCATCAGAGCGTCCATACAGCGGCCGCCCAGAGCGTGGTGCTTCCGACAAACCGTTTGGCGACCGTCCAAAACGCACTTCATCAGACAGGCCTTACAGCCCACGTGCAGAACGCAGTGGATCTGACAAGCCTTCTTTTGGCGACAGACCATCACGCGGTTCATCAGACAGACCATACAGTGGCCGACCTGAACGCAGTGGTTCTTCTGACCGCCCGTCACGCGGCGGTTCTGACAGGCCATACAGCGGCCGCCCAGAGCGCAGCGAAGGTGGCGACAGGCCAACCGGAGGCCGCCCATCACGCGGTGGCTTTGACAAACCGGCAGGCGACCGCCCGTTCCGCAAACCATCATTAGGCGAAAAAAGCTTTTCGCGCCGTCCGCCTTCAACCCAACGCCCTGCATCAGAGCAAGGTGATAAAAATAACCGTGGCTATACCAAAACTATCGACAGACGTGAGCGATCACGCCCGGGCGATTATGATGCCAACGGTAATAAACCAGAGCGTACGTTAAGAGCTAAAAAACCAAGCACAGCAACGCCGAAAGATGACGGCTTGATGCGCCTGAACCGTTATATCTCTAACGCAGGGATCTGCTCTCGCCGTAAAGCTGATGAGCTGATTATTGCAGGTGTGGTTTCTGTTAACGGCGAAGTTATTTCTGAGTTGGGCCACAAAGTTGATCCATACAAGGATGTAATCAAATACAACGGCGAAACCCTGAAACGCGAAAAAATGGTTTATGTACTGTTAAACAAACCGAAGGACTACATCACCACTACTGATGACCCGATGGAGCGCCGTACCGTTATGCAACTGGTTGACAAAGCCAGCAAAGAACGCATTTATCCGGTTGGCCGTTTAGACCGTAACACCACAGGTTTATTGCTGATGACCAACGACGGTGATTTAGCCGATAAACTTTCGCATCCAAAAAATAACATCTCTAAATTATACATGGTTGAACTTGACAAAGGTTTAACTCAAGGCGATTTAAATAAAATAGGCTTCGGAGTTGAGCTGGAAGATGGTTTTATTAAACCGGATTCTGTTTCGTATGTAGCCGGTGGCACCAAAAAAGAAGTGGGCATCCAGATCCATAGCGGCCGCAACCGTATTGTTCGCCGTATATTTGAACACCTGGGCTACGAAGTTGTAAAACTCGACCGCTCTGTTTACGCCAACCTTACCAAAAAAGACCTACCCCGCGGACGCTGGAGATACCTTGACGAAAAAGAGGTGATCCAACTGAAACATTTGGTTTAATCATATTGAAAATGCCCGGCAAATGCCGGGCATTTTTTGCTTTACGATGTTTTGTCATTCTCTTACAATCATTTTGTCATTCCGAGGTACGAGAAATCTTCTTCGCACTGTATAGCCGCATGTCTACAGCAGAAAACTCTTCTCTATCGATCTGAATAACAAATGGTTATTATTATATTTGATTTATGGAAAAATCAGAACTTCAATATAATGATGAAGTTAAATACATACTTGATAAGCGCTATGAAGACTACAAGGGTAACCAAGTAGCTATGATTAGTGAAGAAGAAAGCCACGAGGAAATTCTACAGCTGTTTCTGGCGAAAGATGATTCTACTCGCATAAACTGAAGGCTTACAACATCCAAGTCATAAGTTAAACTTCGCTAAACTTTCGACAGCATAAGAGATGTAGTTACTTTCTGTTAATTCTTTAATTCAGTAAATTCTGGTTCAAGACACATTGCAGAAGATTCTTCGCTATCGCTCAGAATGACAAGTATTTTTTTTACTAATTTGCAGCCAAATCAATTAAAAGCTACTCTTATGAAACCACCATTAGCTATTTCAAAAAAACATTAATTGCTAATGATAGCTTCATCACCTTAAAAAAAACAATTATGACGATGAAAAAATTACTGCTTATAGTAATGCTCCTGGCTTCGGGCTTAACTTATGCCCAGAAGCCTGCCCCAAAAACATTAGATCTTGTTATCGGCACGTATACCAAAGGCACCAGCAAGGGTATTTATGTATACCGTTTTTATACCGAAAGTGGCAAGCTGGCTTATTTGAGCCAGGTGGCTACCAGCAACCCATCGTACCTTACAGTAAGCAGCAACAACAAGTTTGTTTATGCTGTTAATGAAGATGGCAAAGATGGCGGCGTTAGCTCATTTACTTTTGATGCTAAAACCGGGGTAATGCAGCCCATCAACAATCAGCCTTCACAAGGAGCAGATCCTTGCTATATTTCGGTTGATAAAGCGCAGAAAAACGTTTTTGTGGCTAACTACTCAAGCGGTAACCTGTCTGTATTACCTGTTAATGCCGATGGCTCGCTGGGTGCGGTTAAGCAGAACATTAAAGATGAAGGCAAAGGTGCAAACGCTTCACGCCAGGAAGGCCCACACGTACATACGGCTGTATTGTCGCCCGATGAGAAATATGTATTCTACAGCGATCTGGGTACCGATAAGCTGAATGCTACACGCTACAAAGCATCAGATGCACAGCCATTAACACCACTGCCAGAAAATCTGATTACCATACCTGCAGGCAGTGGCCCGCGTCATATCGATTTCACTCCTGATCATAAATACGTATACCTGATCACTGAATTGGCAGGTAATGTTTTTGGCTTTGAGTACCATGGCGGTAAATTAAAACAGATTCAATCTATCACCATGTTGCCTGATGGCTTTACCGGTGATGTGGGTGCTGCTGATATTCATGTTTCGCCTGATGGTCGTTTCCTTTATGCTTCAAACCGTGGCTCGGCAAATGATATTGTAACTTATTCCATTAATCAGGAGAATGGTCAGTTGACTTATGTTGATCGCGTATCAACCCTGGGTAAAGGCCCGCGTAACTTTGTAATCGACCCAACCGGTTCGTTCCTGCTGGTTGCCAATCAGAATAGCGACAGTGTAATTACTTATAAGATAGATAAAACTACCGGAAAACTTATGCATGCAGGCGTTACGCTAACCATTGGTAACCCGGTTTGTCTGAAGTTTACACCGGCGCAGTAGATTATATTCCACGAGTCGTCATGCCGAACTTGTTTCGGCACCCCACAGAACAGGTCGTAGACTTAGCAAGGTCGCTTAGCACGTGGGGTCCCGAAACAAGTTCGGGATGACGGCACAGATTTAAACAAGAAAGGCTTTCCAAATTGGAAAGCCTTTCTTGTACATGCTCACTATTGTGATTATTTATTCTTACTAAAGGTATAAACTACGTAACCTGTGCTGTTGCCGCTGATTGTAATAGGCGCTTTCAATTTCATGTTTGTGCCATCGTTTGAAACCACTTGCAGGCTATAACCTTCGGCTACATTTTTGGCTTTATCGCCCTCAAATATTTTCTTAAACTGAAAAGCATCACCGTTAAGCGACCAGTATATTTTTTGCGCTGTGCCGTCACTTATAGTATAAGATCCGTTACCACTATTGGTAAATTCCCAGGTGCTGTTTACAAATGAAGCTGGAGGGCCCTGATCGAACACGGTTTGCACGGCAGCCTCTACCAGGCGCTCATACCCAACATCGGTCAATGTCCACTTACCCACAAATTTAGACCGGGTTGAACCTCCGTTAACAACGCTTTTAGTGGCAGAGCACGATGAGATCAGCAAAGCAAAGGCAGACATAACGAGTGCCAGCGTAATAATTCTTTTCATAGTAATATGGTTTTTGTATCAACTATAATACAAAACAATTGCTAAGAAGTTTTAACTATTAACTATTTGCCCAATCAAGGTGCTGTGGTAACAGGTTGCAGGTTATCAATAACCTCCTGGTACATGGCTTCATATTGCGGCAATATATTCGAAAGCTCGAAAGTGCGGGCATGCTCCAAAGCATTTTCTTTGAATTTTGCCAGTCTTTCTTCATCTTCCAGAATATAGATAGCGCGCTCGGCCATACCATCAACATCGCCAACATCACGTAAAAATCCGGTAACACCCTCCACGTTCAATTCAGGCAAGCCGCCTGTGTTTGAGCTTATAACAGGCACCTTGCAGGCCATTGCTTCCAGCGCTGCCAAACCAAAGCTTTCTGATTGCGATGGCATCAGGAACAGATCCGATACCGACAGGATTTCTTCTACCGCATCTTGTTTACCTAAAAAGCGCACATTACCGCTTACACCTAAATCGCGGGCCAGTTGCTCACATTCCGGGCGATCCTGCCCATCACCCACCATCAGTAATTTTGAGGGGATAACGGCATTCACCTTAGCAAAAATCCTTACCACATCCTGCGCATGTTTTACGCGGCGGAAGTTGGAGGTATGCACCAGTATTTTTTCTCCTTCGGGAGCTATTGCTTTTTTGAAATGATCTTTCGGTTTCAGGCTAAAACGGCTCAGGTCGATGAAGTTGGTGATCACCCTGATATCTTTCTGAATATCGAAGAAGCGGTAAGTATCTTTCTTCAAATGCTCAGAAACAGCGGTAACGCCATCGCTTTTATTGATCGAAAATTCAACCACCGGCTTGTAAGTACGGTCATTACCCACTAAAGTAATATCGGTACCGTGCAGTGTGGTAACCACCGGGATGCTGATGCCATAAGTAGCCAATATCTGCTTAGCCATAAACGCTGCTGAGGCATGCGGAATAGCGTAATGCACGTGTAGTACATCCAGCTTTTCGAAACGCACTACATCAACCAAACGGCTGGCCAGGGCCAGTTCATACGGCGGAAAATCAAACAGCGGATATTTGCTTACGGTAACTTCGTGGTAAAAAAGGTTCTCTGAAAACAGGTCGAGACGGGCAGGTTGGTTATAAGTAACAAAATGCACCTGGTGACCGCGGTCAGCCAGTGCTTTACCCAACTCTGTAGCCACAACGCCGCTGCCGCCAAACGTTGGGTAACATACAATTCCGATTTTCATTTAATCTGGATACGTTTTTAAATTGTGATAACGCAATCCCACACAAAACATGGATTTGATATATCGCTGCAAGTTTAACAGCAATTTACGGCAAAAGTGTTATGCGGATGTAAAGATTATGATAGAGTCTGGAAGCAAAAAAGTAGCAGTAGCGAGTGGCAGTAGCAGTTTGCCACTTTATTCAGCAAATTGACAAATTATTTACTGACACACTTACGCCACGAAAAATGTCAAAACTGCTTTCGATCTTAGTTGCGTCTATTCAGGATTAATATCCGGGAGGGTATGCTGATCACTTCGTCAGCAAGATCAGAAAGGAACCCCATGCATTAACTAATAAATCAACAAACTCTTATTGCCAATGCATTTTAACCAGGTTAACTGCGGCAAAACTAATTCACGTCATTGTAGCGTTATATAGCTGTAATGATAATTATCATTAACTTTAAATTTATAGTTCAAAACAACCAGTTAATAAATCAATGATCCGCCTTGCTAAATTTGAAGACTACCCTGCTTTACAGCAACTAATTAACCTTTCGGTACGGAGCCTTAGTACCGATTTTTATACAAGCCACCAGATAGAAAGCGCACTTAATTATATTTTCGGAATTGATAGCCAATTAATTACAGATGGCACTTATTACGTAGCCCAAAAAGACGATATACTTGTTGGTTGCGGTGGCTGGAGCAAACGCCAAACGCTTTTCGGAGGCGATCAGCATAAAAATATTGAAGACCCCTTACTCGATCCAGCTAAAGACGCAGCACGTATCAGGGCATTTTTTGTAAACCCGGGCTACGCCCGGCAAGGGATAGGCAGGCAAATTATAAAAGTATGTGAAGATGCCGCGCTGGCCGATGGTTTCCGCAGTATAGAGTTAGGCGCAACCCTGCCCGGCGTACCGCTTTATAAAGCGATGGGATACGATGCCATTGAGGATGTTGACGTACCGATGCCTGATGGTGAAATACTGGAAATTGTAAAAATGAGAAAAGAGCTCTTGTAAGAGAATCAGGAATCAAGAATCGGGACAAATCATTAAGCGCGTCATTGTGAGGTACGAAGCAATCGCGAACTATACAGAGCCGCTCTGCTTATCGGATGCTTCGACGGAGCTCAGCATGACAAAGCTTCGTTCCTCGCAATGACGTGCCGGAGTATTCTATCATTCACTCATTCAAAACTCATTCATTCACTAAACCGCCGTTACCCACCAAATATTATTAAACGGATCCTTCACTCCGCCTGATCTACCATAATCCATATCAGATGGCGGCATAACCGAAGTGGCGCCGGCAGCGAGGGCTTTCTGGTAAACCGCATCGCAATCATCTACATAAACAAACATACCTGCGGGTTGGGGCAAATAGGTATCGGTACTGTCGCAAAACATTACTTTGTGGTTCCCTATCATCAGCTCGGCGTGTTGAATAGTGGTTTCATCGCGCATGGCTTTGTACACTTCTTCGGCATCGAAAACTTGATGCATAAATTCGAAGAATTTAGTGGCGCCAGGTACAACTAAATAGGGCATTACCTGCTGAGAGCCTTCGGGAATGTTTACTGGTTTCATATCGTTTATTTTTAATCAAATTTAACAGGGCACTGATCTTCAAAATTGTAAAAAACGGACATCTTACACATTTCTATACTCCTGCCCTTCGGCCCTGCCCGAAAAATAATGGCCGGGATGGTAACCAGTAAAAGTTTTTACATCATGTATAAAATGCGATTGATCGTAATAACCGCAATCTAAGGCAATCTGGGTGAGCGATTTAGTGCTGCCATAATCATTGAGGGCACTCCGCAAACGCATCAGCCTCAAATACATTTTAGGGCTGAAACCTGCATACTCTTTAAACTTACGGTTGAACTGCCGGGTTGAAAGCGCATACCTATCGGCCAACGCATTTACAGTACCCACACTTTGCGTATGATTAATTACCTGGTGAATGGCGGTAATAATATGAGTATCCTTTGTGAACGAGAACAATAAACGCCGCTCTAAAAACGCGCTGAGAATTTTAGCTCTGTTTGTATTATCTGCCGCCAGCATCATTTCTTCCTCGAGCCGATGACCATCAGATCCAAACAGTTCTTTGACATCCAGCATTTCGCCGGTTACCTCACTTGATGGCATATTCAACAATTGCGGAATGGCGTAAGGATACACATAAGCCCCAAAAATGCCAAAGTTTTGCGTGGTGATAAACCGCCTGTACACTCCCGATTGAAAGTGCAATCCTGCTTTCCAGCCACCTTCATGCTGCTCGTTTATAATTTCAGCAAAATCACCCTGGTAATGAAAACCATTTCCACACAACCATCGGCTACAGAACGGTACACATAGGCAGGTTCATTCGCCTCCAAATCATGCGTTAATACCCAGAAACACCTTACGTAAGGTTTCAGGTTTTCGGGTGGTGGGATGGTGTAGTAATTCATACTTACTTGGCTTATTGCAAGTTAATGAATTGCCATTAATAAAAAGAGACACAAAGTATTGTGCCTCTACGATTGTGAAAAGAGCGGTGTCATGCTGAGCTCAGTCGAAGCATAAGCGTAGGCCCTCTGCACCATACTTCGACGGGGCTCAGTATGACAACCTTTTTCCTGTCCTGGCTCCCGATTCCTGATTCTCTTAAAACTATTTTTTACGCACGTAAGTCTCCACTATCTCCCGATTGATCTTCAGGCTATCCAAACGCTCAATGCCTTTTTGCACAAGTGTATCATTATGGATGGTGAGTTTAAAATTAAAGTCGTGGCCTTCCCATACGCGGTCGGTACAATATTGCAGGTGCTCGGTGTAGTCGTCGCCTTTTAAGGTATACGTACCTGCGCCTGAGCTAAAGAATGGTGTATCGATTTTGCCTTTACTTAGATCGTGCTGGGTGAAGGCAAAGTGCGTGTCGTTATACATTTTGATCATCTCATCTGGTTTGCCTTTTACCGGGTAGGTAACGGCGGTATCACCATTGGTGATTACCTTGTCAGAGATCAATTGCCAGGTACCGATAATTGGTGATTGTCCGGCGGTTTTGGTTTCTGTGGCTTTAGGCTGATTACACGCAGCAAAGCCAAGCGCAAAAATTGCAAGTAAGTTGTAAGGTTTCATTTCGAGCTAATTGGTTTGATATACAGAGGGTAATTTAAGGAATTTACCCTTGGTTAGCAATTTGCTGGCTGGAAGGGCTGTCATGCTGAGGCACTCGAAGCATGGTGCAGATAGCCTCTGCACACTACACTTCGACGCAGCTCAGTGTGACAGCCCTCCAATCAAGTAGCAGAAGATTATTAATAAGATATTTGTTTTTATCGATATTAATGAGCTCCCTACGGTCAGTTCTTCGCTATCGCTCTGAATGACAAAATGCTGTTGGATCATTGACAAATTAGCAAATTGCCAAATCAACAAATTACAATCCCTTCGCTATCGCCTCATAAATTGTATCCATAATGCGTGGACGGATATTCAAGCTCGAAAGCTTATCCGTCACCTTAGGATAAACGCGGTTGGACAGGAAAATATAGATCAGGTTATCTTTTGGATCAACCCAAACGCAGGTACCAGTGTAGCCGGTGTGGCCGTAAGTACCAGGGTTAGCATTATATGAAGGATAATGACTATCTGCAATAGGCCCCCAGCCATCAAAACCCAAACCACGACGGCTTACATTTGACTGGCGCGAGGTGAACTGGTCTACCGTTTCGGGCTTCATATATTGTACACCGCCATAAGTTCCTTTGTTCAGTAACATCTGGAACAAGATGGCCTCATCATTCGCACTGCAGAAATAACCTGCATGGCCAGATACACCTCCAACCAACGCAGCGCCCTGATCGTGTACATAGCCAATTAATAGAGTATGGCGGAAATAAGTATCCTCTTCAGTAGGGATAATCTGATCGCGGGTAAAGCGATTACGTGGTAAGAAGCCTGCGGTTTGCATACCGAGCGGATTATAGAAATGCTGCTGCGCATATTCGTTCAAAGGCTGGGCTGTAACCGTTTCCACAATTTCTTTGGTAAAATACATGCTCAGGTCGCTGTACACATATTGGCCGCGGGTTCGCAAAGCGGTGTTCAGCATACGTGGCAGCATTACATTCTTGTAAAAATCCTTACGCACATAATAACCATCGGCAACTTTGGTTGGGTAGGCTGCTGATGAATCACTGCTATGATCGTCCGGCTTTAATGTTTCGTAGAACGGGATGTAGGGTACCAAGCCTGCCTGGTGCAGCATCAGTTCGCGCAGGTGGATATCGTTTTTATTGGTATGACGGGCTTCGGGCAGGTAACTACCCATTGTTGAATCGAGGTTGAGTTTGCCCTGCTCTACCAATTGCATTACGGCAGGTGTTGTAGCCGAAACTTTGGTTACCGATGCCATATCGAAAATATCAGTCACTTTATCGGGTAACTGGCTGGTATCATAAGTATGGTTACCATAAGCTTTATTGAAGATCACCTTACCATCCTTAGCTACCAGTACCACGCAGCCCGGTGTAGCATGGTTACGAATGGCTTCCTGCGCAATCTGATCGATGCCCAATAGATTGAGTGAGTTGATCCCCACATCTTCGGGCAAGCTATAACCTAAGCGTATCTTAGTGGTTTCAAAGCCTTCGCCCGAAGTATATTTTGATGAGAAGCTGTTTGCCAATTTCTGCGTGGCAGCCACACCGCCAAAGATGATCTGCGGTACATACTGGGCTGTAACTGCCGAAACAGTTTCGCACCAGATGATAGGCGCCATCACATCATTCAGCATAGTTAATGCCCTACCCGGACCATAAAATGCGATCACTACATTTTTGATTTTTTGGGTGGATGTGATAAAGGCCATTAATTGGCTATTATTCACATCGGCCTCAGTCAGTTGAAAAACAAGCGTATTATACAACTTTAGGTCTTCGCCCAAAGCTGCTATTTTGTTACCGTAGGTATTACCATTGATGAGCTTAATAGCGGTATACTTAGTCAGGATGCTATCAAAAGCTGCCGAATACGAGTAGTTGAAATGGATACTCGCTACCTTAATTTGCTCCAGATTTTTTAAGGGCACCAGGTTATACTGGTTGTTAAGCAGTACGGTAGTTTTTGCAGCAGCTTTGGTTTCGGCCAAAAACTGTTGGTTGGTCAAATTTTTAGCCTGTGGCGGTTGCGCGCAAGCTGTTAGCGTACCAATAAATATATTCAGCAGCAATACGGCAATGCGATGCCTATTTCTTTTCATAAACTTTTTCACCATTAACATAGGTCTTCAGCACTTTCACTTTTGGTAATTGGGTACCTGCGGCTTTCATAATATCCTGATCGAGGATTACAAAATCGGCATACTTTCCGGGCTCAATACTGCCCTTTTCTTTCTCTTCAAAATTGGCTTTAGCAGCCCAGATGGTCATACCTTTCAGGGCTTCAACGCGACTCAATGCATTCTCTTTCTGGAAACCTCCGGCAGGGAAACCTTTTTGGTCCATCCGCTCGGTTGCTGCATAAAACGTAAACATGGGGTTAATATTCTCCACCGGGAAGTCGGTACCCAATGGGATCCATCCATTTTGCTTTAACAAATCTTTGTAGGCATAAGCAGTTTTTAAACGTTGCGCACCTAAACGCTGCCCAGCCCAGTACATATCAGAGGTAGCATGGGTAGGCTGTACCGATGGGATAATATTATACTCACCAAAAAGTTTAACATCCTCGGGCGATACAATTTGCGAATGCTCGATCCTCCAGCGGCGGTCATTTTTACCTTTTAGCGCCTTGGCATAAATTTTCAGCATCACCCGGTTGGCCGAATCGCCAATGGCATGCGTACACATCTGGAAACCTTTAGCGGCAAGTTTGGTGGCAACCTCTTCGAAGTGTTTTTGGCTGCTTAACAAAAATCCATTCCAGCCCGGTTTATCAGCATAAGGTTTTAGCAAACAGGCACCGCGTGAACCTAAAGCGCCATCGGCATAAACTTTAAACGCGCGTACATCCAGGCCGGGGGTTTTATATACGCCATGTTTAAACAGGTATTCGAAATTATCCGGGTTGTCTGACAGCATTACGTACATGCGCATTTTCAACGCACCTTTATGCTGCAGTTGCGTAATGGTATTAATCATGGTGTAGGGTAAACCGCAATCATCAACCGTGGTTAAACCTACGGCAAAGCAATTGCGCTGGGCATCAGTAAAAGCCTCCTGTACCAAAGCATCCGTTGGCTCCGGGATTTTATGCTGAACCAGATGCGTGGCGTTATCAACCAAAATACCGGTTAGTTTGCCATTGATGGTTTCAATTTGCCCACCGGCAATGGTTTGTCCGGGTTTAATGCCTGCAATGTTTAGCGCAGCCTGGTTCACAATAACTGCATGCCCATCCACCCGCGATAATATCACCGGCCTCACCGGGAACAGTGAATCCAGCTTTGCTTTATTTGGGAATTGCTTGTCTTTCCAATCGTTTTGGTCCCAGCCGCGGCCAATGATCCAGCCTTCGGTGTTGCGCTTGGCGAAGTTTTGCACCGAGTCGGTAATTTCTTTCCAGCTTTGGGTGCCTTCCAGGTGCACTTCCTGCAGGCTCATTCCATATTCGTAAAAGTGGGCATGTGCATCAATAAAGCCGGGGTAAACCGCTTTACCGCCTGCATCAACCACTTTACGGGCTTTATATTTATTTTCGAGAGAGTCGGCATCGCCAACAGCTACAATTTTGCCGCCATTCACTACAATGGTATTGGCGATGGTAAAATTACTGTCAACCGTATAAACAACTGCATCTTTAATTAGCAGATCGGCATTATATTCTTTTTTTTGTTGGCACGATGCAAAGGCTATACCAAGCAACAGGGGGCATATTTGTTTCAGTTTTTCACGCATAGAGGTCAGTTAACAGAGTACTTACAAAAGTATATACAACTATCAGAAGCTAAAGTTATGCTATCAAATATTTAATTTAGCATCCGGAATTGAAATTGAAGGGAAATTATATAAATGTTTGATATCATACAGCTTTTACCAGACGCGGTTGCCAACCAGATAGCAGCCGGTGAGGTGGTGCAACGCCCGGCCTCGGCGGTAAAAGAACTGGTTGAAAATGCCATTGATGCCGGTGCAGATAAGATCCAACTGATACTTAAAGATGCAGGCAAAGCGCTGATACAGGTTATTGATAATGGCGCAGGTATGAGCATTACCGATGCGCGTATGTGCTTCGAACGCCATGCTACATCCAAGATCCGCAAGGCTGATGATTTGTTCGCCATCCGTACGATGGGTTTCCGCGGCGAAGCAATGGCTTCCATCGCCGCTATTGCGCAGGTTGAAATGAAAACCCGCCGCCATGAAGATGAGCTGGGTACCTGCATTTGTATAGAAGGAAGCGAAGTAATTAGCCAGGACCCTTGTGCTACTGCGGCCGGTACTTCTATCTCAGTAAAAAATTTATTTTACAATACGCCAGCACGCCGTAACTTTTTAAAAAGTAACCCGGTTGAAATGCGCCATATTCTCGACGAGTTTCAACGCGTGGCTTTGGCCAACCCCAGGATATTTTTCACCCTGCATCACGAAGGTCAGGAGGTTTATCACCTGCCGGGTACAACCTTAAAACAACGCATTGTGCACCTGCTGGGCAACAATTATAACCAGCGGTTGGTGCCTGTTGAGGAAGATACCTCTATCATAAAACTGACAGGCTTTGTAGGCAAGCCCGAATTTGCCCGTAAAACCCGTGGCGAGCAGTTCTTTTTTGTAAACAACCGTTTTATTAAGGATGCTTACCTGAACCATGCAGTAGTGACGGCTTTTGAGGAATTATTGCCCGATGATACCTTTCCGCTGTATGTGCTGTTTATCGAGATCGATCCGTCGAAGATTGACATTAACGTACACCCTACCAAGACTGAGATTAAGTACCAGGACGAGAAATCAATCTATGCAATTATCCGTTCGGCGGTTAAGCGTTCTTTGGGTAGATATAACATTACGCCGAGCTTGGATTTTGACCAGGAGAACAGCATCGAGCACTTAATAACCCCGAAACCATTCGAGGAAATTGTGCAGCCGAGCATCAGTTTCAACCCCGATTTTAATCCATTTAGCGTACCGGGCGAGAAAAAGAGCGAGCGCAGCTATAGCAATGAATCTGCTTATTTTGAGAAGAAAGGCATCCCGCAAAACTGGGACACATTGTACCAGATCAGTAAACGGGATGATACGGAAGAGCAGCAAACCATCGATCTGCACCAGGATTCGCCCAATGTAAAATTAGAAGAAGAGCAGGTAAGCAAAACCAGTGAGCGACAACTGTTCCAGATCCATAATAAGTTTATCCTGTCGCAAATTAAGTCGGGATTTATGTTGATCAATCAGCAATCGGCACACGAGCGGATTTTGTATGAACGTTTTTTAACGCAATTGCAGAATCATTCTGGACTGAGTCAGCAAAGTTTATTTCCTGAAACGGTGAGCCTCAACAGCAGCGATTTTGAATTATTGAAGGAACTTTTGCCAGATATACGTAATCTTGGTTT
This sequence comes from Mucilaginibacter jinjuensis, assembly GCF_028596025.1. Classification (NCBI taxonomy): domain Bacteria; kingdom Pseudomonadati; phylum Bacteroidota; class Sphingobacteriia; order Sphingobacteriales; family Sphingobacteriaceae; genus Mucilaginibacter; species Mucilaginibacter jinjuensis. The sequence goes on from NZ_CP117167.1 coordinate 5,564,675, forward strand.
CGATATACGCGAATTTGGGCCCAACACCGTTATTGTTGAAGGTATCCCGGCAGATATAAACCACAACAGCGAGCACGAATTACTGGAAAGCCTGCTGGAAGGGTTTAAGAACAATACCGCGATATTAAAGTTAGACAAGCGCGATACCCTTGCCCGCACATTGGCGCGTAATGCGGCCACCAAAGCAGGCACCAAGTTATCGCTCGAGGAAATGAATTTACTGATTGACCAATTATTTGCCTGCCAAAGCCCTAACCAAGCCCTGAACGGAAAACCGGTGATCAGTACTTTTACGTTAAATGAATTAGCAGAAAGATTTGAAAAATAGCTTTAACCAAGCTTAACATTATATATGAGCGCACTTAGGCAAAACCCCTTAGCCAATTTACCACCGGTAGTTAAAAACTTACTGATCATTAACGTGATCTGTTTTATACCCTTTTTAATCTTTGGCGCAGATATGTACGATAAGTACGTTCAGCTTTTTGGCGTATTTTATTTTAACTCGCCGTTTTTTAAAGCATGGCAGCCTATCACCTATATGTTTTTACATGGCGGGTGGATGCACATTATTTTTAACATGTTTGCCCTTTACTCTTTCGGCCAGGCCATAGAGTATACCTTGGGGTCTAAACGTTTTTTCAACTTCTACTTCATTTGCGGTTTGGGTGCTATTGCCTTACAAATGGCTATACAGGCTTACGAAGTACACGCGTTAACCGGCCACTTTACATTAAATCTTAATGCCGATGTACCTGTTGATGCAGCAGGTATGAAAAAACTGCAGGAGATTTATTTCGGGCCGATGGTAGGTGCATCCGGAGCAATTTTCGGTTTACTGATCGCTTTCGGGATGTTGTTCCCTAATGCCGAATTGATGATCATGTTTATACCTGTACCTGTTAAAGCCAAATACATTATCCCGGTTTATATTTTAATCGAATTAACCCTGGGAGTCGGCCAGTTTGCCGGAGATTCGATAGCGCATTTTGCACACCTTGGGGGCGCACTTTTTGGATTTCTTTTACTTAAATTGTGGCGTGTACAAAGACCAAACAATTTTTTCTAAAAAATGTAAGTTATATAGATACACACTATCCTAAAAAACATCGAAATGAATACCACCTGGCAGGATATACGCTATAAATTATTGCACTCGGGCAGCAAATTAAATTTGCTTATCGGCATTAACGTCATCGTATTTTTGCTTATCAATGTCCCGGCAATCCTGGAGCAGCTTTTTGTTACCGGCCTTAGTCAGCCTAGCAGCATTTTGGCTTATGCTTATGATTACCTGGCTATGCCTGCCTATCTGCCCAAACTGGCCATCCGTTTCTGGACGCCATTGACCTATATGTTTTTGCACCAAGGTATTTTCCATATCCTGTTTAACATGCTTTGGCTGTACTGGCTGGGTCAACTTTTCGAAGAATATTTGGGCACAAAAAAAACAGTTGGTTTATACATTGCTGGCGGCCTGGCGGGTGCTTTGGCTTATGTGGTAAGTTTTAATTTAATACCAGCTTTCTCACATTCAGAAGTATTGCCTTTAACTACCGTTGCGGGTGCATCGGCCAGTGTAATGGCTATTGTGGTGGCTACAGCTACGCTGGTGCCTAACTATACCCTGTTCCTGATGTTTTTAGGTCCGGTTAAACTGAAATGGATTGCCCTGTTTTATGTAGTGTTTGATTTTTTGAGCATTGCAGGCCCAAATGCAGGTGGCGAAATTGCACACCTGGGTGGCGCTTTGCTGGGCTTTATCTACATTAAACAAATACAGCGAGGTAATAACTGGGGCGAGAACATCACCAATGTGTTTAAAGCCAGCCCTAAAATTAAAGTGGTAAGTAAAAATGCCAGCTATCAGAAATCGGGCAGAAACACCAACAGCGCGCCACAGCAGGATGAAATAGACCGCATCCTGGATAAAATTTCCCAAACCGGGTACGACAGCCTGAACAAGAGCGAAAAAGAAACGCTGTTCCGCGCCAGTAACAACGATTAAATGAAGGCTAAAAAAAGGCTGGGTTTTATCACAAAACTTCTTGTTGGCATTAATGTTGGCTTTGCGCTTGCATTGCTTATCAGCTACCTTGCACCGGTAACCGACCCTGCCAATATCTGGCTTGTGGCATTCTTTGGCCTGGCCTATCCCCCGCTTTTGTTAATTAATGTGTTGATCATCATTTTCTGGATGTTTAAGCGAAGCTGGTTCGCGTTTATTTCATTATTAAGCATCCTGGCTGGTTACCGTGTAATGCAAAACAGCTTCGGCTTTAATTCGGCACGTACTTATACCCGGAAAGAAAGCCCCGATGCCATCCGCATCATGACCTATAACGTGCATTCGTTCAAAAAATACGGTTCAAAAAACGACATCTGGACCAAGCACGAGATCCTCGATATCATTCGCGAACATCAACCCGATATTTTAGGTTTCCAGGAGTATTATACCCGAAAAAAGGGAGAGTACGATATGACGGATTCCATCAAAAGCATCCTCAATAAAGCGAACCTCTATTTCGAAGCCGTTAATTACGATAATAGCCGTGATGCCCAGGGTGTAGCTGTTTTTTCTAAATATCCTATCATTAATAAAGGCTTTATCCAGATTTCGGAAAAAGGCAACGGTAACCAGTGCATTTTTATTGATGTAAAAAATAAAGAGCAGATCTTCCGCTACTACTGCGTACACCTTAGATCGATTGGCTTTGAGAAAGAAGATTATCAGTACCTCGACAGCGTATCTAAAAAGGGCAAAACCGATATGCACTCTTTCCGCCGCATTGGCAGCAAGTTAAAGCAAGCCTTTATTGCCCGCAGCAAGCAAGTGCATTTAATTAAGGAACAGATTAAGCAATGCCCCTACCCTTACATCATAGCCGGCGATTTTAATGATACGCCATCATCTTATGCCGTCCACGAAATGTCGACAGGCCTGAAAAACGCCTTCCGCGAAAAAGGCAACGGCCTCGGCCGGACTTATAATGGCGATTTCCCGAATTATCAAATTGATTATATATTAACCAGCCCGAGGTTTAATGTAGAAGATTATAGGGTGATTGAGAAACGGTTGTCTGATCATTATCCGGTTTATAGTGATTTGGTGTTGAAGTAAAATTTTTTCATTGAGGTACAGCTTGTCCCGATTTTACTTCGGGACAAGCTGTACCTCGCAATGACAAATTTGAAATCTTGCTTCTTTTTTAAAATCGGCAAACAGCTTCGGCCAAAAGCGGGCAGAATAATGCTGGCCTTGTGCGACGGAAAAGGCATTGGAGATTTTGCAGAAGGGCGGGCTGCGCGATGCGTTAGCTGGGCAAAATATCCCAGCCTGTGTATTCTGAACGCTTGTGCGGTATGGCTTTGTGTGTAAAGAAGCCTTTTGCCGATGAGCGCTTTGGTTACTTTGGCGCCCCAAAGTAACAGCCTACCCGCGGCGATTGAGCGGGACTGACATTGATTTAAAACACAAACCTTTCATAGTGGCATCTACGCTATTTAAACATGTAGTACCGAGATTGCTTCGTTCCTCGCAATTACGAAAGAATGAACAATCATCATTTCTTCATCAAAATAAAATACCCACACCCTTAACTTCACACACACATCGAAAAAATCGTAAGTTTGCGGCTTATGAAACAAAGCCTATTTGTTTACAACACTTTAACACGTAAAAAAGAAGAGTTTATACCGCTAAACGCCCCACACGTGGGTATGTATGTTTGCGGACCAACGGTTTACAGCGATGTGCACCTGGGCAATTGCCGTACCTATATCTCGTTCGATTTGATATTTCGTTACCTTAACCACCTGGGTTACAAGGTGCGTTATGTGCGTAATATTACCGATGCAGGCCATTTGGAAGACGACTCTGATACCGGCGAGGACAAAATCTCTAAAAAAGCAAAAATTGCCAAAGTAGAGCCGATGGAAATTGCCCAGAAATATACTGTGGGTTTCCGTGAGGTATTGGGTATTTTTAATACCCTGCCGCCAAGTATTGAGCCTACTGCTACTGGACATATTATTGAGCAGATTGAACTGGTGAAAGCCATGCTGGCCAACGGTTCTGCCTATGAGGTTGATGGGTCGATCTACTTCGACGTTGAAAAGTACAATCAGAATCACGATTACGGCATACTAAGCGGCCGTAACCTGGAGGATATGCTGAACAATACCAGAAGCCTCGGCGGACAGGATGAGAAGCACGGCAAGCTTGATTTCGCGCTTTGGATTAAAGCCAAACCAGAGCACCTAATGAAATGGCCTTCGCCCTGGGGGCTGGGTTTCCCGGGATGGCATTTGGAGTGCTCGGCGATGAGCCATAAATATTTGGGCGACCAGTTTGATATTCATGGCGGCGGTTTAGATCTGGTGCCTACGCACCATACCAACGAAATTGCCCAGAACGAAGCATGCTTTAACAGAACGCCTGCGCGTTACTGGATCCATACTAATATGCTAACGGTTAACGGCCAGAAAATGTCGAAATCGTTAGGTAATAGTTTCTTGCCTCATGAGTTGTTTACAGGCGATAACCACATCCTCAATAAAGGCTACAGCCCGATGACGGTGCGTTTCTTTATGCTGCAGGCACATTACCGCAGTACTTTAGATTTTGGTAATGAAGCTATGGAGGCATCAGAAAAAGGCTTTAAACGCCTGATGAATGCCTTTAGCTTATTGGATGGATTAAAAGCATCGGCCACAACAGAAGTGGAGATTGCCCCATTGCGCGATCGTTGCTACGAAGCACTGAACGATGATTTTAACAGCCCGGTTCTAATCGCCGAACTGTTTGAGGCATCGCGTATCATCAACTCGGTACATGATGGCAAAATGGCGATTGATGCAGATAACCTGCAACAATTAAAAGACCTGATGAATGTTTTTGTGACCGAAATACTAGGCCTTAAAAACGAACAGGCCTCGACAGATGAGCTTCCAAAAGTGGTTGACTTTATTGTAAACCTGCGCAACGAGGCTAAAACAAATCGTGATTATGCCACATCTGATAAAATACGTGATGGCCTGCAGAAAATAGGCATCCAGCTTAAAGACAGCAAGGAAGGCACCACCTGGACTAAAATATAACCCTAAAGCGTGTTATAATAATTAAACACCTTAACCAAAGCGGTATCATCTTTTATATTAATAGCATTACTGTTAATATAAGAGGATACCGCTTCTTTTTTATCGGCAAATAATTCGAGTATAGCTTCTTTATTTCGCTTTAGCGGGACAACACTGTTATTAGTGTAAACATAGTACCCGTTTGCATCCTGAAAGTTTTTATATACAACAGGGTTGTTATACTCTGTTTTTTCGTGAATTATTTTTTGATAATGTTTAAGCAAAGTTACCTTCCCTTTGCTTAAAACCTGGTAATAAGACTGTGGTGTTAAATCGCCCGTTGCCGGGAAACCCTTTGCAAACACAATTGAACTGGTAGACATGAGGGTGAATGTCTTAATATTATCCTTAAACAACTGCGGTTCATCGTTTTCATCGTAAACAAACAGCAGGTTATTAGTGTAAGCATCATATTTTAACTTCAGCTTATCGAAACGCTTGCCATCAGTTGTTTCTACTACCCCGGGTAACCAGTTTTTAAAAATATAGGGATCACCATCTATATCCTCAAGTGCTTTTTTGTAAAATGCAATACCGTGCGAATCCGTGTAAACATCCAGGCCTAAATCTTGCGAATGGGCAGCTGTAAAACTAAAAATGAAGCAAATCAGTATAATGAATTTTGATACGTATTGTTGCATATAAGATGGGTGTAAAATAAAATTTATAGCCCTGTGTTACAGGCTCGCTGTAGTGGTATCCTAATATAAGGCACTAATTTTAAAAACCAAAATTGCAAACCACTTGTATAAACCATACAATTTAATTGAGGTGGCATGTAAAAATTACCCCGGATTACATAAAACTCACGATACGCTTAATAATCAACTCTTTATATATAAAACATTCAAAATATATAATAATTAATTAGGTTTTAAGTTTATCACTTTACTATCATTGCATTACATAATACAACTATATCTAATATCACTTCTCAATCAGATATGAAATTTAATAAACTACCCACACTTATTATAGCATTTAGCTGTTACGGGCTTACCGTACTGGCACAACAAAAAACAGCCCAGGTACAAACGGTTATAACTGCCGAAGACAACTTTAATAAACTGGTAGCCAAAAAAGGCATCAAAGACGGCTTTTTAGCTGTTGCAGATGTAGAAGGTATTGTATTTAAACCAGAAGCCGTTAATATTAATGAGTTTTACAGCAAGGTTGACAGACAGCCGGGCACGCTAACATGGGTACCTAAATATGCCCGTATATCATCTGCCGGCGACCTGGCCTTTACAGCCGGCCCTTACGTTTATCAGAATGGTAAAAACGACGAGGATAAGGTATATGGCGATTATGTATCTATCTGGCGTACTGATGCCGATAATAAATTAAAGTTATTGGTTGATCTTGGCGTACAACACCCGGAGCCTGACCACGAGGCTACAACCGATTTTAAAGAACCGGAAGCCCCTAAATCAACACCGAGTAAAGACCCGTTTTTAGGAAAAGGCATTATTGTAAACACCGATAAAACCTTTAACCATACGCTCGATATTTCGGCCCTGGCTACTTACAAAGAGTTTTTTAGCTCAGAAGGTCGCTTTTATTTCCCTGGTTTTCAGCCCATTGTTGGGGTTGATAAAACCATGAAGTTTTTAAACAACGAAGGTATCAGCATTACTGCCGAAACCGTAAACGCAGGCCGGTCAAGCAGTGGCGACCTGGCTTACAGCTATGGCAAAGCCCGCATTAAAAAAGGCAACATTGTAAGTAACTACAGCTATGTACGCATCTGGCAACCAGACGCCAACCACCGCTGGAACATTGTACTCGAAATATTTTCGGCCATAGAGAACGAATAATGTGCTGATGTGTGAATATGCAGATGTGCAGATTTTAAAACACCTCAATAAAATAAAAAGGCCTCAGCAAAATTTGCTGAGGCCTTTTTATTTTAGCGTTGTTGATGTCCCGATTCCTGGCTCTCTATTCCTGATTCCCTTCTTCGGATCCAACTCTTGGTTCTTGTCTCTTGTTTCTTGCCCCTCTTCTACTCCCCTTCAGGGGGCTGGGGGGCTTATTTCTTCATCTCTTCCTTAATCGCCCGCAAAAATTCATTACAGTGTTGTGAGCCGATAATGTAAAGCAAACCATCACGGTCGGTAAGATGGATGGCATCATTCCCAGCAGTAAAAAAGCGGATAGTACCTTTTTTATGCAGGTTATAAACCGGGTTGTTAAACAGGTAACGGCTATAGGTGCCGGTTTCTACTTTTACAATACTGTTCAGGTCTATTTTAACCAGGCGGCTGGTCCAAAGGCCATCCAACAAAATGCTTTTATTAATTACCCGGGTGCGGAAATGCAGCATAAACCCCATGATGATAGAGATGATCACAATACCGAAGCCCACCACTACCAGCAGATCGCCGTTACGTTCGCGTTCGTCGGTAAAAAAGTAAACCGCAAAACAAATGAGGGCCAGCATCAGCCTTATGGTAACTGGTATCCACTCGCGTCCAAGATATTGCTTTTCGGTAAAAACGGGTTTATCGGCCATTATAATTCTGTTAGTTCGAAGATAGAAATTTTTTTAGTTCCCGGAGTTATTTTATACCTGTTATCAACCCTAAAGCCTGCCACCCAAATAATATCACCATTACCATTAACCAGCACCGGGACCTGGCTTTTACGATGCACCGGCACTTTTTGCCCGATGAAAAAGTCACTTAGCTTTTTGCGCGTTTTCATCCCCAGCGGGTAAAAATAATCCCCCAGCTGCCAGGTACGGATGCTTAGGGGATAGTTCAACAGCGCCGCATCAACAGCAGCAATATTAAGGTTATTAACGATCTCGTAAGGCGGTATGGTATGCGTTATGGTAAACTGGCTGTTACCAAATTGGCTCCGGTCAGTTTGTTCATCTATCGTAGCGGTAAGATTTTGTTCTGTTTGTGCCGGACTGATAATCACCTTGTCCCTGTCTAAAATCAGGTTCCAGTCTGTAGCCTCAAATTTTCGCCCCGCATGTTTACCAAGCGAATCAATCAGGTCATTCACACTCGTTACATTAAAGCCGAATGGTTTCAGCAGGCCAAAAATGAGCAACTGTTGTGGCTTTAATTTTTGAAGTTCGCTAATCGGGATCTGGATTTCCTGCAGATGTTTAACGAATAGCTTCGACCTTAAATCTTCCAGTTGCATTTCGAATAATTCTTCCAGCTCGGCAAAATGCTGCAGATGCTCCTGGAAAGTATTTTCGAGATTGGGGTTTAGTTCTTTGAGTTTCGGCACCACTTCATGCCGGATTTTGTTTCGTGCATATTTAACCGATGCGTTAGAGCTGTCTTCCACATAGTCAATTTTTTCAGCCTTAACTATTGCAATCACCTCCTCGCGCGATAAAAACAACAGCGGCCTCACCAAATTTCCAACCTTCGGCCTGATGCCATGCAGGCCGGCAATCCCGGTACCGCGGGTAAGGTTCAACAATATCGTCTCAATCGTATCGTTCTGATGGTGAGCCAATGCAATCACATCAAACCCCAACTGTAGCCTTAATTCTTCGAACCACGTATAACGCATATCGCGCGCAGCCATTTGTATAGATATTTTGTGTGTGGTGGCATAAGTTGTAGTATCGAAGTTAATGGTATGGAAAGGTACGTTAAGATCGGCGGCCAGTTGTTGGCAAAAGGCTTGGTCGCGCAGGGCTTCATCGCCCCGGAGTTGAAAATTGCAATGGGCAATAACAAAATCGTGCCTTGCTGCATGCAGCAAACGGGCCATTAATACCGAATCCATGCCACCGCTTACGGCCGCAATTATTTTTGTTTGCCGTGCAAACAAGCTGTTTTGTTGGGCAAAGGCATTAAAAAGGGCAAGTGGTAGCATGCTCAAAATTATTTAATTTAATAACCGCAACCAAAAAAGTAATTTTGTACTGTGATAAGATACGTGTTAATCTGTTTATTACTGTTTGTTGGGCTTGATGGAATATGCCAACCTAAGCCCCAGCCTAAAAAAGCCTCGGTAGTGAACCTTATTTCTTCTGAACGGAGCCAGGGTATTAAACGCAATGGCGCCGATGTAATTAAAGTATACCACGGTGTTTTTAAGCAGGATTATTCGATCCTGCGGTCAGACAGTGCTTACTTTTACCCGGCCATCAACTCTTTCGATGCCTTTGGCCATGTGAACATCAACCAGGGCGATACGCTGAATATCTATTCGGACAAGCTGAACTACAACGGTAATACCCATGTTGCCCTGCTTACAGATAATGTTAAAATGGTGGATAAAGATGCTACGCTTACCACCAATTACCTTACCTATAATACTGCAACCCGCATTGGCACCTATACAGGCGGCGGTAAACTGGTTAATAAGGAGAATACACTTACCAGCATTAATGGCTATTACTTCGCTTACTCGCGCGATTCATATTTTAGGTACAATGCCGTATTAACCACGGTTGATGCCATTATTAAAACCGATACGCTACGCTATAATACCGGTAGCCGTATCGCTTACTTCTATGGCCCCACACATATTTATGGTAAAAAGAACAAAGATACCCTGTATACCGAAAACGGAACGTACAACACGGTTACAGAGCAGGCAGCCTTCGGCAAAAACAATTTATATACTCAAAACACCAAATCATTAAAAGGCGACAGTTTATTTTACGACAGGCTGAAAGGCTACGGCCGTGCAGTAAAAAATGTGGTATTTAATGATAACGAGCAAAAAATAACCTTACACGGTCAGCTCGGCACTTATTATCAGAACCCAGAGCGAACCGTAGTAACACAAAACCCCTGGGTAACCATTGTAACCGAAGAAAAAGACACGACGAAAACAGATAGTGCGGCATCCAAACCCGCGGCGAAAGTTAAAGGCGATAAAGATAAACCAACGCTAAAGCTCGCAGCTAATACAAAACCGGTAGCGGATGTTACCCAGGTTAAAAGTACCGATACTAAAAACGCTGTACCACCCGGCACGCCACTTAAAGGGGATATACCCAAAACTGTTGCAGATACTTCGTCCATAAAACCGCCTACCAAAAAAGATACTACAATTAAGGTAAGTACCGTTACTTCTCCCGTTAAAGATACGGCAAGTATTAAGGCCAATAATAAGCCGAAAGTTGAACCCGCTAAACCTGTTACAGGGAAAGACAGTGTGGTTGCTACAAAAAAAGATAACAAGAAAAATAAAGACACCAAAACTGCTGAAGTAAAACCTGCTACTAAAGATACTATTGCAGCCCGTACCAAGCGCGATACCATTTACATGGTGGCCGATACGCTGGAAACCCGCGTAATGACCTTCAAGGCTTTAAAAGAAATGCAGGAGGCCCATCGCCTGGCATCTATTATCGATACATCGGCAGCGGGGCTGGCCAAGCGGGCAGCAAGAAATAAAAAGCCATCTAAATTTTTAGAAATTACACCGCCTAAGTTGATGCCCGATACCAGCTACAGGCATAGCGATTTCTTTGGTCCGCCGAGAAAAACCCCTGTACGGGTTGTAAAAAAGACACCGCCTAAATCTGGTGGTAAAGAGCCGTCGCCAAACGATAAAAAAGCAGCAGTGAAAGCGACAGTCGATTCGGTTAACCTGGCGGTCAAACCATTGGTATTGAGTGACACTTCACGCATCCGGATCCTGTTCGGGCACCATAATGCCAAAATTTACAAGTCGGATTTGCAGGCCAAGGCCGATTCTATCTTCTATAGTTCCAGCGACTCCACTATTCGCTGCTATGTAAACCCCATCATTTGGGCCGAAGGTTCGCAGATGAGCGGGGATACACTGTATCTGCAGATGAAGAATAAGAAGCTGGACAATATGGACATCTTCTATAATTCATTTATTGTGAATGTGGAGGATAACGATACCACCCACTTTAACCAGGTTGCCGGTAAAAAAATGCGGGGCTTTTTCACTAATGATAAGCTAAGCCGCATGTTTGTAGACGGTAATGCTGAGCGCATCTATTTTTCGAGGGATAGCCTTAAAAAAGTGGATGGCATGTACCGCTCGTTATCCAGTCGAATACGTGCTAACTTTAAGGATAACAAGATCTCTAACGTGCTTGATATTGTAAAAACAGAGCACCGGTACGGCCCGCCAGCTAAGTTTACCGAGGATGAAAAAATATTAAAAGGCTTTATCTGGAAGCCAAAAGAACGGCCGTTATCTAAAGAACAGATTATCCCCGAACTGGATAAAACAGGTAAATACAAGCACCCAACAGCTAAGCCACCAGCAAAAGGCAAAACCACAGGCCCGCCGCCTGTGAAAGGATTGCCAGGGAGCCTTGCCGGGAAAGATTCGCTGTTAAATAAACTAATGACCCAACCCGGAGCCAAAGGTGTAAAAGATAGCCTGAATAACCTGATGAAGCAACCCGGCAGCAAAGCCATAAAGGATACGCTTATTAACAAAGCGATTAAACAATCGGGAAAGGTTAATTTAAAGGATACTACCTTGTTGTTGAAGCAACCGGCTATTAAATCGGCTAAGGATTCTGTTCTGAAGAAGATTCCGGCTAAGGTTGATACGGTAAAGCATTAGTGGAGAAGAGAGGCATTGCGAGCGATAGCGAAGCAATCTCAGACCGACAGGTTACAGACTTTAATAACGCAGAAGTCATTATGAATGTATTGTGCTATTATTAAAGTCAGTCCCGCTCAATCGCCGCGGGTTGGCTGTTACTTTTGGCTTGATCCAAAAGTAACCAAAAGATCAAGACGCAAAAAAGCTCCACCGCACATATCCACTACACGGCCCCGCTTTTGCGTCTGGGCCACCGCTTCTTTTGATTGTACTACTTAATACGGTCTTTGTTCTTGTTTCTTGGCTCTCGATTCTTGCTTCTCTTCTAACGTCGGCAAACAGCTTCGGCCAAAAGCGGGCAGAACAATGACGGCCAGAGCGCCGGAAAGAGGCATTGGAGATTTGCAGAAGAGCTGGCCTGAGCGAACGTTAGTGGGGCAAAAGATCCCGGCCTGTGTTGTTCTGTACGCTTGTGCGGCATGGGTATGTGCGTAAAGAAGCCTTTTGCCGATGAGCCTTTTGGTTACTCCTATGTTTGTATTCTAATTAAGTGAAGAAGAGTGAGAGCAGGTTTGGTTACAAACAGCAATTACAAGCATGTTCACACAAAGATACTGCCTCCTCTTTTTTGCCTTTTAGCGTCTGAACAGAATGTAAGGCGTATGGTATATCTATACAGCCAGTATATCCACCAGGAGAAAAGACGAAGGAAGGTTATCACTTAAGGTTTAAACTTAGCGAACACATGATCAATCTACTCAAACAAACAGTCGGAATCGACGTGGCAAAGGATGAATTAGTTGTATCACTTGGTCAAATGGACCAGGATACCAATATCGAACTGATCGCCGGCAAAACATTTAGTAACAATAAGAAAGGCTTTTCCCAACTTATACAATGGACAGAGAAGCTATTTTCAGATCAGGTAAAGATACTTTATGCGATGGAAGCCACCGGGGTTTATCATGAAGCCCTGGCTTATTATCTTTCAGATCGGGGAGACTTGGTAAGTATTATATTGCCGAACAAGATCAGTAATTATGTAAGAACACTTGATGTTAAGACGATCACGGACAAAAGCGCGTCTCAGGCGATAACCAGGTTTGGCCTGGAAAGGAAGCTGGAGATTTGGCAGCGGCCCAAAAAAGTATTCAAAGACTTAAGGCAGCTGACCCGTGAGCGGGACCAATTGATAGGCGAACGTACTATGCTTAAAAATCAGCTACACGCTGAACTGGCAGAAGCTTTTCCTAATGAAAGAAGTATTAGCAGGGTTAATGAGCGGATAACATTACTCAACAGACAGGAGAAAGACATCAAAGCAGAACTGGCAGAATTAATAAAAAATGATCCGCAATTGGTTAAGCAGGTTAAGACCATTACCTCCATACCCGGCATAGGAACCCTCACAGCAGTAACCGTACTTGCTGAAACGAATGGTTTTGAACTCATCCGAAGTAAAAAACAATTGGTCAGTTACGCCGGGCTCGATGTCCAGGAAAAGCAATCCGGAACTTCTGTAAAGGGCAAACCAAGGATATCTAAAAAAGGGAACAAACATTTGCGAAAGGCCATGCATTTGCCCGCATTGGCTGCTATAAGAAACGATGAACGCTTTAGGGCTGTATTCGCCAGGTTAATAGCTAAGCATGGGATCAAAATGAAAGCCATAGTAGCCATACAGAGAAAGCTGCTGGAGCTAACTTATATCATTGCAAAGACTGGTCAAATTTATGACATTGGATACCTGCACAAAGCAATTGAAATACCATTTTAAAGAGTTAGGGCGATACAACTAAAAAGTTGACCGCCCTAAACAAGCTGACATAAGCCGCCTTTAATAAAACAAATGTAAAATATATTTGATACTTAACACAGAATCTTTGTGGCTACAAAGTAATGAGCCAACCCGCGGTGATTGAGCGGGACTAACATTGATTAAATCACAACCCATTCATAAGAGTTTCTGCTTTATTCAGGGACAGTGCTAATCGGTCTGAGATTGCTTCGTACCTCGCAATGACGGGCTCTTATGAAAGGCTATTCCTGAATCTCTTATTCTTGTAACTTCAAAAACGCCAACAATTTCTCCATAGCAATGGCCCTGTGACTAATCGCATTTTTCTCCTCCATCTCCATTTCGGCAAAAGTAATTTCGTAACCATCAGGCTGAAAGATCGGATCGTAACCAAAACCTTCGGCGCCAGAACGTTCGTGGCGGATGGTACCTTCTACTGTGCCTTCAAAAAAATGCTCTTCACCTTTCCATATTAAAGAAATTACAGTGCGGAAACGGGCTGTGCGGTTGGGATTATCGCCAAGCTTAGCTAATACCTTTTTGATATTAGCATCATGGTTGCCATGTGTACCGGCATAACGGGCCGAATATATACCTGGCTCGCCGTTAAGGGCATTTATCTCCAGGCCGCTATCATCGCCAAAACAATCGAGTTGATAATGATCGAAAATATAATGGCTTTTAATCGATGCGTTTTCATGGAAAGTGCTGCCGGTTTCTTCAATATCATCGGTGCATCCAATATCATCAAGGGTTAGCAGTTTAAACTTATCGCCTGTTTTGGCAGCAACCTCATCAAGTTTGTGGCGGTTATTGGTGGCAAATACTAATTGGTAAGGCATATTACAGGTTTTTCATTTGTTCCCAAAACGCTTTGGCTTTGTCGCGGTCGGCCAGCATTTCATCAAAACTATGGGTAAATAATTGCAGTCGGTTTTCTACTTGCTGAATCACATTGAGTTGCGGCGAAACCAATCCAGCGGGTATAGCAGGTGTACCCAGAATCAATAGTTTCGCAGGTGAAAAGAAAGCAATAAAATCATGGTGGTTGTTAGCTGTGTATGTGGCAGTATTTAAAATAGCCACATCATCAATAGCAAGGGTTTTCCGACCGAGGGTGCTTTCCAGTGCTTTTAAATGTGCTTCGGCCATGTGCTCATCGGCTATGTAATTCACCAGTATTAAAAACTGCTTTTTATTGCCGCCTAAGTACTTAAAGTTAGGTTTCGGCGTTTCAGGTACAGGTGTGGTTACAGGCACTGCCGGGGCTTGCGTTACAGGTAAAATTTCTGCTTCAGCCGGTGAGGTAAATACTTGCTTTGATTCACCGTTGTAGGCGTTTTTATCTTCATTAAGCAGGTACAGATCATCCTGTAAAAAGTAGTGTAGTAAAGCCGGATTATCGGGTGCCATATTTAACAAAATTTAACCAAAAATAGTTAAAGCAAGCGAGCCATTATCTGCATATTCGTAAAATATCAGTATTTAGGAGTAAAATAACTTTTAAGGGGCTGCAGTTCAATAAATTTTGCGAAATTTGAAGGTTAATCGTCCCATAGGGATTGATTAGGGATTATTAAAATTATAAATGAGAAAATTCGGAATAGCCATATTAGGCTTTTTACTGATCGTGTCAGTTTCAAAGGCACAACGTTCGATGGATAAAATTGCGGGTGTTGTAGGCAGTGGTATTATTTTACAGTCGGACATCGAAATGCAATATGCCCAGTACCTTGCACAAGGTGGCGCGCCAAACCCCAGCATTAAATGCCAGGTAATGCAAAACTTACTAACCCAAAAAATATTAGCCCAGCAAGCCGTTATTGATAGCGTTACCGTTAAAGAAGACGAGGTTGACAATGAGATTGACCGTAAAATGCGCAGCATGCTGCAACGCGCCGGCGGACAAGACAGGTTGGAACAATTTCTGGGGCGTTCGGTAATCCAGTATAAAGATGAGATCCGTAACGAGATCCGCGAAAGTATGGTAGCCGACCGTATGCGTGGTAAAATCACCGAAAAAATTAGTGTTACACCGTTAGAAGTAGAGACTTTTTATAAAAAAATCCCTGCCGACAGTTTGCCGTCATATAATAAAGAAGTTGAGGTGGGCGAAATTGCCTTTAACCCAACTTTAAGTAAAGAAGAAAAAGAAGTATACCGCCAAAAAGCACAGGAATTGCATGACCGTGTAAAGAAAGGTGAAGACTTTGGTACGCTGGCACGTCTGTATTCTCAGGATCCGGGTTCGGCAGTTGAGGGTGGCGATTTAGGCTTTGCCGATCGTAGTACATTTGTGAAAGAATTTAGCGCAATGGCCTTTAAGCTAAAAGCCGGCGAAATTTCACCAGTGTTTGAAACCGATTTCGGTTTCCACTTTTTACAGGTAATTGAGCGCCGCGGCGAGCAGGTACACGTGCGCCACATCCTGATTATGCCACAAATTACCCAAGGCAGTTTAGACCGCGCCAAATTAAAAGCAGATAGCGTATATACCCTGTTAACCAAAAACAAGCAGGTTGATTTTTCGAGCGCAGCTGCTTATTATTCTGACGATAAAGAAACCAAATACAATGGCGGTATGATGCTGAATGCCGATAACGTGCAAACACGTACTACCTTTATCCCTACTGATAAATTAGACCCGCAAATTGCTTTAGTGGTTGATACCATGAAAGTAGGCGAAATATCGAAACCTATCTTATTTACCGGCCAGGACACTAAAAAAAGCTACAAATTATTTTTATTGCGCTCTGTTACCGATGCGCATAAAGCCAACCTGGCACAGGATTTCCCTAAGCTGAAAGAGGTTGCTTACTCTGATAAACTTAACCGTACGGTAAGTGCCTGGTTTGAGAAAAAACGCAAGGAAACATTTATCCGTATCGACCCTGAGTATCAAACTTGTCCGCAATTAAAATCATGGGCAGCAACGCCTGCCGTAGCCGCAGCTAAACCTTAATATGCAAGCAGAATACAGATCAGAAGTAGAAGCGGCCGACGCCTTAAAGCGGGCCTATGAACTTACACGTGCCGAAATAGCGAAAGTTATTGTTGGGCAGGATGAGGTTGTTAAATCTGTTTTGATCGCCGTATTCAGCAACGGGCATTGCTTGCTGGTAGGTGTACCCGGTCTGGCTAAAACCCTGCTGGTACAAACCGTAGCCCGCGTGCTCGACCTCGATTTTAAGCGCATCCAATTTACCCCAGATTTAATGCCGTCAGACATTATCGGTTCGGAGATTTTGGGTGAAGACCGCAACTTTAAATTCATCCACGGCCCGGTGTTCTCGAACATTATTTTGGCCGATGAAATAAACCGTACGCCACCTAAAACTCAGGCAGCGCTGCTCGAAGCCATGCAGGAAAAATCTGTAACGGCATCGGGTGTTACCTATAAACTGGCTCAGCCATTTTTTGTACTGGCTACCCAGAACCCTATTGAGCAGGAAGGTACTTACCCCCTGCCCGAAGCACAACTGGATAGGTTTATGTTTAACGTAGCCTTAAACTACCCAACCTTTGCAGAAGAATTGCAGGTGGTGAAAAACACCACTGGTACATCTGTTGCCGAGGTTAATAAAATACTGAACGGACAACAAATCATGTACTTTCAGCAACTGGTACGCAATATCCCTGTTACTGATCATGTATTGGAATATGCCGTTAAACTGGTTGCAAAAACCCGCCCGCAAGGCGAACTGGCTACACCAATGGTTAAGCGCCTACTAAGCTGGGGTGCTGGACCGCGTGCGTCACAATTCTTAATACTGGGCGCCAAGTGCCACGCTGTAATCAGCGGTAAATATTCGCCCGATATTGAAGATGTACAGGCCGTAGCCAAAGCCATTCTGAGGCACCGCATTGTACGCAGCTACCAGGCCGAAGCCGAGGGCATGAGCACAGACCAGATTATTGAGCAGCTGTTTTAGTTTCGAGTTGTGAATGAGTGAGGGAGTGAGTTAAGAAAAGACGAAAGATTTATAGAAAAGCATCCGCAGAACAGGATGCTTTTTTGTTTTTATGGCCTGTAACACCACGCGTCATTGCGAGGAACGAAGCTTTGTCATGCTGAGCCCCGTCGAAGCCCCCGATATGCAGAGCCGCTCTGTGTAGTTCGCGATTGCTTCGTTCCTCGCAATGACGGTGAAGTGGATACTTGCTTAACCTTGCGCTCGTTTGCAACGAGTGCTTAATACTTCAGGGGATTTGCAATCCCCTTTACGCCTCATTCTCATAAGCCTTTGTTGCCTTGCGCTCGTAGAAATAGCTTAAAGTATATAGGCATACAATCCCTAACAATGCCCCTCCTACCACATCTGTAAACCAGTGTGCACCTAAATAAATACGCGAGAAAGGGATAGTAAATATTAAGAACAGGGATATAGCCGAAACTACAACCCTGATAATTTTTGAAACTTCCTTCAGCTGGATCATCAGCAAAGTGAGCATCCCAAAATAAACCACATAAAACAACACGTGCCCACTTGGGAAACTTTGTTGTGCCGCTTTCTTAAAAACATGTACCAATGGCTCAGATGGCCTTGGTCGGTTAACCATAACTTTAAAAATAGTACTTACTAAGCCTGCTAAAGCCGTAAGTAACATAAACAAGGCTTCACGTTTGTATTTAAACACCAAAAACGCCAGTGTTGCAAGCACTACCATAATAATAGAACCCGGAAAGTAACCAAACCAGCTGATCTGCTCCATTACAATACTCAAGGTTGGGCTTTGGTAGGATTGTACTTTTCTCGAAAAATGCTCGTCCAGAAGCGTGGTAGGGAAATGAGCGATAAAAGCACTCAATCCTAAAAAACCAATGCTAATGATGATAATTACAATGGCTATAAGTTTCTTTCTTCTTTCAGGGATCATTTTTATTGAACAGCTTGCTAATTATTAATGTTTTGGATGAATGAAGTTACCACTTTTTGTCATTGCGAGGAGGAACGACGTGGCAATCTCGTAGCTATACAGGGCGAATAAGTATTGGCGACGAGATTGCTTCGTTCCTCGCAATGACAAATTTATAAAAGCAAAGAAAGCCATTCAGTGATGAATGGCTTTCTTTATTTTTCCTTCTCCCCCTTTAGGGGGCCAGGGGCTCTTATTTCTTCAAGCCAATTTCGCGTAAACGCTCGTCGAGGTACTCGCCGGCAGTCATGTCGCTAAATTGTTTTGGGTGCTCTTCGCTGATGGTTTCAGGTAAGCTTGTTAAATCCATGCTCGATTTTGGGTGCAGGAAGAACGGTACTGAGAAACGTGAAAACTTCATCATTTCGCGTGGTGGATTAACCACACGGTGTGTAGTTGATTTCAGTTTACCGTTGGTTAAACGCTGTAACATATCGCCAACGTTTACTACCACGTCTTCGCCATGTGCTTTAACCGGGAACCAGGTATTTTCGCGGGTTAATAGTTCAAGTCCATCCGCACTTGCACCAATTAACAGGGTAATCAGGTTAATATCTTCGTGGGCACCTGCACGTACAGCGTCATCTGGTAATGCATCCGGGTCTGTGATTGGGAAGTAATGCAACGTACGCAGAATTGAATTTCCGTTATGTACGTTTGCATCGAAATAATGTTCGTTTAAACCTAAATAAACAGCTATTGCCTGTAATAAATGCTTGCCGGCTGCTTCAAGGCGTTGGTAAACTTCGCCTGTTACGGCGTTAAATTCAGGCAGTTCTTCCACGTGTACGTTTTCAGGATATTCAAATTTAACCGGGTCGTTATCGGTAACGGTTTGGCCAATTTGCCAAAACTCTTTCAGATCGGGTACTTTAAACCCTTTAGCAGTTTCTTTGCCCTTACTGGTATAACCACGCTGGCCGGCCAATTCTGCCTTTTCGTATTTCAATTTTACATCTTCGGGCAGGGCAAATAATTCTTTAACCTGCTCGTAAAGTTTATCAATAAGCTCTTTGCTTAAACCATGATTAGTGATGGTCACAAATCCGGTTTCGTTGAAAGCCTTACCTATTTCGTCCGAAAAGCGTTTACGCTGTCCTTCGGTACCATTAATATAATCGTTAAGATCTAATCTTGGGATATTTACTGTACTCATATAAAATATTTTATCGCGGATAAAAATAAAACTTATTAACACAATGATAAAGAATGTTAATAAGTTTTATTTGACAATATAATCATCTTAAAAAAGCACAAACAATTTTTAAGATTAAACGCTTGTCACTAATTACAGTCGGATAAGTTATATACCTCAACCAATCAGGCTTAATAATAACAACAACTATGAAAACCCTTAAAAAATATATCTGGCACGGCTTAATGCTATTTGCCATCATATTGGCAATGCCCAATAAGAGTAGCGCACAAGGAGACGCTATATCTTTCCAAACATTTTATGATGAACTATCACCTTACGGTACCTGGATAGATGATCCCAATTACGGCAACGTATGGGTGCCCGATGCAGGACCCGATTTCAGGCCCTATGCCAGCGATGGCCACTGGGTGTTAACCGACTATGGCAATACCTGGGTATCTGACTACGACTGGGGTTGGGCACCTTTCCACTACGGCCGCTGGCGTTTCGACGATTATTACGGTTGGGAATGGGTACCCGGTTACGAGTGGGGACCAGCCTGGGTTAACTGGCGTAGTGGCGGCGGCTATTATGGCTGGGCACCCTTAAGCCCCGGACTGAGTGTAAGCGTATCATTCGGCAGTGGCTATGACGTGCCCGAAAGTTATTGGGTATTTGCAGCCGCAGCCTATATTAACAGTCCGCGTATTTACAATTACTACGTACCGCGCGCACGGGTAAATACTTATATACATCAAACAACCTACATCACCAACGTTTATGTAAACAACAACCGCAGGTATTATGCAGGCCCGCGCCGCGAGGATATACAGCGTTATACCCACACTGCGCCACCGGTTTACCGTATTAACAATGCCGAAAGACCGGGCAGACCGGGTATAAATAACCATGCCGTTAACATTTACAGGCCATCGGTTACCCACGTAACTACAGCCCGCCCGGCCCGTGTGGTTGATGCTAATGCATATCGTAATGCACATCCTGCTGCAAACATTGGCAACCACAACACTGGCAACATTAACCATAATAATGCTGCGCAACTGGCTGCCGTAGCCCGTAGTAATGATGCAGCTAACCATAATATGGTACGGGTAAATAATAGGCCCAACCAACCAGGCGGTAACCATCCACAGCCTAATCAGCCGGGGCAACAGGGTCGTCCGAATGTACCTAATCAGCCAGGGCAGCCTGCTCAGCATAATAACCCTAACCAACATGGTCAGGAAGGCCATCAACAACCTGTTCAGCCGGGTGTACAGCCTAACCAGCCGGGGCAACATAATAATCCTAACCAACATGGTCAGGAAGGCCATCAACAACCGGGTCAGCCGGGTGTACAGCCTAATCAGCCGGGGCAACATAATAATCCTAACCCACACGGTCAGGAAGGTCACCAGCAACCGGGTCAGCCGGGTGTACAGCCTAACCAGCCTGGGCAACATAATAATCCTAACCAACACGGTCAGGAAGGGCATCAACAACCGGGTCAGCCGGGGGCACAGCCTAATCAGCCTGGTGCCCGCCCAACCCGTGATGCTCAACAAGAGCAACAACATCAGCAGCAACAAGAGCAACAACGCCAACAGCAGCAGGCGCAGCAACAACAGGCTCAACAACAAGCGCAGCAGCAGGCTCAGCGTCAACAGCAACAAGCTCAACAACAACAGCGTCAGCAACAACAAGCGCAGCAGCAAGCTCAACAACAGCAGCGTCAGCAACAGCAAGCACAGCAGCAAGCTCAACAACAGCAGCGTCAGCAACAGCAAGCACAGCGTCAACAGCAACAAGCTCAACAGCAGCAACGCCAGCAACAACAGGCACAGCAGCAAGCCCAACGTCAACAGCAACAAGCACAGCAGCAGGCTCAACAACAGCAACGTCAGCAGCAACAAATGCAACAGCAGCAGCGCCAACAACAGCAAATGCAACAACAACAGCAACGTCAGCAACAGCAGATGCAGCAACAGCAAAGGCAACAACGCCCACCGCAGCAACAGCCGCAGGAACACCACCAGCGCTAACCATTGTTGATATTATTATAAAGCACATATCTGTTTAATAGCAGATATGTGCTATTTTTATATCCAAATTATTTCCTGATGCGTAAATTATCTGCTTTACTTTCTGTGGCTGTCCTTATGGGATTGGCTATCTTATTTTTCTCGGTTAAGAAACCCGAAGCAGTCCGCATAGATACAGCTCCGGCTACGCAGATCAATTTTATAGAAGACTCCTGGGGCGAAGCACTTAAGCAAGCGGCAGCCCAACATAAATATATTTTTGTTGATGCCTACGCTACCTGGTGCGGCCCATGTAAAATGCTAAAAGCAACCACTTTTAAAAATGCCAAAGCTGCCGATTTTTTCAACAAAAACTTTGTGAACGTAGCCATTGACATGGAAAAAGGCCAGGGGCCTGAACTGGCTTCGGCGTGGGGAATGCAGGCTTATCCAACTTTAATTATCTTTGATTCGGCAGGTAACCCGGTATTGGGTACGGTTGGCTATATCGGCGCTAATGATCTGATTAAATTTGGACAGAAAGCATTAAGCAAAAAACCTGTGCCTGCACACTAATAACCTGCCTGAAAACGGTATTGTGGTGTATTAATCAAAGTCTACTACAACCCGTTATACACTTAAACTAAACTTTCTCATACATATATTGTTAGGTATTATTATGGATCATAACGTATTTTTATTAGCCACCGATCCGAAGGATCCATGCAGGGATGTTATTCACTCGCGCGACACAGATTTGAAGGTGAAAGTGTTTTGCGTAAGCAATGAGAATTTCTCGCCAGATACGAATGAAATTCAACTATACGGCTATGCACAGGATAAATTATACGCATTTGAAACTATTAATATTACGCCCGATGATGCGCTTGATGTAGTTGCAGCCATACAATGGTACGCCAACTATATCCATTTTCCGGATATGGAAATTTTGCCCGAAGACCCTCGCGAGGGCCATCACCTGGCGATGTAATTAATCTTAACTTTTTTCTTTCCTAACTTAGCAGCATGAATAACACCAAGCTTCTGCTGCATCAACTATGCGCCGACCATATTAACACGCGCATCAACAATGCACAGCATGCTATTGACGAAGCCCAACAGGGCCAGCAGCAGGAAACCAAAAGCAGTGCCGGCGATAAATACGAAACAGGCCGCGCCATGATGCAGCAGGAAATAAACCGCAACCTCGGCACACTTAACGAAGCTAAAAAGTTAATGGTGGCCCTCAATGCGGTAAGCACCGCAGGCTCATCGCCCATTGCCGATACCGGCAGCATTGTTATCACCAATAAAGGTCGCTTTTACCTGGCCATAAGCGCAGGCACACTAACCCTTAATGGCGATAATTATTTTGCCGTTTCGCCTGCATCACCCATCGGCACCAAACTTAAAGGCAAAAAAGCCGGGGATAAATTTGAAGTTAATGGGATGGGGTATGAGGTGGTAGAGGTGTTGTAAGTTTCTATAATATCTTTTTGTCATTCCGAGGTACGAGGAATCTTCTTCGCCCTGTAGATCTTGAATGCATTTAGCGCAGAAGATTCTTCGCTATCGCTCTGAATGACAAAATTATCATAAACGTTTCGTCATGCTGAATTTATTTCAGCACCCCACAGGACAGGTCGCAGACTTTGCATATTAAGCTTAGCAGATGGGATCCAGAAATAAATTCGGGATGACGTGCAAGTATGCTTCTCATGTTGTCAATCCCCTAAACGTACACAATATTTCGTAGAGGTAATACAGGCAGAAAACTACTGCCTGTATTATTAAATGTTTATGCGAAGCCATTCTCATCTGCACTTGGCCCGTAACTGCCGGGGATTGGGATGTCTAACAATCTTAAAAATACACCTAACTGTGCACGGTGATGCGTAATCTGGTTAAGCGATGTACGGATCATTTCGCGCTTTTTGGTGGTAAGAAAAATTTGGTCGCCAGAGCGGAGTACCCATGGCTCATCCAGGATTTCTTCTTTGCCATTGGCCAGCGCATTTTCTCCGTTAACAACTGCTTTTTCTAAATTGGCTAATAGTTCGGCAGTGGTATTCAGATCAGGTTCTTCCCAATTGTTATTTTGGAAATCGAGTTCTTCGGTGGTCAATGCCATGGCAATCCAGTTGGGTAGGTCAGAGATATGGGTAGCCAGCCGTTTAATGGTCATGCTTTTAGGATGGGGCTGCCAGCCGAATTTATCATCGGGGATGCGCTCCAGCATTTTACGTGTGATTTGGGCTTCGCTTGCCAGTTCTTCAGAGAAGATTTTTAATAGTGTCATGTGATGGTGTGTTTGATTTATATTCAAAGT
This sequence comes from Mucilaginibacter jinjuensis, assembly GCF_028596025.1. Classification (NCBI taxonomy): domain Bacteria; kingdom Pseudomonadati; phylum Bacteroidota; class Sphingobacteriia; order Sphingobacteriales; family Sphingobacteriaceae; genus Mucilaginibacter; species Mucilaginibacter jinjuensis. The sequence goes on from NZ_CP117167.1 coordinate 5,588,539, forward strand.
AACCACACCATAGTGACAGCCCTATGTCAGCATGTTTTTGCTGCTATAAATTAATTGAAATTTTTTCTACCATGGCCTTAATCCGCTCTTTCAAGGCAGCCGGTTCAACTATGGTACAATGATCGGCAAAGGTGATATACCAGCGCGAAAAACCTTCGAGGTAAGGGGTTAAAAATTGCATTTCAACAATATCGCCATCAATAGTTTCTGATACAAAACCATGGTAATAACGCTGCTCACTCATATAAGGCGCAGTATCTCTTTTAATGCGGATTACAATTGTGATCAGGTCATTGGCCTTGTACAAACTCTTCAAATGCTCCTTCAACGGCGGATGAGCTTTTGTGAAACTTTCGCCGGTAACCGAAATATAATCCAGCCTGTCGAACCTGAAATCACGGTAATCATTTCTCAACCGGCAATACGCAATCAGGTGCCAATGATTATCGAGGTAAAACACGCCAACAGGTTCTATTTCGCGACTGGTTGGCGTTTGTTTATAGGCTGCAGTATAGGTGATAGATAAGATCTTTTTTTCGGCTATCGCTTCTAATATAATTTGCAGCGGGTTAACATCTTCCTTCAGTTCCCGGTGATTGCGGGATCTTAAAACCTCGATATGATTATCGATAACCTCCAGGTAATCTTTGTCTACACTTTTCAACACAGCTTTAATCTTATACATCGCCGAACTGTAACTGGCTCCATTGGCATCGTCTGTTAACTGGGCTACCAGCTTTTCGGCGGTTAAAAAAGCGGCAGCTTCGTCGCGGGTAAACATTACCGGGGGCAGGCGGTATCCGTCGACTAAAGAGTATCCTATACCAGCTTCGCCAATGATGGGGATCCCGGCCTCTTCCAAAGTTTTAACATCCCGATAAACCGTGCGCAAACTGATATTAAACCGCGAAGCAATATCGCCGGCCTTTACCGTTCGGCGCGATTGCAGTTGAATTAATATAGCAGAGATACGGTCAATACGGTTCATGGCGGACAGAGGTAGATTGCTAACAAAAGTAGCAAAAGAATTGAAATAACCTCACCCCAGCCCTCTCCAAAGGAGAGGCCTTTTTGAAACTTTTTTACTTCCCCTCTTGAGAGGGGGCGCGAAGGGATGTGCAGTGGCAGGGGTGTGTTTATGCGCATAAAGAACACACCCCTAACCCCTCTCAAGAGGGGAATTAAAGCGATTAAAACCTAAATCCAAAATTCAGATAAGGCAATGCGCCATCTTTAGAGAAGCCCATTACAGCCGAGAAAGTAAAGGCCCGTGCCGGGATAATAAATATACCGCCGCCATAGCCATCATGCCACTCGTCCGATTTTTCGCCGGGTTCCCATACACGGCCAATATCGTTGAAGCCTAACAAGCCAACTGTACCCGGTAAAAGGTAAGAGTTGAAGTTAAACAGCTTCATCCTGATCTCGAAGTTATCATAAGCCATCGTACGGCCGGTGTAACGGTTAGTGTGTAAACCACGTAAGTTTTGCGGACCGCCCAAGCGCATATCCTGAAAGAACAGTGCATGACCGATAATAGTACCCCCGCCAACACGGTTAGCAACTATAAATGTGGAATCGCCGAATGGTGTAAAATAAGTGTTAAACTCCGACAGCACAGAGGAAAACGTATTATTTGCATTAGCCACACCTGTTAAGGTAGTAACGTTGGTATTCCAATACACGCCGCTACTGGGATTAGTAATGCTGTTACGGGTATCATACCTAAGCCCAACTACTGCACCTGCAAAAAGCTTGGAGCTATAATTATTTTGATCGGGGTTTTGCTGGCTGTAGGTACCCAGGAAATGGTTTACGTTATCAGACTCTGATGCATAATAGATTTGCCCGGCTATACCCCCGCTTACCTGCCAGTTATTGTAGGTGTGGAACAAACGGGTATCTATATTAATATAGTTGTAATGGTTGCGATAGTATTCTATGCCGTGGTTATCATCCTTATTAAATACAGTATTATTACCGATGCCGAAAAAGTTGGCAATATTATGCGGGCCTTTTGAACTGATAGCCACATTTAAATCGCTGTTACCGATGGCCTTTTTAAAGTCCCCATTATAATTGATCATAAACGATTGCCTGCCGAGCGAATAACCCAATACTACGGTTTGCCTATACGCATAAGGTTCTTTGCGGAAGCCTTGCTTCTCAAACAACATACCGCCTATCAGGATAATGCCTTCGTCTGTACTGTAATTGGCCAGTACAATGGGCGATGTATTATTATATTTAAAAGCAGTGCGATCAAAGGAGTTGACCAGTGTATCCTTCGCCGTGCGAATCTTGGCATAAGCGCGTGGGGGCAGGCTATTTTTTTCGTCCGACCGGTCATACACATACAGATCATTCCGGTTGTTCAGCTTTTTATCTACATAAAAACTATCTACGCCATCGCCGCCTATCATGCGTACTTTAATGGGTGATGGTTCGGTACCGGTTACATTGAAAACATCTTTACCACCCAAGCCATATAATCGAATCTCTTTGGTAACCGATGGGTCGAATATGCGATGGTAAATTACCTGCGCCGTATCGCCGCTCTTCTTAATTTTATGGATGGTTACTTCTACCTTGCCACCTGCCTGCTCATCCACATCAAAGCGTTCCATTTTATTAGTGGCGGGGATGTCCACATGGTCGGCCAGGAAATTATAATAGGTTAAACCAATCTTCAGCAAATTATTTCTTCTCGCCTCCAGCGCCGGGATCAATTGAGGGGCCGACATACGATAGATATTATCGGGCATCCGTTTCATCGCACTTGCTATCAGGCTATCGGTCAGCAGGCGTTGCACATCGGCAATTTGCTCTTTCCAGTCATCCTCACTTAAAGAGGTTAAAAAATAACGGTCGAAGTAACGGGCATTAAAATTCCATCCCGGTACATCGCGGATATCGCCTGCATAAGGTTGTAGCTGAGATTTTAAATATTGGTGAGCCAAAACCCAGGGGAAAATACCTGAGGTAGTATAAAATACCTTATCACGATCGCGGGGGATTGGGGTGTAAACAATACCTGTATCGCCTTTATCATGCACCCAGCGCCATTGGTCTTCGTGGCGGTCCCAGTCGCCAATTACAATATCTAAGAGACGCGCACGTAACACCAGTTTTTGTTCAACACGGTTATCATTATCAGCTTCCAGTTTCTTTTCGGCCTTTTCGGTATTATCACTTTTGTCCACATCGAGTGGGTCACGGTCTTCAAAAAGGAAAACTTTATTGGCGTAATCCTTTCGGTATTTACCCAGTCCCGGGTCGTCGGCCACGTAAACAATCTGTGGTTCTGAGTGCGGGATACCCAAGGCCTGCGCCAGTGGTGGGACTATCAAGGCTGAAAATGGATGCGAGGTTGATACCTCATCCTGCAAAATATCTTTAACAATGGTTTTGCGCAAATCAGGCGGTAATGCACGGTCGGGATATTTTTGCACAGTACGCAAGCGCCACTCGTTACCTTGTTTATCTTTTAATTGCAGTGATTGGGTTTGTTTACCACCGCCTTTGCCAACAACGGTTAAGCCGCCTTTTTCTTTCTCGAGATAAAAAACCTTCATGGTTACCGGCGTAGCCCAAAGTTTACGGTAATTTTCGCCGAACAAGGTGCGATGAAAATTGCTTACGCTATCGTATTCTGGAGCTACGGCAACTTTTATACTATCGCCTTTAATAACCTGTGCCGAGGCTGTTATAATGCCGCAATAGATTAAAAGAGCGAAACATACGCTGAAAATTCTGAGGGTTTTATTGAGGTACATGTACGGCTATATCGATGTTGTTTTTATAGGTTTAACACTTTGCTTGCAGCAAATTAATACATTAACACAAATACTTAACATTTGTGCGGGGTTTAATGTAGATTAATTGAATATAGCAACCAATAAGAATACACAATACAGTCCTATACCAAAATTCTACCCCTTATTAATGTTAGAAGCAGTAGCACTGTCATTGCATTTCCCTAAATTAGGGGAACACTAATGTCTATACAATTTGCAGTAACGTTAATAAGGGGTAGAATTTAGGCAGATCAACTTGCGGATATAGGATGGTTGTTTTGTGGAGGAAAGATAACCTAGAGCAAATAAAACGCTAAATATGAGCAATAGTTATTCTTCCATTATCACCGCCAGCCTGATAGCCTTTAGGCCTGTAACCCCCTGCAACTCTTCCAGATCATAACGTTCTATAACTGGCGATAACGAGCCTTTATCCTGAAACTCTTTGATGTAATTCATAAACTCATCGGCCTCACTTTCGCTCGAGTAGATCAATGCTATTTTGCCGGGCTGGGTTAAACGCTCGTCGGTATCTTTGATCAGTACTTTATCAATGCGTTTTTTAATTACTTCGTAACGGATGTTATAAGTTCCTTCCACATCGAAACGGCGTTCGTCTTTACGGAAGCAGATATCAATAGGTGCCGAGTGCACAAAGATCAGCTGGGTGGTTTCGAGCTTACATTTCATCAGGGCGGTAAGCTTATTGGTGATCCTGGTGATCTTGATCATCGCTTTCAGTTGCCAGCGGCGAAATTCATTTAAATGGCTTTCATCAAAAGGCAGATCAGGCGCAAGGGATTGCCCCGTGTAAATATCATACTCTACCCCATCAGTCCTGAATTTTTCGAAATAGCAGGGATAGATCTGTTGTAGCTTAGCTTGTGCCCGCTCAAAGTAATTATTGAGCGCGGTGTTAATCATCTGCATCGATTCCTCCAATTCGCGGCGGCCGGCAAAACCCTCGCCCTTTAATTCGTCCGAAGCTTCAAAATAGGCATCAATTAAAGGTTTTGTTTGTGGAAACTCTACTTTCAACTTATCCAATACCGGGTAAATCCTGATCTCCAAAAACTCTTTGATGTTCAGCTCATCGCTATCCGTTATTTGTTTGCCAATACGTACAAGCCAGGCCTCGCATTGTTTAATCAGTTCCTGTTCAATAGATGCCCCTTCAATTTTTTCTATCTCGACAAATACGGTAGATAAGCGATTTAATAGAGTGCTCAGATCCTGCTGCAGCGCAATATTGCGTTTAGCGGTAGAACTCCGGATATCAATAGCACCATAAAGCGGGTTTACATCTTTAAATGATACCGTTTTCATTTCCCGCTGTTCGGGGTTTTCTTTTTGCTGACGGATATAGTTCCAGGCCACCTCATTAAACTTCCATTCGACAGACTGCTGCAGCGTGGTAAATTTATCTTTGATCACCTCTTCTATCCGCTCATTAAATTGCTCAATGCTATTGTGCAGTAATTGCGCCAGGAAAGGCGCAGCAGCTTCCAGTTTAGAAAGCAGCTTATCGAAAATAATAGGTGCTTTTTTTGAATAGATCTCCATTACTCCGGCCAGTTTCCTGTTATAAAAAACGGGCAACACGGCGTAAGATACAATACCAGCTTTGTGCAATGATTTAAGGTAGAAATGGTTCCTTACATTATCGCCGGTAATTTCGTTGTAAAATGTAGATATGGGCTTTTTAACATAGTTTTCGGTTAAGGTATTGTAAATCTCTTCCGATACGTTTTGTTGTGTGTACGCTTTAACAAGCACGCTGTTATAGCACTCCTCGGTATCATACACAAATTTCCCGTTCACCTTTATAAGCGGCAACAGGCCAAATTCAATATTATTATTACCGGTAAGTGTTTGCAAAGAACGGGTAACCTGCTCAAACAGCGCGGCCTGATCGGTATTGTCATTACTCAACGCCAACCTGATGTTTTCTATCGATTGCTTTTCGGTAATATCCTTAACCGTAATTATGGCGAAACCCTCGAACCTGAACATGCTCAGCGGTAAGGTTTCTTCCAACACTTCAGCACCTGTAGATTCCTGTAAAAAGAGTTCTATCAGTTCGGGTTTAAGTTTGGGCAGCTCCCCTTTAACTTTAATATCTACGTAAGTGGTATCCAGGTTAATGTTATAGTATTGCTCTAAACCATTTTCGGTATCGCTTTTGGTATAAAGGTTATTACTATTTACCTGTGACGATATATGGTACACTTTGGCCAGTATCAGGCGGTAGATATACTCTTTAACCCTTTTGGTAAAAGCTTCTGAGCCCTGGTTGGTGATGGTTTTAGGGTCTGTATTATATATACTGATAAACTGCTGAAACGCATCTGTACCGTAAACTACATCGCCGGGCACAGGCATACCTAAGCCCCAGTAAAAGTCTGTTTCGTTTGCCATGGGGGGCGATAGCACAGCATATACCAACTCCAGTATGGTTTTATATTTAGCAGCATCAGATATAGGTATAGGTTCTTGCAGTTCGGGATGCTCTTCTATCTTAGACAGTACAAATTTGTAGAATTCTGATTTAACGGTTTGTTCTGTAACTATCCTCCGTTTAATCTCCTCAGTAAATACATGAAAAGAAAATGCAGCATCAACAATCTCTGTCGATTTTAATTTTTCGTCGATATTATATACGTTGATCTGCATCGTTTATTAATAACAAGCCTTAGGCTTTTCTGCTTTAAATATTAAGTTTTAAGATGATATACGGATACCAGCCATCTTTAGAGTAACCGGTTTGTAATTGCAACAACATTAAATCGGCCGGCGCAAAATACAAGCCACCTGCCACACTGTTATGCCATACATGCGACGGCTGATCATTCCCCCAAACCCTACCCAAACCGTAAGTGGCAGTTACGCCATACTGACCCGGTAAAATGTAAGGCGACAAATTATTGATTTTTACCCTTGCCGACAAGTTATTATAAAACATTTGCTGCCCCGCAAAGCGGTATTGCCTGAAACCCGGCATATTATCGGGCCCGCCCAAAAACATGGACTGATAAAAAGGCGTTTTGCCAAAAGTTAAGCCACCGCCCATTTTATCACTGATCACGAAGGTTGATTTGGTAGTTACACTTTTATACAACTGCAATTCTGGTATCAACTGAGTATAAGCGTTAGAATAAGTATTTAAACCGATCATGCTTTGCAATTTGAGGCTGAGGTATAGGCCCCAGTCGGCCAGTATTTGCTTATTACGTTTATCATCAATATAAGTAGCATTAATACCGGCGTAAACTTTGTCTTTATTGATGGTTTCGCTATCATAATTATGGATGAGAGATGGATTATCGATGAGGCGGATATTATCATCGCCGAGGTAATGGTAGTATTGCACCGTTGGCCCGATGCGCACATTTTCAGACCCTGTTGCGTTATGGAAACGTGCATTGGCATCGAACCCAATGAGATCGAACCTTGCCCGATAATAGGTTTGGTAATCGCCTGTTTTGTTGAACTGTGTATTATTACCCTGGCCGAAATAGTTGATCACATTAGGCGTGTAAACCCTGGCTTGTAATTCGAGGTCGGCTTTGCCCATGGCGTTGAACCACTCGCCGGTATAGCGCAGACGAGTGGCATCATTACCAAAGCCATGCATTAAAGTAACCTGCTGCGTACTGCCGGGCGCTTTGCGGAAACCCTGCCTGATGAACTTCACCCCACCTTCAAGCCAAAAACCATCATCGGGATTGTAGCCTATTGAAGCCAGCGGAATGGTATTATTAAACAAATTAACCGGCACATAGCCTACCGTAGTTGAGTCGTTTGAAAAATGCTTAGTAATCTGATTTGCCGCCGGGCCGCTAAACACGGCATTTGCTCCTTTTCCATAAACTTTGGTATGTTGATTTGAGCTGATGACATGATAACTTTTCGTCCCCTGCCCTCCTATCAGCCTCACTTTAATGTTGGTCGATTGATCGTCGACAGAAATACTATCGTTCCCCTTACTGGCATATATTCGAAGCTCTTGTGTAATGGTATGGTCGAATACTTTAGAGAACAGCGCATAGCTGATACCGCCATCGGGAGTTCGCTTATAAACTGAGACGCGCACGTTATTGTCAGTTGTATCTTTAATGATAAACAGTTCATCCACATCGGTAGCCTTAATATCAACAATACGGTTAAAGAACCTGTAATACCTATCGGCAGCAGCTACCAGGTTATCGCGACGGCGCTGCATGAGTTTTAATAGTTCACGGTGTCGGAGGTCGTAAGCTGCTTTGGGTAATTGGTTTAATGATCTGTTCAATACAGAATCCGTCATGGCTGCTGCAAATTCTTTAGCAGTCTGCATCCAGGTATCATAGCTGATGCCTGATAAGAAGCGCGCATCCAGCTCGCGGCCATTGTAGTAAAAATCGTTGATGTTATCTTTCTTAGCCTTATATCCCCGCAGGTAAGGCGACATCCACGAGGCAGATGCCAGCTGATGCACAGCGCCTTCGTTGATAAAGAATGCGGCTTCGCGGTTGCGGGGCTCAGCACTGTAGTATTTATTTTTGCCGCGTTGTTTATCAACCCAGCGCCACTGGTCCTGCTGCTGGTCCCAATCGCCAATAAACCAGTCGAGCAGCCTTGCGCGATAAAACTCTAAAGTGTCAACCCGGTTGGCATTATCCCGGTTTAGCTTGCGCATCATTAAACCGGTATTGTCTGATTTATGACCGGGGTCGCTTTCCTCGAGCAGGCAAATTGTTCCGGCAAAATCTTTCTCGTAAAAGCCCAGTTTCCTATCCGGCGATACCCAGCCGATTATCGGTTTAGTATGCGCTACCTTAACCGCATCGGCCAAAACCGGTACCATTAACGAGGCATAAGGGTGCTGGCCCGACATGGCATCATCAACCCACGATTTGGCGAAAGTTTCGCGCCTGGCTTCGGGTAATAGTATTTCAGGATATTTTTCGATGCTGCTTAGAATCCATTGTTTACCATTGGCATCCTTTAACAACAATGATTTGGTTTGATGCACGCTACCGAACTGTATTGGTGTTAAACCACCTTTAAAGCTACTCACTTTTATCACCGGTAACTTCACAGGCGCAGCCCATTCTTTACGGTAATTTTCGCCATATAATTTGCGATGCAAACTGCTCACCTGGTCGTATTCGGGCTTGGCTTTTACAGTGATGCTATCGGCTGTTATCGGTTTATTGGTACTTATTACCGGCGGAGCAACAGGTTTATAAGGTTTGGTGTACGAGAATACTTCATTGAAAACAGTATCGGCACCGGCGTAGTAAGTAAACTTAATGCTTTTATCGGTCAGCAAATCCGCAGTTACAAAACCGGGTTTGGTTTGGGCATAGAGGGCATATTTACCTTTTTTTACAAAAGCTTCTTTAGCTCCAGAGCCGCTTACCACCTGGATCTGTTCATGATCTTTAATAAACTGCAAACCATGCTCGTGGCCGGATACATGGATTACATTGGGGAAATCTTTAAACACGCCGTCGATCTTTTCGATCATGTTGCGGTACAGCGGGTGACCCTGATCTTCAGTTACCGAAAACGTACCGCGTAATAATGGGTAAAGAGCACCTAATCCAGGCAATGGCACGTACAGATTTTGCTGAACCGAAGTCAATGGAAAAAAGTAATCCATAATATCATAATATCCACCATGGTGCCCATACGACCAGAACGGATGGTGATCGGCCAGCATAATTACCTTGTCTCGGTTACGGTTCAGGATCTCACGGAAACGGGCGGTAACCTCATCGGTAGTTTTGCAATCGCAATCGGCATCGGGGTTTTCTTTACTGTAGATATAAACCCACCACTCAGAATCAAAAGCAACAACTACGAGGTTATCATTGATCTTAATTTCGTAAGGACCGGGGCAGCCGTTCTCAGGCACCACTTTCAGCAGCGAATCTTTTTGCTCTTTAATATACTCCCACTGGCGTTTCATTTTGGCCAACCCTTGCGGACCCATCCTGTCCCAATCATGGTTGCCGGGGATGAAGTAAACAGGCGCACCTTTACTGCGCATAGGTTGATATTGCGATTGCAGGATCTCTTCGGTTTCTTTTTCCTCCTTGCTACCGGGCAAGCCCATACCTGTTGGGTAAATGTTATCACCGAGATAAACTACTGTGGTTTTACCGCTGAGGATTTTGCTTTGTGCGTGGGTAAGTACGCCGCCCTGCTGCTTGTCAGCTTCGCCGGCATCGCCTATATAAATAATACGTTGTACTACATTATCCTGTGCCTGTACAGCAATAGGGATTAAAAGCAATAAGCAGTACAACAGTTTCTTCATAGATATATTTTAGAGCGCTTATTTACCCGAGTAAGTAAATTTTAATACCGTTCCGGGGTCAATTTTATCGCCTTCGTTAGAGATGTAGAGGTTGTTCTGGCTGTCGAACGCAATACCTTCGGGTTGAAGAAACACAGAAGGGTTCAGTTTAAATACCTGCATTACCTTGAAATCCTCATTCAAAATCACCAGTAATTTATTGACAGACGATAGCACATACCATTGTTTGCTCCTCGGGTTTTGCGCCAGTGCAGACGGGTGGAACGTAACCTTCTGATTACTATTCAACTGCTGGGCAATATGCTTTACGTTGATTTTAAAGGTATCGGCGGCAGCCAACTTACCATCATTCGATAGATTGAATATAAAGCCGGTGGTTTGCTTGCTGGTTTTATCCATTTCGCAATGTTTACACATTACATATACCTTGCCTTCTTCATTGGCGTATAAACCTTCAAATTCGCCTTTGGGCAGCAGGTCTTTAAACTCCTGGGCGTTGGTGATTTTTTGCCCGTTCACTTCACTTAGCGGAAAGGTGTACAGCTTGCCTTTGCTTTGCAGCATAATTACCTGTCCGTTGGCAATGGCTATATCTTCGAAATCGCCGGTTTGTTTAAAGGTCGAGAATTTAGCTTCCTTTTCGCCGGGCTTCATGTAGTAAACGCGGCCGTTTTCATCCTCTTCTACATACATCCTGTTAGCGTCGCCTTTGTTGAATGCAAGCCCCGAAATTTCTTCGAGGTTATCGGGCATAAAGAATTTCTTCGGTTTATTAAGGTTATATCCTTGCGGGCTTTCATAATTAACCTTTTCTACACACGACAGCAGCGCGAATACTGCAAACACTCCCATCGCTACGCTGACATATTTTATTCTCTTACTTATTTTAGTAGTACTATTTTTCGATAACATGTTATTTATTGCTAAGGGGTAAATTTCTTTCATTCAGTTTATATTAAAGAATAGTTAAATATATACACGCATCGGGCTTCAATGTTTACATGGATGGGAGATTTCAAACGTTTTCGTAAAAATTTCAACTCACATTCGTGTCATTCCCCATAATCCCATTTATTTGTGTTGCGTACGCAAACCAATTATGAAAAACTTCTTAGACGACAATTTCTTACTGCCCAATAAATCGGCAGAACGCTTGTATCATGATTATGCCAGGCAAATGCCGATCATCGATTACCATTGCCACCTGCCGCCCGACCAGATTGCACAGGATATTCGTTTTGAAAACCTGACCCAAATCTGGCTTTACGGCGATCATTATAAATGGCGTGCCCTGCGTGCCAACGGCGTAAACGAAGCCTACATAACCGGCGACAAGAGTGACTTTGAGAAGTTTGAAAAATGGGCCGATACCGTGCCCTACACCCTGCGTAACCCACTTTATCATTGGACGCACCTTGAATTGCAGCGCTACTTCGGCGTTCACGATATACTAAACCCATCATCGGCCAAAAGAATTTATGACGATTGCACCGCCCAACTGCAAACGCCGGAGTTCAGCGTACGCAGCCTGCTCACCAAAATGAATGTAGAGACTGTAGGCACTACAGATGATCCGCTGGATAACCTTGAATACCACCAGCAAATTAAGCAGGATGGTTTCAGCGTAAAAACATTGCCTGCCTACCGCCCGGATAAGGCGATGAATGCCGATGATATTGAAGCGCTAAACGTTTACATCAATAAGCTGGAGCAGGTTGTTAATAATTCTATTGAAGATTACGACACCTACCTGCAAGCCCTAAAAAGCCGCCACGATTACTTTGCGGAGAATGGATGCTGCCTATCAGATCATGGCCTCGAACATATTTATGCCGAAGATTATACGGAAGAAGAGATCAGAAGCATCTTTAAAAAGATAAGAACTAACCACCCGTTATTGCCACTCGAGATCCTGAAATTTAAATCGGCTATGCTGTTTGAGTTTGCTTTGTGGGATCATGAAAAAGGCTGGGTGCAGCAATATCACCTGGGTGCTTTGCGAAACAACAACGCCCGTGCTTTCCGTACCATTGGCCCCGATACCGGTTTTGATTCTATCGGCGACTTTAGTCAGGCCAAAGCCTTATCACGTTTCTTGAATAAGCTCGATAGTGAAGACCGCTTAGCCAAAACCATCGTTTATAACCTTAACCCGGTTGATAACGAAATGATGGCCGCCATGATTGGCAATTTTAATGATGGCTCGGTTGCAGGTAAGGTACAGTTCGGTTCGGCCTGGTGGTTTAATGATCAGAAAGACGGCATGACCCGACAGATCAACGCGCTCTCTAACATGGGCTTACTCAGCCGCATGGTAGGTATGTTGACTGATTCGCGCAGCTTTATGTCGTTCCCGCGCCACGAGTATTTCCGCAGGTTGCTTTGCAGCATTTTAGGGGACGATATGGAGAAAGGTGAATTACCCGCCGATTTTGAATGGACGGGTAAGATTGTACAGGATATCTGTTACAATAATGCGAAAGGGTATTTTAGTTTTTAAATAGTTCTTTTTGTCATTGCGAGGAGTGTAACGACGTGGCAATCTCGTAACTATGCAGATCGGATTTACTTACGACGAGATTGCTTCCCCGAAGTAAATTCGGGACAGGCTGTGCCACACAATGACAAATTAGTGGAACTTCCACATGTTCCACCTGTTCCATGTTACAGACTTAAAAGTATTATTATACCATTTAGTATATTTATAATTATTTTATAATCAATTATTTAAAGCCAAATTTCGGTTATTTTTGATTGACACCTATGTTCCACTTTTATGACTTATAAGTTAGTTTTAATTGGACTTAAAAGTCATTTTAGTGACGAGGATTTGGCATAAATAGGGATAGCATGGCAACTATATGATTTTACAGAGTTAGTGCGTTTATTAACGCTATTACTCATAGCAATGGTTAGTGCATTTATCAATGTCAGTCCCGCTCAATCGCCGCGGGTAGGCTGTTACTTTTGGCTTGATCCAAAAGTAACCAAAAGATCAAGACGCAAAAAAGCTCCACCGCACAATTCCACTACACGGCCACGCTTTTGCGTCCGGGCCACCGCTTTTTTTGATTGTCCTACGGCTTTCTTTTCCTTATTTTTATCTTGTTTCCTGGCTCTCGGTTCTTGTTTCTCTTTCAAAGTCGGCAAACAGCTTCGGCCAAAAGCGGGCAGAACAATGCTGGCCTTGAGCACCGGAAAGAGGCATTGGAGATTTTTCAGAAGGGCTGGCCTGTGCGAACGTTAGTGGGGCAAAAGATCCCGTCCCGATAGCTATCGGGATGTGTGTTCTGACCGCTTGTGCGGCATGGCCTGTGCGTAAAGAAGCCTTTTGCCAACAGGTGCTTTGGTTACTTTGGCGCCCCAAAGTAACAGCCTACCCGCGGCGATTGAGCGGGACTGGCATTAATAGTAGCACAGGGGCATAATCAAAATTATTGCGTTAATTAAAGCACTGTCTCTGTAGGTCGGGGATTGCTTCGTTCCTCGCAATGACGTGCTTTTAGAACTTATAACACCTCGAACCATCACTACCACTATACTTCGATGTGCTCGACGATCCTTTATCCAAATATAAACCTATCGATATTTCATGGCTGCCGTAATTGTAGTTACTGAGGGCGTTCAGCGCATGATCATACGAGTAGCCGATGCGCAGGTTGGGTGTGGCAAAAAATTCAACAATGCCACCGAAAGCATTCTGACTCGGCAGATCGCTTTGCAGGTTATTTTTTTGGTATAACTTAACCGATGTGCGGTAGAAAGCGCCGATAGACAGGCGTTCATTCATCAGCACAAAACCATCTATATCTAAAGATGTAGGGCCTTTCACATCGTCTTTCAATAATATTACCGGTTTAAATTTCATCTGGTCGTTCATACTTATTAATGCACCGGCAGTTAAATAAAAGTGTGGTTGTGGGATAGGCACCAGGATGTTCGACTCGGTTTTTTGCAGTATAAAATGCCCGAGAATGTTGGTGGCCGAAATACCTGCGAAATAGTTCTCATTACTATAGTAGATCCCGAAGTTGGCATCGGGCGTTAACCTGCTTTGCGAGCCTACCGGCACGGCCTGGTCGCCGGGGGTTACGGCATTTAATTTAGAGCCGTCGATACCCAGCTGCATCATGCCTGCTGCCAGCCCGAAAGCCAGTTTTGAGTTTTCATTCTCTCCCAAACGGATGCGGTAGGCGTAATTAAGATAGCCCGTTACCACACTTTGCGCACCGATCTGGTCGCTGGTTATTATCACGCCCAAACCTACACTCCCATTGGCAAAAGAACCATCGCCGGCTACGGCAAAACTTTTAGGCGCGCCGGTAACCCCCACCCACTGCGAGCGGTAGTACGATTGGATAAACAGATCGTCCTTATACCCCGCATACGCCGGGTTAATATAAAGCCCATTAAATACATACTGGCTAACCTGCGTATCCTGCTGTGCCTTTACACAAAAAGCAGCCAGCATAAACCCGATTAGCAAAATGGTCTTTTTCATCACTCAATTCAATTAGTCTTAGCCCTCAATAGGGTGATATACCCTTTATACACATCCCAATGCCCACCGGGTTCCTGCACTTTCAGCAGGTAGAAATAAGTACCCTCATTTAGTCCCTCTCCATTCCATTCGTTATGATACCCTTTCTTCAGATACACGGTAGATCCCCACCTGTTCATCACTGTTAGTTCATTGGCTGTATAGTTGTTAAGGCCGGGGATCTCGAACGTGTCGTTTACACCATCGCCATTGGGCGTAAATACATTCGGTATGGTTAAGCCTAACAGTTGTATGGTGTTGCTTGCTACGTTATTACTCAAATCCGGATCAGTTTGCGTGGCGCTTACACTGGCCGTATTGGTGATGCTGCCATATTGAAGCGCCTTTACGGTATAATTAAGCGAGGTCGACTGTCCGCTTAGTAACTGGTCCATTGTCCAGGTTATTTTCTTGTTGTAATCAGTATAAACCACACTCCCCATCTCGGGCGACGTTACCTGCTGAAAAGCCACTTCAATAGGCAGCATGTTTTGCACATTAATACCCGTTGCGGTTGATGGGCCGTTATTTTTAATCATAATAGTATAATTAACAGGGCTCTCGAGGTTCATGGATGATACCACCGAGGTTAAACTGATAGCCATGTCCGCAGCCTCTGCCGATTTAGTCCCAATTACCACAATAACCGGATCAGATAAATCTGACGCGCAACTACTGTTAACACTCTGTACCTGGTAAGTGCCGGCAGTACTAATCGTGTACGTATTGCTGGTAGCACCACTAATGGGCACACCATTTTTTAGCCACTGAAATGCCAACCCAGCGCTTGCAGTAGCCTTTAAGGTTACCGTTTGGCCCTGGGTAATGGTTACCGTCTGACTTGCAGGAGGGGGAGCTGCATTTACGCCACTCCCCGCTAAAGCAAGCATCAGTAAAACCATAAAAGCAGTAATTACTTTTAGGTTAACCATTTATATAGTCGGTCAATTAGTCGGCTTATATAATTATTAATTAGGGCATAATAGTTACAGTTGGTGTGGTTGGGTTAGCCTGTACATCAACATTGGCTGCAGATGAGGTTACACCACAATTACTACCACCGTGGCTGGTAATTACATAACTTATCTGCACTGTAAATGCCTGGGTCCCCACTGTAGCGTCGTTAGTTGCGCTTAGTGTGTAAGTGCTGCCTGTAGCTCCTGTAATCGCGGTGCCGTTTTTAAACCATTTGTAGGTATAGCCAAATATATCGGTATCTGTAGTTTCCACATTACTGCCGGTTGCAGTTAAAATGGTTGATCCTACAGCGCTGACGCAGACAGTTGCCGGGCCGGTTACAGCAGCATTAATAGTTGGTAAAGCGTAAATGGTAGTTGGTGCAGATACGTCAGACGTACAATTCGTATTCGATGCTGTTGATACATAGGTATAGTAGCCCGGTGCCGGCGGCACATCACTTAGGTTGTTCGTGGTTTCGGTTAAAGTTACCGGTGTACCCGTTAAATCTTTACCCGGGTACCTTTTCCATACATAGGTGGTACCGGTTGAGTTACCTTGTAATTTAACGGCCTCGGCTGCGCAATAAACTGCTGCCGCACCAGGCAAGCCAGCCAAAGTAGTGATTTGAGCTTTTGCTGTAATGCCCGCCATCACGATTATGATAGGGAGCAGGGTTCTGAATAGAGTCGACTTTTTCATGTTTTTGGATTTTTGAGGGATTATTTTCTTAATTTTTAATTTGCTAATGTGAGTACCGGCGATGTTGGCTTATCGTCCACAATTACACTAAAGGGCGCGCCTGTGCTTAAGCAGCCATTGCCATTTTTTACCGTAATAGTACCCGTATAAGTATTGGGGGCTGCGCCGGCGGGTACGGTTACTGTAAGTGTGCCCGGCGGTAATGTTGCATTGGTTACGTTGGTAAAACCTGCAGTTATAGCCGGGGCATCCCAAACAATACTGTAGGTAGTTGGCGAATTTGATGGCGTGTAGGCTATGCTTGCGGCCGTTGTGCCCTTACAGGTTCTGGGTGTGCCCGAATATGTGATTCCCGGTAATGGGTTTATGTTGATGGTTACCGGTGTGCGTTCGCTTACCTCGCCACAGCCTGTACGGCTGGCTTCTACATAATAAGTATTAGCTGTACCGGTAAGGTTTGCTGCTGGTGGAGTATATGAAGTACCGGTTGCCAGAGAAGTGCCCCCGGTTGCGGTACTATACCAGTTATAAGTGGTACATGAGCTTTGCGGATTACTTACTGATAACGCCGAAGTATTACCTTGACAAACAGACTTTGAAGAAGACACCGTTCCGTCCATTGAAGTTATAGGCGTAGCAGGTATGCGTTTTATATCATAAATAGAAAGCGATGTACCAGCCGATAATAAACCACCTAATTGAATATCAACCCTATCGAAAGGAGGATCTGTCGGTAACGATTTAATATCAAGATACATTTGGGTGGAAGCAGAAGGGGGGGTAAGCAGGCTTAACGAAAGCAAACCTGAACTGCTACTCGTAATGGGCGAGCCTACGGCAGTGCTGCCATTATAGAGTTGTACGGTAAAGTTTGCCAATGCGCCCAAACTGAGCAGGTTGTTACCTGCCGGGTTGGTCATTAATATCCGCACCACATCACCCGGCTGCGATGGGGAATTAAAAACAGCTGTTAAAAAAACATCGCTTAAAACCTGTGCCCCTACGTTTAGTGTGGCTGCGGTTGTAAGGTCATTGTCAATAGCATTTGTTGGGGTAGTAACTGTCCCTGTTGCATTAGCCAGGCTAATACCACCCGCCCGTACACCAGACAACACATCAATCGCCGGGCCGCAAGCGTTAGCGGTTGGTGTAGTTTGCATTACGTAGGCATCGTACACTTTTAAACTTTGCCCTATTGCCACACCCGACAAGGTTACCCACACCCCATTATAGGCTACATTGGTTGAGCCCGATTTAGGGGTAAAAGTAATCTCTACGTCCCCTCCCCCGCCAATAAGGCCAAGTAATGAAGTGTTAGTTAAAGGATCGCCAGCAGCTGTAGCCTGCCAACCCGTAAATATGTTATTTTGTAAACCGGTAAATGGCTGTATAGTCACACCACCAAGCAACGATACAAGGGAAGCTGGAACACCCAATTTAACGGTGACCGGCGTACCTGCAGTAATTTGAGTTTGGAACGAAATGAATTGAGTTACTGTAATAACCTGCCCTATGGTTATTACACTCGATAATACTGAAGCAGTTGAAGGATCAGTATCTATCGCATAGTTTGGATTTGTAACCGAAGCCAGCAGCGGCGTAAAATTAGTTTGTGTACTATTGGCATAATTCCGTGTGGAAACAGTACACTGCCCACGCACAATACCATGCAGGCTGACGATGCAGAATAGCAAAGTCAGGCAGCGGTACAGGGTGGTCAATTTTACAAATCCGGGCACAACGGGTGATAACAGTTTGGCTATCCCCGATGCCTCAAAATCTCGTCAAAAAAACCTGACGAAACGCATTAAATCGGGGAACTATCCACTAAAATTACCTAAGAAACAGGCCGTTACGACGATTCATTTTGTTCATTAACCCCCATTCTGTTCAGCCTGTGCACTCTTAATTGGGGTAGAAATAAGCTTGTTGTTTTTAACAGATTTTAGTTATTTTTACTTTGATAAATATTTACTTAACCATAAAGCACGCATCAACCTAAATATTTTATAGGCTTAAGGAGAGTTGGATTAGAATACTTAGATTAATTTATTTGGAACCGCAAAGGCAAATTATACTGAAACAAGCGCCCTACAGTTTACATGACCTTTACGACAGGTATGCAGGCATGTTGTTAGGCTATCTTTCAGAAGCAGTGAAAGACAGGAAGCTGGCCGAACAACATTTGGTGAATATTTTTAACATCATTCCGCAGCATTTAGATGAGCTGAATACTGCTGATACCAACACATGGTGCCAGCTTCAGCGTTTAGCTAAAAAACACTTAACTGGTTCATCTGTTAAGGAGACCGGTGGGCATGAGGTTGGCAATGGCATAATCATTGAAAAAGGCAGGAATAAATTTCTTGACCAGATGAGCAATGAGCAGCAAACCGTATTTTGTGCCGTTTATTACAACCACAAAACAATAATGCAGTTGGCTGATGAGTTAAATAAACCAGAGGAGTTAATACGCAAGGCTTTGAGAGAGGCGTTTGCCATAATCAGAAAGGGGACGTGAACGATATTCAGGAATACATAGAAAGCGGCATACTTGAACTATATGTGCTGGGCTCGGTCTCTGAAGAAGAGGAACGCGAACTGCTTACCTATAAGGAAAAGTTCCCTGAGGTAAAGCAAGCCCTTTTTGAACTGGAGACAGATATGGAGCGTATTGCCGAGCAAATGGCTATTAAACCGCCGCCAACTGCCTGGTTAAAAATTCAGGAAAACCTGAATGAGCTGATTGAAATGCCCGAGCCCGAGCCGCTTCGTTTAAAAGAACTGCCTCCACCACAAGAGCCTTATCAACGCAAACGCGATCAGCAATACATCGAAGTAGAATCAGAATCGAGCCATATACGCGTACATAAATCATGGCGCTGGGTACTGGCAGCGATATTTGTTTTGGGCAAGATATTTTTAGGCTGCGCCATTTACTTTTACTTAGAAAACCGCCAGCTCAGCCGCGAGATTGATGATATGCGGTTAGAGATAAAACAACTGCAGCATACTAAGTAGACTTCAATAATTAGATATTAGAAAGCGGCATTCTTTGATGGAATGCCGCTTTTGTTTTGGGGGTATAAGATGGCTGTCATGCTGAGCCCCGTCGAAGCATGGTGGGCAGGTCTCTATGCGCGACACTTCGACGGAGCTCAGTGTGACAGGCCATTTATTTTGCTATTACTTCCCTTTCTTCGCTCCCAGATCATCAATTATTTCCTGGATTTGTTTATTATAATCAGTCAATTGTACCTGGTATTGCTTCGAGTCTTCGCTTACGGCTTTGTAGATCAGCTTATAGCTTTGTATCCTCAGGTCGCAGTACTTTAGCAGCTTATAATCTTTTTGGTGCAGTTCATCCGGTATATTTAAACTATCGGCAGATTTAACTATTTTAATATCCTCGTTCCAGTAATAAAGCCCGCGTTCCTTTATCTCGGCCAACACCCGCTCCTTAACTGTGTTGCGCGGCATCTTGTAAACCTCTAATGCCATAGATTCTGTTGTGGCAAATTGCGTCATGTAGGCATCGTACTTCCCAAAATCATTCGGCAATCTTCTAAACACAAGCGCAAAAACGATCAAAAATACGCCTGTTAAAAGGCTGCTTACGGTAAAGTTAACATTGGCATCATCCCCAGATCTCAGAGCCGGGATAAACGCATACCCGATTATAACCCCGCTTACCAGGCCACCTATATGGGCGGCGTTATCTATTCCCGCTTTTAACCCGTTAGCCAAATTATACAACACAAAAACAACAATACTGGTTAACAATGCCTTGCGTGCCGCTTTATGTATAAGGTTGGTAGTAAGCATCGCTAAAAACACACCATACAAGCCAAATATAGCACCAGATGCGCCTGCGCTTAGGGTAAATGGGTGCCAGTATAAACTGGCCAGACTTCCACTAATGCCGGTGAGCAGATAGGCCACAATAAACCTCACACGCCCTAAATAAGGCTCCAGCAACAAGCCGATATAAATCAATGCATACATGTTTAGCAACAAGTGCATAATGCCGATATGTATAAAACAATTAGTTAGCAGCCGCCACCATTGCCCGTTTAAGGTTGCCGGGCCAAAATCGCATCCCCACTTGATCAGGCTTTCGGTATCGGGTAGTAAAAAGTTTACGCCCGTAGCTACCATCGCAATAAATATGGCAATGTTAAGATTCACTAAAATTGGGGTAACAAAATAGCCCGTAGTTGGTGCAAAGATTGAAAAGAAGTTTTTGAGTTTTTCCCTGCCTGTTAATGGCTCCTGGCTAATAGGGTGCTCTTCTTTCGAAACAAATTCTGATTGAAGCTCTTCATATTTGCCTGCCAGTTCTTCCGGGGTATAAACCGTTTTTAATTCTTCAATTGTGTTGATCAGCTCATTTACGTTGCTTCTATTTTTACCCCAGTCGGCCACCTGGCTGCCCAGGCATTCGCTTTTTAATGTTGCGGTATCAGCATCAATTTTAACACGAACCTCTTCGCTCCACGAGCTCATGGAGAAACCTGTGTAAGCTATAAAGCCAACCTCGTTGGTGATGCTAATTTCCCAGCCAAGTTTTTTGGCGGCTTCTACAGCAATAACTAAAAATTCGTGTGGGGTAATATTATCCAGCGGAATAGTCTGGATGTATTTAGGGGGTAATCCAAAGGCCATAAATTGTAATATGTTAATTATTAGGTAGCTCTAAGATAGTTGGAATATTGATCAGGGTGATAAAAAACTGAAAGAATGAACATTATCGTTATTGCGAGGTACGAGACAATCTCGGATTGTACAGAACGGTTTGGCAGATCAGTGCTGATAGTCGCAGACCAGCACAATCTTTGCATCTTATTTACTAGGCATGTGGGGTGCCGAATAAATTCGGCATGACGTGTTTATTAGTCAAAAAAGAGCGCCCCTCCGGGCGCTCTTTCATCAAAACATCATAGAGAAACTTATGCTTCTTCGCTCTCTTTGCTGTTATCTTTTTGCAGCTTTTTAAACAGCTCGGTACCTATCAGGGCATCAACCATACCGTTGTTGCCGCCGTCTTTACCGCTCACCAGTACATCCGGCACCAGTTTAATGCCGTTGCTGGCCAGGGCTTCAGCTACGCGTACAATGGCGTATTGCTCTGTACCCATAGCTTCGGTTTTTTGTTTAGTAACCTCGGCTTCGGCCAAACCTACGGCTTTAATTTTACCGGCTTCGGCGGCACCGTTTACTTCGGTAGCTGCGGCATTGGCTTTGGCTATAATAGTTTGGGCTTCTGCATCAGCCTTCGCATTAATGGTGCGGTTCTCTGCATCGGCTTTGGCGTTGATCACGCGCGATTCGGCATCACCCTTCGCACCGGCAACTTTGGCTGCAGCCATCTGGGTGTTGATCTCAACCTGGCGGGTCGATTTAACAATCTCTGGTTGCATATCGGCACCTGCTTTGGCGCTTTCAAATTCCTTACGCTCAATTTGCGCACTTTTCTGGATCTCGTAGGTGTGGCGCTCTTCCTCAGCCAGCTTACGGTCGGTCATCGTTTTCATCAGGGCTTCTGGCGGAATGATATCACCAATCAGCGTATCTACACCAACTACGTTATAATCGGCCAGTACTTTGCTGATGTGGCTCTTGGCATCATCCTGCCTTTGCGAACGGTTGGTTAAGAAACCGATAACATCACTTTTTTGCGCTGCGTTACGGAAGTAGTTGGCAATAGTAGGCTCCAGTACCTGCGAAACCAGGTTCTGCATTTTACCGAAACGGGCTATCACCTTAGGCGCTTCGTTTCGCGGGATGTGGATAATCTGTGATACATCCAAATTAAATGTAAACCCATCGAATGACCGCACGCTGATGGTATTCAGATTTTTATCCAGCTCATGTGCTTCGCTACGGGCATTGGCCCAGTTGAGTACAATGTTGGTGGTTGGCACAACTTCTACACCGTGGGTATAGATATTTACCGGGTGCTTACCTGGGTCCAGTGGCTCTTCCCAAACACCTTTTTCGCCTTTAATCACAATGTTACCGTGTTTAAAGTTATCGCCGCTGGTGTCTTTACCCTCAGGCCCAACGAAGGAGTTCACCACGCCCACGTAACCAATCGGGATGTGCATCATTTCTACCTGCTCTACCAGTACAAACCAGGGGTTCAGGTAGTAAGTACCTGCCAGGATCACGTCTTCCTGCAAACCTTTTTTACCTCCTGCATTAATAAAGGCAATAGGATCCTGGAAGTTACGGTGCCCTTCAACTGATCCGCCGGCAATGTCACCTTTTTCTAAAGGTTCACCATCCAGCGTGGTAATAATCCCCACTTTGTTTTCGTGTACCTGCGTAATCGGGACCTTTTCTATCTCGAACAAAAAGTTGTTGATACGATAGCTACCCGGTGTTAAAAACGCAGCCTGCGGACCTTTCTGACCATTATTTTCAAGAAAAGCCTGCGCATCCTGAAACTTGTCACACTCTACCGGTTTACCCAGTACACGGCCGGTATCCAGCGAAGCACCGTCTTTGGCCTTTACCAGCCCCAGGCTCCCCTGCTCAATAATAGTAAAAGGCGCCATAGTTATAGCATACTGCCACGGCCACATGCGCCAGTATAAACCCGGGGCAAGCGGTTTGGCCTGCATACCGGCCTCGCCACGGGTGGCTATGATACGGCCATCGGGCAGGCGCATATCGTTGCCGTAAAGGGCAAACTTTTTAACCACCAAACCAATACGGTCATCAGGCACGATGATCATACCAAAAAACATACGAAGTACAGATTTGTACAAAAGGAGCGCCACAACAAGGGGCAGCACCCACCAGAGTTTAAAAATTAAATCAGCCATTTTATTTGATTCTTTTCTTTGCTTAAACGGGGCCCTTAAGGTGCGGACTCCTCACAAAATCGAATAGCTTTTGTAGTACCTTAGCTATTAACGATACATTGGAGCACCGAACACTACGGTTGTTACAGAATTTTTGAAAATTATTTTTTGTGAGGGTTCACCAACGCGTCATTGCGAGGAACGAAGCAATCCCCGATCTACAGAGCGGCTCTGTAAAGTTCGCGATTGCTTCGTTCCTCGCAATGACGCGGTGGAGGGGAAAAGAGAAAAGGATTACTTTAGATCAGAATATCCCGCCGGGTGCATCAAAATAATATCCGCTTTCGATACCGTATTCTGATACTCAGGCAAAGCCGACAATTTCTTCCAGTAAGCATCATCGCCAAAAGCTTTCCAATGGGCATCATGGGTGGTTTGGTTATCGAAGCTGGTCATGTACATCAAATTAGGCATGCGGGAGCCGGCCAATACATGGGCGTAGAAAACGGCGTTAAAACCGAGGCGTGCAAACAAGCCTACTTCATCGCCTACATTAAACATTTTTACTTTTTGTAGATAGCGTTCTTCGGTTGGGCCTTCGTAGCTTCTGAGTTCATAGATATGGTCGGATGAATTACCATTTAAACCTAGTATTTTATAATGCGGCGCCTTTTCGAAAGCTGTGAGGATGATATTTTCGAGTCGTTTGTATTTAGGGCAATCATTATTGAGGCTGATCTTTTGCAGATCGTTCAATGCTTTCAGCGGAAGCCAGATCACTATTCTTTTATCAGCACTTGTATCATTAGCTAAAGGCGTAAACACACCTACCTTACTAAAGCCAGCTTGATGCAGTTGCGGCAGGTAAACCTTTTCGAAATATTGACTTAATGAATCTGCCTGTGCTTTACTTGTGGTATGGTAAATGCTGATCTGGTAATAATCACCGTATGATTTATTACTGTTTTGGGCGAAGGCCGTGAGCGTGCTGCTTACAATAAACAACACCGCGATTAATTTAATAAGGGGATTTTTCATGACGGTTTAATTGCGAAACAAGTTAAGGATTAGTTATTCAGGCTGGAAATTTTAATCGTCAAATTTCCTTAAACGCAAATTGAGGATTTAACTATATTAGCTTTTTATTTGCGCCCGCCTTGTGGCCAAATGCAACCAAATTATATTACCTAACAATCAATACTATTAGCCCGGTATGAAATACCTGATACTTAATTTGTCGTTATTATTTATCGGTTATTTTGCTTTTGCAGCTCAGCCACATGAGCAGGAAATTGCCTCGCTAAAGACAGTATTGAATGATAAAGCTAATTACGACATTCAGAAGATCAAAAAAATTGATAACCTGAAAGCCCAGCTGGATAAAGACGAGCAAATTAGCCTCGCCCAACAATATAACATCTACCTCAACCTCTACAACGAATACAAAACCTTTAAATACGACCGAGCTTTCCACTATGCACATCAGTTACAGCGTGTGGGCGAGCAGTTAAAAGATCCCGCCAAAATTGCTTATGGTAAAATTAAACTGGGATTTATCCTGCTATCGTCGGGGATGTTTAAGGAAACTTTTGATACGCTGAATACCGTTAAGGTTAAACTCCTCCCCGATTCGGTAAAAAAAGAATACTACTTTCTGACAGCCCGAACCTATTACGATCTGGCTGATTTTGATAAGGACGATTATTATACGCGCATTTATAATAAACGGGCTGCTACTTATATAGACTCGGCATTGCAACTATGCCCCAAGCAATCATTTGAATATATTTATTATGATGGGCTTCGTTATTTAAAAGGCGGGGATTTGAAAAAGGCTGTATCCAATTTGCAGTATCTTATTAATAATCAAAAACTCTCGTACCATCAATACGCGGTTACGGCTTCTACATTAAGTGATATTTACATCCAGCATAATAATCCTGATAGTGCCGTAACCTTGCTGATTAAAGCAGCTATTGCCGATATTAAATCATCCACCAAAGAAGCAGCGGCCATGCTAAACCTGGCGCAGCTGCTCGATAAAAAGGGGAATACCCAGGATGCCTACCTGTTTATTAAGCAGGCTATGGATGATGCCGTTTATTACGGCGCACGCCAGCGCAAGGTACAGGTAAGCGCAATTTTACCTGTGGTTGCCGGGGCGAGAATCTTGTATGAGCAGGAACAAAAGCGTGCGTTGATATTTTATGCTTCATTGTTAACCATCCTCTCTGCTACCATTATCATCTTCGCCATCATCATTTATAAACAGCTTAAACGTATTAAAGCTGCTGATAAACTGGTTGTTGAAGCCAATACCAACTTGCTGCATACCATTGACAAGCTAAACGAGGCCGAAAAAATTAAGGAAGAATATATCGGGTATTATCTCAACATCATATCCGATTATATGAATAAGCTCGAGAAGTTTAAATGTTCTATCGAGCAAAGGTTGACCACGAAGCGGTTTGATGATATTAAGATCCTGGTTGGAAACATCAACCTTAAAAAAGAACGCGAAGAGCTGTTCATCAATTTTGACAAAGCCTTTTTAAAGCTGTTCCCCAACTTTGTACACGAGTTTAATGCACTTTTCCCGCCCGAACATCAAACCCACCTGCTACCCAATCAGTTACTGAATACCGACCTGCGCATTTTTGCACTTATCCGCCTGGGAATCAATGACACAGACAAAGTTGCACGCATTCTGGAGTATTCTTTAAGCACAATTTACAACTACCGTACACGAATTAAGAATAAATCGAACGATCCGGATGGGTTTGAGGCTGCCATTATGGGCATAAAAGCCATCTAATTTGTCACTTTTCTGTTAGATAGGCTTGTATTTCGTTTATATTTTCTACATCCCAACAAGATATTAAATATCTGATATTCAATAATATAATTTTATATTTTAACCGATATGATTTATATTCTGTTTTCAGCCCTTGCTTCAACCCCAATAAAATTTTCTCTTTGAGTGGTGATAAACAACTGGTGCCATATCAGCCTGTCTTCATCATTATAAACCAATTTTAAATTAATTATTCATGAGCATTACTAAAGGCGTACAGCACCTGCTTTGCGGGCCTGCGTTTAAAATTTTGCCGTCTAAACTTTTGCTGCATCACCACGTGGTTCGCAGAAGTTACTGGTCGTCGGCATAGTTCTTCTGCTTTTTCAAATCAAACCAATCAATCTCTAAAGAAAGAACCTAAAAAAACCAAGAATTATGTATAAAAAACTGTTACTTAAAAAATTGTTCTTATGCCCTTTGCTCCTGTTGCTGTACTGTACAGCAGCCATGGCGCAGGGTACAGCAGTCACCGGTAAAGTTACCGACGAGAGAGGGCTGCCGCTACCGGGCGTAACCGTTGTGGTAAAAGGTACCACAAGAGGCACCAATACAGGCACAAATGGTACATTTTCCATTAATGCCGGCAGCAAAGAAACATTAGTATTCTCGATGATTGGCTACGGCAAACAAGAAGAACTTGTGGGCGCACGTACCGTTATCAACCTATCATTAACCGCAGAGCAGCAATCATTAAACGAGGTTGTTGTAGTGGGTTACGGTACGCAAAGACGTAAAGACCTCACCAGCTCTGTAGGATCTGTAAAAGGCGAAGCATTTAAAGACCAGCCAATTACCAACCCCACCGAAGCCCTGCAAGGCCGTATTGCCGGTGTAAACGTAGTTAAAAACTCGGGTGCACCAGATGCTACGCCAACTATCATCATCCGTGGTGTAGCTTCGTTAAACCAACCTGCACCGCTTTACATTGTTGATGGTGTGCGTGTACCGGATGGCAACAACATCAACGTACAGGATATTGCCACGATAGATGTATTGAAAGATGCCAGCTCAGCAGCCATTTATGGTGCTGCGGCGGCGGGTGGTGTAATTTTAATTACCACGAAAAAAGGAACCGGCACTACAGGCACACCACAGGTTAGCTTAAGCGCCCGTTACGGTATTACCAAACCAGAATTGGTTAAGCTGCTTAATAAAACCGATTACATTAAACTGGAAAACATTGTTAACCCAACTGCTTTCCAAACCTCTCCGGGTGTACCTAAAGCAGGTATCGATACCCTGGCTAATACAGATTGGGTTAAAGCATTGTATGGTAACGCTTACGAGCAAAATTATAATGTATCAATCTCTGGCGCTACACCTGCTGTAAATTACCTGGTATCGGGTTTTTACAACAAGCAAAAAGGTATTTACATCAACAACTTTTCAAACATTGGCGGTGCACGTGTTAACACCGATTACAAACTGGCTAAATGGTTAAAATTTGGCGAGCAGTTAGCTATTTCGCAACGCAAAACTGCGCCTCCGGTAGGTACAGAAGCACAATTGCACAATGCGCCTTTTCGTACCTTGCCTATCATCCCGGTAATTGACCGCTTTGGCAACTATGGTACTGTAGCACAGGGTTATGGCAGCGTATCGCAATTTGGCGGGCCTAACCCGGTTGGTAGCGCAGCGAATGCCAATTCGCTCGATTACAAAAACAACCTGCAATCAAACGCTTATGTAGACATTATCCTGCCTTATGGCTTCGATTTAAGAACTAACGTAAGCTATAACTACTACCTTGAAAACCAGGATTATTATCAGAATGCATTCGTTATCGGGCAAACCAGTTCGGCAACCAATTCATTAACCAAAACCTTTATCCAAAGCACTCAATTTTTAACTAACGAGGTTTTAAGCTGGAACCATAGCTATGGCAAACACAACATCAGTGCAATTGCAGGTTACGAAGAAATTCAGAACCACTTTAACAATAGCATTGCAGCCGAAACATCTATCGGTTTACCAGGCTATTCATTTATCCAGACTTCGGCTTCCAACTTATCTATCCAGGGTAAAAACGACCCTAACGGTTTAATCAAATCAAAATTTGCAAGGTTAAACTACAACTTCAACAGCCGTTACTATTTATCAGGTTCGGTTCGTGAAGATGCTAACTACACTGTATTCGGTCCCGATAAACAAAAAGGTACTTTCGGTGCTGCATCAGCAGGCTGGAACATCAGCGAAGAAGGTTTCTTTAAACCATTATTACCTGTTATCAACAACCTGAAACTGCGCGGTAGCTATGGCGAACTGGGTAACAGCAGCATTAACCAATACCTGTATAACTTAACTTACAGCCAGTTTATGGCTACCAACGGTATTGCATCAGGTGCGCAAAACTTCTCACCAGGTGGTCCGCTCATTATTGCAACATCGGCCAATGGTATTGCCAATCCAGACCTACATTGGGAAACTGTTAAAGAAACCAGTATAGGTATCGATGGCGAGGCATTACATGGCAGCATCTACTACACTGTGGAGTATTATAACAAAAACACCAATGGTATGCTTTATAACATCTCATTGCCTTTAAGCTCTGGTTTTACCGCTCCGTTTATCTCCAACATTGGTAAGGTAAACAACAAAGGCTGGGATATTTTATTAGGCTACCGCCATACCGGTAAAGATTTTAGCTATGATGTAAGCGTTAACGGTGGTTTCAACAAAAACAACGTAGTTAGCCTGAGTGGTTTAGCAACAGATGCTATTTATGATGGTTACAACTACTACAGCATTGGCGATGCCGGCTTTAACATGATGCCGAACCAAAACTTAACCATCACTAAAGCAGGTTTACCGTTCGGTTCATTCTACGGTCTTAAATCAACAGGTATTTTCCAGACTGATGCACAGGCAGCAGCCAGCCCGCAAAAAGCAACTGCACATGCCGGCGATTTAATTTATGAAGATTACAACCACGACGGCAAAATTGATAACAACGACCGCCAAGTAATTGGTAACCCTAACCCTAAACTGGTTTACGGTATCAACGCCAAGTTTAACTACAAAGGTGTAGATCTGGCCTTATTATTTAATGGTGTTGCAGGTGTTGATCTGTTTAACGGCGTTAAAGCTTACGAGCAATTCCCTTTCTCTGATGGTAACACTACCAGCCAGGTATTTAACGATTCGTTCCTGGGCTCAAATGGCTTAACTAACCAGCCACGTTTGGGTGTTAAAAACCCTGATGGTTCTTTCACTATGGACCCGAACAAAAACTACCAGACGGTGAGCAGCTACTTTGTTGAAAGCGGCAACTACCTGAAATTGAAAAATGCACAATTAGGCTACACATTTGGTGCAAGCTTATTGCAAAAAGCAAAAATCAGAAGCGCAAGGGTTTTCGTGATGGCTAACAACCTGTTCACCATTACCAGCTACAAAGGCCTCGACCCAGAGTTGGGCAGCGCTGCCTCTCCATCAGGCTATACTGGTGCAACTACCCGTGGTGTTGATGCGGTATCGCAATACCCACAGACCAGAATTTATTCTATAGGCCTTGATGTTAACTTTTAATCTGTAAAAACATGACAAAGAAATTCTATATATCAGCATTACTGGCGGTCTCGATATTTGCAGGTTGCAAAAAGAGCCCGCTCACAACCAGCGATCCGTCCACTTATTCTGCAAATAGCTATCCTGCTACGGTAAGCGATCTGCAAAGCGTGTTGGCAGCCGGTTATTCAAACCTACGCGATCAAAACCTGTTCGGCTTTTTCCTGTTGCCAAAGGCTTTATCAAACGCTACGCACACTGCCGATGCGCAATATGATGGCGATGCCTCTTGGAACGAGATGGCCAATACTAACTTAAGTATCACCAATGCCTACTCTACCGGTGCATATACATCACTTTTTACCGGTGTTAAAAACTGCAACGTAACCCTTGCCGCTGCCGATAAACTTTCGGCTGGTACCCTATCGGCCAATGATAAAGAATCTGTAAACTATATCCGTGGCCAGGCTTACTTTTTACGTGCTTACTATTATATGTGGCTGGAATGCTTATTTGGCGAAAGCTATATCAGCAGCGCCGGCGGCGGCGATAAAATGGGCGTGCCTATTTACAGCAGCGTACCTACCAGCCTGGCCGAAACACAGGTTGCACGTTCGTCCGTTAAAGATGTTTGGGCTTTTATCGAAAGTGACCTTAAACAATCTGCAACCCTGCTAAAAGGCAAACAATGGACCGGCAATGATATTGGCCGCGTTACAGAATGGGCAGCCAAAGGCTTATTAGGCAAGGCTTATGTATATACCCAGGATTGGACAAACGCTAAAACTACGTTGATCGATGTAATCCAAAACAGCGGTAAAACCCTGATGCCGTTTGCCAAATATTCTGATGCATTTGATGGCAACAGCGCTAATGAGTTTAATGAAGAATCATTATTTGAGCTTAACGTTGATGCCGATGCCAAAGGTAATGATTATGGTATCTATGGTGCAAAAGCCGCCAACTCAACTACCATTGATGGTTTAGTTTGGCCTGCCTGGGCTTTAGGAGCCGATGGTACAGAAAATGCTGCAAGCCCGCTGGGTTATGGCAATGAGGCTGTACACGATAAAAACATTACCCGTTTTGGTTACAGCATTGGCTATTATAACCTGGTTAATAACCCTGCCTACACAGGCTCAAACCCAAGTTATAAAAACCCGCAAAAAATCATGGATCCGGCCTACCGTGCACAGGCTTTAGCTGTACGGACCAATAAAACAGCCGATCCGCGTTTGTTTGTAAATACAGTTCAGCCCTGGATCGATGTGGTTAAACCGGATGGTGTAACCCAATACCCGGCCGCTAAACCAAACTATTTTTCGGGTCAGGTTAATACTTATGGTTTCAGTTTCCGTAAATATTCACCGGTTAATTATAACATCAACAACAATGGCCCTGCCGATGCATGGAATTATTACCTGCTACGTTTAGCCGATGTGTACTTGTTATATGCTGAAGCCTGCAAAAACTCTGGCGATAACGTAAACGCTTTAGAGTACCTGAACAAGGTTAAACGCCGCGCTTATGATTTACCGATCAACGCAGCATCAGCTATTGATTATAAATCATTAACCGATCAAACTTCGGCCATTAATGATCCTGTACTGGGGAACAACCCATTATACTACGAGCGTTTTGCCGAGTTATTTAACGAAGGCCACTGGTGGTTTGATGTTTGCCGCTGGAGGATAGGACAATCTGAAGCCACTTACTATGTAACTGCATTGAACCTCCATGGTGCTAAACCTGCATGGAGCGATAGCAAGTCTTATGTATGGCCTATTCCGCTTACCGAGCTTAACAGCAACAGTAAAATTAAACAGAACCCGGGTTATTAATAAATATAGTTGATTGAGATGAATGTAAGGCCCCCCAGGGGGCCTTGCATTTATTTAACACACACATCCAAAACTATCCGATACATGCCATTTAAAGCTTTGAGGGTAAACATTAGTTTACTGCCTGGTATCTTTTTGCTTTTACTAAACTGCAGCACCGGCTTTGCGCAGGATTCGTTAAAGAACCTGCCCGAGTACAGTTTGCCGCTTACCAGCAAAAAGCTGGTTATTGCGCACTGCATGACTAATATTATCCGCTTTAAAGGGCACCCGTTTGAGGATGTTTGCAACCCTGATTATTACCCGCCTACCGGCAATATATCGGCCCCTATTGGCGGCATGAACCAGGTAAAACCAATGGAAGACAGCCTGCTTGCAAACGCTACACTTGATGAAACAGTAGAGTTTGAAATGCGCGCCGCCATCAGATCGGGTATCGATGGTTTCCAGTTTTACTATGTGCTTGGCGCTACCGATTGGGACAATATTATTAAAGCCTATTTCCGCGTGGCTGATCAGAAACATATCAATTTTAAATTTACTTTCTGTATCTCTCACCCAAAAGGCCGCACCGAAGCTATAAAAGTTGCCGAGTTTGCCCGTCGTATTAACGGCATTATGGACGAGGTTGGTCACAACAACTCACACTGGCTGCGTACGCCGGATGGTCGGTTAATTGTATATCAATGGCTGGGCGAACCGCTGGCAGATATCCCGCAGGATAAAAAGGGTTTACCTGATGCTTACTACGTGGCACGTGCCTACAAACATTTGGCCGATGCTGTACACGAGAAATTTGCTTGTCTGTTCACCATTAATGAAGAAATAGACCGTAAAAAATTAAACGAGTTTCTGGATTATTTCCCCGCCACCTGGATCTGGACTTTGCCTTATGGAGGTAAAGATTATTTAGGTTACATGGTAGCCGATGAATGCCGCAAGCGCCACCGCACATTTACCGGCTCGGTATTTAATGATTTTTATACTTCTAAAACTCAGCACAAAGGCACCTGGGATATGTTTCGCAGTGTCAATGAGGCTGTGGCTGCGGGCATCGATAAAATGGACCGCAAGTATATTACCTGTGGCTTATCGTACAACTTCCGCAAGCTCTGGGAGTTTAACATCGCCAATAATGTACCCATTACCAATGTAATTACCTGGAATGATTATCCCGAAGGCCATCACCTGGCACCAGAAATTAATCATAACGAGGGCTTCTCTATCCTGCTCAATTATTATAAAAGCAAATGGCAGGGCGTGCCTTCGCCTTATGCTGATAGGGATGTAGCCGTGGTATTCTTTAAAAAGTATAAGCACGATGTTAAGCCGTCACCTTATAATATCCCGGTAGTACCGTTTCAGAAAGAAGTGATCCCGCCATCGTGGGAAGATTCTATCGAAGTGGTGAGCCTGCTTAAATCGCCCGCGCAGGTTGTAGTAAACGGCCATAAGGCCAATGCCGTTGCCGGGTTTTCAGTTAACAAATTTCAAATGCAAAACGGGCCTGTAGATGTATCTGTATCCCGAAACAATAGCACAACATTACACTTTAAAACGCCCGAGGGTATTACCGGCAAGCCTTACCGCGCCGACCGGATCACCTATACCTTCAGCAGCGAGTTCGATAACTTTTATAACAACTTATATCCCGGCTTTAAGCCACAATACTCGCACGAATACAATCCGCAGTTTACCGCTAAATGATAACACCACGGATTAAACTATTTAAGAACTAAAAACAATTTATTCTGATGAAAAAAGTATTTATCTGTTTATTCGGCATGGCCATATTTAATAACGCCTTTGCCCAGCAGAATAAAAGCATCAGCGCAAGCATGAACAAAGTTAAGCTTGAATTTATGCTTGATGAACAAGGCCGCCCCGATTACAAGGTGGATTATGATGGCAAGGCCGTCATCAAAACATCACACCTCGGTTTTGCTTTGGCTGATGACAGCACCTTTTACAAAGGTTTTAAATGGATAGGTACCGACAGTAAACAGGTTGATGAAACCTGGACTCCCGTTTGGGGCGAGGTAAGCAAAATCCGCAATCATTACGACCAGGTAACTGTGCATTTGCAGCAAGCGGCCGGTCAGCAAAGGTTACTCGATATTGTTTTCCGTGTGTTTGCCGATGGTGTGGGTTTCAGGTATGAATTCCCCAAACAGCCTAATTTAAATTACTTTATAGTTTCTGACGAGCGCACCGAGTTTGCTTTAGCTGGAGACGATAAAGCATTCTGGATCCCGGGTGATTATGACAGTAATGAGTACCTGTATAATACTACCAAAATCAGCCAGGTTGATAACCGCAAACAGGTTACCGAAGCTACTGATATTGCTGTGCGTGTTGCCCCTGATCGTAAAGCTGTACAAACACCTTTAATGCTGAAAACTGATGACGGCACCTACATCAACATCCACGAGGCGGGTTTGATGAACTACTCATCGATGCAGCTGCATGTAGATAACAGCACTTACAAACTAACCAGCAGCCTCGTTCCCGATGCAGTAGGTAACAAAGCTTATCTGCACGCGCCGGATCATACGCCGTGGAGAACCATCATCATCAGCAATAAAGCAACAGATATTTTAGAATCGAAACTGATCCTGAACCTGAATGATCCATCGGTGCTTGAAAACACCGGCTGGATTAAACCTATGAAATTTGTAGGTGTTTGGTGGGAAATGCAGATAGCCAAAAGCACATGGAGCTATGCCAAAAGTATGGACGATGTGGATGCCAACGGTAAACTAAAGCCAAGCGGCCTGCATGGTGCTAATACAGCTAATGTAAAACGGTATATCGACTTTGCTGCCAAAAACGGTATCCAGGCGGTATTGGTTGAAGGCTGGAATGTGGGTTGGGAAGATTGGTTTGGCAATTGGAAAGAGAAGGTTTTTGACTTTGTAACCCCCTACCCCGATTTTGATGTGGCCGAAATTACCAGCTATGCTAAATCAAAGGGTGTAAGTATGATTATGCATAACGAAACTTCGGGCTCGGCCACTAACTATGAACGCCAGTTGGATACCGCTTATCGCTTTATGAATAAGTATGGTTATCCATCGGTTAAAACGGGTTATGTGGGCAAGATCATCCCGCGTGGCGAGCATCACGATGGGCAGTGGATGGTGCAACATTACCTGCGCGTAGCCCAAAAAGCAGCAGAACACCATATTATGCTTGATGCGCACGAACCTATGCGCCCAACCGGCTTACAACGCACCTACCCTAACTGGATGGCTTGTGAGGCTGG
This sequence comes from Mucilaginibacter jinjuensis, assembly GCF_028596025.1. Taxonomy (NCBI): domain Bacteria; kingdom Pseudomonadati; phylum Bacteroidota; class Sphingobacteriia; order Sphingobacteriales; family Sphingobacteriaceae; genus Mucilaginibacter; species Mucilaginibacter jinjuensis. The sequence goes on from NZ_CP117167.1 coordinate 5,623,121, forward strand.
CCGTGGTAATGAGTACAATGCCTTTAGCAATGGCAACCCGCCTGAGCACGAAACCATCATGCCCTTTACCCGCCTAATGGGTGGCCCGATGGACTATACCCCGGGAATCTTTAAACTAAAAGGTTATTCGGCCGACCCAACGCGCCAGGTACACACCACTTTGGCTAAGCAATTAGCATTATATGTAACACTATATAGTCCGCTGCAAATGGCAGCAGATCTGCCAGAGAATTATGAGGCCCATCCGGATGCTTTTCAGTTCATTAAAGATGTAGCTACCGATTGGGACGACACTAAAGTACTGGAAGCCGAACCGGGCGATTATATTACTACTGCCCGTAAAGCAAAAGGTACAGACAATTGGTTTATAGGTGCTATTACTGACGAGAATGGCCGAAGCACCACCCTGTCGCTCACCTTCTTAGATAAAGGCAAAAAATACGAAGCTACTATTTATGCCGATGCTGACAATGCCAACTGGAAGGCTAATCCCGAAGCCTACCAGATTAAAAAGATAACTGTAACAAGTAATAGCAAACTAAACTTAAAGCTTGCAGCAGGCGGCGGAGCTGCTATCAGCATTAAGCCTGTATCGAAATAATTGTCGAAACCTTAAACTTTAACCACAACCCCTTTGGCCAACACCAAAGGGGTTTTTATTTGCTTGCCTTTTTGCAGCCTTGAGGAACCACTCTTTTATGACAGAAAATCAACACAATTAAATAATTTAATTAACACGACACAAAACCAAACCCTCATCTCACTGGTTTATATATCAACAGCGCTTAATAAAAAGCCTGATTATAAATAGTGTATCAATATGTTAGTGTCTGCATTTCAAAAACCTGAACAACATCCATTAAAAGTTGTAACTGATGCTAATAACGCCATAAGCGATGAACAATTATTGCTTGCCATTGCCCGTAAGGCTGAGGCCGTAAATAAACCATCGGCAGGTAAATCAGAACCGGCTTTGCAGGTAGTTGAAACGCAGCAACGTGCTGATAATTTCACTATAACTTTTAGCTATGCGCAGCAATTACACCGCACCAAAGTACTTAGAATAGGTTCGGGCTATAAAAGACCTGTTTATATGTACAAAGTTGTGCTTAACAGCCGTTTAAGTAATGGTGAAGCCAAACTTTGCTGGTTGCAGCAAAACGAGCAAAATTGGGATGTGCTACTGGGAAACAATATTGACAAAACATTATTAAAGGCCATTACAACAGCCATTGAAAGTATGGAATAACAATAGCTTGCTGTGATTTAATTCTTAAAGCCATGGAAAAGCAATTAGATCATTATGAATTTATTAACTCTCAAACCGGTAACGTGATCTGTTACCTTACTGTACCAACCGATACGTCTGAAAGAGAACTGGCTACAAAACTGCAAAAGAAACGTGCCGAGCTGGCCATTAAAAACAATCTGTATGTAGAGTTAATCTATTGGCAGGTCGAGGGTCACGTTATCAGGTAATTTTACATTTGCCCTGGCAGTATATGTTAAAGTAAGGCTGAAACGCCCCAGGCCAATATTATGCTCATCCAGCATTTCCTTTATTTCTTCTTCACATTCGGCATCAATTGATTTTGTTGATATTAAAACCATATCAACTTTAAGCCTGCGGCAAACGGCAAGTAGTTTTTCCTTACCGCAGTATATTTTATAACCATGCAAAAACATATTATGCTTGGTTTCGTCATCATCTATCCAGCCAACCGGCCTTAATTCATGACGGTGATTCTGCAAAAGTTCTTTAATCAATAAATATCCACTATCACCTGCACCATATATCAGTACCTTTTTTTCGATATGCCTGTTTCTGTTTATTAAATCACTGAGCCAGCGGTAAAATAAGCGGGTAAACATTACGCCGGTGTAGGTGATTAAGAAATCGATCAGAAAGAAATAGATATTATAATCTGTTTTGCCTTTATAAAACAAAATGGCCACTAACACCATTGTTGATAAAGCAATAGTTATGAAGTAACCCGCGGCCTCTAAAACTTCCATATACCGCCACATCCGATAATACAGATTGGTGATATAAAACATGGATATTTTAACGCAAATAAATGTAGCCAGTATAATATAATCGTTCTCTACATCAATATGGATAGCTTTGGTTGCTATTAAAAAGGCGCTATAAATAATCAGGATATCGGTACATACACCTATAATGAGTTTTTTATGGAAGAGGAAAAAACGCAGCATTAAATTGTTGCCGCCCTTTTGCCCGCGCATAAGCAAATAGCTTAGTTTCTCCTCCGACTCGTTATATACTTTTACCTTAGATAACAATACAGAAAATATAACCGAAAAAACGGCCAGCAGCAGTACACAGAAAAACAGGTTGTTAATTTGCACTTTATACATTAAAACACATAGCAGGCCCCAAATGCCGCTAATAAAATAAAGTGTTAAAACCGCTTTCTTTTCACTTAAGCCCAAAGCTACCAGGCGGTGCGAGGTGTGGTCGCGCCCACCCTGATCAATACGCCGGCCGGCTGCAAGGCGCTTGATGGTAACCAGTGTGGTATCCATGATTGGGATGGCCATTAAGCTAATAGGGATAAGCAGTACCAATATAGCCGATGACGACCCTAACTTAGTTTGTACGGCCACACTTAGAAATGATAAAGAATAACCCAGGAACAAGCTTCCCGAATCGCCCATAAATATGCGGGCCGGTTTAAAATTGTAAAACAGAAAACCTACTGTAGCGCCGGTAATGGCAAAAGCCATGCCTGCCAGCGCATATTGCCCGTTTATAATACCTAACACGCCTGATATAAAGGCCACAATGCCAGATATACCCGATGCCAGCCCGTCCATATTATCTAATAGGTTAATAGCATTGGTAATGCCTATTACCCATATAAAAGTTAAGGGGATTGCAGCCCAGCCAAGCAAGCCCCCGCCAAACATTAAACCATTATATACCAGCACAAAAGAACAGGCTATTTGGCCCAAAAGCTTAATAACGGGCTTTAATTCCCAGATATCATCAACAAGGCCAATTAAAAACATGCCTGTTGCAGCCCCGTAAAGTAACCATGGGATATGAGCAAAATCGGTACTAAATATGGCAATACTAAAGGCTGCGAAAATACCAATGCCCCCCATTAACGCTGTTGGCTTTTTATGCCAGCGATCATTTCTGGGGTAAACAACCCAGCCTTTATAAGTTGCCAATTTTATAATTAGCGGAGTAATTGCCAAACAAGCAATTAATGATACAATGCCTGTAATAACCGGCTTTAACAAAAAAGACATGTTGGTAGATTATTTGCTCATTAAACTATATTTAAGTTGCAGTATCTTGGCTATACCTTCTTCTACGGTTAATAAATCACGATTTAAAACGCTCAGCATTTTTGAGTTGTCGGGCTGCCGGCGGGTCATGTCACCTTCTTTTAATGGATCAAGGTGTATTATTGATGATGATGACTCTGTAATTCTAATTACTTTCTCGGCAAGGCCTGCTACACTAATTTCTTTCGAATTGCCAATATTAATCACCTCATTTAAATGCAGCTCTTCTTCAAATATTTTAGTTGTAGCTTCAATATTATCATCTATATAACAAAATGTGCGGGTTTGCAAGCCATCACCATAAATGGTAATATCCTGGTTATTCATAGCTAATTCGATAAACTTCGAGACAACAAAATCACAACTTTGTTTAGGCCCATAAGTATTAAAGAACCTGAAGATTGTAAAATCGAGCCCAAACTCTTTATGGTACGATTTAAAAAATGCTTCGCCCACATTTTTTACTATGGCATAAGGCAACCTCGAGTTTAAAGGGGTTGTATGCTCATTCTGCGGAAATTCAACAGGTTCGCCATAAACTTCTGACGACGAAGAGTAGAATACGCGTTTTACACCTGTATTTTTTGATAAATTGAGTATATTTTTTATCCCTTCAATATCTTCTAAAACGGCTATCGGATGGCTCAGCGTTCGTTTTACGCCTACAAGGGCTGCATAATGGAATACATAGTCGAACTTAAAGGCCAGCATAACAGCCGATAAATCACTGAAATTATTTACGTCGCACTTTATAAAGGTAAAGTTGTCTTGTTCTTTCGGTAAATTTTTTAAAGACCCTGTAATCAGATTGTCTGCCACAACAATATGGTATTGTTTTTTTTGAACAAGATGGCATGCAAGCGCCCCTCCAACATTACCGGCACCCCCTGTTATTAAAATTTTAATCATGGTATACGTTTATAGTTATAATGGTAGAAATATTAACCTGAAATTAATAATGTCTAATCTAACAAAAATTTATATAAGTCCTGAGTTTCAGCTACTAATCGTTTATAAGAATAATTCTGTAGCGCAATTTTTTTTCCGTTTGCAGCCATCCTGTTTTTAAGCTCTTTATTCACGATCAACTCTTCAAGCTTGCCTGCATAGCTTTCAGCCGATTGTTCGCATAAAAACCCATTATATCCATCCTTAACTACATCCCCAACACCGCCTACATCGGTACATATAACCCCCTTTTCTGATGCCAGGGCCTCTATAATGCTTACGGGGGTACCCTCATTTAAGGAGGTAAGCGCAATAATGTCTGAGCCGGCATTGATTACATCGATATCCTTACGCCATGATGTAAATACTACATCTGCGTCGTAATTGTTTTCATTTGCACGAGAAAATGTCAGTTCATACTCCCTGATTCTCTGCAAGATAGGATTCATCAACTCTCCATCACCTACTATAAAAGCCTTAAATTTAAGGGTAGGATTATCCTTTTTCAATATTGCTAATGCATCAATAAATAAAAAATGGTTTTTAATGGGTGCCAGGCGGCCTGTAATGGTTATTACAGTTACATCATCAGCAAGGTTATAAAACTGCCTGAAGCGCTGCCTTTTTTCGGTATTTCCCTCTGTAAATTTATCCAGATCGAACCCAAGCTTTATCACGTGAACTTTATCAGCCGGTGCAATATTGTATTTATTTACGAGGTCGTATTTCTGCTGATCGCTAATTGCGATAATAGCATTGCTAATACCAGCCAGGTAACGCTCTATAGCTAAAAAAACCTTTGTTTTTAAAGGAGAAAAATAACCATCAAATACATTGCCGTGATAGGTATGCAATATGGCTTTAGGCCTGTGTGCACTATGATAAGCAGCCAGTCGGCCCAGTACCCCTGCTTTTGCTGCATGCGTGTGTACAATATCGGGCCTGTATTCGTTCACTTTATCTTGTATGTGTTTAAATGCCCGGAAATCTTTCAACGGATTAATGCTCCTGAACATATCGGGCACAAACTCATAATCAATACCTAAATCCTTTAATATGTATTCAGAACTGCCTTCATGACTCTCCTTTATGCCAGCCAATACGGTAGTTTGATATTGCGTATCAATATACCTTGATAAATAGGCTACATTGTAAGTGGGGCCGCCAACATTTAACCTGTTTAGCACCCTTAAAATTTTAGGCATACGTTATTAATATTGACTTATGTATTTAGGGTTGTAACCGGCTATTGTAAATAATTTAGGTTTAACCAAATTGAACAATATATTTTCAATTTTCACAATTAAAATAAACATTCATTTTATTCATATTAACTGGCCTTAATTTCTAAAATTATGGCAAGGATATGCTTGCTTCTGTATATAACTATAAAACATACCTGCCGTTACTATTCAAAATTTGTTTTTTAGTTTTTATGGAATTTGATACAGATTATATTTGTTATTTTACCATTTATAGATAGGCACTAACTTTATCAGATAACATGGAGGGCATTACTGCACTTGATTACATTTTATTACCTTTTTATTTGTGGCTTATTTATAGGGTTGCCTATTATTATCGTGATAAATTTTATCCGGAAGGGCACGCCTATCGCCCTTATTTTATCCCAGGGTTAACTGCAAAAATTTTCGGTGCCATATTTATTTCAATGTTCTATTGGTACTACTACGGAGGTGGCGACTCATATACTTTTTTCGTTCATTCCAGGGTTATCAATTCAACTTTTCTTAGCGCACCCGATACCTGGCTAAGACTAATGACCCACCAGGCCGATGACCAAAATTTAACAGATAGCATGGCATTGTCGCAGATGTATTGGTATAACGATGTCGCCTCTTATACAGTGGCACGCGTTGGTGCCTTTTTAGGCTTATTTTGTTTTACTCAATACTTAATAATTAATGTACTGGTCGCTGTTATTTCATTCAATGGTATATGGCTGTTATTTATATGTTTTGCACAGCAGTACACGCACCTCATAAAAAAGATAGCTATTGCCATATTATTTATGCCCGGGCCAACAGTGTGGGGTTCCGGCTTGTATAAAGATAGCCTTTGTATGTTCGCTATAGGCTGTTTATGTTATAGCGCCTATATACTTTTCGAAAAAAAGAATTTCAGATTTATATTGATAGTTCTTTTAATCATCTCGATTCTTCTATTAGTTTTCATCAAAGCTTACATCATTGCTATGTTATTGCCTGCAATGATTTTGAAAATAATTTTAGTATACAAAAAGAAGACATCTGCCAGATTTGGCGGGAGGGTGAAGTTTTATATTTTGTTAGGTATCATGAGCATCGGTGCTGTTTTTGCTGCCAAAAAGATAATCTCCAGCATAACAATTACGCCCGAAGACGTAATAGAGACCATTCAACATCAAAAAGATTATTTACTCCGCGTTTCTCTTGCCCAGGATGGCTCTGCCTACAATCTTGGCGATTTTGATCCATCAATAAATGGGATTCTTAAAATGTTTATCCCGGCGGTTAATGTAACTTTATTCAGGCCATATCCATGGGAATCAAAAAGCTTGATTCAGCTTTTCAATTCCAGCGAATCAACAGGTGTATTATTACTAACATTATATTTGCTTTTTACACGAAATCCTTTTAAAACGCTGAAAAATATCTATACAGATCCTAACCTTATCATGTGTTTAACCTTTACACTATTGTTCGCATTTATTGTAGGGGTATCCACTTATAATTTCGGTTCATTATCCAGGTACAAAATACCTTGTACACCTTTTTATATGCTTTTTTTAATGATCCTTATTTTTAAAGACAAGCCCGAGGCCAAAACACTTGAAACGCTTGAAGAACCTGCATTAAACCATCCCCTAACTTAATCCACAGATAAAGCGGTTTTGTTTAAAACATCAAGATATACGGGTGCTGTATGTTTTATCGAAAACTGCCTTTCTACCTTCAGCCGGGCCTCCTTTCCAATCGTTTTACGCAGATTGGCATCAAGGCATAGTAATTTAAGGGTATTAAGCCATTCACTATCGTTAAGTATTAAAAAACCGCTTACCCCATTTTCAATAACCCTGTTATTACAGCCCACATCTGTTGCTATAGTAGGTATACCCAATGCCATATATTGCAATGCCTTTAAACCGCTTTTTCCTAAAACCCATTGCTCATTAAGCGGGAGGGGATAAACGCCGACATCCATTTTTTGCAGCGTAGCAATTTCATATTCTTCTTTCCAGGCAAGCGCTTCAATATTTAGGCCGGGTATGTTAAAGTTTGCATCGCCCATTACCAATAACTTAAATGGTATCTCTTTTTGTAACTCAAGTAAAACATCTTTTAACAAATACAGATATTGCGAAGTGGTGTGGCTCCCACTCCAGCCAATAACCAATTGGTGATCATTGCTATAATTATTAACCGGCACATAGGTATCTGTGTTAATTGTTGAAGATATATCAGTAGTATTGATATTATACTTTTGGGCAATAGCATCCAGATATGGTGTACAGGTTATTACATGGTTTGCATGTTTCATCAAATAAACCGGCTTGTTTTTACCTTTCAAAAGCGCCAGAAATTTATTCTCGTGATTGATGTTCTTTAGAAAAACAAGATCATCAATATCATAGATTAACCTGGCAGAAAGCTTTTTTACCAACCATTCGTAAAGGGGCAAACCAAAAGGTGTACACCACAGATGCACATAAACTATATCATACCGGTGGATTGTAAATAGCAAACCAATCCTTTTTACATATCGCTTTAAGGTAAAAAGTATTTTAGATAACGTGTACCCTTTTTTATAAACTACGTCCCACATGGGTTTATCCATAAAAGGTGCGTGAACTATTTCATAGCCACTATTTTCAAAAGCACTATAATATTGCTCGAATTTTAATCGTTGGCTTGGCGCACAGCCGTATGGATACGGAACAATGAAAAGTATTTTTGAACTCATTTTTGGTATCTACCCTCACTTACTAATACAATGGTATAATAGCTTTTTTTATAAAACAGGGCCGCACACATTAAACTTCGAGGATTGCTTTAAACTCCCTTTCATCAACCACAATATTAGAGCGGTCAATATCATTATCTTTCCTTCCTAATTTAAAAAAATAACAATTATAATTGAGCATGGCTGCTTCGGCTAACCTGCAATAACAAAGGTTCATCTGGTCGTTAACAGATAACTCGCGATACAATTCAATCACTTTTGTGCCTGGCTGCATAAAAACCATGTTAGTAAGAGCCGCCCCGTGAATTGAAATAACTATAGCCGCCTCTGCAAATAATGCAACCTGCTCTGTAAAACTTAACAATTGGGTTTCTACAATTTCGAACCCGTTTGCGAGCAAAACCGGGTATAATTGTTCTTCATTTTCAATAACCCGTAATTTCTCTTTTCGCCTGCTGATATATATTTTACGGAAAGGCACCTCAACAGGCTGCGCATACAGCTCCTTCATCTTCCTGATCTGCCCTCTATCGTAATATCCCGAAACCGGGTTACTGATAACCAGCGCACCGGCTATTTTATAAGTGTGATTTTTTTTTAAAAGTACAATGTCTTTAAACTGAAATTTCTTGAGTGACTGCCAGGCAAACGATGGATAATCTTCTGGTAGCAGCAGCGTGTATTGGCTGTAATCCAGATCAGAAACCACCAATTTTAACAAAGCTTCACATACCCAATGATGGTACCCGCCCGACCAGAAATTATGTATAACTAAATAATCACTATCCTTCAGCTTTATTTTAGGTGAACGGAGCTTATTTTTCGCTGCATACAAACGGAAGTAAAGCTTGTTAAAGTTGCCAAATAACAAGTCGGGGATGAGCTTTAGGTTTTTAAACCCTACACCTGTTGAAGTAAGGTAAAAATTGCTATGCGGGGTAATTTTAAGTTTGTGAGCAGCCCTGTCGTTGTTCTCGCAAACAATTCCAAGTTCTTTTAAATGTGCCGATAGCTGCTCAGTATTCATTATTGAATTTCCTGATAAATACCCGAATAAAATGCCACACCGCTTTCTAAACTGCAATAATCAAATGCAGCAGCCCTAATGCTTTGCACATCTTTATCTACATTAATTTTATCAAAAGCTGTAAAACATTCTTTCTCTGTAAGTTCATTTACAATGGCTATGTTAAGCTTGTTTTGCAGGTCGTCAATATCGCCAATGCTGCCATAAACCAATACCGGTAAACCGCAGGCCAGGTATTCGCCCATTTTAGTAGGGCTGCGTGCAATGTTAGACCAGCCTTGGTTATAAAACACAAACCCTAAGTGGCCTATATTTAAATATTGGTATACCGAGGTAAAAGGCGCTTCTACAACCGATAATTCATTAGCATTAATTTGGTATTGCTGCAATAGCGGGCTTGTATTTATCGCAACGGCATCTTTGGTAAGCAACAACAAATGTGCCTGCTTAAAGTAATGCCGGTATAAAGCGAAAGCCTTAAACACCACATCAATACTATAGCTCCCACCTACAGCCCCTGCATATATAAATATTTTTGCTTGCTCTGCAATACCTAACTGTTTTTTCAATTGAAGCTGTTCGGTTGGTGTGGTTAATTTAAAAATATCAAAATCGACACAAGTTGGTATAACGCCAATTTTTTCGGCGGGGATATTTTCCTGATCAACCATGTGTTGCTTGCCGGCGTTGGTGAGTATTACAATCCGGTCGGCATGCTTCCAAAATTGCTGCTCTTTGGCTTTAAAAAACTGGTAAACCCGTTTGTATAATGCGTTGTTAAGGTTCCACATTTTCCCATCAACACGTTCCTCAATCCAAAAGCCGCGCATATCAAAAATAAATTTAATAGCTTGCCCGTACCTGTTCTTAAGATTAAGCCCCACTAATGCCGATAAGTAACTGCGGCAATGCACAATAGCGTAATTATTGGCCTTTTGTAATTTAAAAGCCAACTTATTCATCCGCCAAAAATCATACAAGGTTGATACCACCGGCGGTTTTTTGGTATATATTAAAGGGTGCCAGGTAATATTATGCCGGGTAAGCAAAGCGCGTATTTCATCGCCTTTTTGCCTAAACTTATCAGGCTTTTCAAAACTTATAATCGTAAATAAATACCCCTGCTTGCTTAAACCCCGCATATACGAAATAACCTGGCTCTGGCCCAGCGGGTCAGTCATCCCATCATAAGAAATATAGAGTATTTGTTTATTGCTGCTCACAAGTACAGGTTAGTAATTAATTGCCGATCCATTTCTCGTACCACATTTGAAACATGAGCAGATACCATACCTGCAAATGCTTTTCTGTGCGGCCGCCATAAAATTGATTTATTATCCCCTCCACAACCGGGATGTTAAACAAGCCGTGTTCTTTTAATTTTTCGCTACTGAGATAGGTTTGAACAAGGTTTTTCAACTCATGATTTAACCAATGTTCTATCGGGATGGCGAACCCCATTTTGGGCCTGTCCATCATTTGCTGCGGGATATATTTATGTACAATCTGCTTCAGTATGTACTTCTTTTGGCGATTGTAGTATTTATATTCTGTGGGTAACTGTGCCGCCCATTCAATAATGTGCTGATCTAAAAAAGGTTCGCGGCCTTCTAAACTTGCAGCCATGGTAGCCCTATCAACCTTTTGCAAAATATCATCAACCATATAAGTCTGGTAATCAACCGCCATCATGTATGATAGTGCATCATAACCCTCTACCAGTTTATTAGTGCGATGGGCTGTAAACTGCTCCTGTACGGGAGTAGCAAACAAGCTATTGATCTCTGATTGCGTAAATGTTTGTGTAAGGTTACGCATCATTTCGGCAGGCGAGGGATCTTCCAGCAAATTTCTAAACTTGTTGTATCGGCCGTGAAAATTATATTTATTACGCAAAACAGGGATGCTTTCTGACGAAATATTACCCATAACAGCAGATAATGCCGTACGCAAAACCTTCGGAACAGATTTTATTTTATCGCCATAGCGGGCAATATAATCGTACCGGTAATAGCCTGCAAAAATCTCATCGCCTGCATCGGCCGATAAGGCTACTGTTACACTTTTTCGCGCCATGCGGCTAACCAATATTGTTGGTATAGCGCTACTATCGGCAAAAGGCTCGTCATAATGGTATGGCAAATCTGGTATAATATCCAAGGCTTCCTGGGCAGTACAGTAATATTCTGTATGGTCGGTACCCAAATGGGCTGCTATTTCTTTGGCAAAAGGCGCCTCATCTAATTTGCTGTCTGCGGCACCAATTGTGAAGGTTTTAATTTTTTCGGTGCTGTTTTTTTGAAGCAATGCGGTAACACAGGCACTATCATAACCGCCGCTCAGAAAAACGCCTACGGGCACATCGGCCACCATCCGGTATTGGAACGATTGCTGCAGGATACGCTCTGTTTCACCTATGGCATCGGGCAGGGTAATGGATAGTTTAGGCTTATCATAATAATCATAAACATTCCAGTACTGTTTAATATCAAGAACCCTGGTCCCCAGGTTCATTTTTAAGATATGCCCCGGCGATAGCTTATGCGTATAGTTGTAAATACAATGCGGCCAGGAAACATAACCATATTGTAAATAAGAGGCCACAGCTTCCGGGTTGATCTGCTTTTTGAAATCGGGGTGCTGTAATATGGCCTTTAGCTCGGAGGCAAACAAGAACAAACCATCCGAAAAATAATAATACAAAGGTTTTACACCTGCCCTGTCCCTAATGCAAATAATCTCGTTGGTGTATTCATCATATAACACAATGGCAAACATTCCGCGCCATTGTTCAATACAACTTTCGCCCCACTGGCGCCAGGCATGTAAAATAACTTCGGTATCTGAATGGGTTTTAAATTCATGCCCCAGTTCTGTCAGCTGATCGCGGATCTCCTGGTAATTATAAATTTCGCCATTAAATACAAGATGTAAACCATTATAGGACATGGGCTGACCGGCAACAGCGCTCAAATCGATAATAGAAAGCCGGCGATGACCGAAGCCCACCAACAAATTATCTTTCTGATACATTTCCACCCCCTGGCCATCAGGCCCTCTATGGCCCATAGCAGCGGTCATGGCCGCTAATGTTTCTCTGCTACTTTTATTATTGAAATCAATAAAACCCGCTATTCCACACATCTAAGCTTTATATATTAGGTTCATACTTGATTGTTCGCAACAGCTTTTAAAACATCCTGCTGTTTCAAATTTACCTTGGGTATATCCAGATGGCCCGAAAAGAACTCGTCTTCTATGCGCTCACCTTTTATCAATTTATCAATGTAAATTCTGGCACCGGCGGGTACATGTTCTGCCTGGGATAGTTGCGCAAGAAAATCTTTATCAGCAAAGCCTGTTTGCTGGATAAAGAAAAATATATTTTTTAAAAAATTATCATTACTACCCACTACATCATAAGCAAGCCTGTCTTTTAGGGCTATTACTTTATTTTGATCAACATAAAAATCGAAATACTCAATTTTGTTTAAGCCAAGTATTTTAGATAAGCCCAGGCTGTTAATTAATTTCGCAGCAGGTTTCCTGATCCTTTTTAACAGCCCTATTTTTTTAATTGCTTCTTTAGCTTTCTTTTTATCATCGCACCAAAACGCATAAGTTGCTGTAATATCCACAGGATAAAACACAATATGGGGTTGATAGCAGTCCACAAATTCAACTACTCCAATCTTATTCTGATACTGTTTGGCAATTTCCATTTTGGCATCGCCTGTTTCTTTATTAATACTGTACCCTTTCTTAAAAAGGATAGATTGATATCCCGGCCCAAAAGCACCAACTGTACTTAACAATAACGATCCATGATGGTGGATGCTTTGAAAAGAAACATCCGCCTTTTTATCTGGCAGGGAGGGGAAAATATTAACTACGAAACTAAAGTCATTATTCTCTTCAATAACCATTGACAGGGTTGGGTAAGTACGCTTGCGGAGCAGATACTCCGGCGTGCTTAAATTTTGCCTGATAATATCATACAAAAACTCTTTAGAAATGCTCATCTTTTCTAACAGAGGCTTACATTTAGCATGCACCGCATACCTGTCGGGCTCGTTCTTTACGATCTGCCTCAATTCATTAAGCCACTCATTATTTATCATATATAATTTGTTGGTATGAATCAATTTTGCTGACAGGGATTAAAATGAAATTAGCGTCAAAAAGTTCGGTTTTAAGCGGCTTTAATTTTTTTAACTCCTCGTCATAATAGTAAATGTTGTAGCCGAGTGTTTGGCTGATATAACTTTCGAGGTCAGAGGCCTCGATATTAAAGCCATTTAAGAAATAAGGCTGTACTTCAATTAAAATAACCGGCAGGTGTTTTTTAATTAGTTGCTCCATGCCCTTTAAAGCAAAATATTCGGCCCCTTCAATATCAATTTTTATAAAAGATACATTTTTGCCTGATAGTTCTAAATTAAAGGTATCTAGGGCTACAACATCGCATGTAACCTCTTCTTCCTGCTCAAAATTATAATACTTCTGTTTGTCTTCTTCGGCATTTGTTCTTGTAGCGATATGCGCCTGCCCTGCGCTGATTGGGCCATACGACAATTTAGGCACACTAAATTTTAACGTTTGGTTTTTATCTGATACCCCTAAATTAAACAGGCTAACATTACCCAGTTTGTTTGACTTAACAATCATGGCGCAAACCATATAAGTAAAGGGTATGGGCTCAAATGCAAATACTTTACCCTCGTTACCGGCCAAGCCCGATAAACGATCTGTATAGTATGCATAATTTGCGCCAACATCTATTGCACAATCACCCGGTTTTACAAAATACGGCAGCAGCTCCATTTCTTTCTCTTCTACCAAACGGTGCTGTATGTCGCGCTTTTTGCCATAAAACTGGGCGTATTTGTAACCTCGTTTTCCAAGCAGCCTAAATAAAAAAGGTTTTACCAATGTCCTTATAGGTGATTTAACTGAAGCCATTTATTTAGTTTTTGTGTAACTGCTATTTAATTGCAAAATGTTAATATTTAAAATCGGTAACCAAATCCCAACAAAAGATACTATTTATTTTATCAACAAGTGCTTAATAATACCCAGGGTTCTTTTTGTATAGATAACGCCTGGTTTTATCTTCAAAGCTTTAAAAGCAAACTCCATACATTTTCGTTTCTTGCCTTCTATTGCATAATAAAGTGCTGATAAATAATACATCTCGGCCATGGCCGAATGATATACCGCCGGTTTATTTACAATGCAGGCATCTTTGTTAAGATTGGTTTGAAATGCCTGTGTGCGTTTTAGCGTGCTATCGCCGGTTGCAGTGGTCATACTACGGGTATCGTGCTGTATAATGGCTGATGTTATTGTCTTAACACCCATAAGCGGATACCTGCAGCAAATGCTTAGCCAAAGCATCCAGTCTTCGGTACCAGAAAGTGCCCTGTCTTCCGAAAACTTTAATGCATCAAATTCTGCTTTACGTACAAACACATTATTACAGCTTAATATATTGTTTTTAAAAACACGGTTATTAAGCTCGCCCTCATAAATTCCCGACGGCCGGATTACTTCCTGCTCCGGGCTTTTCCAATCATAACTGGAGTGAAATGCGATTACCTGCGGATTAGCTGTTATATAATCTGCCGCTGTTTCCAGGTGATTATCATAAGCAAGATCATCGCTGTCAAAAAAATTAAGGTAACTGCCTTTGGCCAATGCAGCGCCATAATTTCGTGCAGCGCCCCGCTCTGCATTTGTTTTCCAATGGTAGCTTAGCCGTTCATCAGCAAAGGCCTCTACCGTTGCTTTTGTATTATCATTGCCCCCATCATCAATTACCAATATTTCGAAATGCGGGTAACGCTGCGCCAATAAAGATTGCAGTGTTACCTTAAGCAATGCAGCCCGGTTATATGTTGGTATTATAATTGAAAACTTGATGGGCATTTTTTGTAGTTACGTATTGATAAAAAGCAATATATAAATAGTATATTATTTCATGAAATAGAATAAGCAGATTTCATTTACTGATATACTGCTATAGATTTTTTGATAAAACTATCGAGGTTAAATTGTTTAACATCTTCTTTACCATTTTTAATTAACCGGGCCCGCAATGCTCCGTCCATCAACAGTTTTTCAACAGATTGATAAATCTGTTCACTGCTTTTATAATCCACAACCAAAGCGTTTCTTTCATTAACGATAAACTCATTGGCCACACCTGATAGTGTGAATACAGAAGGGATGCCGGCGGCAAGTGCCTCTACATACGTTTGGCCAAATGCTTCAACCATACTATCTATAGGCGTGTGCACATAAATATCCAAAACCTGGTAAAAGGCCTGCACATCACTTTCAAATCTTATCTCGGTATAACTTTCTGCAGGCAGGTGCTCGTTGAGCAAGGTTTTAATAGTGGCTTGATATTCGCCTGTGGTATTAGCAAAAACAAAATACAGATCAGGATATTTTTGTTTGAGCCTTCCAAAGGCAGGTATTATGTATTGATAGCCTTTCCATTCGGTATATCTTGCAAAAACACCTACAATTTTAACACCGGCAGGGATAGCGTACCTATTTCTGATCATATTAACCCGGCCTTGGTTTACGTTTGTAAAACTACCTATATCAAAGCCGTGATGAATAAGTGAAATTTTATCTTCGCTCACACCTTCCATTTCTATCAATACCTTTTTGGTTACTTCCGAAATAGCAATAATATTTGTTGCCAGTGAATTGATAACCCGATCTATAAGTACCGATCTTTTATGATACAGATGATTAAATGTAGAGCTATGCCTGGTATAAACACGTTTTTTAATCCTGCATAAAAATGCGGCAACCTGGCCGTACAAATCTGCATTGCGCAGGTGGGTATGTACAGCATCGGGGCTAATGCGCGAAAGTTCGCGGTATAATTTATAGAGAAATAGAGGTGCTTGTTTTTTGCTTTCGTAAGTAAGGCGTTTAACCAGAATACCTCTTGCTTCGAGAAAAGCCTCCATTTCACTATGTTCTTTATTTATCAGTATAAAATATAGGTCGAAGCCATTATCTAATAACCCGCTCGTAAGCCATTCGATGCCAAATGATTTTTTAATATTATGCAGAATGAATACGACCTTCAATTTCTTTTTGAAATAAATAATTATTTAAATACGCACCTTTTTAATAAACCTGGCAGGTACACCGCCCCAAACTTCATTTGCCGGTACAGGCTTTGTAACCACTGCCGAGGCCGCAATAATAGAATCATTTCCTATAGTAACGCCTTTTAAAATGGTAGCTTTTGATGCGATCCATACATTTTTTTCGATGTGCACCGGCCCGGTAGTATATTGACTAAAACCTGCCTCAGCGTTATTAACATCAATGGCATGGTCCTGGTCTCTAATTACCACCATTTCTGCAATAGCCACGCCCTTCTCTATTGTAATACTTTGTTTTGATGCAATAACTGAATATCTGCCGACAGAACTATTTTCGATACTTATTGTAGCACCTACATCTGCAAACAAGTGTACACCTATACTGATATGGGTGTTTTTAATTATCATTTTACCACCATCAACACAAACAATCTTACAGTTCTTCTCTATGATACTTTGCCCGTCTATTTTAAGGCCGGGATACATCATCCGCAGGAAAAATTTCCTGTACGCATTGGCAATATAAAAACAGATACGAACTATAAGTCTAAGAATCTTAACCATATATTTTGGTGTTACCTCCGTGGGTTGAAGTAATTTTTCGCTTTAATTATCCCGGATAAAATCTGTTTTACCGGTGGCTTGCACGCCAAAAAGTATAGCTGTATTTTATTGGAATGCATATTGTCTAGCGTTTTTTTCTTAATCTCAAGAAATGTATCCTCATCTATATACTTTTTGATATAACTGATACAGGCATATTCAACTTTCTCCTCTAATAATCCGTTTCTGATATCAAGTACTTTTTGCTTACCGCCATCAGTAAGTTTTAATAGCAGCGGGCTATTTAAAACAATATTAAAGCACTCTATAATGTCATTAACCTCAGTTAAAAGATTAAGTTTCACTATCTTTTCTTCTAATTCTTTAGCTCTCCAGATCCTTACCCGGCCTAATGGTTTATTAACATACCCAACCGTGGCGCCGGCTGCTAATAACCTAAGCGCAAGCGCATTATCGTGGGAGTATAATATCGGCTCATATTCAACACCCCCAATAGCATTATAGTCACGGGCATTAATGAGGTTACCGTTCATCCATACACTATTTTTTAGATGGATGAAAAAGTCCAGAAATTCTTTTGTAGTGTAAACACCTTCGCGGAACGCATCAGTTCGCTGATAGGAGATATGTTCTTCGGTAACAGACTCAATAAATTCAATATTCCCAAAAGCAAAAGTGATCGCGGGATTTAACAAAACCAGTTCTACCAAAAGTGATATGCAATCAGGTTCTAACGTATCATCCGAACTTAAAAAACTAATATATTCTCCTTTTGCACAACCAGCTGCAAAAGAAAAGTTTTGTATCATAGAAACGTGCTCGGCCGGCTTTGCTACAGACAGGTTCTTAACATTAATAAACTCATCTAATACTGCCTGCACATTTACATTAGTGCTCCAATTATCAGAAATAATAATTTCTAAATTACTATAAGTTTGATTTACAGCAGAAGCGATACAAGCCCGTAAAAAATCGGGTTTTTGGTTATAAGTAGGTATAACAATACTAACTAAAGGTAAGTCACTCATACAGATTGTTTCTTAAATTTTCCCATTACTTCTTTTATCAACGCTCTGCATTCGGGCATAAAAATCAGTGCAGATGTTAGTACTAACAAGCTTAAAAACATCAGCGAAATAATGTTCATTTTAAAATGGGGCATATAATTATATAGCATTATTTTTAGAAATGAAACAGTAATTAACGGCGGTAACAAGGGTATTAAAGTATCTTTTATATACCAGGTTATTAATCCACCTTTCATCCAGCCGGCATGTATGAGTGGGATACTGAAAAGTATGTATCCAACATTAACAGAGAACCAAACTAAAGCACCACCTATCGAACCATACAGGTGTACCCACCAAAAAAGTAATGGAACCAATATAATTGATGCTATGGTATTTTGATATATTGTAAATTTAGTTTGCCCGTATGCCAGCATTAAAAAAAAAGGCATTACCATTAAACTATTAAGAACTGCCCCAGCAACAACTATCTGAACTAATAAACTGCTATGAGCTACAGTTACAGGATCTTTAACCCACAGCAACAAAACCTCTTTAGCAAAAACAATTAACACCAAACCAACAGGGAAAATTATTGATGCCACAATTCTGCAACCTCTATGATATTCAATAGTTAAACCTGCTTTGTCTCCGGCTGTTACAAAAGCAGTAAGCCGCGGAAAAACTGCTATGTTTATAGGCACCACAAACATGGCAAAGCAATTAGCTATGGTAAACGCTAAGGTATAATATGCAAAATCTGATAAAGGGAGCATTTTACTCAAAACGATCTTATCAATTTGAGTAAGAAAAAATGAAACAACACCTATACCTGTAACACCGGCAGCAAACTTCCATATTTGTATTAAATACTGCCTAGAGAATTTAGCTATTACGGCACTTTTAGGTAAATAATACCACAAGCCTACACGCATGCTAAATACGTACAAAAAGCTGGTTACAGCTTGCCATATAAAAAAAGCGTTGATTGTTGGCGACACAAACCATAAGATAAGTATAACACCTGCCGACCTAATGGTTGTCATGGTAACCATTATGATATTATCTGTAACCTGGCGTTCTAAGCCTGTTAAACCACCGTTATATAAACTAATTGGCCATTGAAAAGCCACAACCAATCCCATCAACATAACAGCATGTGTTACCACTCCTGTATCTATTTTTTGCGCATGGAGCCAGTGAGTTGCTATTACAGGTGCCAGTAAAATAATAACTGCTGCTGCCACCAAACCAATTAGCCAATAAATACATTCGACAGTTAAAACAAGGCTTCTTATATCGGTCGCATCTCTTTTTTCAACTATAGCTTTGGTAAGCTCTCTGTTTAATGTGATACTAAGCCCTAAATCAAGTATAGACAATGAGCCTATAAGGGTTCCATAAAAACCAACTAAGCCGTATGATTCGATCCCTAAAAATTTAATATATAAAGGAACCATAATCATCCCCAAGCCAGCTATCCAGATACGGCCTATTAAATTGGCAATTATGTTTGTTGATAACTTCAAGTTAGTGGTGATAATTATTTAAGCAATATACTATTACCATATTTTCCACCTTGGGCTACCCGAACTCCACTCTGCTTCCAGTTCAATTTTATCGCGCATGGCATCCATTGCCTTCCAATAGCCTTTGTGCTTAAATGCTGCTAACTGGCCGTCGTTGGCAATACTGGCCAATGGCTCGCGCTCCCATTGTACTAATTCAACATCACCTTCCAGGTAATCAAATATCTTATTGCTAAGTACAAAATATCCTCCATTAATCCAGAAGCCTTCATCATCGGGCTTTTCGGCAAATTCAGTTACAATTCCATCATCGTTAAGGCTTACATTACCAAAACGGCCAGGGTGTTGTATAGTAGTGAGCGTAGCTAATTTGCCATGCTTTTTATGAAAAGCCAATAATTGTTCAATATTTACATTAGATACCCCATCGCCATAGCTCAGCATAAAAGTATCTTCTGTGATGTATTTTTTTATTTTTTTTATACGGCCTGCAGTATTCGTATCTATTCCGGTATCAACAAGTGTTACCTTAAATGATTCTGAATTAGAGTAATGCACATCCAGTTGATTGTTGTGTAACTCAACCGTAATGTCTGAATTGTATAAAAAGTAATTGATAAAATACTCTTTAATCATATTGCCCTTATAGCCCAGGCATATCACAAACTCATTAAAGCCGTAATGCGAGTAAATTTTCATGATATGCCATAAAATGGGCTTGCCACCTATTTCTACCATAGGTTTAGGCCTTATTGATGTTTCTTCTGCCAGCCTGGTACCTAAGCCACCGGCAAGTAATACTACTTTCATTTATTCAAAGGTTATAATTGGTAAACACCTTTTAAAGTATGTACATATAGGTTTTATTGTGATAGGGTAGATCGGCTAATCTTCTCTGCTTATAACCGGCCATCAACCATTGCCGGGGCTAATATGCCTTTTACATCGTAAAGTACACCCGGTTTTTTTAGCAATGCTTTAAAATCGAGCGCGATAAAATCCTGGTGGCATACGGCTAAAATAACAGCATGGTAGGTTTTACCTTCGGGCAATTTATCCACACATGTTATATTATATTCGTGTTTTACCTGCGCACAGCTTGCCCATGGGTCATAAACGGTAATATTGGCTTTATAATGTTCGAGCTCTTTGATGATATCAACTACCTTGGTGTTGCGTACATCGGGGCAATTTTCTTTAAATGTGATACCCAAAACTAAAATATCAGCTTCCCAAACCTTAATTTCTTTCTTAATCATTAGTTTGGTAACCGCATCGGCGATATAAGCACCCATCCCATCATTGATACGTCGGCCTGATAATATAATCTCGGGATAGTACCCTGCCGAAATTGCTTTTTGTGCCAGATAATAAGGGTCGACACCAATACAATGGCCCCCAACAAGGCCTGGTTTAAAGGGTAAAAAATTCCACTTGGTTGCGGCTGCCTCTAATACCTCATTGGTATCAATATCTAAAAGTGAAAATATTTTCGACAGCTCGTTTACAAAGGCAATATTAATATCGCGCTGTGCATTTTCAATAACCTTAGCCGCTTCTGCTACCTTAATAGATGGTGCCAGGTGCGTACCTGCCGGTATAATGGATTTATACAGTTCATTAATAACCTGGGCCGAAGCCGGCGTAGAACCCGAGGTTACTTTTTTAATGTTGGGTAAGGTGCGTGCCTTATCGCCCGGGTTTATGCGCTCGGGCGAGTAACCGCAAAAGAAATCGGTATTAAATAGTAGCCCTGTATGTTTTTCTAAAATAGGGATACAGGCTTCTTCCGTGCATCCCGGATATACTGTAGATTCATAAATTACAATATCTCCTTTTTTTAATGCTCCAGACACGGTTTCTGTGGCTTTAAGAAGCGGGGTGAGATCGGGATTGTTGTATTGATCAACCGGTGTGGGCACTGTTACAATAAATACATTACAAGTGTTTAGCTCATTTTTATCTGAGGTAAAATACACTCCGCCTACGCCGTCTTTCAATCGCGTTATTTTTTTTAACTCTTCGGGGTTGGCTTCAAGTGTATGGTCTTCCCCCTGTTGTAATTCATTAATCCGGTGGTTGTTAATATCAAACCCTACAACCTTGTATTTTTTTCCAAACTCAACTGCCAGCGGCAAGCCAACATAACCCAGGCCAATTATGGCAATAGCCGGGGTAAACGAATTATCGTATGTATTTGTCATTAATTGTGTGCGTTAAGGTTTTTGTACAAATAATCCCCCCCAAGTAATAGCGTTATTAAAATAAACCCAATAATCGTAGTTATTAAAACATGCTTTGTTTTACCGGTTGGTTCGGCAATTAGGGGTAGTTCGGGCTCATCAATAATTCTGTATAATGGGGTTTCTTTTTGCAGGTTTATTTTCGCAACTTCCAAATTACGCATTACTTCAGCGTATGCACCACTAAAGGCGGTCACTTTGGCTTGGCTAAACATCAGGCCCGAGCGTTGTATACTAAGCGAAGGGTTTAAATTATATGTACGATCTATAGTGGCAGCTGTATTAATAGCCGTGCCGCTTAGTACGCCTGCCAAACTATCGGCTTCGTGCTGCAACAATTTAACAGTGGTTGCTGCTACCTTGGTTTTGGTATCAATAAAATAGTCGGATGTTTCACCAAGCATGTATTTAGATACATAGTAAGCTATATTGGGGTTAGTTGAGCTGGCACTTATTAAGTAAAAAATTAATTTTTTATCTTTTTTAAACACTGTAAATGAGAGGCCTACTTCTGTAATAATCCGTCTGTAAAGCTTAGTTTTAATTGGGCTGTATGTAGCCGGATTTTGGCTAAACGGCCCTAAATTTTTATATATCCTCGGGTACTCATTCTGGACAATATAATTTAACAAGGTTTGGTGGGATGCACTATCCACTACAGATTGCAACGCACTGCCTATAAGCTTGCGTGATTTAAACAGTTCGATAATGTTATCACCAGAAAATATATTATCCGGGCTCGATGTTATCCCATCGAAACCAAGTTGTGAAGCAAGGCCTGCAAAAGCATTTCTATCCTTCTGATCTGTAGATAATACAAAATTAAAGGTTGATATATAAACCGGCTTTTTCTTATAAACTTTTATAAATCCAATTGCTCCGCCCAACACAGCCCCCAGTATTATCAAATACCAGTATTTAAGCAAATACTTAAGCGTATTTACTGCTATTGCCCGCCAGTCTTTGATTGCATTTTGGTCTTTATCCCCTGGCATATTACTTGAGGTTAGAAATGGCAACTATAATTAATGTTACTAATGACACTACGGTTGAGGTTAATGCCACTGTTTCGGCAACAGACATACCCTGCGTATCCAGCTTACGTGGTACCACAATTTCTGAACCGGTTACCACTTTGGGATAAGAGCGGAATAAGCCGAATAAACCATTGTGCGTGCGGCCGACAAGCCCATTGGGATATAACACATAAATTTTACGTCTCCGGGCATTATCGGTAGTTCCGCCAGCCTGGGTAATATAATATTTCAGTGATTTCCCATCGATATAACCGGTTTTAGTTGATGCCAATACTTCACCGCTTACCTTTACTAAAGGATCGAGTTTTAATACCTGTACAGAATCGCCATTCTCAAGTATATAATCCTGTATCGAACCCGGGGCTTCTAAAACCTGCTTTAAGTTTATTGCTATCCTGTCATTAGTTCTTGCAACATCCTGAATAACTTTTGCACTGGTATCTTTAATACTGTTCTGTATATTTCTTACAGTTTGCCTTTGCCCGGTGGTATCAATATCTTTTCTTACCAAGAATATCCCTCCTGGATAAGCCTGTGAGGTTAAGCCACCTGATCGCCTGATAAGGTCACTGATGTGCTCTTTTTTAGATTGGATGGTATAGCTGCCGGGGTAATTTACCTCACCGCTTATGGTAACTCTTTCTTGTTCTACATAACCCGGGTTACGCCTAACTGTAACTACATCATAAGGTTTAAGAACAAATTTATCATTCTCAATCGTCAGTGTCTTTGCCGTGCTGATGTCATAGACCTTGGCAATTGTATCAGCACTCTTATTTGATCGTTCGCTCACAAACCGGCGGCTAATTTCTACGTGGTATGATGACGCGGCGTCGGTAAAACCATTAGCCATAAAAAACAAGTCTTTCAGCGTCAGGTTCTCACGGTAATCAAATTGGCCCGGCTTTTTTACCTCGCCCAAAATTTGCACTTTATAATTACTTATAAACTGTGTGGCAGTAGCAATGGTTATAGAGTCGCGCTTAATCAATGGGATATCTGCCGCACCGCCATTAATCACATTAGTTACATTAAAGGTGATATTTTCTTTAATACCGTTCGGGTAGCTTCGGCTCAAAATCGCCCGGTCTGTAAACACATTTTCCATTAACCCGCCCGCCTTTTTTATTAACCCGCTTATCGTTATACCTGGCGTTAATTCAAATTGGCCCGGCCTGTATACTGCACCGTTTATGCTAACGGCATTCTCAAAACGCTCCAACACGGCGTCAACCTGAAAAATATCCCCATTTGATGGTATGTAGGTTGCAAAGCCTGCTTTTAAAATATCTTTTATTTGCCTTTGGGTATCTGTAATCTGTTTAACTTTTACACTTGCCCTAAAGGCTTTATCTGTATAACCACCCGCAAAAAACAACAAGTTCTCAAACGATTCGCCTTCTTTTAATTCAAACACACCCGGCCTTTTAACCTCACCATTAATGGTAACATGTTTTTTGTATACCGGAAAATTAATTACATCGTTCTCTTTCAACAAAATATTACCGCTTTGATCGCCTTTGGTTAAAAACTGGTAGAGATCAATTCGCTGGTATACTTTATTGTTTCTGATGAGCTCTATATTACGATAGGTGTTAATATCGCCCGGGCCGCCGCATAGATAAAGTGAGTTAAATACAGTTGACAATGAAGAAACCGTATAGTTACCCGGTTTTGAAGCCCCCACAATAGTAATATGGATACTCCTGATTTTGCCTAAGGAAACAATAAGGTTAGAGGTGCCATTTCTTAACGAGCCATAAGCCGTAGACGACATTTTAGCGCGGATACGTGCCGTAGCCTGCTCAACCGTTAAACCACTTAAACTAATTGTACCCACTTGTGGTATAGCAATTGTGCCCTCGGGCCCAATTGTAGTTTCCAGATTTGTTTCCTGGTAGCCCGAAACACTAATTTCTACCTGGTCATCAGGGCCGAGCACGTAATTAACGGGTGTTGCAATACGCAGATTAGGTTCGAACGATAATGATTCGCTGTCAAAAAATGAAGCCCCGAAAATATTTGATGTTGAAGTTTTTGGGGTAGATTTATAATCGCTCGGCGTTGTTTCCCGTTCTACAGCCGGCATAACTGTAGTGTTATTATCTCCTTGCTTCCCTGCATTTGCCCCGCCCGATTTGGATAAACGCGTTTTTAATTTACCCCATTCAGATTCTGGCAAGCCTTTGGATAGCGCCATTTGCTTTGCCTGCTCAGGCGTCATGCCGCTTCCCTGTAACTGACCCTGCATTTTGGCCAGATCTGAGTCAGATAACTGGTCTACCTTCACCTGGCTCCAATCAGTACTGGTTGAGGTTTGGGCTATAGTATTAGAAATACTTATATAAACAAAAAAGGCAAGAAAGAGTATAAATTTTTTATCGATATACATTTTATAAAAATCCGAAAACACACTATTAAATAATGATTAGCCGGCTTTAGCTCCCGGCTGTTTATAATTATTTCAATATTACAAATAATTCAGTACGCCTTATCATTGCTTTTAAACATAACTATTATTTAGTGCCTTAAAACAGGCATTTTATTCACTTTTAAT
This sequence comes from Mucilaginibacter jinjuensis, assembly GCF_028596025.1. Lineage (NCBI taxonomy): Bacteria > Pseudomonadati > Bacteroidota > Sphingobacteriia > Sphingobacteriales > Sphingobacteriaceae > Mucilaginibacter > Mucilaginibacter jinjuensis. The sequence continues at coordinate 5,648,447 of NZ_CP117167.1, forward strand.
AAACTAACCAATTAATCAGTAAAAGATGATACTGTAGTGGGTAAGCTTATTCCTATGTTTTTGTTTGTAATTAAATATTTTTTTAACACATCCAAACAAGCCCCTACCGTTTGGCTTTCGGTATTTAAATGCACATCGGGGTTGGCCGGTGTTTCATAAGGGCTGCTAATACCTGTAAAATTTTTGATTTTACCGGCCAATGCCAATTTATACAAGCCCTTGGTATCGCGCTTCTGGCAGGTATCAATACTTGCGTCAATATACACTTCTACAAAACTTTCATCGCCAATTAACTTTTCAGCAATTGCCCTGTCCTGCTCAAAAGGTGATATAAAAGATGCAATTACAATAATACCGGCATCGTTAAACAGCCTGCACATTTCGGCCACACGCCTTATATTTTCGGCCCGGTCTTCATCAGAGAAAGACAGATCCTTATTGATCCCCAACCTGGTGTTATCACCATCTAAAATATATACCCTCGCATTTTGCCCGTGCAACCAGGCCTCTGTTTCTGTTGCCAATGTTGACTTGCCCGAGCCCGACAAGCCCGTTAACCAAAGTGTAAAGGATCTGTTGTTGTTTAACCTCTCGCGGTCGCCCCTGGTTATTTTACCGGTTTGTTTAAATAAGTTAGGTTTAATTTCTTTTTGCAAAATCTGTGTTTGCCTGCGTTTTGAGGGCAGCCCGAATTTTATTTTCTGCCAGGCCCTTTCATGCGCATAGTATAAAAGCATTTTGGTTAACAATTCTGTTAAGCCAATTTTAGCCCCTAAACTAAACTGCCCGGTTATGAGCCAGCCCAGTATAACAGTATCCACCGAGCCCACTATCCGCCACGAAACGGTTTTTATTACATTTCGTTTAATCAGCGGATCTTTCTTTAATACCTTTAATAGTATATCGGTGATCATAAAGCTAATGTATTGAAAACTTATTTATTCAAATCTAAAATACTTATTAATTAACAATATCAATTCTTACAATATTTAATCATAATGCAAATACCCGCAAGTTTGTATATTGCGATAACAAGACCTAATATACAACCTGTTTATGAGCGTTATTTTTGGCAAGTGCCATTTTAATAATAAACCAATTGCTAATGATGAGTTGTCGGTTATGCAAACCCGGCTTAACCATTGGCAGGCCGATAATAAAGGCATCTGGATTAACAACAACGTTGGACTGGGCCACTTAATGCTATATAATACCACACCATCATTAACCGAAGTTTTACCTTACCACCATGATGGCCCTAAACTAACCATTACTGCCGATGCACGTATTGATAACCGCGACGAATTATTTGGTAAATTAGGTATCCCTGCTATAGAAAAGACCACCATACCAGATAGCATCCTGATATTAAAAGCTTATGAAAAATTTGGCGAACGATGTACCGAGCATCTGATCGGCGATTTTGCCTTTGCTATTTGGGACAGTAATAAACAACAACTTTTTTGCGCCCGCGACCAAATGGGTGTAAAGCCTTTCTTCTATTATACCGGTGCCGATTTTTTTGCCTTCGCATCAGAGAAAAAAGGAATTATGGCCATTGAGGGTGTTGATTTGGCTATTAATAAGCAGTTTTTATTTAACCAGCTTGTATTCCCGCCAGAGCAGGCTACCGACACTACTTTATATGAGCATATTAAAAAATTACCACCCGCATATACCCTTGTTTTAAATTTAACCAACGGACACCGAAAACTACAGCGGTATTGGGATCTAGATGCAGAAACCGAAACCAGGTTTGCCACTAAAGCCGAATATCATGAAGGTTTGCTGTACCATTTTGAACAAGCGGTACAGTGCCGTTCGCTATCGCATTATAACGTTGGTGTTGAGTTAAGTGGGGGGATGGATTCGTCGGCTATTACAGGTGTGGCCAATAATTATCTTAAAACGCAGGAAAAAAATCTCATTACGTTTTCAAACACCTTATCAGACGATGTTGACAACCCTGAGATCACCAAACTGGATGAACGCCGTTATATTGATGCCGTACTGGAGTTTAATAACATCAAAGATTTTGTTTACGTTACCCAAACCGCATTTGATAACCTTATAGACGAACTAAACTTTGCCATAGAAGTAAACGATGGTTTAGAAAGGTGGAATCCGCTGTGGCAACTCCCGCTCAAAAAGTCGGCGATGGAGCATGGGGTACGCACGCTGTTATCCGGCTTCCCCGGCGACGAACTGGTAACGTACCGGGGTAAGTACTATTTTATGGATTACCTTGATAAGGGCCAATACCTCAAATACTTTTTAGCGAAAAAGAAATACCCAGGCTTTAATAAGGTTGAGCCATTTATCCCGCATGGTATCAAATACCAATACAGCAAACTTAAGCGTTCACTTAATGTGGGTACCCATGAACGGGTTAAACAATCATTCGAAACTTTTAATGTACCAGATCATTATAGAAAGCATTTAAGAGATTGTATCTGGCTCGATCCTGTTTATCAGCAACAATTTAAAAGCTACCGGCATTTACAGCGTTACAGGCTCTTAAAACCGCAGGTAAACCACCGCTTAGAGGCCGAAACCCGCTTCGGCATCTATTTTAAAACCGAGCCCCGTTTCCCGATGGCTGATATCAGGCTCACCCAGTTTTATTTATCGATGCCTAATGAGTATAAATACGAAGGTGAGTTAACCCGTACATTTTACCGTAATACAGTTAGTAAATATTTACCGGATATGCTTATGAAACGCAATGACAAATACGGAAGCATTGCACCTTTTTTATCAGTAAACAAGAGAATAACAACCGACGAAGTTAAGAACCTGATAAAACAAAGCCCGGAGGTTGCTTTTTTAAGTAAGGAGAGATTTGACGGTTTTGACAGTCCCTATACGCCGGGGAATTCTAAAAAAGATAAACCATACCCGCCGGTAGAAGTATTACTATGGCTGATAAAAAACAAAGATAAAATAGCTGATTTATAATTAATTTTATCATATCCCAATTAACCTATAAAAAATTAACGGTGAACGACGCACTTAAAAAGCAGTTACAATTACTGTTGGAGCAACATCCTGAACTCAACAACGGCAACATAAGCTTTGCTGATGGCCAGATAACATTGAATGCTGCTGAAGAAACAAGCCTAGCTGTAGAAAAAGCAGATCATAGCGATACTGTTAACAAACCTGGGTACCTGGTTGATATTATTGCCGGACACACGGCAAAGGTTGAGGTTAGGAAATCGCCGGTGCATGGGTATGGCGTTTTTGCTAAAGAACTGATTGAAGCCGGAGAATTAATTGAGGAATGCCGCCTGTTAAAATTAGGCTACCGTGCAAATTACAATCACGACCCGGTATTAAAAGATTACGTATGGGCAGGCAGGGATGATGGTGAGCAAACCAAACTTCATGGGCTTAACCAGTACCTGGCTTTAGGTTTAGGAGTTATATATAACCATTCTGATCAACCCAATACGATACAAAACCTCGATTTCGATACAGAGGTAATGACCATAAAAGCCCGGCAACCTATTCAAAAAGGAGAGGAGATATTTGTTACCTATGGCAAAAAGTATTTTATGATCCGTAATTTCTGGAAAAACGTCCACAAAAATAACGAGCTCGAAAATTTTATAACCAAGCAGCAAAAAGCAGATTAAACGTACCAACCGTTATTATTTTAAGCGCTTGTAATTACGTCGACAGGGTAATTATATAACCTCATTACCTCGGCGTGGTTATCAATAATTAATTTAATTTGTTCGGGGTTTAACTCGTTCACCCAATTACCGGCAATACCTTTTCTGAAAAACTTATCACTGCGTTTATTTTTTTCCATAAACCCACCCTCGCTCTCTTGTTTTTGCAGTTTCTCAAATTTGGTGTCCTCTATTGCTTTTTCAATCTGGCTTGCGGGCACATCTATCTTCATAAATTCTACCGCACGGCTAAAGGTGTTAAACGTATCGGCCAGCATATCTTCGTATCTTATCACTAAAACAGGGAAAGGTAAATCATTGGTCCAACTGCTGGCATGGCCGCTCCAGCTTAACATTAATTGCGCAAACTGATTATTTACATTGCGGTTTTTAGGTTGTTTGGCCAACGTTCCGCGCGGGCTGTTCATTAATTGGATAGCCTCATCCAGCGTGCTGCCATTGTGGTTGGCAAATGAACCTACTACATCTAACGGGTTACGTATAAAATATAAGGCACACAAAGTTGGTTCGGCCGGTACAATGGGCACTCCGTTATTATTTAAAGTATAGGCATCGTGTATTTTTATAAATAGCTTGTCTTTCTTGTACAATTCGGCCTGGTGCTTAAATATTTCGGGCAACAGGTTTTTAACTTCTACATCGTACAGCTCTGTCGAATCCATGTCTGTACAATTATCAAAAATGGCGCGCGATGAAAATATGCCATCGGTTTTCATCTCGTTAATATTCAGGTCGCCATCGCCCAGCAATGCGGTTAAAAACGCCCTGAACCAGGTATTGCCGCTTTTAGGATACGAGGCCAGCCATATAATTTTTTTATGATCTGTTACCGGCTCAGTCATTCCCCGCTAAATTAGATTCAACGATGGTAATTAATTCTTCTATCGTATTTCCAATGGGCGGCCTGTTAATTTTATATACCGATACCTCTCCTGCCAACTTAGAGATCATGGAAAAATGTACATCGCGCTTTTTCATGCCGTTCATTTGTACATGGCGGTAAGTATTTTGCTGTAAGTTTTTAAAAGCTGCAATAGGCCCCAGCTTTTTTATTTCGATAGTCTCATTCAAATTCCCCGATTCTAAAATAAATACACGCTTTACTTTTTGAGCTGCAATGTTAAACTCATCGTGGTAAAAGCGCGCATACTTGTTCATTTCGGGGCGTATTTTATCCTCTTCTACAGCCGCATCCAGGCCTATCTTAATAAAGCTGTCTTCCCATAGTTTTATCATCGGGTACGAAGGCAGGGCAACTAATTCATTATTGGCATTGTTCTGCAGCACGCATACATCGTCAGAAAAAACAGTATACCCCTTTTGTTGCAAGGCAGTTGCCGTAGTTGATTTACCGGCGCCTGATCGCCCGCAAAATAGTATAATACCATCATCATGATACACAGCCGATGCGTGCAGCGGGATCATGCTTCGCTGGTGCAAAATGGCAGCCATGGCATTACTCAGTAAAAAAAGGCGGATACTTTTTTCATCGGCGCCCGGCTGTTGCTGTATGCAAATTTCGTTGCCATTGGCAACATAATAATCAGCAATATTGGGTACAGAATGCAGATATTCGGTAAGGTTCATAGAAACATTTACTTTCTTAACTACATCGGCGCCATCCAACTGTTTGGGCACTTCTTTTGTGATTATATTAATGTCTGCATTCTCAAACTCTGCAGCTAATAATTCAGGAAAAGGTATATCAGATTTGATGTTCAACCCAAAACCCCAGTAGGTATACATAAGACGGATAATTATTAGATAGTAAAAAATTGGTGCCTTGCCGGATATAAGTATCGCAAATATTTTGTTAGTTATTCAACAATTTTCAACTTAATCTTTACTTTAGCTCAGTATTGCGCTCAGCGGGGTCAGTACGGCTTAAGATATCTTTATCTTATTTATCACCAATTTTATACTAATAACTAATAGATCTGTTCATTAAATTTATTACCTGCACATGTTAAACATTACGTCAAAGATTATCCGAAACAGCGATAAATTTTTATCCAGCAGCCTCGGCAATGAAATTGTAATGATGAACACAACCAACGGCACTTATATTGGCCTCAATGAAGTGAGCAGTAACATCTGGAACTATCTCGAAAACGAACGAACAGTGGGCGAAATTATCGATCTGCTGTTAAACGATTATGATGTTAGCCGCGAAAACTGTGAGCCACAAACCGTGGAATGCCTCGAAAAAATGGAAAAACAGGGTATTATTGTAGTTTTGTAAAGTAATGAAGGTTTTAAAAAAGCTGGGCAGTAAAATAAATACATTAACTGCGTTGCCCTTTAAAACTAAACTGTTATTTATCGAAGCCTTTTTTACTTCGGGTTGGGTTAAGTTTTGCCTCACCATTTTTCCCTTTAACCGGGTTATGCATTGGCTGGGTACAACCAATACAGAAAGCAGCACAGAAGTTGATGTAGAAAGCCTTGTTTTACGCCGCCAGATAAAAACCGCTATTGACCTTTGCCGTAAATATGCCCCCTGGCGAACCGAGTGTTACACCATGTCGCTTACCGGGCGCCTTATGCTTAAACGCCGTAAACTCCCCAGCACCCTGTATGTAGGCTTTATGAAAGATGAAGCAGGAAAATACAAAGGCCACGCCTGGTTAAGGGCAAATGACATTTATATTTCGGGGTTTAAAGAATCGAAGGGATTTACAGTTAATTTTAGGTTTAGCTAACAGAAACTATCTGATTTGAAATTTAAAGACAGTATCGGTTCCTTTTTTAAAGATCTGGCGAGGGCTTCGGCCTTGCTTTGGAAAGCCGACAAAGCTATTGCTACCATTAACATTGCAATACAGGCGGTGCAGGCCCTGTTACCCATCCTCTCTTTATATTTTATGAAGAAGATGATAGAGGCTGTGGTACATGCCAATAAACCCTTTAATGAAGTTATCCCGCTTATAATTGCTTATGGTTTAATACAGCTGCTATTAGCTATGGTTGGGCAATACGCATCCTACATCAGCACCATCCATCAGCACAAATTAACCGACAACCTATCTGCCGAGGTATTGGAGAAAGCCATTGCGGTTGATTATGAGTATTACGAAAACCCGGCCTATCACGACAGTTTGCACCTGGCGCAGCAACAAGCCATTTTTAAGGCCTCGCAGTTGTTAAGTAATTTTAACAGCATATTACTTAATTGCTTGTCTTTAGTATTCCTGGTGGGTTTCTTTTTCACCCTCCATTCTTTATTCGCCCTTCTGTTTATTGCTTTATCTATCCCGCTGGCTGCTATTAAATGGTATTCGGGCTTTGCACTTTTAAAGCTCGAGAAAAAGTTTGCCCCCTTAGAGCGCGAAGCTAATTACCTGCATCAAACGTTAACCGGCATTACATCGGCCAAAGAAGTACGGGTGTTTGGCTTTGGCGATTACTTTATTCAAAAATTTAAAGCCATACGGCACCTGGTACAAAAAGAGAAACTAAAACTCAACGCCAGGCTTACGTGGTACAGCCTTTTTGCCGAAGCCGGCGAAATTATTGTGATGGCCTTTATTTTCGGGCTGCTGGCTAAATACACGTGGCAAAAAGCAATAACGGTTGGGGCGTTTGTAATTTATATACAAGGCTTTCAACGCCTGCAAAGTACATCGAAGGGTTTTCTGCAGGCACTGGTTCAAATTTTTCAGCAGCGGTTGTTTTTGAAAGATCTCTTTGCATTTCTTGATCTGAAGACCGATAAAAACATAACTGACAGTAAACCTTTCCCTCCGGTTGTAAAAGGTATTACAGTAAATGATGTATCGTTTACCTATCCTGGCACCCATAAACAAGTGCTTAGCCATATTTCTATGACCTGTAAGCCCGGCAGTATTATAGCCATTGTAGGCGAAAATGGTTCGGGTAAATCAACATTGGTAAAATTGCTGGCCCGGCTATACGAAATACAGACGGGCGATATCCGGGTAGATGATGACCTGCTATCAGACATTGATATGCCTGCGTTCCGCGAAAACACAGTATTCCTGTTTCAGGATTTTGAAAAGTATTTTTTAACTGTGGAAGAAAACATTACCCTTGGCGACTTTCGCGAAAACAAAAATGATACAAATATCGAGGCAGCAGCCAAATTATCGGGAGCACATGCTTTTATCAAAAACCTGAGCAATGGTTACAAAACCCGTATGGGCCGCATGTTTAGGGGCAGCGAACAGTTAAGCGGCGGCCAGTGGCAAAAACTGGCGCTCTCCCGTGCCTTTTACCGCCAGGCCAAACTGGTTATTTTAGACGAGCCCACCAGCGCACTGGATGCCTCGGCCGAATCGGATGTGTTTGAGAATGTGAAACTACACATGAAAGACCAGATGGTAATATTAATTACCCACCGCCTTTACAACCTTAAAATGGCCGATTACATTTATGTTTTAAAAGATGGCAAAATTGACCAGGAAGGAAATTTCGAGGCCTTAATTAACGCCGAAGGCCAGTTTAAAAAACTGTACGAAACCCAAAAGTTATAATCAGAATTCTGCTCTTTTCTTTGGCCGTATCATCTGGTACAACAACCTGAACGGACGAATAATAATCAGCACCGGCAACAAATAAACCGGCAGCTTCAGTTCATTAATATCAGCATACGTAGGCAAAAATGCATACAAAAAGCATCTCAGTAAAAATTTGCATTTATTCCATGCGTTATCCTGCAATAACAATGATCGTTTTATAAACGCAGGCTCATTAATATAAAGCCGTGTTAAATGAATAGGGTATTGGAGTGGGGTTCTTAATAATTGGGTTGATAATGGTTGTTGCCTGTGCCCTATTAATTCAATCCCTAATAAATCATCAACCAATTGTAAGCCAACACCCAGCTTTTTTTCAAAACCGTACTGCCGGGCGCATCCAATAATCACGTCCAGGTCAAGCGCTTCCCTTTCGCGGGTAATCATGCAGGCCATATCCACCATGTATTTAAACTTAATACCCATATCTTTTACAAAATGGTTGGAGGCCACAGCCAGAAAATCATAAGTGGGCGATAGTTTATCTATAGTCAACCCCCCAATTGATGCGGTAACTAAGTGGGGCTCAAAAAAATCGTATCCGGGATAATTGCCTGCATAGCGGTCAACCAATCGCCAATGCATTTCAATACTTGCCGGCACAACGGCTTCTTTATAATAAACAATGTCTTTAAAAAAACTGCTGTAATAGTTAAGATAAGGGCGGGGCACAGTAGTGCGGGCTTCATACTGCTGGTTGATGAAATAATCTTCAATGGCTTTGATATCCCGTTTCGAAATCAGGAAATCAATATCACTGCTTTCGCGCAGCGCCATATCGGAATAATAGCCTTGTGCAAAAATGGCCCCTTTGTAAGATATTACAACAATGCCTTGTTGCTTCAAAACAGCCACGATTTCGGCAGCAGCCTTAATTTGTTTAAAGTTTTTAAGGCGGTTGTTGCTATAACGCTTTTTAAGGTTTTGTTCAGCCTGCTCATTAAGTTTAATCTGGTGGTTTACAATTATTCCGTAAACAAATGATCTCAGCCCATGTGCCCTTAATATCTGTTGAAAAATTTGCCAGTTGATGGTGTGATTGACTATAAAACTTTCAACGTCAGCACGCTCGCCCGTCGAAAAATAGAGACGGGATAAAAGCACCAGCAAAATCTGTTCGTTATTGTAAGTTGATTTTAGTTGCTGTGTATCTAACATTTTATAATTTAGGCAGGGTGTTCAAATTTTACACCATTAATCAGGTAAATCAGTAAGTATACTATATTCGTGCCTGTTATAGAACCAAAGCTAATAAACGTTGATGACATGAGTGAACTTGATAATATTAATTTATCTGTTATCATCCCTACCAAAAACCGCCCACACCTATTGCAACGTGCAATGGCCTCTGTTGCCCTGCAAAATTATCCAGGCTTTGAAGTATGCATTGCTGATAATAATACCGATGCCGAAATAAGCAGGCAGGTAAAGGCTACGGTAAGCCATTTCGAAAACCAATACCCACAGATAAAATGGCTATACATCCATAGTAACAAGCCATACGCCGCCGGTACACGTAACGATGGCATTGCCGCAACACAGGGAAAGTACATTATCTTTTTAGATGATGATGACGAACTACTGTCCAACAGCATTAAACTGCGCATGCATGAAATGAGTGCTGATGCCGGTCTCGCTTTGCTATACTGCGCAGGTTATTCGAAAGTGTACCCTTATCCGTTTAAAATGTACCGGTATTATCATTATAGCAAGCAGTTACACCAGCACAAGCTGATGATGATGTCATGTTCATCCATCATGATCAACCGGGAAATTTTTGATCGCAACAACCTCCATTTCGACGAGCAATTAAGCCGAATGGAAGATTACGATCTGTGCCGCAAAATAATTGAGAAAGGCTTAAAAGTAAGATCGATCCCTTTACCGCTGGTACAGATCAACCTGCACCCCGAAACCCGGATGTCGTCTCAGCACTTAATCAGCTATGATTTTAAGCACCGTTTAATTGCCCGCTGGGGCCAAACCGCTGACAATGAAATTTATGACTATGCCGAAGGGGTATACATTTGGCGCAAATGCTTCGGTATGAGCAATGCCCCTTATGCCGAAATGGTAAAAACACTAAAAAAAGACTTCAACAAAACGCCCGGCTTACCTTTTAAATTAAAATATAAACTGGTAAGCCTTAGCCCCATGCTGTACCTCTCTTTATATCATTTACTGATCTCGTTTTCACAACGCCGCAAAAACAAGCAGGCCCACCGTAGTTAAATTTGCATTAACAAACTAAGCCTGTCGCTTTAAATTTCATCACATATTAACATCTCGATACACTAAGCTATCACAACTAAAAGTTTTAATCTTGCTACGATGGCTGTTCATTTTAAGTCATTTTACAGGCAGATAAACAAGGTACAGGCCACGTACGTGTAAAAAACTTTCAAATCTTTCATAAAATACCTACCATAGTGTATGCGGTTCAAATATGCCGTTTAAAGAACCTAAAGACTGTTTTTACATGCAATTTCAGCATCAAAAAACGCAAAAAATCAATACGTACGAAATAAATTTATGCCCGGTTTTCGAAAAGTTGTACTTGTACAATTTGGATAAAATGAATGATACGTGAACAAAGTGTTTGAACCCTTTTCAGCACTATCACGTTACATTTACCTGAACACCAATGTAAACCCAAATTAATTAGAGAGAGATATGAGAGTTAAACAGATTACAGGTATGCCGCTGATTAATCATAACAGAGGCCCACGTTCATTAAGATTGGTTGATAATTATCCCAACCAACTGAACAAAACAATTTCGGACAACATTTACGATAGTATTAACTATCCCCGGGCATTACAGGTACAATATCGACAGGAACTGCAACAGGATGTTAAGAAAGACGATGCTTTATTAACCATGCGTACCAGTATTTTTAATACAACCCTCATGATGATGAAGCGCATTTTACTGCGCATCTGGTCGTTCACTAAAAGCACCGTATTTTTTATATGGGCGGTATTCAGGTTTATGTATTCGGCATTGGAATTTATGGTGCTGTTTGTTAAATTTTTATTCACACAAAAACACTGGAGCAATTAATGGCCAAACCTTAATCAATAATTCGGTCCCCTGCCCCCCCTACCGGATTCATCTTAAACCAAGCGCTGTAATAACCTAATAACCTAACCTTCATGGGTAGTAAAAGGCTTCTGATAGAGAGCCATAACCATGATCAATACAATAGAAGATGAAAATAGTATTGCAACATGATCTCGAAAACTTAAAGCAGTGCCTATTAGACACTGCCGGTATTCACTCGGTTACCCCGGCAATTTTCAGGGACCTTTCTTTCCTGATCTATAAATCGACCAAAAAACAGGTGAGCGACTCTACACTGAAGCGCATCTTTGGTTTTGCCGCTTATACCTTCCAGCCGTCACTGTACACCTTAAATGTACTGGCCGAGTTTTGCGGTTTTGCAAGCTGGGGCGAGTTTTGTGCAAAGAACAAACAAACTGCCTTAGCATCAGGCAGAACTAACGAACTGCCAACCGAAAGCGATGTACTGTACAAAGCCTCCGAAATTTCACACCATACCCTACAGGCATTAAAAAACAAATCGGGCATACCTTTTTCATTAACCATCCCCCGGGATTTTCTGGATGAGCACCTCGAGATATTTTCGCATACCGAGTACCCGGTTACTATACTTACCGCCCCTGCAGGCTACGGTAAAACCATTGGTCTTTGCCATTGGGTAGAAGAACAACTTAACTTTAACAGGAAGGAAAACAATGGTAATATTATACTTTTTTTAAGTGGCAAGGTTTTAAACCGTATTAGTAACCAGGAAGATCTGCACCATTGGCTGCTTGCCTTGCTGGGCATACCGATGGGCAATATCATGCTGGCCGATAACTTTCAGCAGCAGATAAAGGAGCACAAGTTTTATCTCATTATTGATAGTTTTGATAATACTTCCTTTAACGAGGAGCAACTGGATACGCTGTTCAGCATGCTTACTGATGTGATCTCTATTTACCAGGGTAACCCCAATTTTAAGATCATTTTAACCATGCGCTCACCCTCGTGGCTTAACTTTAAACGCGGGCTGCAGCTGCAAAACAAACTCGACGATTGCTTTGTGGGCTTTATGAGCGATCAGAATGAGGAAAGTAATGTAAGCCTGTTTACCGGGCACGAAATACAGCTCATCAGCAATAAAATAAAACCTGGCGTTAAACTATCGCCAACACTCGACTCTGAAATTGTATCGCTTTTTGGCTACCCGTTATTTTTTCAATACTACTATCAAAAGCACCCTAAAAACTTTGCTTTAAATGAGCTGGATGTATTTAGTACTTATGAGGTGATCTATAATTTCATCCTCGATAAAATATATACCGGCCGTTACTGCACAGAAAAGGTTTTACTGATCCATCTGTTGATAGAACAGGGCCGTTTTAAAAAAGGCAATTTCTGTGTTGATAAAATAAAGGTTTATGAGGAGCTGAAAAATTACAATGCCGCTTACCAGGATATGATTAGCATTGGCATTATCCGCGAAATAAATTTTAGTGACGAAAGCGGTTATACCGAATGCATTGAATTTGTGCACGAACGTATATTAACCTATTGCATAGCAGCCAAGCTGATTTATGATAATGAGGATGCATTTGACGAGAAACTGATCGACAGGATCAGCCTTACCTTCGAAAGCAAAATCAGGCTGCGGATATTAAAGTGGTGTATTTTTATTGCTCTCAAAAACAAGCAATACAGCATATTTGATGCACTGCCACGCATAGAACTGGTGGCATCAGAAAAAGCAAGGCTTATTAAATTTTTGAGCAAGGTTATTGAACAGGGTTTCTTTAACACCAATACAGATGAAGCCGATGAAACGCCATTTGATATTACCCGCCCTGGCTTGTTTAATTACTTTCTGGGTATCGAATTTATATCACCCGAATATAGCGAAGCGCTGCAAAGCCTGCTCAAATTAAACCTGCAGGATAGCAGCAAAATATGGATCCACACCAGTGTGGCCATTAACCATGTGATTTCATTAAACGCCGAAGGCTTAGAAAGCAGCATTGCTTCACTAAAAAGGTTCCCGGCCGAAGCGTTCTCCACCTTCCATATTAACCCGCTTAATTGTATTGAAACCCTGTATTTCTATTTAAAATACAACGTGGTTAAAAAAGAAGCCCTGGCCGAGATCACCCATTTTTGCTTTAACCCGCCAACCAACCGCAAGCAACTCAATCAGCTGGGCTCCAACTATGTATTAAACCTGTTGGCATTGCATACACTTTCGGTTGCAGGTAGCCCGCAAAAGGTGTTGCGCTTTATCAGGGTGCTGCATAACATCCATCACCAGAACGATCATTTTGTGCCCGAATACCATTTCTTCCTGCTCATTAACAAAGCCCATATCTACGTTGATCTGGGTAAAATTGCCGAAGCATCGAGCATTTACGAGCTCCTGATGATGGATTATCGCGACGATGAAAACAAGTTTACCCCTTATATGCGTGCCTGCCTTGATAACCTGGCCGCCCATCTCATCAGGTTTACGGCTGATCAGCAACATATTTCAAATGTGGTAGAACGAATGGCAAATACCATTGAGCCATCAAACTACAAACTGATGCAGGTAAATACACTGGCTTATTATTTAGTGGCTGATAAAAACGATCAGGGCTCGTCAGCGTACAAAACCTTGTACTTTAAGTTTATAAAAATTATGCGCTCTAACGGGTTTAACCCCAAAAGCTTTGTGCACTATTATGATGAACTAAACCCCCAGGATAATTTTACCAGTACCATTATCCGGCAAACGCTTTGAATTTAAAAGCAAGGCGCTCCATTGAAGTGATGGCAGGTGGTAAAACACCTGCCTTTTTTTGTACCCATCCCAACCTCCCCGAGGGGGATGGCTTTAAGAAAGTTAATGTGCTCTCGCTACCCATAAATATCCTAACAATTGTGGCATCTTAATTTTCGGACAGCACAACATTGGCCACAGCACACCCTTTCAAAGAAAATTGAGCAGCCACGAGTTTATTCACATGTTATTGTTTTTTTTAAGGTGTTCATGAGATCGCTACGCTAAGTTTCTTTTTGGTACTTTTTCTTTTGGGGAAAAAGAAAAAGTACATCCACTGACGATTCATAACTCACCCTACCATTCCTAATGGAAAGCGGATTGTGCGACATTGAAATCAGCGCTCTGTAGGTCGGGGATTGCTTCGTTCCTCGCAATGACGTGCTATATTAAGGAAGGCTTGATTCTTGTATCTTGTTTCTCTAAACTTGCTTCTATTTTCCTAACTTGTCCTTACTCATAGCGCAATCACCAATGAATAAACAGCAAATACTCGATTATTTAAAAGAGCACGATATAAAGCACATCAAATTTGCCTTTGCAGATATTGACGGCGTACTGCGCGGAAAGGTAATTCACACCCAAAAGTTTACCGATGGGCTGGACATTGGTTATGGTTTTTGCGATGTGGTTTTTGGCTGGGACAGTACCGATGCCTGCTACGATAACGTGAACGTTACTGGCTGGCACACAGGCTACCCTGATAAGCCTTGCCGCATCGATTTATCAACATTCCGTACTATCCCATGGCAAAATAATATTCCCTTTTTTCTGGGCGATTTTAGTGGTGAGGGAAATGAAACCGTGCCTTGTCCGCGTACTTTATTAAAAAGCATAACCAAAGAATGTGAAGACATGGGCTACCACCCGGAGTTTGCACAAGAGTTTGAATGGTTCAACTTTAAAGAGACACCACAATCGCTCGAACAGAAATCCTTCAACAATCTGGAGCCGCTTACGCCGGGTATGTTTGGCTATTCCATCATCCGCCCATCACAGCAAAGCGATTTTTATTTTGATCTGGTTAACCTGTTAGAGCAATTCGGCATTCCGCTCGAAGGCTTGCATACCGAAACCGGCCCGGGTGTGTATGAAGCAGCAATTATTCACGACCATGTTTTGGCCGCCGCCGATAAAGCCGCATTGTTTAAAAACGCAGTGAAAGAAATTGCATCCAAACACGGCATCACCGCCACTTTTATGGCCAAATGGAACGAGAACCTGCCGGGTTGCAGCGGCCACGTGCACCAGAGTTTGTGGAGCAAGGATAAAAGCACTAACTTTTTTTACGAAGAAACCGCCGAGCACAAAATGAGCGACCTGATGAAGCATTACCTGGCCGGTCAGCTTTATTGTTTGCCACATATTGTGCCTATGTATGCTCCTACTATTAATAGCTACAAACGTTTGGTTGAGGGTGCCTGGGCGCCAACCACCATTACCTGGGGCGTTGAGAACCGTACCACTGCTTTCCGCGTTTTAAACCCCTCGCCTAAATATACCAGGCTTGAAACCCGTATCCCGGGGTCTGATACTAACCCTTATCTAGCATTGTCTGCCGCATTGGCTTCGGGTCTATATGGCATCAAACATAAACTACCACTAACTATCCCGCCGGTTGTAGGCAATGGTTATACCGAGAAAGGCAACGGCAGCATTGCAGGTAATTTATTGGATGCGGCTACAACTATGGCAAATTCGAGTGTTGCAAAAGAATTATTTGGTGATACCTTTACAGAACATTTTTGCCGTACCCGGATATGGGAATGGCGCCAGTTTGCTAAACATGTAAGCGACTGGGAACTAAAAAGATATTTTGAAATTATTTAATCCCCAAGGGATTAAACACCAATTATGGAACACGAATTAAGCACGCTTATCATCAGAAAAGCATGGGAAGGGTATGATGCGTCGCGCACAATACGTAGTATTGAAGATATTAGCGCCAACGTATCAACCAACCAGGTTTTCCGCATTACGTTTGAGGATGATGATATTATTATAGCCAAACTATCGAGCTTTGGCCATTATGATTATTTTAAAGAAGACCACCGCATTATACAAAGCCTGTCTAACAACCTGCTTTATCCTTTCGAAAATTTTCTGGCCCGGTCGCTCCTGAAAAACAACCGGGTTTATATGTATCGCTACCGCCACGGTAAAACAGATGCATGGGTTGTTTTTTATAATCCTACCCGTATTATGGAGCGCATGCCGCGTAGGTTGGAAGAAAGCCATATCCGCAAGCTGGCACAACAGGCAGCAAAATTTCACAAGGCTTGTTCGCGGGCCAGTAAAATTTTGCCTAAATCATCCAAAACCATGCGGAAGGATATTAACTCGCTGCTGGAACAAATCCAAAAAGACGAAAGCGCCTTTGGTACCCGCAGCCAGGTTGATATGCTGAAATATCATTGCGATTTGTATCTGAAAGGCCGTGCCAAATACGCTGCCAACACTTTCGAAACCATTCCGGTTTTTATCGATTGGAACATTGGTAATTTCTCGGTAACCAATAAGCAGGAATTTTACTCGCGCTGGGATTACGACTGGTTTAGGATGAGTAACCGCATTATGGATTTCTACTTCTTTAGCCGTGTAGCATCAGACGTGGGCGACCGTACCGTTTTCAGCTATTACATCACCACATTGACAGAAGACCGCTTTATCCTCTTCTTGCAGGAATACCATAAGCTAAATCCGCTTACTGCTAACGAGGTTTATTTTATGAAAGAAGCCTATCGTTTCTTTATCCTCAATTATGTGATTAAGGACGGCAAACACTTTTTTCATGAACAGTACGCCAAAAAATTGCAGCAGGAAGCCTACGATATTTATCTGCCATCGGTAGATCGTGACTTTGATGCCAAGATAATTTTAGATGCTTTAAAGATTAAATATTAACAACCTATTTGCAGCTCCCAACCCCTTAGTAAGATGATCCAGACAGAAGACTTTAAAACCATAATAGACCAGTACAAGGTTATATTTTTTGATGCCTTCGGGGTTATTAAAAACTACAAGGGTTTGGTGCCGGGTATGGACGAGACCTTTGCCTATCTTAAAGCCACCCAGAAAGAATATTACATTGTTACTAACGATGCTTCACGCAGTCCGCTACAACTGGCAGCATCATTCAAAAAACTGGGTTTGAAAATGATTACGCCCGAGCGGATCATCTCATCGGGCATGCTGGCCAAAGAATATCTCGACCTGAAAGTTAATGATGGCATTGTAGCTTACCTCGGCACGGCAAATTCGGCACATTATATTGATAATTCAGGGCTGCACACCCTACCTGTTAGTGCCATCGACGAAAGCAACATCGACCAGGTAAACGCCCTTGTATTTTTGGACGATGAGGGCTTCGATTGGTTCCGGGATCTCAATAAAACAGTAAACATCCTCCGCCGTCGCAATATCCCAACCATTGTGGCCAATACAGATTATGCCTACCCGCTTAATATGCACGATGTTAACATTGCTATCGGCGGTATTGCCAGTATGATCCATCAGATTGTAGGCAAACGCTTCATCAACTTCGGCAAACCCGATTCGCTGATGTTTACCTTCGCTTACGACCAGGTGCGCAAAACCAATCCCGAAATAACAAAAAAAGAAATCCTGATGATTGGCGATACCCTGCAAACTGATATCCTTGGCGGCAACAAATTCGGATTAGATACTATGTTGGTATTAAGCGGCAACACCCTCGCTACCGACGCCGAAACACGTATTACATCAACAGGTATTGTGCCTACTTATATTTGTGAGAAAGCAGTGATAGGTTAAGTTAGGGAATCAAGAATCGAGACAAACAGGCCGTTTCCGCAACATGCCATTCCGAGCGATAGCATGGACAACCGACCTAAGCTATCCCATTCGATCTGCCAGCGACGAGATTGCTTCGTACCTCGCAATGACAATTTTTTATTATTCCTTTTCCCATCGGCAAACAGCTTCGGCCAAAAGCGGGCAGAACAATGGTGGCCTTGCGCGTCGGGAAGAGGCATTGGAGATTTTGCAGAAGCGAGGCTTGTGCGAACGTAGTGGGGCAAAAGATCCCGGCCTGTGTTGTTCTGAACGCTGTGCGGTATGGCCATGTGCGTAAAGAAGCCTTTTGCCAATGAGCCTTTTGATTACTTTTTGGCTAAAAAGTAATAGCCCAACCCGCGGCGATTGAGCGGGACTGACATTAATAGGAGTATAACCGACTCATAATTGTTTCTGCTATATGAAAGCTATTACGAATCGGTCGGGGATTGCTTCGTCGTACCTCCTCGCAATGACGTGCAGGATCATTCGCCTCCGTTATTGTCTCTTGTTTCTACCTATTCCCTATATTTGATACTATAACCATCATACCATGACAAACCATACCCCTGAATTCAACAGAAGAAAATTCATCAGCACAACAGCACTTGGCTCGGCAATACTGCTAACAACACCTTTAATAACGTCAGCATCAAATTTACTAACGACAGAACCCGTTACGGTAGGCCAGATCATGGACCTATTTATTAAGGAAGTACCCGGCGCACCATTCCCGGGCACCGTTGATACTTTGAAAAGTGGCAGTCGCGATATCGTAGTCACCGGTATAGTTACCACGATGTTTGCTACGATTGATGTGATCCGCAAAGCGATAGCATTGGGTGCCAACTTCATTATCGCCCACGAGCCTACCTTTTATAATCACCAGGATGCAACCAAATGGCTGGAGAACGACGACGTTTACAACTACAAAGCCGACCTGTTAAAACAGCACAATATTACCGTATGGCGCAACCACGATGATATTCACAGCCTGAAGGTTGATGGCGTATTTAAAGCCTTAGCCGAGCAATTGGGCTGGCAAAAATTTGGCGAACCGGGTGGCCGTGTATATAATTTGGAACCAGCTGTTACCTTAAAAGCATTGATAGCATACGTTAAATCCAAGCTTAATATACCGCAGGTCCGCTATGTTGGGGATGTTAATCAATCTTGTAAAAAAGTGCTGCTATTTGCAGGTGCGGCCGGGGGTACACGGCAAATTGAGGCGCTCATAAAATACCAGCCCGATGTGATGGTATGCGGCGAAATATCTGAATGGGAAACTGCGGAATATGTACGCGATGCACGCGCCAAAGGCAAGCAACTTTCGCTTGTAGTAATGGGTCACATTGCAAGCGAAGAGCCGGGTTCTGAGTTTATGGCACAATGGCTTAGGGATAAATTTCCGGGTGTTAAAACAACACATATACCTTCGGGCAATTCTTTATCTTTTATGTAAATATCCAGCTAATTTGATACTATTCAGCACTTTAAATCTTACTTAAACAAGTAATTGACTTTTACCTTCCGAAAAGCCACCTTTGATATTAGTTAAATAGCCCTAATTCTATTAATTTACAAGAAAGTAGCTCGATGGTACCTGCAATAGCTTTGTCTCAACCGTGCTTTTTAAATACAACAAATTTATTGATCGTTATTTAATTATTAAGCTGAAGGTTTTATGAGATATGCACTCCTGATTATTAACCATGTTTCACCCAAACAAACCCAGCGATTAATTGAACGCCTAAATAACGACTATTTCGACTTTTACATACAGCTTGATAAAAAGACTGACGCTAAGCCCTACGAGAAATTAAAAGATATCCGCAACGTATTTTTTATCAATAAAAGAGTTAATGTACATCCGGGCGGTTACAGTGCGCTTAAAGCCACTATGACAGGCCTCTCCCAAATCATTAAATCTGAAATTAAATACCATTCCATCAGCCTTGTTAACGGTAGCGACTACCCTACCAAACGGGCTGATGAAATTTGCGATTTCCTGAACATCAATAAAGGCAAGCAACTGATTGCCTTTGATGAAGACTGGAGCACCTCGATCCCAGAAAAAATTAATAAGTATTACCTGGCCGATTATAATTTTAACGGTAAGCAATTTTTCGAGAAATTATTTAACAAGTTTTTGGGTAAGCCGGAGATTCCCAAAATGCTGAAATTTGCAGGCAAATCAGCTTACTGGACCATTACGCCTAATTGCGCAACCTACATTTTAGCCTATATTGAACGGCTTGAACTGGATAGTTTCTTAAAATACACCCTGGGGAGCGATGAATTTATATTCCAATCCATTATCATGAATTCGCCTTACCACGAAGAGGTTATTAATAATAATTACCGTTACCGGGATCAGACGGAGGATGGTAAGGGAGTTAAAACACTGACAGCTAAAGATTTCAACAAGATCATTTTTGCTGACAGTATTTTTGCCGGCAAATTTGACATTGAGGTAGATGCCGAGATTCTGGACATGATTGACAAAGCCAACCAGATCAAGATTTCATACCGGAGCCAGCAAAAATAACACTGCTTTTAAAACATCTTCTGAACAGGCAACGAGAAATAAAATATAGAGCCCGAGTTTTCGACGCTTTCAAACCATATTTTACCTCCATACCCATCCAGTATCTGTTTAGATGTGTATAACCCCAGCCCAAAAGATTGTTCGCCTGCCGTGCCTGTACGTTTGGCTTCTGTAAACATAGTAAACAGCTTGTTTTTAAACTTTTGTGGTATGCCTATCCCGGTATCCTTAACACTTATTTCTACCGTATCCTGCTTACGCTGCATATCAACATAAATTTCAGAATGGCTTTTGCTGAATTTGATGGCATTTACCAGCAGGTTATTAATTACTCTCCAAAGTTTCACGTGGTTAATTTTCACATAAACCTCACCGGGCGTGCTCAGATAAATGGTTTGATCCTTTTCACGGGCCCTGTACTTCATAATTGATACACTGCTGAAGAGTAATTCTTCAACGTTAATTATTTCCTGCTCTGCATCAGTTACATCTGGGCTATTGCCTATTTCCAGTAAGCTGTTAATATTTTCAACCAGGTCTACACTTGTTAATCTTATCAGGTCAATCATCTCACTTTCATCCTCGGGCCTGCCATATTCTAATAATAATATTTCGGCCATGCTGCTAATAGCAGTTAAGGGGTTTTTCAGATCATGTTCTAAAGCATTTAATACCTGGCCAAAGTCGCGGCTTTTTTGTTCTATGGCATGCGCAGCAAGCCTAAGCTGAATTTTAACCTGTTCCATGTTATCCATCATAGTCCAGGCACGGTTGCGTGTTCTTATAAAAAACACAATAACCACCATGCACATAAAACAAAACACAATGGCATTTATCAGGTAGGTAGTTTTAAGACGGTTTTCTTTCTCCAGGCTCTCCAGCTTGTATTTCTGATCTAACAATTTAAATTCCTTATTAAGGTCGAGTTTATTTAAATCATGCATCCTAAGGTCATCTTCCTCTTTTACCTGCACATACGTTTCCAGTTGCCGGGTAGCCAGTTTAAAATCACCCGTGGCCTTTAAATAGTCCGATTTTAACTTTAAATACCTGAGCAGGGCAACGGTATCCGTCTTAACATCTGGCTCCAATTCATTTAAAATTATTTTAGTACTATCTGTCTTATGCGTTTCGAGATACAAGCCACCCAGGCCAATTTTCGCATAAATGGCATCTCCGTTTTCATAACCTTTTCTCGAGTTTATCCTGATACTTTCCTTATAATCCCGGGCAGCATTATCGTACATATTTTCTTGCCTGTACGCTTTTGCACGGTTACCTAAAACAACCCCTTTCGCCCCTTCTACATATCCATTCTTTTCTATGTGATGTGCTGCGTTTTTTTCAATAAAAGCTAAAGCTTTATTATAATATACAATGGCACTATCGGGCTGGTTATTACCCATAAAGCTTAAGCCAACATTATCCAGGTTGCCCTGCATTGTTGCAAAATAATCTATGCCATTTCCACAATCCGGCAGGCTTTCTACAGTGCGTTTGTAAAGCTTTATAGCTTCTTTATAATGTTGCTGCCGGTAATTTACGTCGGCCAAACTATTGTTAACCAAGGCCAGAAGGTAACGGTGTTTACAAGTACTTAGGTCGGCAGATATAACGGTCTTAGCCTTATAAAACACCTGCGAAGCCTCATCGTAACTGTTTATACGCAGCAAAATGCCGCCTTTTGTAATATTTGCCCTTGTAAACAATATGCTATACTCGGGGTCATGGGTATAGTTTCTTATCACCCAGATAGCACTATCTGCATAAACCACAGCCTGGTGAAACTTTCTGTCGTGTTTACTGCAAAGGGCTAAAAAATTATATTTTTCCCATAAATCACCAACTCCGGGTTGTTTAAATTGGGTGTAAACCGAATCGATAGCATAAAGCCTTTCTTCAGTATGGTTTACGCCCACATTGGTTAGTTTGGCAATAAGCTCGGTGGCCTCAGGGTGGGTTATTATTTTTTGTTCAGTATCTTTCTTACAACCTGCCAATAAATTAGCGAGCAGCAATAGCAGCACAGGGCGTAAGAAATACTTAGACATATACGGTTTAGCGCAATTTTTATTAGTAATTTGAGTCTATATTTTGTGACGCAGACACAATTACTAATTTTACGAAAAATTTAAACACTGTTGCTTAATTACTTAAAATAGATTTCGTTGTTACTTATTTAAGTAATACGCAACTTCTGTTTAATTAATCATATTTGTAATCTAATGATTAAAATACCTTGCCACAAAAAACTTTAATTTAACCTGAAAAGCTTTTACAGCCGCTGTAAATCCTCTGTATTTTCCTAATAATTTTTTAGCCGGGCATCGTATTATAATTTAATGTTTAACACAAGCGAATGAAGGAGATTGGTTTAATAGAAGATGATAACATTTTAAGGAATGCTTACGCTAAGTACTTTAAAATCACTCAAACCTTTAAAGTTGTTTTTTCAGTTCCTGATATTGCCGATGCGTTAAGCCCCGGCACTTTACACCCTGATATTATTTTACTGGATGTTAACCTGCGCTCTGGTTCGGGCATCGATGGCATTAAAGTACTATCGTCACGTTTCCCTAATAGCAAAATTGTTATCCTTTCCAGCATGGAAGATGCACGTTTAACCCGGCTGGCTATTGAGAACGGCGCTACTGGCTACATGCTAAAATCGAGCAGCCTGGCTTATATTACTGAATCATTGTTGAAGTTGGATGAAGGCGGAATCCCGTTTTCGCCGGCTACTATTAGCCATGTAGTGCAGACTACCCAGCGCGAATCGCGAACCGAAATAAGCGAGCTTACCAAAAGAGAATTAGAACTGGTTAAACTGTTAAGCGAGGGCCTGGCCAATAAAACTGCGGCCGACCGTTTAAACGTCACCTACTTTACCATCAACCAGCATCTGAAGAATATTTATAAGAAACTGGGAATCAACTCCAAATCCGAGCTGATTTCCTGGTATCTGAATAAGTAAACGTGCTTATTTTTTAAGCTTATTGCTCGATTGATAAGTAAGGCGATATCCGGCAGACTCATCCGTTTGCTCGCGGCCTGTTTTGATATTTAGCTTTAGCGGCTTTTGTGTTAATTGATCTTTATCCAGCTTAAACTTCAGGCCCAGGGTATCTGTCATACCTTCCTGCATAAATGTCCAGGTGGCTTTGATACTATCGCCTGCAATTATGCCATCAAGCTTGCCTTTTCGGCTATCTTTCTGGTAGGGCAGCCAGTTCATTTGCCCGCTTACTTCATTGCCTTTTATTACCAGCTCGATGCTTGTACTATCCTGGTTGCTTTTGCCATCGGTACGCAAAAAACATAATGAACTTGCTGCCTGTACATTATTGGTTTGCACGGTCGACTGGGTTTTAATCACCGTATCGCTTACCACTACACTATCCGTTTTAGATTGTTTATCCTGGTTAGATGAGCACGAAACAATGGCCAGCGAGGCAGCGCAACATAGAATAATAGCTTTCATACCCTAAAAGACGTTTGAAGATGCGAAAGGTTTTATCCATCAATCATCCGCAACATCAACCAGTTTGCCTTCTGCAAAGCGGTTAATCATCATAGCGGCAACAGTATCGCCGGTGGCATTTAACAAAGTAGCGATAGGATCAATCAGGGTGCCGATAATAATGGCCGGAGGAAGCGCCTCTGGCGGGAAACCATAAGCAGAGATAAAAAGCAGTTCGCCTACATAACCACCGTTAGGTATACCGCCTTCAACAATGCTTACCAGTATGGTCATCCCCAGGGCTATAAGGATCACTCCGGGGCTATCGAAACCTTTACCGAACATGGCAAACACAACAGCCATTTTAAGGATGGATGACACGCTCGAACCATCTTTATGCAACGTACCGCCCAATGGTATGGTTATACCGGCAATAACATCTGTTATACCCATCTTTTTGGCCGCATCCAGGTTGGCAGGTATGGTGGCTATGCTGCTGCATGTACCAATAGCTGTGGCCGATGGGATAATGTTGTTTTCCCAATATCTTTTAATGCCCTTTACACCGCCTGCAATAAAGGCATAAACACTATAAATTATCGCGTAAATAAAAATACTAACTCCATAACCTACCCCTAAAGTATGGGCATAGGTACCAAACAATGAAGGCCCGAACACAGCCACCTGGTAAGCGAAATAAGCCCCTAAACCAATTGGTGCAGGCTTCATAATAATAACGAACACATTCTTAAAAACCTCGTTACCCGAGTTTAAGGCTTTGGCAAAAACCAGCCCCTTTTCGCCGGCGCGTAAAGTGCCGAAACCAACCAGTATAGCAAAAATGATGAGGGCCAGCATATTTTTACGCGAGAGGAGCTGGAAAAATTCGCTGGTGGTAAACAGCTGGGTTATGTCATCGCCTGAAAGCTTTTTGCCGACCACCTGCGATGCCGCATCTGTAGCTGATACTATTGTTTGATGTACCGGGAACATCCACATGGCTATAATGGTTATAATGGCCGCTACAATTACAGTACCTACAAATACGGCCGTCATAATGCCCATAATACGGCTTAGCTTTTGCGCCCCATGCAAATTGGCTATTGCCGATGATATGGCGAAGAAAACCAACGGAATTACGGCAACAAACAACAGGTTTAAAAATATATCGCCAATGGGTTTAATTACTTCAGCACTTTTACCCAGTACTATCCCGGCTATGCTGCCAACAACAATACCGGTTATGAGCCATATCATCCCCGTATAATTTTTAATCCAATGTGCCATTTGTACCTGTTATATGGTTATGAAACCAGTATATGCGTAAAAAGATAAAGATATAATGTAAAAATTTATTGTTTGCCGGTATTTATAGGTAATCTTCATTTTATGATCATAACCTAACATTATATTTGCATGCTCATTCATCTTTTATAGATTAAGCTAGCACATCTTAACCCCTCAAAAGAGTACAGGATAAATTATTTCACCCAAATGGCAGAGGGCGGTATACGCATCAATAAGGCTGAACAGGCAAGGCCGAAGGTCACCATTATTACGGTAACTTACAACGTAGCCTTGTTTTTTGAGGATTTTCTTAAAAACGTACTCCCTTATCGCTCGCCCGATGTAGAACTGATTATACTGGATGGCAACAGTACAGATGGCACCCGCGACATCTTACAGCAATATAACAACCAGATTGATTATTGGCGAAGCGAACCCGACCAAGGTATTTACGATGCCATGAACCATGCCACCCAA
Source organism: Mucilaginibacter jinjuensis (assembly GCF_028596025.1). Taxonomy (NCBI): domain Bacteria; kingdom Pseudomonadati; phylum Bacteroidota; class Sphingobacteriia; order Sphingobacteriales; family Sphingobacteriaceae; genus Mucilaginibacter; species Mucilaginibacter jinjuensis. Next base: position 5,674,119 of record NZ_CP117167.1, read on the forward strand.
TATGCCCGCGGCCAATGGCTTTACTTTATAGGCGCCGACGATAGATTGTTGCCCGGCTTCAATAAAGCGCTTACCTATCTCACAAAATCAAACACTGTTTATTACGGCAAGGTGATTTTTAGGGGCGAGGTTTTTGATAAGCAGTTTAAGCGGTACGATTTTGCCAAGATCAACATTTGCCATCAAAGTATATTTTACCCCGCATCGGTATTTACGCATTACCAATATAATACTGCGTACAAGGTTTTTGCCGATCATTATTTAAACATGTGTTGTTTTACCGATAAACGCTACCTGTGGCAGTTTATAGATGAACTGATGGCCGTGTTTGATCCGCGGGGATACTCTTCAACTACGAAAGACCTTGCCTTTGAACAAGATTATCACCATAATTTGCGCAGGCAACTGGGCTGGTGGATATATTTGCGATACCGTTTCAGGAGGATGAAACACCGGGGCAAAAAACGCGTGCAATAATGTTAAAAGTACTCTTCGATTACCAGCACTTTACCGAGCAACAACACGGTGGTATAACACGCTATTTTGCTAACCTGATTAACGACATAGAGAACCGTGCTGATGTTGATTACCAGGTTGCTGCATTGTATACACGCAATTATTACCTCAATCATCTAAAATTTCCTTTAAATAACCCTGCGGGCGATTTCCTTTTTGAACGCAAACTTAAACGCCGGATAAAATGGAACCGCCGTTACAGCCAATACCTGTTACAAGCCGGGCATTACGATGTTTTTCATCCAACATACTACCACCCCTACTTTTTAAAGTATAACAAAAAGCCTTTTGTAATTACGGTTCATGACATGATCCATGAAAAGTTTGCTGCCGACTTTAATACCCGGCACGATGCACCCATCGCTGCTTATAAACGCGAGGTTGTGGCTAAAGCCGATAAAATTATCGCCATCTCCCACTCCACCAAACGCGACCTGATCGAGCTTTTAAATGTACCCGAAGAAAAGATAGAATTGATTTACCACGGCATAGCACCTGCTAATTCATCAATCAATATCCCACAGCAATTAAGCTTACCCGAAGAATTTATACTATATGTAGGCAACCGCAACTCGTATAAAAACTTCGATCGCTTTGCACGGGCAATGGTAAGCGTAATGCAGCAACATAAAAACTTATTCCTGATCTGTGCCGGAGGAAGCCGTTTTAACGATAATGAGTTGAAGTATTTAACTGAGCTTAACATTATCCAACGTTGCATCAGGCTTGATGTTAATGACGATGAACTGGCTGAACTATACCAACGTGCCAGGGCGTTTATTTACCCATCACTGTACGAGGGTTTTGGTTTGCCTATCCTTGAAGCATTTCAGAATGGCTGCCCGGTAGTTTGCAGCAACACCAGTAGTTTCCCCGAAGTTGGCGGCGATGCGGCATTGTATTTCGATCCAACTCACACAAATGAAATGAGCAAAGCTATACTTCAGATTCTGGCCGATGATAGTTTACGGACGCGATTGATTGAAGCAGGAAAGAAACGAGTTTTGCAATTTTCCTTGCAAGACAGCATGGATCAAACTGTGAATTTGTACAAGGCATTGGCTTAGAAGGTAACTTCTTATATTTTTCTAATAAAGAATTTGTCATTTTGAACCCTTGAGGCGTAGGGAATAGCGGCCTGCAAGGGTGAGAAATCTTATACGATATGCACTGCTGTCTAAGCAATGCGCAGAAGATTTCTCCTCACTCCGGCGCACAATCCCCATCATACGTTCGTTCGAAATGACAAATTTTTAAGATTCTCTAAATCTCGTAACCGAAGCTCTTAAAAACAGGCCGCCAGTAATCGGCATACCGGTCCCAGTCGTGGCAACCGAATGGTAGTTGCTGGCCATTGAGATAGTAAGCGTGCTGAGGGTAAGTTTCAAAAGCAAACTTTAATCCGGTTTTCCAACCGGGGATGTTTAAGAACTTTTTCTTCCTGTTTACTTCGATACTCCAAAAAGCATCTTCATTATACTGATGAGCCGTTTCGGCAAGGTAAGCTTCAATCTGTGGCTGCATCGCTATACACACTTCGTAAAACTTCTTTACCCTGCGCAGCGATAAGCCGCCATTACCCACTTTGTTTTCGAACTGGTATTTATTGGGCACACCGTCTTTCTTTAAATTAAAGCTTGTAGACAGCTCTTGCTGAATTTTTAAAATAAGCGATTTAACCGGATTCTTTACTTCCGACTTTCTGATCCAGGGTGCACCAATATAATCCCAGTCCTGGCTGCACCAATGGCCAAGCTCATCGCGAAAAACGAATGCATCCGCCTGGTAGATCAGGAGATATTCGTAATCAGAGAATCTTTCGTAAAATTCAGCCGAAAGCATTAAGCGGTTATAACCTGCAATGCTTTTAAAATAATCGTCGTTAAAGCTGATGGTATCGGCAAAGGTTATAATGCCAGCCGTGTCAGGCAGTGTTAGGCTTACCGGTTTTACTGCAATTTTAGGATAAGCCGATAATATACGTTCGCACTGTTGCAAAGCCACTTGCTCGTAAGCCGGTATGGTATCACGATAAAATGGAATAACAACGGCAACCTGCTTCAACATATTATTTAGCCTCTTTTATAAAGCGTCACAAGTTCGAAATTATCCCGGACACCCGGCAAAAGTATAAAGTTTTAATCAGGTTAAGAAGTATGAGCTGATTAGCTGCATACCGCACAAAAAAGCCCCGAAGGTTTTAGTCTTCGGGGCTATAATAAAATGACGACAAGCTTAGCTTATGCCAAATAACCGGCATTCTTAATATCATCAATAAGCCCGGTACCTTTTGGCTCCCAGCCTAGTGCTGCTTTTGTTTTTGCACTCGAGGCAGCACAGTCCATCGCAGCAAAGTGCGCAAACCAGGTAAAGTGTGCAGCGGCGGCATCGCCGGTTTTGCTAACCACGGGGATATTTAAGCCCTCACCAATAGCGGTTGCAATTTCTTTGAAGGCAACACCCTCTTCGGCAACGGCATGTAAAATTTTAAGCTCTGGTTGTTTCTCAACAATTAAGCGGTAAAGCGCAGCCGCATCAAAACGCTGAACCGCCGGCCATTTGTTATTGCCCTCGCCCAGGTAGGCCGATTCATTTTTTTCGCGGTCCATATCAATAATCATTGGCACAAAACCGTGGTCGCCGGCACCATGTACGCTTGGCGGGAGGCGCACCGCATAAGCATTTACACCTTTAGCTGCCGTTGCAAAAGCAGCTTCTTCTGATGCCGCTCTTGGTATTGCGTCAGAACCCGGCACTGTATCATCTTCGGTACCCAGGCGACCTAAATTGTTAAGCAAGCCAATTCCGGAAGTAACGACCAACGGCTTGCCTGTACCAGCTAATGCATCACCGAGTGCTTCGATCACTTTACGATCGTCCTCACAGTTATCTTTAAATCTCGAAAAATCGTGATTAAAAGCTGTATGGATAACGGCATCACAGGCCGCAGCCCCTTTTTGGATAAATGGCAGATCATTTACATCGCCACGATATATTTCAGCACCTGTGGCTGCCAATTGCTCTTCGCCCTTGTCAGACCGCACCAGGCCAAGTACTTCGTGGCCATTATCTAATAATTCTTTTACTACTGCGGAACCTACAAATCCAGAGGCCCCTGTTACAAATACTCGCATAGGATAGTAATTTTATTTACTACAAAATTGCGGGTATGCGGTTTAGAAAAAGAGGTCATTTGACGCTATTTTCAAATACGCTGCAGCTGATCGTGACGAACCCGATTGAGCGTTTTTAATGAAACGCCCAGATAAGAGGCAATCATCCGAAGCGGCAAGCGATTTAACAGATTGGGAAACTTCTGTACAAAGTCCTCATATTTTTCTTCTGGCGTGGCACCCAGGGCACTAAGGATACGGTCCCTGCTGTGGTGAATATTTCTGGAGATCAATTGTTCGGCGTATAATCTTAACTCCGGCACTTCAATCCGCAATTTTTCAAAATCGGCTTTATGCCAGTACAGTATTTCACTGGGTTCAACCGCACCAATGTTAACCTTTGATGGGATCTGCATGTCATAACTTTCTACATCCAGCACCCAGCTATGTTCGGGTGAGAATTGCAGAATGTGTTCATTACCATCGGCAGTGATATTAAAGATGCGCAGCATCCCACTCATTACAAAAACTTTGTGCCTGCATACATCTCCTGTACTCATCAAAAACTCATTGCGTCGCAAAGTACGGCTCATGGCAAGGCTGCTGATGCGGCACACCGATTCATCAGGCAACCCATACGTTCTGAGGTATGTTTCAAATTCACTATGCATAACCTAAATTACCAAACATTTCCGACAGCGAAAAAAAGTCTTGTCAGCATCTGGTCATGTTCAATTTGTTTTTATTGTAGATTTAGATTATAAATATTAGATCTTATGTCTGATTTTGCATTTGTTTCACCTTTCCTTATCGTCGCCAACCTGCGCGAATCGGTGTCATTTTATATAGATAAGCTAAAGTTCAAGATTCTGTATATAGGCCCTGAAGAGGAACCATATTTTGCCATGATTGGCCGCGGCCCGATATCGCTTATGCTCAAATCAAGTGGCGAACCACTGCCCAACCATACCAGGTATAACTGGGCGCGCTGGGATGCTTTTATTTCTGTTTCCGATCCGGATGCTTTGTATGAGGAGTACCGTGCTGCCGGCGTTGTTTTCAGCCAAACCCTTCAGGATGATACCGATGGTTTGCGGGGATTTGAGCTTAGTGATACAGATGGTTATATTTTGTTTTTTGGCAGGCCAAAGAGTTGATAAACACTAAAATGCTTCTCCGATTCTAAAATAAATACCGTAATCACCCTTCCCCACGGCACCATCAAGCCCCACGTTAAATTTAGAGCTTTTAAAGGCATTATACCGGTACCCAACCCCAACGCCGGGGTAAAGCTTCCAGTTAAAGCTTGGCGTATCAGAACCATAAATGGTAGCCAAACCGGCAAAGCCCACCAATCCCATCTTTTTGCCAAAGTTAAAACGGTATTCGCCCTGTATATCCATTAAACCATCGCCCCGGTACTTACCTTCTGAGTAGCCCCTTATATCATTATTACCCAGCGTAACCTGTTGCTCAAATGATATATTTCCCAACCCAAATTTGCCAAGCAGGCGGGCGGCAAAAACATCGTGGTTGGCACGGGCGGGGAAATATTTATCATATTCTAACGAAACTTTATTCGCCTCAACCGCATTACCGAACCAAGTGGGATAGGTTGTCCAGCCTACGTTTATTTTGTCGCCTTTAGTTGGATAATACACCGTATTCCGGGTATCATATAATAAATTTAATACCAAGCCATTGGTGTGCGATGTACTGGCCGGCGCTATACTATCCTGGTAAACTGTATTGTAATGTGCATAGGTATAAGATAAGCCACCATAAAGAGCCTTTATAATTTTGCGCTGCACACCTACACTAATTACAGTGGTTTTGGTACCGTAATTATAAAAGTCGGGCACATCAATATCATCAACAAAAAACTGTGAGTTTTTATTGCCGGTTAGTGCAAATAACTTTAAACGCCACCTGTCTTCGGCGAAATACCATTTATTAAAAAGGGAAACAAAATAAGAATTATTGGTGGTATAAATCCCCGTCATGCCCGACAATGATTTAGGGGAAACAGTATCCTTACCATTAAGCTTATACATCATCATGGGGATAGCCCCAACCATCGCCTTCAGGTTTCTGTTGTAGCTCAGATAAGGCATCACCCGTAACTCTACCTTTTTTTCTTCTTTCTTTGGGTTCGGTAAGCTATCTGTGCGAGTTTGGCAAAATACACAGGTATAGCAAAAAGTAAAGCACAGCAACCACAGCATTTGTTTCATATTTAAATTTACTGCCGCCTGCTTAGAAAGAGGCTGTTGTGCTACCCTAAGTGGGTGCATATTTTTATTTGAACCTAAATTGTAGTGAAGCTAATGGTGTGCTGAAACAAATAAATGCAATAATTCTGACGAGCGTACTTGCAAAATAAATTATACATCCTATATTTGCAGTCCCAAAACATTTGGGAACGTTGCAGAGTAAAGCAGAGCATCCCCGTCGATTAATCGGGACTGATTTGAAAAGCAATTCAAATATATAAGGAGGGAGCTTAGCTCAGCTGGTTCAGAGCATTCCGATTTAAATCGGAAGTGATCACCGGGAACGCGAAGTGTAATCCACCAATGGGAGCTTAGCTCAGCTGGTTCAGAGCATCTGCCTTACAAGCAGAGGGTCACTGGTTCGAACCCAGTAGTTCCCACTTTTGAGAAAGCTTTTCAGAGAAATCTGAGAGGCTTTTTACTTATAACTCAATTGGTTCAGGGCATCCCGATTTTACATCGGGAGTGGTCACTGGTTCGAACCCAGTAGTTTCCACGAAAGCCTAACAGAAATGTTAGGCTTTTTTGGTTTAAGATATTTAACTCAGTTGGTTCAGAACATCCCGATTTTACATCGGAAGCGATCAAAGCCCGATAAGCAGCGTAAAAAATGTTTTCATGATTGGTTTAGCGCGAGATCAATTTAGCCAAATATTCTGTTAAATATTTAACCAATCATGATTGAGTAAACAGCATCTCAATAATTACGAATGGGCGTTGTTAAAAGCCATACTACCAGTATCTTTCATGCCACCCACTACAGTGGTTGATATATAAAAGTGACCTCCATAGTGGCCTGCTTCATGATATCTTGAGCTCGCACCCCCATTAATTTCGCGGTTTGCAGATATAATGATCACCTCTGGTTTTTGCCAAAGTCTTTTTTGTTGAGCTTCCATGCTGGGTTCCTGAGGTTTGTGCAGAGCATAAAGATAACATTAACCTGTAGATTCTTGGACGTTTACTCACTCTGTTTAGGAGTATATAAATATCACTCCTGAAACAAGTAGCCACTATAAGCCAAACCCTTAGCCACACTTTTAAAGTTATCGCCCGAATTTAGTTTAACATTCGGGAATTTAGTTTGAAATAATGTTTGGATACTGCCAACCATTGATGTACCCCCTGTTAAAAAAAGACTGTCGATATTTTCAGCTTTTATATTATTCTGCATCATAAACTCATTCAGGTAATTTTCAATCCGCTCTACATCTTTGGCTATAATCTGCTCATAAACCGGCAGAGTAATTTCCTCTTCGATCTCAATATCCATATTATGATAACTAAATGTGGCGCTATCAGCGCTGGTAAGGGTAACCTTCGTTTTCTCGATAGATTGAAATACAGAATAACCCAGATTGTTATCAATAAGGGTGATCAGATTTTTAAATTTGCGGTCGTTACCCGAGTAATAATAGTAATCCTCAATATCCTTTTTAATGCGCGGTCCGTTAAAAAAGTTCATTTGCTCCCATGAGCAGATGTTGGCAAAAAGCGATTTAGGTACAATTAGCACTTTGCCGGGCGTGGCCTCGTATTGTGTGTGCTTGCCGAAATATGGTGTGCCCTTCTCCCACATAAAGGCAGAATCAAAACTATCGCCGCCGATGTAAATACCACCTGTAGCCATCATGTCGTTCTTCCGGTCTTTGCTCCCTGTTTTCTGCGGATCGAGGATTAAATAAGTAAAATCTGTGGTACCGCCACCCAAATCGGCTACTAATACATTTTCTTTTTGTGCCAGTGTTTTTTCATAGGCAAAAGCAGCCCCAATAGGTTCAAATTGGAAGCGTACCTGGTTAAAGCCTGCAAGTTCGGCTGCTTTACTCAGGCGGGTTTGTGCTAAGGTGTCTTTTTGTACGTCATCGTCATCAAAAAAAACAGGGCGCCCAATTACTGCTTTCCGGCAATCTTCACCAATTAATTGGTCGGCTCTTTCTTTAAGCTCTTTTAGAATAATAGCCACCAGGTCGGCAGCATTATAGCGTTTATTGTGGATCCGCGTTTCTGTAAAACTGCTTCTTGATAAAACTTGCTTAACCGATTTAATGAAACGCCCTTTCATATCATCGTTAAGGTATGCCGAAATTGCTTCTTCGCCTACTACATAATTTTTATCGCTTGCTGGATCTGGTTGGCGGTAAAAATAGATAAGCGAAGGGATAATGATGGTCTCCTGGATCTCTTTGGTTTCCTCATTATAAATAGCGAGCGCAGAGTTGGTTGTTCCAAAATCAATTCCGTATAGAAAACTCATATCAGCAGAAAATAAGATAAAAAAAATTAAAGGGCGGCGAATGTATTAAAAAAATTAAAGAGAAGTGAAATTCAAGATACTTTATCAAACCCTATAAAATAAGTAAAGCTCCTGATGGGCAGGAGCTTTTACTAACCAATTATAAACCTAAAATTATGAGAAGACGTTTTTAATACTTAGTGTAAAAGTAACACTAAGTTTATTAACTCCAAAATTTATTTAATAAAAACTGAATTATTTCAGAAATATGAGACTTGGCAGACAATTCATTACTACGGAAACGTTTGCGTAAATTATCCCTCCGCTAAGCTTGCTAAACCATTGCCCCCGCATTACATTTACTGTTTACAAAGTATAAACCAAGTATTTATCCGGCTATATTTTGATGGATGCCGGTATTGACGTAATGCCTTTTATGAAATCTTTTTTAGATCAAAACTTTCTGCTTGAGAATAAAACTGCCGAACATTTGTACCATACTTATGCTGCGGCAATGCCCATTATAGATTACCACTGCCATCTGGATCCGGCACAGCTTGCAGCCGATATACAGTTTAGCAACTTAACCGATGTATGGCTGCGTGGCGATCATTATAAATGGCGTGCTATGCGTACCAATGGCGTTGCCGAAGAATTTGTTACCGGCAAGCGTACTGACTGGGAGAAATTTGAAAAATGGGCTGCAACAGTACCTTATACGCTGCGTAACCCTTTATATCATTGGACCCACCTTGAACTGCAAAGATACTTTGATATTCACGACCTGCTTTCGCCCGAAACGGCTAAAAGCATATACGAGCGTTGTAATGAAAAGCTGGCAACTCCCGAATACAGCGTGCGCAACCTGGTTAGCAAAATGAATGTGAGGGTGATTTGTACAACTGATGATCCTATTGATAATTTAGAACACCATCAACAGATAGCAAGTAGCGGCTGGGGCACTAAAGTATTCCCGGCCTTCAGGCCGGATAAAGCTATGAATGCCGATGATTTAACAGCGCTGAATAATTATATCAATCAGCTGGAAGCTGTTAGCGACATCGCAATTTTTGATTATAACGATTACCTGAAAGCATTAAAAAAACGCCACGATTATTTTGCAGCCAATGGATGTTGTGTATCTGATCATGGGCTTGAACAGATTTATGCTGAGGACTATACACAGGATGAGATCCGCATAATTTTTGATAAGATCCGTACAGGCAAAGTATTAATGCCGGGCGAAATCCTGAAGTTTAAATCGGCCATGCTGTACGAGTTTGCGATGTGGGACCATGAGAAAGGATGGGTTCAGCAATATCACCTCGGCGCTTTACGCAATAACAATGTACGTGCCTACCAGTTAAGCGGACCAGATACCGGTTACGATTCTATCGGCGATTTTAAACAGGCACAATCTATCGCCAAATTTATGAACCGATTAGACAGCACAGATCAGCTGGCCAAAACTATCCTCTATAATTTAAACCCATCTGATAACGAATTAATGGCCACCATGATTGGCAATTATAATGATGGATCAGTTGCCGGAAAAATACAGTTTGGTTCGGCATGGTGGTTTTTAGACCAAAAGGATGGTATGACCCGTCAACTGAACGCGCTATCATCAATGGGTTTACTAAGCCGTTTGGTTGGCATGCTTACCGATTCGCGCAGCTTTTTATCGTACCCACGCCACGAGTATTTCAGACGTTTACTATGTAACCTGTTAGGTACTGATGTAGAAAATGGTGAACTGCCCGATAATCCCGAATGGATAGGCAAGATCATCAAAGACATCTGCTACTTTAATGCAGAGTCGTACTTTAAATTTTAATAAACAAAAACGCTCCCAATAAAAAGGTCTGCTATTATTTTATAGCAGACCTTTTGTTTTATAACAAATCTCTTTTATAAAGATACCCCGCGTTTCCAGGGGATAAAATCATCCTGACCGTGTTTTACAGCGCTTACCTCAATATCGCCGCTGGCAACTTTAATTACATAATCCAAGATGCGTTCGCCAGCCTGCTCAATGGTTTCCTCGCCCTCTATAATGGTGCCGGTATTAATGTCGATGATATCGCTCATGCGTTTGTAAAGTGTGGTATTACTGGCAATTTTAACCACTGGCGCAATCGGGTTACCTGTTGGCGTACCGAGGCCGGTAGTAAACAAAACAATGTTAGCCCCGGAGCCTACTTCGGCCGTTGTTGACTCTACATCGTTGCCCGGTGTACACAATAAATTAAGCCCCGGTTTGGTTACTTTTTCGGGATAATCCAACACATCCACAACCGGCGAAGTGCCGCCTTTTTTTGCCGCCCCTGCCGATTTGATAGCATCGGTGATCAAGCCATCTTTAATATTACCCGGCGAAGGGTTCATGTCGAAGCCCGAACCTGCTTCCTCAGCGCGCTGACTGTATGTGCGGATCAGATTGGTAAAACGTTCTGCCTTATCCGTATCTACACAGCGGTCAACAATGTTCTGCTCTACACCACAAAGTTCCGGGAATTCGGACAGGATCACTGAACCGCCCAAACTCACCAGCAAATCTGACGTATAACCAATGGCCGGATTTGCTGAGATGCCAGAGAAGCCATCAGAACCACCACATTCCAATCCAATAGTCAGTTTACTCAATGGCGCAGGTTTACGTGTGTTTTGGTTAGCCAGCATTAAACCGGCCAAGGTTTGCCGAATGGCCTTATCCAATAAATCAGTCTCTGTTCCGGTTTTTTGTTGATCAAGCACGTAAATCGGCTTGTTAAAATCGGGAGAGCGTTTTTTAATTTCTTCTTCCAAAATGCTTACCTGCGCGTTCTGGCAACCCAGGCTAAGAACAGTTGCCCCCGCAACATTGGGGTGGGTTATGTAGCCGGCCAGCAATCCGCAAAGGGTAATAGAATCCTGGCGAATACCCCCGCATCCTCCACTGTGATTCAAAAATTTTATACCATCTACATTCGGAAATAACCTGCTGCTCCCCACCACCTCAATGTCGGGCTCAATCTCAGTGTATAATACTTCATCAACGCTTACGCCCGATTTAATTTTGTTAATCAGGTTTTGCGCCTTTAATTCATACGATTTTTTTCGGCCATAGCCCAAAGGCTTAATCAATGCTTCCTGCAAAACCTCTACATTACGGTTCTCGCAAAATACCATCGGCACAATAAGCCAGTAATTGGCCGTGCCAACGCTGCCGTCTTCGCGATGAAACCCGTTGAAAGTGCGGTTAGCAAATTTGTTGTTATCTGGCTTGTGCCAGCTGTATTGATGTTGTTCTGTTAAAAAACTATTGGCCGCATGTTTTACATTGGCAGTACTCAACAAACCACCTGCTGCAATGTCAGATTGTGCCTTGCCAACCAGCACGCCATACATGGTAATGCTCGCCCCTGCAGGGATAGCATTAATGGCGAATTTATGTTTGGCGGGTATAAACTCCGCAGGCTTATAGGTGTTGTCTTCGTAACTTACTTCTTCCCCGGCTTTCAAATCTGTCAGGGCAACCAGTACGTTATCTGCCGGATGCACCTTTAATATCCATTGTCTCATCGGGCTATTTTTTTAGTTCAATATCTGCTAGTATTTGTAATGTGCCCAACTCCAGTATTGTTTCCAGTTTTTGGCTCACAGCTTCTTTAAATCCTTTTAAACGGGTAAGGTCGGTTCCCCAAAGGATGGTATCTTTTAATATTTGGTTTACTACGGTTTTGGTAGATGCATTAGCCCAGGCTTTGGCAAAAAATGCTGCATTACTATCAGTTACGGTATAGCCATTACCGTTAATACTGCCCGTATAATTACCATCTGCATCAGCTGTAACTTTCACAAATCTCAGAAAGGCAGCAAATCCAAACGCAAAACTTTCGGGCACGGCATTACTGTTTTGATAATGATTAAGCAGCAAAGGCAATACCCGCATCTTAATTTTCGACGAATATTGTGCCGAAATGCTCAACCATTGGTGTTCAATATTCGGGTTACGGAAACGATCTATTACCGTTTGGATAAACTCCGTTTTATCTTGTTCATCAATTGCATAAGGAATAGCCGGAGCAATTTCGTTCACCATTAATTGATTGATGAATTGCAAAAATTCCGGGTTATCCATCGCTTCTTTCACCGTTTTAAATCCTGATAAGAAAGCGATGGCGCAGCTTAACGTATGTGTACCGTTCAGCAAGCGCAATTTCAATTCGCGGTAAATGCCAATATCAGGAGTAACAATAACACCCTTGTGCGCTTGCGCGAATGACAATATAGCTTTAACCTTTTCATCACCCTCAATAGCCCATAAGCAATAAGGCTCGGCAATGGTTCGCAGGCCATCTTCGTAGCCCGATTCCTGCTCGTAAGCATCATTTTGTTCTGACTGTGGTTTGCCTGGCACAATGCGGTCTACCAACGAGTTACAGAAATGATTGTGGCTTTCCAGCCAATCCATAAATGCAGGTTCAAGCTTATTGAGGTGGGCCAGTTCCAGTACGATCGACTCCAGTTTTTTGCCATTATCTACAATCAATTCTGTAGGAATGATAATCAAACCGCTTTTACTGCTTGCACCGAAAGCTTTGTATCGCTCGTAAAGTAAAGCCAGCAACTTACCCGGGAATGATACCGGAGGGTGGCGCGTAATATCATCCTGCACCAGTTGGATGCCAATTTCTGTTGTGTTAGAGATGATGACCTGCAGATGTGGGTTATGAGCAGCCCTTAAAATAGTTTCCCAATCTTTAGTAGCCGAAAGCACCCGACTTATGGATGAATTGATGATCTGCTCATCAATCTCTACACCGTTCTGTATGCCTTTAATGTATAAAGTATACAACCCGTCCTGGCGCTCAAAATCGGATGCCGAACCAGTGTCAGTCGATTTAACAACCATAATACGGCCATTGAAAATGCCTTCGCGGTTAGCTTTATCTATAAAATAATCCGGTAAGCCTCTTAAAAGCACACCTGTGCCAAATTGCAATACCTTTTCGGGCAAATCGAAAAGTTCTTCATCGGGCACCACCAGATCCGGGACATCAATTTTTTTAAGATTATATCGGGTTAAAATCATATCGTTTTTTCTATTCGGGGTATCGTTCTTTCTGCCGGCTTTACTTTTTGTTAGCGGTTGGTATTTGTTTCACCGCCCATTGCACCAGTTCTTTTGCAGCCTCGTAATTCTGGTACTCGGCAGGCAGTTTGCGGCCATCTACATACTCATTATAAAACCAGGGGTCGCCCACGGCAAACACGGTACCCTTGCCATATTTTGCCGTCGCGATAATTATATCACCTTTATCCGTCAAAGCAGATTGTGCAGGCGCGGTAACTTTCAGCGTGCTAATCTCCTTGATATAAACCTTCTGCACATTGGGGAATATGGCGTTACCTGCCGGGATGGTAATAGCAGCCTGCTCAAACTGTGTACCCTGCACATGGTTACGGCTATCCTCATTAAACTGGATGCCGAATTTGGCCATCAACTGGTTCAAATGTTTAAACTCAGCATTTCCGGTATCATTGTTCAACACCAATAATACGCCACCCGCTTTTACCCATTCGCTGATGGCTTTAATGTGTGGCGTTTCGATGTATTTGGTATCAGGGTTTTCCTTCGGAATGTCGGGGTCTACAATGATGTAGATGTTAGCCTTTTTAAGATTATCGGCATCCGGGGCATCATAGAGCGTTTGCGTACTTACACCCTCGTTATTAAACAAATGAGCCATAAATGAAAAACCGCTATTCGACACCTCATCCCATTTGTAATGGAAAGGCATGCTTTTGCCGGTTACATCATTTTTGTGCTCATTATTAAAATAGCTATCTAATAAGGCAATTTTTCCTTTGCCTTCATTCAGGTGGGCTAATCGTTCAATCTCTACACTGGCCAATATAAAAGCGCCAACGCCTTTCGGGTCGTTTTGTACTACCTTTTCGCTCAGATAATATTCATAGCTGCCATCGCGGTAAGGTTTACCACCCAAGCCGCCAACGCTAACCGTGCCGTTCAAATTAACCAAGCCGTTGGCATCTGTCTCAATAAATTTGCTCACTGTGGCCTTATATCCTTTTTGTGCAACAACCATATCTGTGGCTGGCAAATAACCTTTGCGCGTGCCTTTAGCTAAAGCATACACAAACATGCTGGATACAGAAGCTTCGGGATAATTGCCTTTTACACCGGCTTTATCCAGGATCTGATACCATAATCCTGATTGCGGGTCCTGGTATTTTTTAATGGCGATGGATAAGCGGTTCAGGATAGCAATCAACTCAGCACGTTTTGGGTTTTGAGCCGGGAAATAATCCAGCACATCAACTAATGCCATCGCATACCAGCCATCGGCACGCCCCCAAAAATTTGGCGAAACACCGGTTTTCGGGTTAGACCATTTTTCCTGGTGACTTTGATCCCAGGCATGGAAAAGCAACCCAGTCTTTGCATCACGCGCCTGTTTTTCCATCAGGATAAACTGATTGGCTATATCATCAAATGCAGCATCATCATGAAAGGTAGCTACATATTCAGCATAAAACGGTTCGCCCATGTAAAGCCCATCCAGCCACATTTGGTTAGGATAACGCTTTTTATGCCAGAAACCACCTTCGGGTACGCGGGGCTGCCCTTTTAATTGCTCCCGTAATTGGGTGGCAGCTTTATAGTATTTTTCGCTGCCGGTTACTTTGTAGAGGGTAAGCAGGATACGGCCGCATAAAATATTATCCAGGTTATAATCTTCAAGTTTGTAGGTTTTAATGTTTCCATCAGCCGTCACAAACTGATCCATACAATGCTGCATGTATTTAAAGTACATGCCGTCGCCGGTTTGCATCCAAACGCCTTCAACACCTTTCAATATTACACCATGGTCGTAAGTCCACTTGCCCGATGGCAGGGTATCTTTCCACAAAGTCATAGCCGTAGCAGCCATGCGTTGTGACAATGGCTTTTCCTGTGCATTGGATAATTTCACACAGCCAAGAAGTAGTAATATATAAATGATCTTCTTCATCCGTTAATTCATTATAAATGATTGTTCGGTGGCGCCATCAGTAAACTCAACATTGTTTTTGACACCACCTGCCCATGTGTTTTTTACACTGATCCCTTTAGTTTTTTCTCCACCTATTTTAAATAAAAGGTCGCCTCCAATGGGATATTTCAAAACATCGAACGTAATGTTATTGCTGTTATTGATGCTGATAACCGGGTTGGTATTATCTGTTAATAACTGCACATTTTTTAAATGGATGCCTGTCGCTTCGGTACATTCCATACCTTTTTTAGCTTTGATCACCATGTTATCGAGGTAAATATCAGCGATGTTCATTTCGGGTAAGCCGCGCACAAAAATGGCTTTGGCTGCACCGTTGCAAACTACGTTTCGCACATGAAAATCTTTAAACAAAGGTGTAGCGTCAGTAACCGGGAACGTTTCTACCACTGGTGCAGCACGCTGTTCGCCAGCCAGGGGCACCGGGTCTTTAGCTTCGTAATACATGTCGAACAGCAGGGCTTCGCCTACAATATCTTTCATATTAATGTCTGAGATATAGATCTTTTCCACCACACCACCGCGACCGCGGGTAGTTTTAAAACGCAGGCCAATATCTGTGCCGATGAAAGAGCAATTAGATACAATCATATTCTTCACCCCACCCGACATTTCGCTGCCGATTACAAAACCACCATGTGCATGGTAAACAATGCAGTTACGCACAATCACATTTTCAGTTGGGATACCGCGTTTGCGGCCTTCCTCATCACGGCCCGATTTGATGCAGATGCCATCGTCGCCAACATCAAAAGTGCTGTTTTCGATCAGAGCATTTTTGCACGATTCCAGATCTATGCCGTCGCCATTTTGTGCATACCAGGGATTCTTAACTTGTACATTGCGCACGGTAATATCGGTACATAATAAAGGGTGCAGGTTCCATGCCGGTGAGTTTTGGAAAGTAACGCCTTCCAGCAATACTTTTTTACAACTTTCCAGTACAATCAAATTAGGGCGAAGAAAGTCTTTAATATCCTCAAAATCTTTAACCGTTTTGCCATTCAGCAATACCCCCGGCTGTTTGGTTTGTGTGCCTTTAACCGTTTTTTCTGATGGGTACCAGGTCTTTTTATCTTCGCTCACTAAACCGCCAGATGCCACCAGGTTTTTCCATTGCGTATCGGTTAATTTATCTTTTTTAACCATGCGCCAGGCATCGCCATTGCCATCTATAATGCCCGAACCGGTGATAGCCACGTTCTCCAGGTTCTTACCCGAGATAGGCGACTGGTTACGTGCTGATGGCAAGCCTTCCCAGTTACCGGCTACCAATGGGTATTGATCGAAATCTTTGGTGAAGAGCAAAATAGCATCGCGGTTGATGTGCAGGTTTACATTGCTTTTCAATACAATTGGCCCGCTTAACCAAATCCCTGTTGGTACTACCACCACGCCGCCGCCTGCTTTATTGCAAGCGTTAATAGCACTATTAATAGCCGAGGTATTTAATGTGATACCATCGGCTTTGGCACCAAAACGTATAATATTGATCGTATCTTTTTTAAACATAGGTTGCTGCACTTTGGGCAAAACCATACCACCAAAGGCAGCAGATTGCACTTGTTTTTTGGGAGATGTATTTTGTGCTTCTGCGCCAGTAAAAAGTAGTACGGCCAACAGCAAACAGCTGCCGGTTTTATTAAATATCTTCATAAATATCTCTTCAGATAATTTGGTTTCTGATTGGTTGGATGGCCTTCGAAAAAGCTCATTTCAAGCAATTCTAATTAGTTTTTTACGGTTAAAATATTAATCGGGTATAATTATTTATGCAATCGTTCCCGGAAACGATTGCACGGTTAACTATCGTTTTATCATTTATCTGGCTCATGGTTCCCAATGGTCTGAGCCGCTCAATACATTTTTAATGGTATAACGTTGTGCTTCTTTTGCGCTTAGTTGTCTTGACCATTTTACACGGTCTTTAGTAGATGAGCCTGCACCTGTATTTCCATACTCTGCATAAAAGGTGGTCTTCTCTTTATCGGGGAACATGACATCGCCTTTCCATGGGTTCCAGCCTTCAGGTAAAATATGGCTACCCTGTTCGCAATGGATAAATACCGTTTGGGCATAAGGCCGCCAGGGCCTGCCGAGATATACTTTGGTAGCCGATGTATCAGCTATCAGCTTGCAACTCAAAAACACAAAACCAAACTGCTGTTGGGGTGAAGTTGCTGCTGCCGTGATGTACGAATTGATTAAACTTTTAATGGTGCAATCCTGGAATACCACTATGGCTTCGCCGAAAATAAAATCGGTGGTGCCTTCGATATAACAGTTCTGGTATAACTGTCGACTGTTACTCGTAGCTGCATACAAGGTGTCCTGATTGCCCAGTAAACGGCAGTTTTTAATTACACATCTGTCACCTTCTACATGTAAAGCAACGGCCTGCCCAACCCGGCCTGCGGCGTTTTCGATGGTCAGGTTTTCGAGCACACAATCATTGCCCTGCACCAACACAGTGTATGAAGTATAGGTACTGAACTTATCTTTCCCAAAAGCATCCCTACCATCCGGGTAAGCCTTGCCCGAATAATCGTTATTAGTGATGATGGTATTAACCGCGTCTTCTCCAATTAATGAGATATGGGTTTTCCACGATGGGATCATCAGTTTTTCGTGGTAAATCCCTTTTTTAATATGAATGATCACCTGTTTCTGCGAAAGGTCACGTACCGAATTCACAGCTTCCTGTATAGTTTTATAACTGCCGCTACCATCGGCAGATACGGTTAGTTCGGCAGGGTAAGTGATGGTTTGCGCCTTTACTTGCAAGGCAAAGAAACAACAGAAAATAAATAGTATTTTTCGCATACCTATTTATCTTTTAAAGGGTTCCAGTTATCTGTGCCGCCTAAAACTTTTTTAGCGGTGTATTGATTTACTTCGTCATCAGTCAATTGATGCGACCAGCTAACCCGCCCGTTAGGTTTAAAACCTGCACCTGTATTCTTGTATTCGGCATAATAGGCAGTTGCTTTATTGGCTTCATTTCTCCAGAAATCCCAGCCTACGGCTTTGATCTGTGGGCCTAAATCGCAATTGATATAAACCACTTTGGCGTATGGCCGCCACGGCCGGCCGAGGTAAAAACTTTCATCAGGCGCATCGCCGGTTATCTTGCAGTTTTTAAATACATAGCCGTAAGCTGCACCATTAGGAGTTGATGCCGCGGTAACATAACCACCGCCCTTTTTGCAATAGATAGTGCAGTTTTGAAACCAAGCCGTAGCAGCCCCGAAAATAAAGTCGACCGTACCTTCGATATAACAGTCCAAATAAAATTGGCGGCTGCCTGGCCCGAAGGTGTACAATGTATCCTGAAAGCCAAGAAAGCGGCAGTTCTTAAAAAACGACTGATCGCCCGCCACCCAAACCGCCACAGCCTGACCAGCCGTAAGCCCGGCAGAGTTTTCGAAAGTTAAATTCTCGGCACTAAAATCAGAGCCATAAATAAAAAAACTGGCCGAACCGCTGGTGCCAATCTCTTTGCCGGTACTGTCTTTACGGGCGTGGTAATCATCGTAAGTAAGGATGGTTTTATCCTTGTCTTCACCAATCATTTGCACATGTAGCTTGGTAGCAGGCAATACCAGTTTTTCTTTATAGATTCCTTTTTTAATATAGATAACGGTAGTCTGTTTACTGCTATCGGGCACGGCATTAATAGCCTGTTGTACGGTTTTATAATTACCACTGCCATCCGCAGCAACAACAAACCGTTTGGTTTGGGCGAAGGTTGCAGACAGACAAACGCAAAACAGCATTAATAACCCGAATCTCATTTGGTAACTGGTTTTGGTTTGATAATGCGTTCGGCTAATTCAGGTGCTACTGTACGTACTTCGGCCAATACCAACTCGGCTATACGGCGGGCGCCGAGTTCGCTGAAATGGGTGTTGTCTTGCTTACCATCGGGATAGTTAGGATGTTCGCCGGCTACTAAATAATTGTAAAGTAGCTGTGATTTGTCAGGGCCTAATTCCTGTAATAGATCCTGGCTTTTTTGGTCGAGGTCTATTAGTAACACATGATTTTCTTGCGCTACCTGTTTTACCAGTGGGGTGTAGATAGGATGTGTGGCGATTACTTTTCCATTCGCATCAAACTGCCTGCGGGTTACCGGGGTAATCAAAATCGGGATCGCCTTTTTGCTGCGGGCAACAGTTACAAACTGTAATAGATATTTTTTATAATCTTCTTCAGAAGTATAGGTGGCCTTGGTTTTTACTTCATCATTGTGCCCGAATTGGATAAACAGGTAATCACCTTCTTTCAAATTATCAGCAACAGGCTGCCATAAACCTTCGGCAATAAATGATTTGGTACTGCGGCCGTTTTTGGCGCGGTTATCAATGGTAACTGTGGTATCGAAGAAATTGGCAAAAGGCATACCCCAGCCGGTTTCGGGGTAGGCACGTTTTTCTTTGATAGACATGGTAGAATCGCCGATCATGTAGACGGTAATATGCTTTTGCGGCAGCTTAAAAGCGGCAAAAGCTAATCCAACAATAACAAGACTATAAGCGAGATATTTCTTTAATATAGGGGTATTCATATTACGTCTTTTACTAAGCTGTTTAGGTAAACTTCGAGGTTAGTGTATTGCTTGTCAAGTTTATAAGCCGCGCCATCGGCAGCATCATTCGGGTTAAGGCCGTGTTGTTTTTCCCAGGCATCGGGTATGCCGTCGTGGTCGGTATCCACAGGTGCTGGTAACGATTTTAGCTCGGGCCAGCCGCCAACATCTTTTTGCGAATCGATAATACCATTTCGGTCTTTACCTTCTTTGGCTGTGCCGGTGGCAACATCCTGTAAAGTGCGTAAATCAACCGGATCGCGGTGCAGGTTTGCGCCTGCTTTTTGTAGGATGGAATGATAAGCATCTTCGGCAGATTGGATATGATCTATCAACGCCGTCTTCAATGCTGTATCTGCTTTGGCAATCCCAACAGATTCGTCCTTTTGGCCTTGCACACCCTGCCAGTTATCGGCTGTTACTTTTGCATTCCCTACTAACACATTTCCGGTTAAATAATATTTGCCGAATGGCGCCCAGGGATTTAAAATGCGATTGAATGTTTTAGTAGTAGCCGGGCCAGGTTTGTAATAATTGTTAATCATGTTGTATTTGCCCCGCTCGCCACCATAAGTGCTGTTGCCACCCCAGTTGTAGATGGCGTTGTTGATAAAATCAACCAGTTCATCAGCTGGGTTAGGTACGGTTTCAGAACCGCTGAAGCGAGGGTTACGACTGGTATGGCTGGCCAGTAAGTTATGATGAAAGGTTGCGCGTTCGCCACCCCAAATACCGCCATAGCCGTGCGGGCCTTTAGAGTGAAATGAATGATCTAAACTTTCGGCAATGATACACCACTGCATGGTGAAGTTTTTATTGTAGTAAAACGAAGCCGTTTCATCTATCGACCAGCTCATAGAGCAATGATCAATAATGATATTTTTATGGCTTCGCCCGTTGAAAGAATCATCCTCATACTTACGTTCATCGCCCATACGAAAACGCATATAGCGTACAATTACGTTATCTGCGTTAATAGTTGTAGTGTAGTTTCTTAAACAAATACCATCGCCAGGTGCGGTTTGTCCGGCTATGGTAATATTATTATTGCTGATAGTGAGTTTCGACTCCAACGCAATAGTACCAGACACGGCAAATACCACAATGCGCGGGCCTTTTTGCTGGATGGCATCGCGTAAGCTGCCTTCGCCGCTATCATTTAAATTGGTAACTACGTACACCTTACCGCCGCGGCCACCGGTGGTATATTTACCGTAACCTTCGGCACCGGGGAAAGCCAGCGTGCTGTCCCGATCTGCCGGGTAGGCGTGATGCAGCTGGATAAAAAGAAGCAGGGTAAGTATGATAGGTAGCTTTTTCATGGGCGATGTTTAAAATAGTAAAAGCTGCCCCGCAAATTGGGGCAGCCTTAAATAATAAATCAATAATTAGTATCCTGGGTTTTGAGTTAGTAACGGGTTGGCATCGATAGATTGCTGTGGTATCGGCAGCAACTCGCTATGCCCTGTTTTATAAGCCTGTGCATCACTGGTAATGTATGCCGCAGTAATATTGCTTATCCAGGCAACTTTGGTATAACCGGTTGGCGTTGCCGATGGTGTTGGCGCATATAAGGAATTGCCATAAACCAAAGTTTGTGATGCATTTTGATAATACATTGATTGCGGCAGGTTGGCATAAGGCGCTTGCTTGTTCAGCATTAACGTCATGTTATTACGTGCAGTTGTTATTGTTGGCAGGAAGATGTTCCAACGGATCAGATCATACTTACGGATACCCTCGCCGCCAAACTCAAATAAACGTTCGTTGTTAATGGCATTAAAGAAACCCGCTTTATCAGTAGGGATGGTGCCAATTAAGGTCGCATTACCACCAAAGCCACGGGTCCTAACTTCTTTTAAAGCGTTTACAGCAGCGGCAGTTGCACCGCCATTAATTTCGTTCTCTGTTTCGGCAAACATTAAAAGGATGTCTGCAAAGCGAAGGATCGGCCAGTTGATACCAAAATACTGCGCTGCCGATGTTGGGGCTATTGCAGGGTTGGTAATCCAGTCTCTTCTAAATTTACCAAGTGTAATGGTAGTAAATTTTTGTAATGCCTTGGTCCCATCAATATTGGTAAAATACGGGCAAATGGTTACATCTCTGCGGGTATCATTTTGGTCGAAAGCATAGAAATAAGTTGGTGTAGCTGTTAAGCTCGAGTTACCATAACTGGTGCTTCCGTTAACACTGCGCGGGCCATCGTAATAACCCAGTTTACTATCGGCAACACCCGAGCCACCGGCCATTGCTACTTCGAACATAATCTCATAAGTAGGGTCGAGCGTGTGGGCATCAACATAGTTTTTAAACAGGGTTTGGAAACTGCTGTTCAAATTATGGGCATCGCGGCGGGCCATTAAATCAGCACATTCGTCGTGGCAAATCTGGTAGTATTTTAAGTAATCGCTGCGGCGGTCGACTGTACCGTTGCTTTTTAATGAATAGCCACCGGCAAATAAAGCAATACGGGCACGTAAGCCTTTTACAGCACCTTTGGTAATACGCTCATCGCGTGCAGCAATTTCGGTACGCCAAGGCACCAGACCTTCTGCGGTTAACAGGTCGGCTATAATATGATCATAAATATCGTTCTGACTGGTTTTGGCTATCTTTAAAGTGGGCTGATCGGCAGATGGGATATAAGACGCAGGCACATCGCCCCAGTTCCTGATCAGTTCGAAATAGAATTGTGCACGCAGGGTTAAAGCCTCACCATATAATCTTTTTAAAGCAGTTTGGTCTGAAGCGCTGCCATTGGTATAAGCCGACATCAGCGGAATATACTTTATACAGATATTGGCTCTTTCGATACCGGTATACAGATTTTCGAACGGCAACTCTAATTGTCCGTTAGATGGCGTAGCAACATAACGTGCAATATCGCGGCGGTCATTGTCGGGAGCTGCGTTGCTTGTGGGGCCAACAAAATCATCGGCATCAACTGTATAATACATGCTAAGCCTGATGCCATAACCATTATCGCCGGCCAGCCTTGCGTATACGCCCAGTACAGCATCAGTAGCTGTGTTTACATTGCTAAAGGCTGATTCTGTTGAGAATGATGCAACAGGGTTTTCTTCGAGATACTTTTTACAAGAGGCAAGCATGGTAAGGGTTACACCCAGTACCACTGCCAGTAAATTATGCGAATATTTTTTCATGATCGTAATAAATCAAATATTATAAAGTAAGGTTGACACCAAATAAATAGCTGCGGCTGCGCGGATAAGCAGCATAATCAACACCCGGTGTAACCGGCGTACCACGGCGGGTATTTACATCGGGATCATAACCAGAATAGCTGGTAATAATGCCCAGGTTGTTGCCTGTTGCGTATACTCTTAGCCTGCTTATTTTTAACCGGGTTAAGAATGCACCTCTGAAAGAGTAACCCAAAGTAATATTGTTGATGCGCAGGAATGCTGCATTTTCAACCGCCGATGAGGTTGGGTAGAAAGCCGCGCTTCCTGTAACCGGGATTGGATATTTAGCGTTAGCATTTAAGGCATCAAGTACGCCAGGTGCTGCACCTGTTACTACACCGTTTGCCACTTTTTCAACCTGGTTACCGTTGGCGTCGATAGTTTTCCAGCGGCTTGTTTCCTGGGCAAGTAAGTTGGTATTTGAGGTATAACCGTTGGTAAACTCAATTTCGTTGGCGTTAAGCACCTTGGCTTTGGCCTGGAAGTTTACAAACACGCTCATGTCGAAATTCCAGAAGGTAAACGATTGGTTTAAACCACCTGTAATTTGTGGGTTGGTTGTGCCCAGTATAGTTTTATCGGCATCGGTAATTACACCATCGCCATTTAAGTCTTTATACTTTATTAAACCGGGCTGCGCCGTACCGATAACTTTAGATGGATCTGCAACGCCTGCTTTAAGGGTATATGTTTGTGTTGCGGCATTATAGTTAAAATCTGATGTTTTGTAGAAACCATCGCTTTGGTAACCATATACGCTACCCACCGGCGAACCTACTTTTACGATAAAATCTGCAGGCTGGCCAGATACGCCCCATCCTGAATTTTGTAAGTAAGAGGTTTGGCCGGGAGCCAATGCCAACACTTTGTTGCTGTTGTAAGAAATATTAAAGTTGGCCGACCAGCTAAAGTTTTTCTTCTGGATAATGGTTGCGTTAATCTGTGCCTCTACCCCTTTGTTGCCGGTTTTACCCACATTCTGTAACTGGGTTGCGTAACCAGAGCTGGTAGGCACCGGTACGTTAATCAGCAGGTTTTTGGTGATATTGTTATAAGCATCCAGGGAGATTTGGATTCGGTCTTTCAGGATACCGAAATCAAGACCTAAGTTTTTTGATACGGTAGTTTCCCATTTCAATAATGGATTGAAAAGATATGCCGGACTAAAGCCGATGCTTGTAGTGCTTTCATTCAGTCCATATAAAGCATTGGCATTAAAGGCTGGTTGGTACAGATAATCGGCAATACGGTTATTACCCGATGTACCATAGCTTAACCTTACTTTGATGTTGGTTAAGGCCCGGAAATCTTTCATGAAGTTCTCATCAGACAGTTTCCATGCGAATGAACCTGAAGGGAAGTATCCCCACTGGCGGCCAGGTGCAAATTTCGATGAACCATCTGCACGGAGGGTAAATGATGCCAGGTACTTTTTATCGTACGCATAGTTAGCCCTGCCGAAGAAAGAGAGCAGGTGGCTGGTAGCATACGTTTGCAATGGATAGGTAGGTATAATTGTACCCAGGTTAAGCTGGTTTAAGGCTGTCACCGGATCAATACCTATCGGGAATAATTTAAATTGATTTGATGTGCTCTCTGTATGCAGGTTATAAAACTCATTACCCAATATCACATTAATATCGTGGTGTTTTGAGTTGGCGGCAGCGTTATTAAAAGTTAATACGTTCGAAACATCGAGCGTATTGGTACTGCTGTTAACGGTACCTGCCATAGGCTGGCCACCGCCATTAATGCGGGCGTTAAAGGTAATGGCATCATCAAATGCGTTTTGCTTTTGGGTATTAATATCAACCCCTAATGTTGTTTTGAAAGCAAAATATTTGTTAAAGGTATAATTTGCATAACCGTTAAGGTCTAATACGTTTTGATAGTTTTTACGATACTGCGCATTAGAGTTGGCAACAGGGTTAATTACACCAATATTATTACCTGCCTGGTTGGTTTCATCAAAATATGCAGGGTCAATACTGTCGTCTGGTACTCCGGGCACGCTGAATGGTCTGTATTTAACACTATTACGCAGGTTGTTATATGGCGAACTACCTGAGTTTGAGGTACCCGCGCCATCAACATCCTGTGCGCTGTAACGGGCATTAAAACCAACCCTGAAATGATCTGAAGCGGTATGATCAAACCTAAAGTTGATTAAGTTACGGGTATAATTAGAGTTCAGCACTGTTCCCTGGTGCTGATCATTGGTAAAGCTTATATTAAACTGGGTGGTTTTGGTACCACCAGTGATGCTTACGTTGTGTTGTTGTTGCAATGCGCTACGGCCTAAAGCTTCCTTTTGCCAATCTACAGCAGGTACATTTTTATATCTCGAAAGCGAATCGAAACTGCGGCCATAATCTTTAATATAGGTTGTACTGTCTGAACTTGGGCTGAAACGGTTACGCTCGTATTGATAAACCACAAAATCATAAGGGCTCATTACTTTTAATTCTTTCGCCAAATTGCTTACACCCACATAGCCGTTATAGCTTACAGTTGTACGCTGTTCGTGCCCGCCTTTGGTGGTGATAATTACAACACCATTAGCACCACGCGCACCATAAATAGCGGTTGATGCAGCATCTTTTAAAACATCGATCGATTCAATATCCTGTGGAGCAATGTTGTTAAGTCCATTTTCAACCTGCACACCATCTATAATATAAAGCGGTGAGTTATCCTGGGTAATAGAACCGCCGCCACGTACGCGGATCCGGATATCGGCATCAGGCGAACCTTCTGACTGGGTGATCTGCACACCGGCCAAACGGCCTGCCAGTGCCTGGCCTGCCGAAGCAACCGGGATATCTTTCAACTGTTTAGCGGTTACTGATGATACAGCACCGGTAAGGTCGCGGCGTTTAACGGTGGCAAAACCCACGGCAACAACCTCATTAAGTTGTTGTGAGTTGCTGCTCAGTTTTACGCTGAGGGTTGTTTTATCGCCCACGGTAACCTCTTCGGTTTTGTAACCCAGGTAACGGATAATTAATACGGTGTTACCGTTTGATGGTATGCTAAGTTTAAACCCGCCATGTACATCTGTTTGGCCACCTTGTGCAGTGCCTTTGATAATTACGCTGGCACCAATAATGGGGTCGTTGGTGTCATTATCAAAAACTTGCCCGGTTATTTGCCGGTTTTGCGCCCACGCCGGTACCGATAGGATCAGCAATAAGCAAATGTGAAGTAAAGTTTTAGTCATAATTCGGTTTATATGTGCGTTTAATTCGGTTCTGGTTTTTACACAAATACATATAACATTCCCAACGAATTGACATCGGATGATACAGCCGTCAAAAACGAAAAGGTGTTAATTTTTTATAATTGGTTTCGAGACAACAGCCCCCGTATGGAGCCCTAAAAATTGCCTGTATTTTGGTTTAATTAAAACAAGGTTAACTACTCCAATTAAATAAAAAAAGAATATCGGAGATAAAAACTGTGCAATCGTTCCCGGAAACGATTGCATGTAAAAAGTACACTATTTATTTTACGTTTTTCGTTAAGCGAAATCGTTTAATGTACCCGGGGCAAATTATTAATTGTATTATAAACATGCATAACTTATGGTTTATGTATGGCCAAAAGCCTACATTAGCTCTTGATTATGTTTCAGGCTTATACTATTAAAGATATTGCGAAGGCGCTTGGGTTATCAACTTCAACGGTATCCAGGGCATTAAACGGGAGTTATGAAATTGGCAATGAAACCAAGAAGCTGGTTTTAGAGTATGCCGAGAAAATTAACTACCGCCCAAACCCTATTGCGCTTAGTTTAAAAGATCAGAAAAGCCATTCGCTGGGTGTGGTAGTTGCCGAAGTTGCCAATACTTATTTTTCGCAAGCCATTAATGGGATCGAATCTATTGCCTACAACCGTGGCTACCACGTAATTATTACGCAAACGCATGAATCGGCCGCGCGCGAAAGCGCGAATGTGCAGCACTTATTGTCGCGACATGTAGATGGTTTGCTGGTATCACTATCATCAGAAACAACAGATCTTACCCAATATAAATACCTGCACGAAAAAGGCTTCCCCATTGTGTTTTTCGACCGGGTTGCTGCTGATATTGATACGCATAAAGTAACAGCAGATAACTATAAAGGATCATTCGAAGCCACTGAGCATTTAATAAACTCTGGCTTTATGCAAATAGCGCATCTTACCAATTCGGCCAATTTAATGATCAGCCAAAAAAGGTTAGAGGGTTATAAAGATGCGCTGGAGAAACATAATGTTTGCTATCGCCCCGAGCTGATTAAGCATTGCAACCACGGCGGTATGATACAGGAAGAGGTAGAAGAAGCCATTAAAGAACTCCTGAATTTAGATGAGCGCCCCGATGCTATATTTATAGCCAGCGATCGCCTTACTACCAGCTGCATGGCTATTTTAAAGAAATTTAAGGTTAAGGTGCCCGAAGATATTGCCATATCGGGTTTTACAAATTCGGACGTGGCCGAACTGTTTGACCCACCACTGACCGTGGTGCGCCAGCCGGCATTTCAGATCGGGCAAATTGCTACCGAGATGCTGATTAAGGTGATAGAAAGCAAGTACCCCGTAACCGAGTTTGTGACCGAAACGCTGGATACGGTATTGATTAAGAGGGCTTCGTCTGAAAAGGTATAAGAATTTTATTCGGAGCTCAATTTTGTAATTGAGGTAATGTTCTTAATTACATCATCAAGTTCGTCTGCAGAAAGTTTCAGAAACCGGAGTAGCTTTTCCTTCTCTTCATCGTTATCTTTCATCTCCAGAATTAAAGGTATCAGCCCCATTATTTTTGCCAATGGCGCCCGGATCACGTGCGATTGGATCCAGGAAATTTCTGTGAGTTTTTTGTTTTGTTCTTCTATTGCCCTGGTATAGTTCAGGCGCTCTGTTACGTCGATAGCTAAAATCAACTGTGCGGGCATACCCTTGTATTCAATCGCTGTGTTTTGAATATCTACACTAATTATTTCACCATTTTTCTTTTGATGTTTAAAATAATCATGTGCATAAAATTCTCCTTTATGTTTTGCTGCAGAAAGGGCAATATCAACTTTCTCTTCTTCGCCGACAGGCCTTATTTGTTTAATGTTCATAGATAAAAACTCCTCTTTGCTATAACCATAATGGTTTATAGCGGCCAAGTTCACATCCAGAAACATCAGGGTGTTAAGATCAAAAACCCACATCGGCAGCGGGCTTAAATGAAACAATTCGCTATATCTTCTCTCTGAAACAGATAGTTCCCGTGCATGATTTTGCAGATCCTGGTTCAGTGCCATCAGGCGTTCTTCTGATAGTTTACGTTCTGTAATGTCCGACCGTATGGCCAGGTATTGGTATGGCTTGCCTTGCTCGTTTAAAAAGGGCACAATGGTGGTATCAACCCAATAAAAGCTCCCGTCTTTGGCTTTGTTTTTTATTTCGCCGCGCCAGGTTTTTCCATTGGCTATGGTATGCCAGAGGTTTTTTATAAAGGCTTTGTCGTGATAGTCGGAGTTAATAATGCGGTGGTCTTGCCCTAACAGTTCTTCGGCTGTATATTTAGAGATTTGGCAAAAATTATCATTAACATGTTGTATTATTCCTTTCTGGTCGGTTATCGCTATAATAGCAGATTGATCGAGCGCGTATTTGTAAGCATAAAGCTCATTGATGGTTTGGTGCAGGCTTTCTTCAACTTGCTTTTTATGGGTTATGTCGATGAAATTGAGTGCGATAGCCTCGATAAGAGGTTCGTGAAGCATGTTGGTGCAAACGCATTCCAGCCAGATGTAATGCCCATCAGCATGTAATGCCCTAAATGTGCATGTTTTAGATAGGTTCTCTTCCGCTAAAATTTCATTCAGAAATATATGCAGCATTTGGCGGTCTGAGGGGTGGACTAAATCCATCAAATGCTTTGACCGCATTTCATCTTTCGAACCATTAATAAGCCTTACCGATGAACTTCTGTAAATAATGTTAAAGTTCGGATCAAGCAGAGCTATGCCTGCCTGGCTGTTTTCCATCAGTTTACTAAATAGCAGATCGCTATCGATAATTTTCTGTCTCATTTAGTTGCAATTATAGACAGTGAAAAAACAGCTATAAACTTGGTGTACAAACATGTAAGCAGCATTGTAGCCATGGTAGAAGCAATTATGATAAGGAAATGTTTTTAGGGGCAACATTCCGGATTAGGTGCAATTAAAGCTACCAATCATTTTGTTAAATAGCAACGAATATCGGGCTAATCTATTAACCGAATGTTAAATATTTGCGCATTATTAACATCTCGCCAACAAAACTTAACTAAAGTATAATGCGCTTACGCTAAAGTATAACGTATATGTTGCACTAATATGAAGCAACATGGTGGCTTTAGGTTTATATTAGTATTACAAAATAAAACCTATGAAAAAGCTACTTATCATATCACTGGCAGCAATAGGATTGCTGTCGGCCTGCAGTACATACCAGATGAACACCGTTAGCAGTACTAATACATTTTTGGACGAAAAAGCCGGTGGATTTAAATTTGAGAATGATTCTTTAAAAATTACTTATGCTTTTGCCGGGCAGGATATGCCTATCCATGTTACCATTTATAATAAGCTTAACGAACCTGTTTATGTAGACTGGAAACGCTCTGCATTGATTAGCGACAATCAAAGTTATAGTTATGCCGATGATGCTGTGCAGATTAATGGCGATATATCCGGTGTTTCGGTAGGCCGTGGTATTGCTTACTCGAGTTCGAGTGTTAATGCACAGGCTACACTGCCTCAAAATGTGGTGTTTATACCACCGCATACACAAATCACCAAAAACGTTTCAAAACTTGATAAAAACAAGCTTAAGTATATTGCAGGCGACAGTTTTGTAAAAACCAAAGTGCCGGGTTATGGCCTTGGCGATGAGAATGTAAAGATTGCCAAGTTTGATAAAGATAACAGCCCATACCTGTTTAAAAGCTATTTGACCGTTTATACGCTTGATGGTAATACACCTAAGTTTAAAGCCTACACGCATGATTTTTATATTTCGCAAATTACCAGATCATCCGTTGCCCCCGAAAGTTTCGAAGCATTTCGGGGTGGCCGGGGCGACTACTTTATTACTTCGACCGGCAATTAACTAAAAACTAAAAAGCCTTTCAGATTTCTCTGAAAGGCTTTTTCAAAAGTGGGATATTTTGAACCCTATTGAAAATCATATAACCGACTAAGGTCCAAAAATTACCTACTATAAATTATTCGCCAGATGTAGCAACCACGCTACCCTTAGCATCCTGGCCAAGTACGTGCTTGCGTATAAAATCAATATTTGATGGTGGCAGTTCTGGTCCAGAGGTTTGTATCAACGAACCATCCTGTTGTATTTCAAGGTCTGCATTAATGTTATTGTCAATATGCAGGTGTAAAATATTGCCCTCTTTCTCTACTGTGCATTCTAATTCGCGCTCAGAGTAATTCATGGAAAACTTCTGTATTCCATCAGGCGTGTTATTTGTGTTATCAGTCATAGTGTTGATGTTTATCTGAATAACACTAATAATGTGCCGATGTTTTATTTGTGCAATACTAAAGCAGAATAAATAACAGCAAATCAACACATTAAAATACCGTTAAATAAAAATGAAATTTTATTTTGAATAATAAATCAAGGCTCCTATATTTGCAGTCCCAAAAGGGAGCTTAGCTCAGCTGGTTCAGAGCATCTGCCTTACAAGCAGAGGGTCACTGGTTCGAACCCAGTAGTTCCCACGAAAGTCTAACAGAAATGTTAGGCTTTTTTGGTTTAAGATATTTTTAGCTCAGCTGTTCAGAGCATCCCGATTTTACATCGGGAGTGGTCACTGTCCCGATAGCTATCGGGACGAACCCAGTAGTTCCCACTTTTGAGAAAGCCTTTCAGAGAAATCTGAGAGGCTTTTTATTTATAATCAGCTCAGCACCTCTTCCAATATCTCGGCCGAACGGATATTGCCAAAGCCTTCTACATGCTGGGCATAATAATCCATTAGTTTATTGATCAAATACCTTCGCTCATCGTTCGAGAGTTTGAGTTCATGCATATCATCATAGCCATATTTTAAAAGTTCACTGAAATGCTGCGTATGCGGTTGCGACAGATATTGCCTGCCTTCGGGCTTGTAACGGATAAACACACCGTCTTTCATGTCGAAATAATCGCAATCTATTGTATTAGTATCGTCCGGGTAGAAACCAAGGTAACGGGTTAGGCCAATCAGGAATACAAGATGAAAGTTCACCAACTGACTTGAGCGGTGATCCAACCATTCGATAGAATGAAATATATAATCGAACAACTGCTCATCGGGCGATTGCATTTTCACCGACTTATATACCACTTCATTCAAAAACATTACCATACTGCTTTTCACCACATCATAAGGGATGCTTTGCAGAACGGGCACACTCTTTAATTCTTTAATGCGCTGCACCGTATCGTATCCTTTATGATAAACTACCATATCCAACAGGTGCAGGGGCTGCAGCATATTGCGCGATATTTTAGCCTTTGGCTTTTTAATACCGTTGATAATGTATGATTGCATACCGAATTTTTCGGTAAACATCTGTACAATTACGCTGCTCTCCTGGTAGTCGGTCACCTTAAAAACTATTCCGCGGGTTTTGTGCAGCATGGGTTAAAACTTGGGGATAAAAATAATAGCACCTACAATGGCCGCAAAAATAGCGGTGATTAAAACAGCTGCTGCCGAAACATCCTTAATATGTCCGGCCTTTTCATTGTAACCCGGCGAAACCAGGTCGACCAGGATTTCGATAGCCGTATTTAGCAACTCTGTAGTTAATACCGATGCAATGCAGGCCACAATCCAGCACCACTCGGCAGTTGAGATATGAAGATAAAGGCCTAATCCAATTGCCACAATCATCGCTAATAGGTGAACCCTGAAATTAAGCTGGGTTCGCGAAGCATACGCTACACCCTTAAAAGCATATCCAAAACCTTTAATTAATTTCTTCATCAACCCAAAAGTACGCATTCTTACTTACTGACAACAGATAACCGATAACAGACAACTATCGCCAACAACCCTCTATGCCAATGCTTTGTCACATTATCGTTCAGCAAATACCCACGTTGAATATTTTTGTAGTTTTGCCGACTCATTGTTCATTAGTATTTTATAAAGCATGATCTGGAAAAAGATTGCTGATCTCATCCTCAAAAACCGTTTAGCGGTTATCATTATAGTTGCCCTGTTAAGTACATTTATGGGCTGGAAAGCCAGCCAGGTTAAACTGACTTATAACGCAGGCAAAGTTTTACCGGTTACCGATTCTGCATACATCAGGTTCAAACAATTTCAAAGCAAATTTGGCCAGGATGGTACAGCTCTGGTTTTGGGTATTAAAGCTGACAACCTTTTCCAGAAAGATATTTTTAATGATTGGTACCAACTGGGTAACAACATCCAGCATTTTAAAGGTATTACAGCTGTTATATCATACGCCAACATTTATAACCTTAAAAAAGACACTGTTCAGCATCGTTTTGTGTTGAAGCCGCTGATTACCCACAAATTAACCTCAGATCAGGAAGTTGACAGTGTGCGCAAACAAATTTTAGGCTTACCATTTTACGATGGCCTGGTTTTAAGCGAAGACCATAAGTCTACCTTAATGGCTATCTCTTTCGATAACAAAACAGTTAACTCGCCTGCCCGTATTCCGGTTATTAACGAGATTATGCGCCAGGCTAAAGCCTTTGGCGACAAGCATAATATACAGGTACATGCATCTGGCTTACCACTGATTCGCACTGTGGTGAGTGATTTGGTTTCGCATGAATTTGCTTTGTTCCTGGGTTTATCTTTGTTGATTACAGCCATCATTCTTTTGCTGTTTTTCCGCACAGGTTATGCGGTTATATTCCCGGTATTCGTGGTGATATTGGGTGTGCTTTGGAGCCTGGGTTTGCTGGTATTAAACCACTTTAACATCACTCTGCTTACCGGCATCATCCCGCCGTTGGTGGTGGTTATTGGTATCCCAAACAGTATTTTCATCCTCAATAAATACTACCACGAGTTTGGCGTTACCGGCGATAAAATGAAATCGTTGTACATCGTTATTGAGAAAGTGGGTATCACAACTTTCATCGCCAATGTTACTACTGCTATTGGCTTTGGCGTATTATGCTTTACCAACAGCCAGATTCTGATGGAGTTTGGTTTGGTGGCTTCACTCAGCATTATGGCAACATTTGCTTTAAGTTTGGTGTTAATTCCGGTTATTTTCAGCTATCTGCCTAATCCTAAACCACGCCAAAGCGGTATTAAGGATCAAAAGTTTATTCAGTACTTTTTATCGAAAACAGATTACATTGTTCAACATTCGCGCCCTGCTATTTATATAGGTACCGCAGCATTAGTGGTGGTATGTTTATATGGCATGAGCCGCATTAATGTAAATGGATATATTGTTGATGATTTGCCTAAAAGCAGCTCGATACTAAGCGATCTGCGTTTCTTCGAAAGCAGCTTTAAAGGTGTGCTTCCGCTGGAAGTTAGTGTTGAGTCGAAACATAAAAATGGATTGATGAACCTGGCTACCATGCGCAAGATAGAGAAGTTGGAAACACTGATCTCGTCATACCCAGAATTCAGCAAATCATTATCGCTAATCCAGGTGCTTAAATTTAGTACCCAGGGCTTTTATGGCGGCAATCCCGAATTTTACCGTTTGCCTGATGGACTGGAGCAAAACTTTATTTTAAGCTATGCTGCAAACTCTGGTAAAAACGGCATCAATGCTGGTGGTGCGCTGAAAAACTATATCGACAGCACCAAACAAACTACCCGCATTAGCTTTCAGATGGTGGATGCTGGTTCTAAAAAACTGAACAGCATTTTTACTGAGCTACAGCCACGTATCGATTCTATTTTCAATCCTAAAAACTTTCACGTAGAACTAACAGGCTCGAGCGTGATTTTTGTAAAGGGCAATAACTACCTCATTAAAAACCTTTACGAGAGTTTAGCTTTAGCTATTTTCCTGATCGGTATTATCATGTGGATCTTGTTCCGTGGCCTTAAAATGGTATTGATCTCCTTGTTGCCGAATATTATTCCGCTGATTATTACAGCTGGCATTATGGGCTTCTTCGGCATTCCGTTAAAGCCATCTACTATTTTGATCTTTAGCATTGCGATGGGCATTTCATCCGATCAAACGATATATTTCTTAACCCGCTACCGCCAGGAAATCCGTAACAGCAACAAAAGCATTTCGCAGGTGGTATCTGACACGATAAAGGAAACCGGCATCAGTATGATCTACATTGCAACGGTGTTGTTCTTCGGTTTCGGAATTTTTGCTGCATCTACTTTTGGCGGTACTGTGGCATTGGGTATTTTATTGTCGATAACTTTGCTTATCGCCATGATCACAAACCTTACTTTACTACCGGCTTTTTTACTTAGTTTAGAGAAACGCAATAAAAAGGCAGAAGCCATTACAGAGCCGCTTGCCGATATGGAAGCGCCTGTTTTGTAAACAAGGCCCTAAGTTTGTTGTTATTGCGTTAGATTTTATCAACCTATGGACTTAAAACTAAGCAATAAAATAGCCATTGTACTGGCCGCAAGTAAAGGGCTGGGCAAAGCCATTGCCACTATCCTGGCAGATGAAGGCGCAACCGTAATCATCAGTTCGCGCAGCCAGGAACAATTGGATGCCACTGCCGAAGAAATTAAAAAAGAGACCCGCAGAAGCGTAACGGCCATAGCTGCCGATGTATCTAACCCGGCAGCTATTGAATCGCTCATTAAACAAGTTGCTGATAAATTCGGCGCAATAGATATCCTCATTAACAACACCGGCGGCCCACCATTTGACAAATTCGAAAACTTTGACGATGCTGCATGGAAAAAAGCCTTTGATGATATTTTGCTGGCCTTTGCACGTAATAGCAGACTGGCACTACCCTATCTCAAAAAATCAGACAGCGGGCGGATTATCAATATTGTAAGCGGTTCGGTTAAGGCTGTGCTCGAAAATTCGGTACTTTCAACTGCTATGCGTATGGGCGTGGTTGGCATGGCCAAAATGATGGCCGATGAATTTGGGCCTTACAACATCACTGTAAACAACGTTGCTCCCGGCTTTATTTTAACCGATAGAATTAAGCATACCATCCCCGAAGGCAAAGACCCGGATCAGGCCATTAAAGAGAAAGCAAAGAATATTCCGCTCGGCCGTATTGGTCAGCCCGAGGAGTTTGCTGCGGCTGTGGCGTTTTTGGCATCAGAGCAGGCATCATACATCAGCGGCGTAACTTTACAGGTTGATGGAGGTGGAAGCAGGGCGATATATTAAGCCCTCTTAGAATCATGAACACTGAATGTTGAATATCGAATAATGAAGGAGCTCATTTTATTATTCGATATTCATCACACTTCATGATTCAACATTCGATATTCATTATTCGATATTCGTAGAGTATATTAGTACTATGCGTGTCGACAACAATCTTTCTAAAATAAAAAGACTGCTTGCTGTATACAATATGGCGCTCAATGTAATCTGGTCGGCATTGGCATTTGTACCTGTATTTTGCTTTTGCTATACATTGCTTGCGGGTAACCTGCTTTATACTTTTATGCTTATCGGTATTGTGCCAATCTTTCTGCCGAATGCATTTTTCAATAAAATTCAGTTAGGTAGCACGCCGGTTATTTACAAGAAACTGGGTGTAATATCAGTTAATAAACTGGCGCAGAATGGGGGTTTTGTTAATAAGCTCATCAGAAGAAAGTATCCGCAATATAAAGCTGTACTCTATCAACGTTCTTCTATCAACAAGCTACTGGCGCAAACTTATATCAACGAGAAATTCCATTACAGCATGCTGGTGTTTTTTGCTTTGCTTATGGTTTATGCTTTAATAAAAGCCTACAGGGGCTGGGCTGCCGCGTTGTTTATTATCAACATAGCTTATAATGTTTATCCCATTCTGTTACAACAATACATCCGCCTTAAACTTAAAGCGTAGCAATATTTATTTGCAGAAATCTCTGTCAATGGCTACCTTGCCAACGTAAATATGAAACAGCACAATAATAGTTTATCAATAATTACTGCCATGCCAGCTTTTGTTCGGCCTGTTGCAAGCATTATTGTAATTATTATTACTGTCATTTACAACAAATGGAGGGTGTTATAACTATATAAAATCAACGATATAGAAAAAGCCCTCCGAAACCCGGAGGGCTTTTTTTTTGATCAAAAAACCAATCAAAACATGAAAGCACGAACGATAACGGGTACACCAAACATCATTACCATTTATGCCGATGATAAAAAAGGGTTACTTGCACTAATCCTCAACATTTTTAACAAACGCGACTACAGCCTGGGCTGTTTAAACGTTTCGCGTACCGATATTCAGGATATTATTCTGATTACGGTTGAAGTTAGTATCCCCGACAATGAGCTTAAAACCATTTTACGCAAAATTGAAAACATTATCGAGGTGTACCGCGCACTGGCCTGGGATGCCCAAACTGTAAGCTTAAATAAGATTGGTTTTTATCGTGTTTCATTACAGCTGCTTGGCGATAGTTTGTGGGCTTTACTGCAAAAGCAAGGCGCAACGATCACCAAGATCTTTGATGAATCGCTGATGATCCAAAAAATCGGCACTGATGAGAGTTTAACTGATTTGTATAATCAGCTGGATGGTAAACACCTGCTCGGTTTCTGCAAAAGCGCTCTCATTGCCGAGCAGAGCATGCTGCAGCTCGATCAGTTTTTTAGTCAGCCTGATGAAACGCTGTTGGCTAATGATTTAGCCTGTGTGCCCTGCTAATTTATTAATAGAAACATAACATACAGAATGCCCCGCTTTATAGGGAATTAGGCGGGGTAATTCCTTTTTAATATATAATTTCCGTATTTTTGCACCTCTTAAAATTGAGGCGAACACATTGATGTACAAGGAATATAAGCAACTTAACTTACCCCAGATTGGCAAAGAGGTATTAGAGTTCTGGAAACAGCACAACATATTTGAAAAAAGTATAAGCAGCCGCCCTGCCGATAACCCTTACACTTTTTACGAAGGGCCACCGAGTGCCAATGGTATGCCCGGCATCCACCATGCTATGGCACGCTCTATTAAAGATATTTTTTGCCGTTATAAAACCCTTAAAGGTTACCAGGTAAAACGGAAAGGCGGTTGGGATACCCACGGCCTGCCGATTGAGCTTGGCGTTGAAAAAACCTTAGGCATCACTAAGGATGATATCGGCAAAAAGATCTCGATCGAAGATTATAATGAAGCCTGCCGTAAAGAGGTAATGAAATTTACCGATGTGTGGAACGACCTGACCGAAAAGATGGGTTACTGGGTTGATCTTGATGATCCGTATATCACTTACAAAAACGAATACATCGAATCGCTTTGGTGGATCCTGAAAGAGTTTTATAAAGCCGGTTACCTGTACAAAGGTTATACCGTGCAGCCTTACTCACCAAAATCGGGCACAGGCTTAAGTTCGCACGAGCTGAACCAGCCGGGTACTTACAAGATGGTGAAAGATACGACCATTGTTGCCCAATTTCACTTAAAGAATGACCAGCAGCATCCATTGATGCCAGTATTGTTTGATAACGCCGATGAAGACACCGTAATTTTAGCATGGACCACTACCCCGTGGACCCTGCCATCAAACTGTGCGCTTGCTGTTGGCGAGAAAATCGACTATGTTAAAATCAGCACCTTTAACCCTTACACCTACCAACCGGTAAGCGTAGTATTGGCTAAAGTACTGGTGAGCAAATATTTTAAAGCCGAAGGCGAAAACGCATCTTTTGAAGATTACAAAGGCGGCGATAAAGTGATCCCATGGGTTACCAAAGCCGAATTTAAAGGTACAGACTTAATTGGTTTACACTACCACCAACTGATGGATTATGTAA
The DNA here is from genome assembly GCF_028596025.1 of Mucilaginibacter jinjuensis. NCBI lineage: Bacteria > Pseudomonadati > Bacteroidota > Sphingobacteriia > Sphingobacteriales > Sphingobacteriaceae > Mucilaginibacter > Mucilaginibacter jinjuensis. The sequence goes on from NZ_CP117167.1 coordinate 5,712,094, forward strand.
CCAATGCCGACCTGGAAGAAAACGCTTTCCGTGTTATCCCGGCCGACTTTGTGACTACCGAAGACGGTACAGGTATAGTACACACCGCATCTGTTTTTGGTGCGGATGACTTTAGAGCTTGTAAAGAAAATAACGTACCATCTGTAATGGTGCTGGACGAAAATGGCAAAGAAGTTCCATTGGTGAACAAGCAAGGCCGTTTTGTTGACGAGGTTACCGACTTTGCAGGCCGTTACGTTAAAGAAGAATATTACAGTGCAGAAGAGCGCGCGGTAGAAGGTTTTAAACCTACTGACGTGCTGATCTCTATCAAACTGAAAGAAGATAATAAAGCATTCGACGTTAAAAAATATGAGCACAGCTACCCACACTCGTGGCGTACTGATGAGCCTATTTTATATTATCCGCTGGATAGCTGGTTTATTAAAACCACTGCCGTTAAGGATAAACTGATCGAATTGAACAAAACCATCAACTGGAAACCGGAAGCAACCGGAACCGGCCGTTTTGGTAACTGGTTGGAAAATTTGGTTGACTGGAACCTTTCGCGTTCGCGCTATTGGGGTACACCACTGCCTATCTGGCGTTGTGATAATCTCAATATTGAAGAAAACGAAATTTGCGTTGGTAACATTGAGGAATTAAAGGAACAAGGAAGATATTTCCATTATGAAAAGGCTATAGAATACTTTAGATTTCATCATGCAGATGAAATATTAGAGTTTCTTGGAATTCCATATAACGAAGATAGCCAGGAAGACTGGACTATCATAGAACAGTTTATCTATGATATTGAAGATAAATCGATTTCGTTAAAAAACCTTATTGATTTTTGCCCAAACAGAGATGTGCTTTTTGAAAAATTCTCAACTCCAATTGAAGAATACTTTAAAGAAAGAGGCATCCCATTTGATCTTCATAGACCTTATGTTGACAATATTGTTTTGTCCAAAACCTACGAGGGTAAAACATATTATTATTATCGCGAGCCGGATCTGATCGACGTTTGGTTTGATTCGGGCGCTATGCCTTATGCGCAATGGCATTTCCCATTCGAAAATAAAGAACAATTTGCCAACGCCTACCCTGCCGATTTTATTGCCGAAGGTGTGGATCAAACCCGCGGTTGGTTCTTTACCCTGCATGCTATATCAGTAATGCTGAGCGAGTGCAGCCCGGAAATTAAAGCGGTTAACGCCGTAGTTAACAACCCCGGTGTGGCGTTTAAAAACGTGGTATCAAACGGATTGGTGCTGGATAAAAACGGCAACAAAATGTCTAAACGTTTAGGCAATGGTGTTGATCCGTTCGAAACTATTGAGCATTATGGTGCCGATGCTGCCCGCTGGTACATGATCAGCAATGCATCACCATGGGATAACCTGAAATTTAATGTGGAAGGTATAGATGAAGTGCGCCGTAAATTCTTCGGTACGCTTTACAACACTTATTCATTTTTCTCACTTTATGCCAATATCGATAACTTCAACTATAGCGAAGCCGAAATTGCATTTGCAGACCGACCGGAGATTGACCGCTGGATCATTTCGTTATTAAATACCTTAACCCTGGAGGTTGATGCATTTTATGCCGATTTCGAGCCGACTAAAGCCGCACGTTCTATCCAGTCGTTTGTTGATGAGCATTTGAGCAACTGGTACGTACGTTTAAGCCGTCGCCGTTTCTGGAAATCAGATAACTCAAACGATAAGCTTTCGGCTTACCAAACTTTATATACCTGCTTGGTTACCATCTCTAAACTGATGTCGCCAATTGCACCGTTCTTTGCCGAACGTTTGTATAACGATTTAAACAGCACTACAGGTAAAGAGAATTTCGAATCAGTCCACCTGGCCGATTTCCCTGTTTACCATGCAGATTTGGTTGATGCCGAACTGGAGCAACGTATGCAAATGGCACAGGATATCTCATCGCTGGTATTATCGCTGCGTAAAAAAGTGGGTATCAATGTTCGTCAGCCTTTAAGCAAAATCTTGTTACCGGTACTGGATGCCAACTTCCAGCACCAGGTTGATGGCGTTAAGGATCTGATCCTGACTGAAACCAACATCAAGGACATCGAATACATTACCGATACAGCAGGGTTCATCAAGAAGAAAATCAAACCTAACTTTAAAGCCTTAGGCAAAAAAGTGGGTAAGGACATGAAACCGGTTGGCGATGCCATTATTGCCTTAACTGATGCGGACATTGCCTTATTGGAAAATGAGGGTGAGATTGCAATACTTGATGGAAAATACACTATATTGGTATCTGAAGTAGAAATATCTGCCGAAGACGTACCGGGATGGCAAGTTGCGAGTTTAGGAAAACTAACCGTTGCTTTAGATGTTACCATTACCGACGAGCTAAAACAAGAAGGCATATCAAGGGAACTGATAAATCGTATACAGAACCTGCGTAAGAGCAAAGATTTTGAAGTTACTGACAAGATAAACGTCCGCCTAAGCGAGCATCCGTTGATCAGCGGAGCGGTAAAAAACAATTTGTCATATATTTGCGCCGAAATTTTAGCTGATAACATTCAGTTCGACAGCAACTTAACTGGTGCTGAGACCGTAGTTATTGATGACATTGAAATATTGATTGCTATAAGTAAAATATAATGAAACCAGAACAACCAGAAAAAACCAGATATTCTGACTCAGAATTACAGGAGTTTAAAGAACTGCTTTTAGACAAAGTGCGCGGTGCCCGCGAAGAATTAAATGCCCTTGCATCATCATTAAGTAACCCTAACTTAAACGGTACTGATGATACTGCAGGTACTTATAAAACATTAGAAGACGGATCGGCTACGTTAGAGAAAGAATCTATCAACCAGTTGGCTGCACGTCAGAAAAAATTTATCGACCAGTTAGAAGCTGCTTTAGTACGTATTGAAAATAAAACTTACGGTATTTGCCGCGAAACGGGTAAACTAATTCAAAAAGAGCGTTTACGCGCAGTGCCACATACTACCTTAAGTATGGAAGCAAAATTAAGGCAATAAATGAAGCCCGTTTATACTAAACCGTTTTTTACTGCCCTACTTGTTATCCTGGTAGATCAGATCGTTAAAATATGGGTTCACTCCCACATGTACCTTGGCGAACGTATTGAGTTTTTAGGCAGCCGTGGTATGCTTTTATATACCGAAAACAACGGCATGGCCTTCGGCTGGGAACTGGGCGGCCAGTTAGGCAAGCTTGCACTTACCCTGTTCCGCATTGGCGCTGTGGTAGGTATAGGTTATGGCCTGGTATACTTAATTAAACACAAATACCATCGTGGGCTGATCATGAACATGTCGCTCATATTTGCCGGCGCTGTTGGTAATATTATCGACTCAACCGTTTACGGCATGGTTTACGGCTATGCACCCGTATTTCAGGGCCGTGTGGTTGATATGTTTTACTTCCCTATTATCCGCGGTATATTCCCAACCTGGGTGCCGGTATGGGGTGGGCAGGATTTCGAGTTTTTCCGCCCGATATTTAACGTTGCCGACTCTGCCATTTCTATCGGTGTAATTATGATCCTGATTTATCAGAAACGATATTTCAAACACCAGGAAATTGAAATAAGCAGTCCACACAGCGAAATACTGGAAGAATAATCTTCAATTAGCTAATTTGTCGATTTGGCAATTTGTTAATGTAACTTATAGAATATTTGAGCCGCCTCGTAAAACGAGGCGGCTTTTTTGTTAGTAATTCTTGATGGTAGTTTTGAATTTCGCGGCAAATCAATTTACACCGTAAAAGGTTTTTGTAATACGCCAATTACCATTATCCTTTACAAGTTTAAAATGATCATCCCTGTTAGAACTTAAATTAAAGATGATCAGATGTGCAGAATCCCCATTAAAAGTCAGTTTTGAAATTTCTAAACGTTGTTTATGATTACCATTGGGTGATGTAATTGGCAATCTGTTTTCGGGTAAGTTCTTAATATATTGAATATGAAATGGCGCAATGTAAACAGGCCAGTCTACGTTATAATCAATCTTTGATTTAACAAAATACAAAGTATCCGCTGTTGGAATTAAGCCATCAAAATTTTTTATAAATATCCGGAGGATATGGCTGTTCTAAATACCTCCAGGGTATCTTTCTTGCTAAACACGGCTTGTTTAGAATTGCATGATACCAAACAACTACATAGCACACACCATATTGGTATTGAACGATACAATCTCTTTCTCATATTAACTAAAAGCCGTAGAAATATAATCATTTAATGACATCGTTTAAGGTTATTACTTTTTGTATTTCAAGATATCCTCACATCTGCGCATCATTAACAAATTGCCAAATCAATAAATTATCAAATTAAAGAATCCTATCTTTAGGCAACAATCCTTCAGCATGAAAAAAACTCTACTCCTCTTTTTACTTAGCGGCAGCTTGTTTAGTCTCAAGGCCCAGCAGGGCAAGCAGGCTATTACGGTTACCGATATGGCTAAGATTAAACAAATTAACAGCGTTTCATTTTCGCATAATGGCAAGCAGATTGCCTTCAGGGTAACATCTATTGTGCCCGATGAAGAAAAAAAAGCCGAATATGCTTACCGCAACCAAATATGCCTGGTACCTGCCGATGGCAGCGCACCGGCAAGGGCGATAACAGCTATAGCTTCCAGTAGCGGACAGCCCACCTGGTCGCCGGATGATAGCAAGCTGGCTTTTACACGTGTAGTTAAAGGGCACACACAGATATTCCTGATGTCGTTAAACGGCGGCGAACCTATTCAGTTAACGAATGATAGTTATGGCGCAAGCATGCCGCAGTGGTCGCCGGATGGTAGTAAGATCATGTATTCGGTTAACCTCTCCTACCCCGAGATGTTGAAGGACTCGATTTTAAACCCAGGGAAAAAAGTACCTTATTGGAGTATCGAAGAGCCTGGTTTTAAGGCAAACCAACCTGTATCGAAAGCCAAACAAAATGCCGATGGCAGCTTAGATGAAGTACGTGCTTACTTAAAACAAGATGAGGCTGATAACAAAGTAAAAGTTTTCACCAAGCTGAATTTCGAAGGCGAAGCTTCGACAGAGCCAGACTTCAACTTTAATCATTATATGATTATTGAGGCCAAAGCCGGCGCAAAAGCAAAACCACTTACATTCGGCTTCCAGAATTACAACGGTGCTACTTTTACGCCAGATGGAAAAAGCATTATCCTGAGCGCCGCTCCAGATACTTTGGTAAATCCTGATCGCAGCCGATTATCTGCTGTTTATACCATGCCGGTTAGTGGCGGTGCGCCTAAAGTATTAATCAGTGAGGATGGCATGTCTATAGGCAACAGCTCTATTTCGCCATCGGGCAGATATTTGGTTTACCAGATCGGTAAGGAAATGCAGATCAATATCCCACAGCTGGCTATCTATGATTTCCAGAACCCAGGCAAAAAGATCATCATTCCGGTTGATCGCAGTATTACAGGTTTCGCATGGTCTAAGGATAGCAAGGTGCTTTACTTTACCGCACAATCAAACGGTGGCGTGCCTATTTATAAAGTAAATATGGCTACGCTGAAACCGGAATTGATCAGCACTTTTGATGAAGGCGACGGTAGCCTCGATGTAAGCGCAACACAGATTGCTTATGTAAAAACAGAGGTAGCCAATCCTTATGAATTGTATACTGCCGACCTGAATAATAAATCGGCCAAGCGCATTACCTCATTCAACTACGAGTGGCTGAAGGATAAGAAACTGAGCTTTCCCGAAAAGAAATACTATACCAATAGCAAGGGCATGAAAGTGGAGTACTGGGTGATGAAACCCACCAATTTCGACCCTAATAAGAAATACCCGATTATGCTGCAAATCCACGGTGGGCCAAGCGCCATGTGGGGACCGGGCGAAAACACCATGTGGCATGAGTATCAATTCTTCTGCGCACAGGGTTATGGCGTAGTATACTCTAACCCTCGTGGTTCGGGCGGTTACGGTATCGACTTCCTGAAAGGCAATTACCAGGATTGGGGTAACGGCCCAACCGAAGATGTACTGGCAGCCCTTGATGGCGCATTAGCCGAAGGATGGGGCGATAAAGACAAAACGGTAGCTACAGGCGGCTCGTACGCAGGGTATTTAACCGGGTGGCTCGCCGGCCATACAAAACGCTTCGCAGCTATATCATCGCAACGCGGCGTATATGATTTAACCACTTTCTTCGGTGAAGGCAATGCCTGGCAATTAGTACCGATGTATTTTGGAGGCTACCCCTGGGAAGAGAATATCCGCCCGATACTGGCACGCGAATCGCCGTTTACTTATGTAAATCAAATTACAACACCATACCTGATCATACACGGCGAAACAGATTTGCGCACGGGTATTGTACAGGGCGAAATGATGTATAAAGCATTAAAGGTTTTAAACCGTCCGGTGGAATATATCCAGCACCCCGGAGGTACACATGAGCTAAGCCGATCGGGCAATGTGCGCCAGCGCATAGACCAGATGCTGAGGATCTATGAGTTTTTTGAACGATACATAACCCATTAAATAAGAAATCCCCGCCGGCATGGCGGGGATTTCTTATTTAATGCATAATGATCAAATCATTAATAGAGATGGCGCTCATTTAAGAAAGGCCATTCCCTGTTTTACTACTTTTCGGTCCTACTGCACCCTCTGATGGTCCTGGAACAGACCCGCCTTCAATAGAATATGAGCTTATCACTTCAATTTCAGGGGCGATCCACTGTTTTTTTTGTTTTTCTTGTTCCATAATTTAGTGTTTAAAGTATCGTCTATAATTAAAATAATATATGAGAAAATTGTTTTAACATCATTGCAATATTTTCAACTTAATATTTAATATTCAGCCTTTTAATCCAACTGCTGCAATTCAACAAATCCAAATCTCTGAGCATTTCGTGCAGGGATAAATATGCCTGATAAATTTAGCATAGTTATTTGTAAAATCCTACCATTAATGCACGCAATTTTAAAACTATCGGCACATTCAATAATGGTACCCGGATTGTAGTTATTCTCTTCTTTTATCCCGGCATCTGCCTCAAATGCATCCATAATTTTTAATTCCTGCCCGTTATAATAGGTAATAGCCCCCTTATTCCATGAACTGCAGGCATTAATAAGCAACACGATCTCACGCGCAGTCATTTTGCTCCAATCAATACTTACCTCTGCAATACCCGGCCGCTGGTGATAACTTATCCCGGCGACAGGCTGTGCATACCCATTAATACTTTTACCCTGTATAATGTGCTGCAATATGATGCCGACACCTTCAACACAAGCATAACTCAGTATACGGTTTACCTGTGCATACGTAAAATAATCTTCCCTTGTTATCGCTTTAGTCCAAACTATCGGGCCGGCATCAAATTTAGCAGTAACCTGGTGTATGGTGGCTGTTATTTCGGCTTCTCCGTTTTTAATTTGCCAAAACACAGGGTTAGGGCCACGGTAGGCCGGCAACGAACCAAAATGAATATTAAACAGCCTGCCATTAAGCTTTAATGGCAGCTGTTTAACATCTATCCGGTGTTTATAACCTAAAACAAATACAACATCGGGTTCATACATATCAAGCCATTGGTAAACAGCGTTGTCTGATCCACCGCTCTCCTGCACATTGATGCCTGCCGCTTTGCAAAAATAGGCTACACCGGTAAAATCGGCTCTATCTTCCACATCTGCAAAAAGCAGGCTTGCAATTTTATTGGCCTGCAGAAGCTGTAATAAAGGTATACATAATTCAACGCTCGAAATTACCCCTACTTTCATGTATTCTTAATTCAATTGGCTGGTAAAATTTAGCTTTAGTTAAAGTCGGGGTAAAGCCCAATAACACATATCATATAAGTAAGCCCCATAAATGGTTGTCTGTTTTCATGGGCTGTACTTGCCCCCCCCGTGTAACCCATATTATTCGAGATAGCTGTATCATTCAATGCCACTAATTCCTGCGTTGTATCTGATGCATTGTTAGGCAAGTACATCAAATCTTGCTGCCCTGTGCCAGGATCGGACGGGGCACCTATAAAGTTACCCGTTGCAACATTTACTGTTGCAGCCCCAATTGCTACATTAAATGAGTGCGAGTGTGTTGGGATATCTGCCTGTGTTAATACAACAGTTTCTGAACCTCCGGGCTGCGCCACAGGATAGCCTGTGGCATTGAAACCGTTTACCATAACCCGGCCTCTTAAGTCTGGTACACCAAAAGTTGTTGAACCATTACCTCCGTACAGTGTACCTAACAATGCATATAACCCTTGGTACTGGCTAATTTGTAATAACCTGCCATCACATATTACATAATTGTTTGGCGCATAATTTCCACCAAAAACCCTTATTTCTCCTAACGTATCCATGTTTTTAAGTTTTTTAAGTTTACAATTTCTTCCTATTATTAATTACGCATTGGGAATATTCCGGTTAATGCAATACATAACGTTACAGGCAAATAAGGCATCATATTGTTATGTGCACCATTGCCGCCACCAGTAATAGTAGTTGCTGTCAGGGGCACCAGTGTTGGTACAGGAGCCGGCGGTACAAATAAATTAATTGTATCTGTTGTTTGGTTAAGTATATTAGGTTGGGTAGCACTTAATTCGTTTCCAGCAACTGTGGTTGAAAGGGTAGCTGTACCAGAACCATTAGCCACGTTATAATTATGGGTATGTAATGGCGTTTGAGCTATAGTTAATTGTACTGTTGAGGTGCCAACTGTTTTACCATACACATAACTGGTACCAGTTTGGGCATTACCATAATTAACCATGGTTACACCATTTAAATTAGGTAAATTAAAATTTGTACCTGGCGTACCTCCATAGGTTGTACCTATCAACGCATATAAGGCCTGGTATTGATTAAGTTGCAGAAGCTGCCCGTTACATGCGGCCCAGCCATTAGGTATTTTATTAAATGCAAATGCACGTATTTCGCCTACAAAAGGTTCCATAATATTAAATTTAAGAGATGTTTGTGATTGGTTGTTTAACTAAAACTACGGTTTAACAGGATACTCTTCTCCGTAAAGGCAAATACAATAATTTATAGCAACAGATGGTTGCATATTAGAATGTGCGCCGTTACCGCCCAGAGGCGAAATTGCAGCTCCATTCAATTGCTGGATATCTGCCTGCGGAACCGGCAAATATGTTCTTACAACAAGAGGGTTAGGAGAGTGCGGTTCGTACATATTAGATAAAAAAGATCCAGGAGCCGTTGTGGCAGGCACATTAGTTACCTTAGTTACCGGGCTACTTGCTACTGCAGCATTAAACGTGTGGCTATGGTTGGTTTGCTGATTATTCAAGGTAACGTTTTCTACCCCACCAACACCACCGGACGTGTAAACAGTGCCGCTGGTGGGCGATGTTCCTGTACCTACTACTACCCTGCCATTAAGATTAGGTAAGCCAAAAGTGTTTTTTCCATCTCCGCCATACATGGTGCCCAGGATAGAGTAAAGCGCCGGATTTTGTGTTATTGACACGAGTTGCCCATTACATTGAGCCCACTGAGTGGGTGGGTACGAAAATGCGAATGCTCTGATTTCGCCGGTATAACAGTCTGCCATACAATTAAAAATTAAGTGTTAAAAAATATGTTTAAAGATTGTTTAAAGATTAGTTTACTAACTCGGGATGGGTCAGTATTTGATTTCTATTGATTTAGGTTAGTATTGGGTTTTGGTTAGATTTATAGCAATTTAGAATACATATTTCAATATTCAAATAGCATATCTTAAAAATTACAAACTTTTTTATAGTGAATTACTAACCGAAGTTGATAAGTTTTCATATTAATCCTTCACCATTAAAGTGAGTCATATTATCAAACATTAACACGATAATTTATGTTGACGAGTTACACTTCAAAGGTTAACCCCGTCTAAAACTTTAAACAAACTTTACAAATGAAACGATTACTATTAATTGCAGCTTTAACTACATTTACATTCGCTGCGTTTGCACAAACACCCGACCTTCGCCGCAAAATTGAAGTATCTGGTACCGCCGAACAGGAGGTTACCCCAGATATTATCTATGTATCCATTTCCCTGAAAGAATATATCGATGGTAAAAACAAAACCACTATTGATGCGCTGGAGCGTCAGTTGCAAAAAGCTGTTGCCGATGCCGGTGTACCTAAGGAAGATTTTACCATCAATAACCTGTCTTCTTACAACTACACCGTTCAGAAGAAAAAGAACCCCGACTTTCTGGCCAGCAAACAATACCGCATTAAGTTTCACGACCTGAATGCTTTTAACCAGATTATGGCTTCTGTTGATGCCAAAGGTGTTCAAAGCACTAACATCGACAGCTACGATTACTCGAAAATTGAGTCGTTAAAAAAAGACCTGAAAGTTAAAGCCCTGTTAGCTGCCAAAGAAAAAGCTACCTATCTGTTAACCGCCATTGGCGATCATTTAGGTAGTGCGCTGGATATCCAGGAAGTGTCAAATGATGTTTATCCTCAGCCGGTTTATCGTACTAATGTAATGATGATGAAAAGTAATGCCTTAGCAGCAGATACCGTACAACCAGATGATATCGACGTTAAGAAGATTAAATTAAGTTCACAGATGAATGTTACTTTCGAGATTGTGAAGTAACGGTCGAATAATATTTTTACGAAGAAAGCCCATCAGTTTACGCTGATGGGCTTTGTTGTTTATTTCCGTAGAGGCACAATACTTTGTGTCTCCTGTAAACCCTCTCATCAGAGACAAAAAGTATTGTGTCTCTACTATTAAATCTACTTTATCTTCAACAAATAATGCTTCTCTAAAACCTGCGGCCTTGTAGCCGGGTTTAAAAACTTAGCGGTTAGGCGGGTAATACCATAATCATCGTGCCCGAAAGCGGTTGTAGTGGTTAAACCTACCTGCTCTAGCTGATCTTTACCCTGCTCGGTGGTGTAAATCCAGAATTGCTTTTTGGTGGTATCGGCGTAAGCCTTAACCGTATCAATGCCATTCATGGCTGGTGTTAAATGCTGCGAATGAAAGTTAAACGAAGAGCTATGGATATTGAAGTTATAAATAGAGCCTTGCGGGATATTTTTCTCATAAGCTATTTTACCCAATGAAACACCCGATTGATAATCATTTAGCAATTGCATGTAAACGTTACCATTAAGCAACACATTGGTAAGCGAAGCCAGCAGGGTTGATACAATAACAATTTTGTTAAACGGTACATTAGGCTTAATAATCACATAAACCATAATACCCAACAATGCAACCGATACAATACCTACTAATACAGATTGCACCGGGAAACACCACAGGTTCAATAATATCAACAGAAACAACACTGCGCCCATTACAAAGTATTGCACGTACAAGCTGTATTTTAAAGTGGTTACTTTATTTTCATCGGCCTTTTGCACCAGCATGCCTGCCGTTAACACCGCAAAAATGGGGAACAGCACATTTAAATAATGCGGCAACTGGTAGCCCGATGACGATATAATAGCGAAGATGATTACGATGGTACCCACAGTAAGCAGCTCTGCTTTTTTAATGTAGGCGAACTTGGTTTTGATAAAGAAAGCGACTTTATCGAAAAATGCATAATAGGTCAGCAGACACCAGGGCAAAAACGCCCAAAGTGTGGTATGGAAAAAGAAAAAGTAATCCTTATGCCCCTTACCCCATTTCTTACCTTCCAGGCGTTCAAAGTTTTGCGACCACATAATGAACTTTACACCCGACACATGGTTCATTCCGCGCACTATCTTTTCGGGGTGCAAATCGTACTGTAGATAATAGCAGTACACACAAGGCGAAATAAATACGCCCCAAAGCAACAGCACCACAATCCACTGCCAGTCGAACATACGTTTCCAGTTACGTTGGTACAGCAGTAAAAAGAACAGGGCTACACAAGGCATCACAAAGCCTATCATTCCCTTAGTACAAAAGCCAATGGCAAGGCCCAAAGCAGCCAGTATGTAATTATACCATTTGTTCAAATACACAGCTTCTACCAGTTGCCAGGTTGCCAGCACAATGCCACTCATTAGCAGGGCATCCATACGTACATCGTTATTGGCTAAAAATTCGGCTTGTGCAGCAGCTACTATTAAAGCTGCCAGCAAACCCGTTTCCTGGTTGTAAAGCAACTTGGCTAAACGAAAGGTTGAGTATACGGCCAAAATGCTCATCAGAAATGATGGGATCTTGTAAGCCATATCAGTTACACCGAATATGTTGTACGATAAGGCCACCAACCAGAAATGCAGATGAGGTTTATCGAGGTAGTCTTTCCCGAGGTCGTCAACCAAATTCACATAGTCGTGGTGCTGAAACATGTGCAGGGCAATGTTGGCGTGGTGCGAGGCATCTTCGTCCATCAAGGGCACAAATAACCCGAACACATAAGCCACAAACAGCGCTGCAAATAACCAGAAATAAACAGAAACGTTAATTTTTTGATGAGTCATGCTTAAAATATAACGGCCACAGCTCTATACCGTTACCCGTGTTAAGGTGCAAAATTAAGCAAATAATCAGTATTGCCTCTTGGCCTTAACAAAACATTAACTTATATCCTACGTTAATATTTTATCTAATGACGAAACACTATGAGCAAAATCAAATATATCGCGCTTGCCTCAGTGCTTACATTTAGCATAGCGGCGTGTAACGAAAACCGCAATTCGGCCACATTAGGCAATAGTACCGATACTACTAACGTAGAAAAAGGTGGTTCTGAAACCTCATCTCATGATACCGCCAAAAGCTCAGGTACCGACTCAACTGTACATGGAAACGCTAACCCAACAGGGCAAATGGGTGGTGATACAACAAAACGTAAATAATGTTTAACAATAACATAACTTATTGTTATTATTTTACGTAGAGAGGAAAGTTTTTAATTAAATTAAAGATAAGTGCTTGACAAACTGGTTTTTGCACGTTACCTTTATCACTCCTAATTTGTTTATTTGCGATGATCCGTATTAAGGCCAAGAAGATACTATTGGTTGCGCCGGAGATTTTTTCGAAGCCGCTGCTAAATACCAAAAATGAAGTGAAGCATGTAACCCATGCCAGTCAGATTTTCCCGGTGATGTATGATATGAACCCCGATTTGATCGTGTTTGATTACGAGCATTTAGGCCCCGATTTTGAGAGAGTACTGAGACGCATCAGAACAAATTCTTTCTATGACAAAACAAAAATTTGCTGTTATAAACCCAAAGCAGAACGTAAAACGGACAGCTTGTTATCTGCCTTAGGTGTTAACTATTTCTTGCACGAAACTGTTACCCCTGCCTATACCGACTATTACACCAGTAATTTCACCCTGCCCGAAAGCATCAGCATGCTGTTTAAATCGGCAGTGCTGAATATCTCGATGTCGTAAATCGGCATATAAAATAATAAAAAGAAAGGCTGCTATGTAATTACATAGCAGCCTTTCTTTTTATTACATGTAAATCCGAAACGGCACAGCCCTCTTGAAGGCCTCTAAAAAACAGCTTGAAACCTGAAAAATCGAAATTCCGACATCCGAAATCCTAATTAATCCACTCAAACTTAGTATAAGGCACCAGCACTTCAGGGATCTTAATACCTTCCGGTGTTTGGTTGTTTTCTAATAGTGTAGCCACAATACGCGGTAAAGCCAATGCACTGCCATTTAAGGTGTGCGGCAATTGTGTTTTACCTTCCGCATTACGGAAACGTAATTTTAAGCGGTTTGACTGGAAGGTTTCGAAGTTTGATACTGATGATACCTCTAACCAGCGGCATTGTGCGGCGCTGTAGGTTTCCATATCGTAAGTTAAGGCCGATGTAAAGCCCATATCGCCACCGCATAAACGTAATACACGGTAAGGCAGGCCAAGCTTTTGTAATAAACTTTGCACGTGTAAGCTCATTTGTTCCAGCACATCATAAGATGTTTCGGGGTTTACAACCTGTACAATTTCTACCTTATCAAACTGATGTAAGCGGTTTAAACCACGCACGTGAGCACCGTAAGATCCCGCTTCGCGACGGAAACATGGTGTATAACCACAGTTCATTACCGGCAGCTCATCGGCCTTTAAAATTACATCGCGGTAAAGGTTAGTGATCGGCACCTCGGCAGTAGGTATCAGGTACAGGTTATCTACGCCTACGTAGTACATCTGGCCTTCTTTATCAGGTAGCTGCCCTGTACCAAAGCCAGATGCTTCATTAACCAGTAATGGCAGCATACGCTCATCGTAACCCGCTTTTTCGGCTTCATCTAAAAAGAAAGCAATTAAAGCGCGTTGCAATTTTGAGCCTTTACCTTTATAAACCGGGAAACCTGCTCCGGTAATTTTAACGCCTAATTCAAAATCAATCAGGTTATATTTTGCGGCCAGCTCCCAGTGTGGCAATGCACCTTCCGGTAAAGTTGGCTTATCACCGTTCTCTAAAACAACTTCATTTTCTTCGGGAGTGATACCTTTAGGCACAGAGCTATGCGGCAGGTTAGGCAACAATACAATTTTTTGTTGCAGTTCTGCTTCTATCTGGCTTAGCTCTTCGCCCAGTTGTTTAATCTCTTCTTTCCATGCGCCAGAGTTAGCTTTAATAGCTTCGGCCTCTTCTTTTTTGCCGGTACGCATTAACTCGCCAATCTGCTTTGCTGCTGCATTAGCCTCGGCGGATACATTATCTAAACGGTTCTGAGTCTGGCGACGGTTATCATCTAATCTAATTACTTCATCAACCAGGTCCGTTTGCTTGAAATTTTTTACAGCCAAACGTTCTAAAACCTGTTCCCTGTTATCGCGGATATAACTAACTTGCAGCATTATTTTATTTTTTGAACAACAAAGATATAATAATCAGAGGTCTGTTGCGTGTTGTCTGTTGCCAGTTTTTTAAGTTAAATAACCAACACACCTCAGACACTCGCACAAAAAAACACGCAACTGAACAATGACCGGTAAACTTTACTTAGTACCCACGCCCATAGGCAACCTGGAGGACATTACCCTCCGTGCCATCCGCATATTAAAGGAGGCCGATATTATTTTGGCCGAAGATACCCGCACCTCTGCCCCGCTGCTTAAACATTTGGGGATTGAGAAACGAGTATTCGCCCACCATCAGCATAACGAGCACCAGGCATCTGCCGAGATTGTCCGTTTTTTGAAGGAAGGCAAAAATATTGCGCTCATCTCTGATGCGGGCACACCTGCTATTTCCGACCCGGGTTTCTTTCTTGTCCGCGAAGCCATAAAAAATGAGATTGATGTAGAATGTCTGCCCGGCGCTACGGCATTTGTGCCCGCACTGGTAAACTCGGGTTTCCCTACCGATCGCTTTTGTTTCGAAGGATTTTTACCGTTGAAAAAAGGCCGCCAAACCCGTTACAAGGTTTTGGCTGAAGAAGAACGCACCATTATATTCTACGAATCACCACACCGGTTAATGAAATCACTCGAAGAAATGATCACGTACTGGGGTGCCGATCGCCAGATCTCCGTTTCGCGCGAACTCACCAAAATGTTCGAAGAAACCGTACGCGGTACGGTAGAAGAAGTAAAAACCTATTTTGAAAGCCACCCTATTAAAGGTGAATTTGTGATTTGTGTGAAGGGGAAAGAATAATTATACCCAAGTTATATCAGCGGGATAATTCTTAAACTTGCTATCTCGTGTGATTAGTTTTAATTTCTCATGAATAGCCTGAGCTATTATAATACGATCAAAAGGGTCATTATGAATATCAGGCAGTGCTAATAATGCTTGAAGATGAGAGAACTCAATTGGTAGAATTTCAATATTTGTATTACGCAAAATCTCTTTTAGCTCACTAAATTCAGATTGGAGCGGTAATTTTCCTAAACTGTGTTTAATCGCAATTTCCCACAAACTTGCAATGCTTAAAAAAATCTTATTATCAGGGTCTTTAATTTTGTTAATTAAATCCTGATCTAATTCTTCGCCATTAATGAACCACAACAGTATATGAGTATCTAAAAGATAATCCATTACATATAGTCTTTAAAAACATCTAATGGCTCATCAAAATCAGGAGGAATTATAAAAAAACCTTTTGCATATCCATATACACGCTCTTTCTTCTCGGCTTTCTTTTCAGCTTTTTGCTTTAAAAACTCCACAAAGTCAGAAACCTCTTCCTTTAGGTTTTCGGGCAGCGCTATGATGCTATTATATAAATCTAAATCGCTCATTGTAATCTAATTTACGAATCATTTATAATAAAAGCATAATTTTAGCCAATAGTTTACCTATGAAAAAGAATCTGATACTCGCTATATTTTCTGGCCTGTTGCTTTGGCTGGCCTGGCCGCCTACCCAATATTTAAGCTTTTTATTATTTGTTGGTTTGGTGCCTATGCTGCTGGCGATAGAGAATATTATCCTATCCACAGCCAAAAATAAAGGCAAGCAAATTTTTGCCGCAACCTTCCTCGGTTTCTTTATCTGGAACACGCTTTCTATTTACTGGGTGTACAATTCGGTAAAAATGGTGGGCGAAATTGTAGCTATTCCTATCAGCTTAATCCCATATTCGCTGGGGCCTTTGTTGATGGCATCGGCTTGTTGGCTTTACTTCAGATTACGGGTAGCAACCAACCGCTCAATTAGCTTAGTTGGCTTGGTTTGCTTCTGGATTGCTTACGAATACCTGCACCAAACCTGGCCCCTGGCCTTCCCTTGGATGACTTTGGGCAACGGTTTTGCAGTAAGCCACCAGTACGTACAATGGTACGAATACACGGGAGTATACGGCGGCACAATTTGGATCTGGGTGATTAATATCCTGATCTTCTTATTCTACATGAGTTTGAGCGAGGCCAAAACGAAGGCTTATCGCACAAAAATTGTGATTGCTTTCTTTGCTATTCTTGTTCTTCCGCTTGGCTTTTCACTAACGCGATATTATAGTTACCAGGAACAAGTTAACCCATCAAACGTGGTGGTTGCCCAGCCCAATATTGATCCTTACGCTAAGGCGGCTGAAATACCGGTTTATCAGCAATTGAGTATCCTTACCCATGAGTCGGATTCGCTGGCGCAGAAAAACACTGAGTACTTTATCTGGCCAGAAACTGCCATCCCTACCCCTTTTGCAGAAGAAAGCATCCGCAGCAATAATTCGTACCAGCAGGTTAAAAGCTTTCTGAATAAGTACAAGAACGCCAACGTAATTACAGGCGCCGAAACGTATAAGATTTACAACAGCCAGCAAACAGAAACAGCCAGCCCAATGGATGGCGGGCAATTTTACGATGCCTTCAACTCGGCCTTAAGTATCGAAAATTCGGAGAACGTGCAGTTCTACCACAAATCGAAACTGGTACCGGGTGCCGAGAGTATCCCCTTTGCTTCGTTATCCTTTTTAAAGCCGGTATTTGCCCATTTGGGTGGCGCAGCAGGTAGTTATGGCCGACAGGCAGAACCGAGTGTATTTTATAGCCAAAGCGGCATAGGCAGCGACCCGGTGATCTGTTATGAATCTATCTGGGGCGAGTATGTTGGCCAGGCCGTATTAAAAGGTGCGCAATTCATTGCCATTATTACCAACGATGGCTGGTGGGAAAACACATCAGGCAAAGACCAACATCTGGATTATGCTAAACTTCGTGCTATTGAAACACGTAGATGGGTTTGCCGTTCGGCCAATACGGGGATTTCAGCATTTATTAATCAGCGCGGCGATATTGTCAAACATACCGGCTGGTGGGTACGCACAGCAATCAAACAAGATATTAATTTAAATTCTGACCTAACTTTCTACACCAAACACGGCGATTATATTGCCAAGATTGGAACCTTTTTGGCGTTGTTGGGAATGATGTGGATTTTGGTAAGGATTCGTTTTAGGTAGTTGTGAATTGTGAGGGAGTGATTTAGTGAATTTAGAACACTCGCTAACTCACTCATTCAAAACTCAGAACTAATTGCGGCTCAATATAAATTGTAAAAGATCATTAATAGGATGCTTAATAATCTTACCAACCTCAATATTCTGAGCAGCGCAAAGGGCTATTAACTCTGCACCGAATGTATCGGCAATAGAGCCTACAAAGTGGCTTTTATACTTATGGTATTCGGGGTACGATTTAATGTTGGTTTCAATGAACTCATTCAGGCCCTTTGTTACCATGGCTTTGGCGTATTGGGTATCTTTAATGTGGCCTAAAAATTTGGTAAATGAAGCAAGGTAAGTATTTGCGTTCGACTTCATGTACACGTGAGTCATCACGATATCCCGGTCGAGGTTGTACTCCTCTTTAAACTGGGTGTAAATATCAGCAGGCATTTTACCGTACAAAAAATCGGTAACCAGTGATTTGCCGAACCACGTACCAGAACCTTCATCGCCCAAAACAAAACCTAAACCATGTTTACCGGCGTGGATATCTTCACCATCGAAAAACGAAATATTGGAGCCTGTGCCCAGCACACAGCATAGGCCTTTCTCGTTACCACATGTGGCGTAGGCTGATCCCAACAGATCACTATCCACACTAATATAGGCTTTAGTAAATAATGCGCTCAGGGCGTTAGATACAATCTCGTGCCTGTCCGGACTGGAGCAGCCTGCACCGAAAAAATAAATTTCGGTTATAGCCTGACCGTATCCCGATATCAGATCAGCAACCTGATCCTGCAATATCTTTACAATCTGTTTCTCTGTTAAAAAGTAGGGATTTAATCCGCTGGATTTAAATTTTAATGGCTCCTGATCCGGGAGAGATAGTAACCAATCTGTTTTTGACGAACCGCTATCTGCAACTAAGATCATGAACCAAGTTCTTCCAGTATTTTATGGGTAAGGGGCTTGTGAATAAATTGTACCACGTACTTGTTCTCGGTAGAGCGCTTTACATCGGTGGGGTCGAGCGATGATGAAAGCATAAAAATTTTAATGCTGTCTTTGCCTTCAATCTCAATTTTTTCAAATTCAGTCAAAAACTCAAAACCATTCATTAACGGCATACGTAAATCCAGGAAAATTACATCCGGTTTTACAGAGCCATCCTTCAATGCGCTGATAGCTTCAGTGGCAGATTGACGTACAGCAATTTCTTCGGCAAAATTGCTACTCTCCAAAATCCGGCGGGTAACAAAATTGTCGATATAGTTATCGTCAATTAATAAACACTTTTTGTAGGTCACGGGCATTAAATTCAAAAATAGTTATTTTTAGTATTAATAATCTATTTTTATAAAACTTAC
The DNA here is from genome assembly GCF_028596025.1 of Mucilaginibacter jinjuensis. Taxonomy (NCBI): domain Bacteria; kingdom Pseudomonadati; phylum Bacteroidota; class Sphingobacteriia; order Sphingobacteriales; family Sphingobacteriaceae; genus Mucilaginibacter; species Mucilaginibacter jinjuensis. The sequence goes on from NZ_CP117167.1 coordinate 5,731,306, forward strand.
TGTATGTTAACAGTCGCCGTAATTTGTTTTAATGTGATTTCAGCGATTTTAGACTGATATTGAGCCGAAAAAAACTTCGACTGGGCATCCAGATAATTACGCTGTGCTTCCCTGATCTCCAATGGTGTAATGTTCCCGATCTTGTATTTTTCTAACGAGATATCCAGGTTCCGTTTGGCAATCCGCACATTGCTTTCGCCCAACTTAATCAAATCCAACCCGGTTAAATAACTCACATACAACGTACTCACCTGCGAATTAATGCCCAATTTGGTTTGATCATAGTTAATCCCTGCATTATTCATTTGCAGTTTAGCATTGCGTTCCCTGCGCCACTGATTAAAGCCATCAAAAATATTGATGGTAGCCGTAAAGCCATAACTAATGCCATTACTTTGCTGCACCCGGGCGAAACCGGCAGGCGTATTGTTATTACTCACCGTGTAGCCCGTGTTAACAGCAACCTGCGGGTATCGGGTTGATTGTACCTGTTTTAAACTAATCTCAGCCAAACGCTGGTTAATCTGCGAAGCCAGGATGGCCGGGTTTTCGTTTTGCGCCTGGGTTAAAATATCGCCCAATACCAATTTCTGGTCAACCACAATGGTATCGGCCACCTTAAAATCGGTTTGCAAATCGCGGATCAATAATTGGTTGAGCCTGATCTGCGCGGTTTTGTATTGCTGTAGCTGGGTAATGTAAGTGGCCGTATCGGTATTGTAGTTTACCTCCGCATTCAACACATCCAGGCGCGATACACGGCCTACTTTAAACTTATCATTAGCATAGCGCAGCTGTAAGTGAGAAATAGCCATAGCGCCTTTTAACGCATTGATCTGCTCATTTTGGTTTACCAGGTCATAATAACTGGCCAGCACGTTAGCCAAAGTAGCCTGTATGGTATCGCGCAGTAAAACCTGGCCCAGCTCGTTACGTTGTTTTAAACCTTTGTAATTGGCAAACATGTTAAAGCCGTCGAAAATGGTCCAGTTTAAATCTGCCCCGTAATTGGTACCGGTGTTGTTGGCGTGGTTAATCACATTCACCGTATTATCGGCACGGGTTTGCGTGGTGTTCTGGATACTGTTACTCGATGTAAACTGGCCGGTTACCACCGGCAGCATCCCCGCCGCACCCGGCGTTACGTTATTTTTAGCTATCGCAGCATTATTCTGCGACAGCTTAATATTATAGTTGTTCTTCAGCGCTATTTCAATGGCATCTTTAATGCTCAGCATGGGCGCATCCTGCGCGTACAGGTTACCCGTTAAAACAAGGCACGCCGTCATCAAGCAAAGGCTTAGTCTTATTTTCATAACCTTATAAATTTTCTATCAGTTTAGGTTCAACATGTGCTAACTCGTCAGTAGTTTCCAGCGGTTCTTTATCCGGATCGCGGCGTGTTTTAGAGCCAAACATCATATACATTACCGGGATAACGTATAGGGTAAGAATCAATGAGAACAGCATGCCGCCCATAATTACTATACCCAGCGATACACGGCTTTTTGCCCCTGCACCCAAAGCAAAGGCAATTGGCACCGAACCCAAAACAACGGCCAAACTGGTCATCAAAATTGGGCGAAGACGAGCCCCCGCAGCTTCAACAACTGCATCGTATTTACTAAGGCCATCATGTTCCATGCGCTGATTGGCGAACTCCACGATAAGGATACCGTTCTTAGTAACCAAACCCACAAGCGTGATCATCCCGATCTCGCTGAAAATATTCAACGTTTGATCAAACAACCAGAGCGACACAAACGCCCCCGCAATAGCCAGCGGCACGGTAAACATCACGATAAATGGATCGATAAAGCTTTCGAATTGGGCTGCCAATACCAGATAGATCAGTAATAAAGCAAAACCGAATGCAAATAAAATATTAGATGAACTCTCTGCATAATCCCGAGACGGTCCGCTTAGGGCGGTACTGAATGAGGAATCAAAAGTCTGGTTAGCAATTTTCTGCATTTCGGCAATACCATCGCCCACGGTGTAACCCGGTGCTAAACCTGCCTGTACGGTGGCCGATTTATAACGGTTAAAGTGATAGATAGATGGCGGCGTAGCATCTTCTGAAATATGCACCACGTTATCCAGCTGCACCAGGTTGCCACGGTTGCTGCGTACATAAATAGATTTCAGGTCGAGCGGGGCATCACGATTAGCACGGTCTACCTGTGCAATTACCTGGTACTGCTTACCGCTCATTAAAAAGTAGTTGATACGCCCTGCGCTATAATACAACTGCAAAGTGCTGGCAATATCACTAACGCTCACACCCAAATCACGGGCACGGTCGCGGTCGGTAACTACGGTTAGTTCGGGTTTGGTGAATTTGAGGTTTACGTCGGTGCCAGCAAAAACTGGGTCTTTAGATACCTCGGCGAAGAAAGTTGGCAGTGCTTTACGGATCTTCTCGAAATCCTGGTTCTGGATTACAAACTGCACCGGCAACGAGGTACGCGAACCGCTACCGCCACCGCTTATGGTTTGCTCCTGGATTACCAGCGCACGGGCATCAGAATATTTACTTAATTTTTTAGATAACCAATCGGCAATTTCCTGCTGGCTGCGTTTACGTTTATCGGGCGCAACCAAACCAATACGGCCAAAGCCAGAGTTGGCAGAACCACCGCCACCACTTCCCGGTGAAATTACCGAGATATTTACGTTAGCCTCAGGGATCGAATCCTCAACCAATTGCGAAATGTTGTTCATGTACTTGGTCATGAACTCGTAGCTGGCACCTTCAGACCCGGTTACGGAATAACGCAGCAAACTGCGATCGTCCAGCGGGGCCAGTTCAGATTTGGTAGTTTTTGCCAGGATGCCGATCAGCCCCAGCGAAATCACAATAATTACGATAGAGACCCAGCGGCGTTTCATAAAGCTCACCAATGTTTCGGTGTAAGCATTATTCATCCGTTGGAAGAAAGGCTCTGTCTTTAAATAGAAGTTTGATTTCTTCTGATTCTTACGGATCAGCTTCACGTTTAGCATTGGCGTAAGCGACAGTGACACAAAAGCCGAGATCAATACCGAACCTGCTACCACAATGGCAAACTCGCGGAACAATCGCCCCGTAAATCCTTCGAGGAATACAATTGGTAAAAACACAGCCGCCAGCGTAACCGAGGTGGAGATTACCGCAAAGAAAATCTCTGCCGAACCCTCGAACGCTGCCTTGCGGATCGGCATACCTTCTTCTACTTTTTTGTAGATGTTCTCGGTTACCACAATACCATCATCCACCACCAAACCCGTAGCGAGTACAATACCCAGCAGGGTTAAAATATTGATAGAGAAGCCAAAGATGTACATGATAAAAAACGTACCGATAAGCGATACCGGGATATCAATCAGTGGACGGAATGCGATCAGCCAATCCCTAAAGAACAGGTAGATAATAATTACTACGAGGATAAAAGAGATCACCAAAGTTTCCTCTACCTCCTCTATCGACTGGTTGATGAACCTTGTATTATCCAAAGCAACCTTCACACTAATATCGGGCGGCAAATCTTTCTTAATCTGTTCTAAACGTTTGTAAAAATCTTTGGCAATTTGCACGTAGTTGGCACCCGGTTGCGGCACAATGGCCAAACCAACCTCGGGCACGCCCGATTCTTTCAGCGCAGTTTCCTCATTGGCCGAACCCATTACGGCATAACCAATATCACGCAGGTGAATCACCCGGTTACTATCGGCACGGATAATGAGGTTGTTAAATTCTTTTTCAGTAGTAAGCTTACCCAGCGCACGGATGGTTAACTCGGTATTGTTACCCTCTATTTTACCGGCTGGCAGCTCAACGTTTTCTGCATTCAAAGCATCGCGCACATCGGTAGCAGCAAGTTTGTATGACGAGAGTTTAGCAGGATCGATCCACAGACGCATCGCATACTGGCGTTGGCCCTGGATGTTGATCTGGCTTACTCCGGGGATGGTTTGTAAACCTTCCTGCAACACGTTTTCGGCATAATCATCAACCTGCGTAATGTTGCGGGTGTTACTGCTCACGGTAAGGGTGATAATGTTATCAGAGTTGGCATCGGCCTTGGTAACAACCGGCGGGGCATCAATATCCTGCGGTAACTGGCGCTGGGCCTGCGATACCTTATCGCGCACGTCGTTGGCGGCAGTTTCCAGGTCGGCATCCAAGGTAAATTCAACCGTAATGGTGCTCGAACCTACTGAACTGGTTGAAGAAATATTACGGATGCCCTGTACGCCGTTAATGGCTTTCTCTAAAGGCTCGGTAATCTGCGATTCAATTACTTCGGCATTGGCACCCGAGTAACTGGTTTGCACAGTAATAATAGGCGGATCGACCGAGGGAAAATCCCGCGTGCCCAAAAATTTGTAGCCGATAATACCGAACACAACGATGACTACCGAGAGCACCGTTGCCAATACCGGCCGTTTTATACTGGTTGAGGATAAACTCATGCTGCTTACTGAATAACTTTAGTAATTTTCAAAGGAACCTTCGGTCGCATTTGGATTAAACCCGATACGATTAAACTATCGCCCGCTTTTAAACCATCCACCACTTCTATTTTAGTATCGGTACGCATATCTGTTTTCACTGGCACCGCAACAGCAGTACCGTTGTGGGCAATGTATACCTTGCTGGCTTTCAGATCGGGGATCACGCACTCTGTCGGCACCATAATGGTTTTCGGGATCTGGTCGAGCGTTAAATTGATCTTGGCGAAACCTCCGGCGGTGATTAGATTTTTAGGGTTAGCTGCTTTAGCACGCACGGTTATCGAGCGCGAAGTTTGATCGATAGATGGCTCGATAGCATAAACCACAGCCGTAAAAGTTTCGCGCGAACTGGCAATACTGAAACTTACCTTACTGCCCGTTTTAATTAACTGCTGGTAACGCTCAGGTACTGAAAAAGTCAATTTCATCGGGTCGGTATTCACCAAAACTGCGATAGAAGTTAGCGGCGATAAGTACCCGCCCGGGCTTACATTCCTTAATCCGATAACACCCGAAAAAGGCGCGCGGATCTCAGTTTTGGCAATCTGCGCCTTAATCACATCGCCCTGCGCCTTTAATGAGTTATAGGCCGAAAGCGAAGTATCGTACTCCTGCTGGCTTATCGCTTCTTTTTGCAACAATATTTTGTTACGGTATTCTATCTGTTGCGCCAGTGTAAGCTGGTATTGGGTTTGCTTTAGCGAGGCAGTCAAATCGGCGTTGTAAACTTTAACCAGTACCTGGCCTTTGCTCACGTGGCTGCCTTCTTCAAAATAAATACCGGTAATGTTGCCTGCGGTCTGGCTTACCAGGTTTACTTTTTCGTTAGGGTCGATGGTGCCTGTCAGGTCAATGTTGTTGGTTACGGCAGTATCCTTCACAATCATTACCTTAACCGGTACAGGGCCGTTTTTCTTTTTGCCGTCTTTGCTCCCTGATGCCTGGCCCTGAGCTTCTTTGCCTTTGCCGCCATGCAGCTTGTTAAATATTAAAAAGCCTACAACTAAGGCCAGTGCTGCGTATACAATGTAGCGGGTTTTCATGTATGGGTTTGGTCTCGCTTTTATGATTTATTTTATTGGGTTTTTAACTGCGGTTTGCAGCTACATTTTGTTGCTCATCTGCGGCTAATACGGGTACAGCAATACACCCGGGGTAGATGTATTTTATGCGATTACTTTGAGTTATAGCCATAAATAGTGCGGGGCTAAAATAATGGTTACAATTTTAAATAGTTACTTGTATCAACCATTTTACAACATAAATTATCGCCACAATAAATCACCCCTACGTAGTTTTTTATAAATTGGCCTCATGAAAAAATTTGCTTTATTTACTATTGCACTGTTAACTATTATAATGACTGATTTTACCGACACCCACGCAGCCGGTAATGTGAAGATCAGCTACGAGGTTACCTTCCCCGAAGCGCAGGCACATTACGCTGATATTGAAATGAATATAACCGGACTGGCGCAAAATTCGCTGGACCTGAAAATGCCCGTTTGGACGCCGGGCTCGTACCTGGTGCGCGAGTTTGCCAAAAATCTCGAATCGTTTGGTGTAGAGGCCAATGGCAAAAACATCCCGTTTGTAAAGACCCGCAAAAACATCTGGCATATTAACACTACAGGCATTAGTGCCGTTAAGGTGAAGTACCGCATGTACAGTTTCGAAATTTCGGTACGTACTGCGTTTATTGATGTTACACATGCGTTCCTGTCAACCTCGGGTATGTTTTTGTATCCCGATGGTATGCTGATGCACCCGTCAACCATCCACATTGTGCCTTACAAAAACTGGGATAAGGTTTCTACCAGTTTAGAGATGGTAAATAACGATCCGTTTACACGCACTGCGCCTAACTACGATATTCTGTTTGATTCGCCGATTGAGGTGGGTAACCAGGATGTATTTGGCTTTAAAGCAGCCGGTGTTGATTACGAGGTGGCTATGTATGGCGGCGGCAACTACGATAAAGAGCGTCTGAAAAAAGATATGGCCCACATTGTGGAGCTGGAAACTGCCGTTTATGGCGAGAACCCTAACAAGCACTATACCTTTATTGTACACAACTATAGCAAAGGCGGCGGCGGTCTGGAGCATTTAAGCTCTACTGTTTTAGGAGCATCGCGTAATAACTATAATACTGAAACCGGATATCAGAACTTCTTAGCTTTAGTATCGCACGAGCACTTCCACCTGTGGAATGTGAAGCGTTTGCGTCCTATCGCTTTAGGTCCATTCGATTATGATAACGAAAATTACACTACTGATCTGTGGATTGCCGAAGGCTTTACCGCTTACTACGATAACATCATCGTAAACCGCACCAAGCTTTACAGCACAGAAAACTATCTGGGTGTATTGGCGGCAGATATTAATATTGTTGAGAATTCTCAGGGTGCTAAAATTCAGCCACTATCGCAATCAAGCTATGATGCCTGGATTAAAGCCTACCGCCCGGATGAGAATTCGGCCAACACCACCATTTCTTACTACAACAAAGGTTCAGTAGCTGCATTTTTGCTGGATCTGGAGATCATTAAAGACAGCAAAACCAAGTACAGCCTGGATGATGTAATGAAATACATGTACACCGAGTATTACAAAACCAAAAAACGTGGCTACACTGATGCCGAGTTTAAACAAGGCCTCGAGAAATTTGCCGGTAAAAACCTGGACGATTTCTACAAGAAATACGTTAACGGCTTAGATGCCATCGATTATAACAAATATTTAGGCTACGCCGGTTATAAATTAAGCGATGAATATGCTGATAGCAACATCCCAACCCTGGGCGTTAAAACAGCTACCACCGGTCCGTTAAAAGTAACGTCAGTGAGCCGTGGCAGCGCAGGCTGGGTTGACGGCATTAACGTTAACGATGAAATTACCGCCATTGACGGACAACCCATTGCCGACCCTAAAAACCTGGTAGCAGGCAAAAAGGTAGGCGACAAAATCACTGTAACCGTAACCCGCGATGGCCAAACCTTGCAATTACCGGTTACCCTGTTACGCAACAACGAATTTAAATACAAGATAGTAAGCATTGATGCGCCATCGGCAGAGCAACTGGCCGTGCGCAAAAAATGGCTGAGCTTGTAGATCGAGATAGCTTGTTCTACCCCTTATTAACGTTTGGGCAAGTCGCACTGGCTTAGTGTTCCCCTAATTTAGGGGAATGCAGTGACAGTGCTAATACCTCTAACATTAATAAGGGGTAGACTTTGGATATTCAAGGCAGGTAAGCCACCTGTATACCCAAAAGGTTTTCAATCGTAAAAAATTGAAAACCTTTTTCATTTAGTTAACTTATATATTATAGTAATTATTTATTAATTAACTAAAAGGAGTCTACCATGAGATCATTATTGTATATCATTGCCGTGATCCTGATTATAGGATGGGCATTAGGCGTGTTTTTATACTCAGCAACGGGATTAATCCACGTATTGCTTGTAATCGCTATTATTTCTTTATTACTGGGATTTATCAGAAGCCCAAGTACTGTTTAATAATTGCTTTTAATATTATTTAAAAGCCCGGCCAATGCCGGGCTTTTTTGTTTTATCTTATTCAAATAGTTTTTTAAGCGTTTGCTGCAATTCTTCGCCTTGTAAATTTTTAGCGATGATAACCCCATTCGGGTCTATCAAAAAATTGGAGGGGACAAGGCCCACATTGTACAATTTTGCAACCCGGCTATCCCAGTGGTTGGAGTGATGCGGGTCGCAAACATGGTTCCAGGGCATGCCGTCGTGTTTAATTGCCTTAATCCAATCCGCTTTATTAACATCAAGCGATACACTCAGTATGTCGAAATTCTTAGCTTTATATTTCTGGTAAGCAGCAACCACATTAGGATTTTCGGCACGGCAAGGCACACACCACGAAGCCCAGAAATCGAGTAACACATATTTGCCTTTAAAGTCGGACAGTTTGATCAGTTTACCATTAGGATTTACTTCTGCAAAATCAGGTGCGGTGCCGCCAACAACCAGTCCATTGAGCTCTTCTTGTAGTTCTTTTCCCCAGCTATTTTTTTTAACGGTATCTGGCAAAGCATTAAAAATTGTTCTTAATTGATCGCCAGGCAAAACCCCATCTATATGCACCCTGCCCATTGTATTTTGGATCAAGATATAACTGTTTATTTGCGATGTAGAATGTGCCTTTATCCAGGCCAGTGTGTTATTTACCTTATCTTGTTTGGCTATCGCCAGTAAAGAATCCATTTGGGGTTTTATTTTGGCATATAGGGCTGTATCCATGTGACCACCAGTAGCTAAAAAGAACTTTTTGCGAGTGGCATAAAATTTGGCCCCTGCTTCGTCTTCATTTATAATTTCCGAAAAAGCTTCGTACTCATCATTGGTAACCGTATTGCCTTTAAGCGTTGCTTTTTGCAGAGAACTATCTACTAAATCAATCTCCAGGTTACCCGCATCGAGAAAAACATTTTTACTGTTATGGTGGTAGCTTAACGCATATAATTCTGCCGCGGGTTGATTAAATGAGAACGAGAAACGCCCGTTTTTAACTGCGGTGGATAAAGCAACACCGGCAGGCATCCGGCTCAAATGTTGTTGAGTTAATTTGATTGTATCTCCATTCTTTAAAAAATCAGCCTTGCCGGATATATTAACTTGCTGAGCATAGCTATTAGAAATGAACATAGCGAAAAGAAACGATAAGAAAAGGTTCTTCATGAAATAGGTTTAGAGCTTTGGTGATTGAAATTAAGAATATCTTTTCGATAACAGAATAACTACCTCACTAAATATTTACAATCCGCAACCTTCCAAATTCCTTATCTTAGTTCTTATGAAGCGTTTATCAGCATTAATTATCCTTGCCAGTTTTGCGTTAACCACATTTGGGCAGCAAACCCAGAAACCCATGTTGTATGGCACCAGCTGGATGGCCGTTACCGGAAAACCGATGGCAGCTACGGCGGGTTCGATGATATTTCAGCAGGGCGGTAACGCGGTTGATGCGGCTTGTGCCATGCTTGCTGCTACCTGCACCATGTGGGATACTTTAAGTTGGGGCGGCGAAACCCAGGCGCTTATTTATAACCCTAAAACCGGGAAGGTAATTGCCATTAACGCGATGGGCGTTGCACCTACCGGCGCTACCGTTGAATTCTTCAAAAGCAAAGGCTACAATTTCCCTCCGGAATACGGTCCGCTGGCAGCAACCACGCCGGGCACACCGGGCGGATTAATTTATATGCTGATGAACTATGGCACCATGAGCCTTAAACAGGTATTGGCACCTGCCATGCACATGGCTGCAGGTTATGCCATTGAAGCACAGGCAGCCAACACCATCGAAAAAGATAAAGAAATGCTGAAAACCTGGCCTTACAGCAAAAAGGTTTTCCTGACCCCCCCGGGCGAAAAACGCGAGGCACCTGAACCGGGCGAAATATTTGTGCAGAAAGATCTGCTAAACACACTTACCAAAATGGTAGAAGCCGAAACTGCGGCCCTTAAAAAAGGCAAAAGCCGTAAAGAAGCGTTAATGGCTGCTTACGATCGCTTTTACAAAGGTGACATTGCTGAAGAGTTTGTTCGCGGCAGTAAAGAGCAAGGCGGTTTAATAACCATGCAGGATCTGGCTAAGTGGAAACCTGTTGAAGAAGCGCCACTAATGGTAAACTACAAGGGCATCGATGTTTACAAACTACAGCAATGGACACAAGGCCCGGTTATGTTACAGGCTTTAAATATCCTCGAAAATTTTGACCTGAAAGGGATGGGGTTCAATAGCGCTAAATATATCCACACCGTTTACCAGGCTATGAACCTGGCTTTTGCCGATCGTGATTTTTATTATGGCGACCCTTATGCCAACCCTAATGAGCCGATGAAAGGTTTGTTGAGTAAAGAATATGCGAAACAACGCGCGGCCTTAATTCAGTATGATAAGAATGATGCGAAGATTGGTCCGGGTAACCCCTATCCGTTCGAAGGTAAGGTGAACCCTTTTATCAATTTATTGAAGAACCGCGGCTTTGAACTGGATACCACCAAACGCAACTTCGCCCCTAAACATGACTTAGGGAACAACACACCAAAAGAACTTTATGAAGACCGCCTATGGCGCGGCACCACCTCGATAGAAGCAGCCGATAAAGATGGCTGGGTGGTTTCTGTAACCCCAAGCGGTGGCTGGCTACCGGCTTGCATTGCGGGTAACACGGGTATAGGCATGAGCCAGCGGATGCAAAGTTTTGTGCTCGATTCTACCCTGAACCCTTTCAACGTGGTTGCACCGGGTAAAAGGGCGAGGGTAACTTTATCACCATCCATGTTCCTGAAAGATGGCAAGCCTTACCTCTCTGCAGCCGTACAAGGCGGCGATACGCAAGATCAAAACCTCATCCAGTTTTTCCTGGATGTGGCCGAGTTCGGCATGACCGTACAACGCGCCACCGAAGCACCTAACTTTAACACCAACCAGCTTTGGCTCTCACTGGGCGGCACCAAAACTGCCGACCGTGAACCTAAACCCGGCCAGATATTATTGAACACCAACACCAAACAGGAAGTGCGTGATCAGCTCCAGAAAATGGGTTACACCCTCAGCTTTACCGAACGTACCAGCGGCCCCATCAACGCCGTTTACTTCGACTGGAAACATGGCAGCCTTTGGGGTGGATCTAGTAATCATGGTGAGGATTATGGGATTGGATGGTAAGTTTAGTTGTGAGGGAGTGAATGGTGAGTTGTGAGGGAACTTCATTTGCTTCTTACCGTCATTGCGAGGTACGAAGCAATCTCAGACCTATTCGCAGTAGCTTAAATAAATCAGAAGCTACTATGAGTGGGCTGTGCCACTATTCTCTTCAGTCCCGCTCAATCGCCGCGGGTTGGGCTGTTACTTTGGGGCGCTAAAGTAACCAAAGCGCCTGTCGGCAAAAGGCTTCTTTACACACAAAGCCATGCCGCACAAGCAGTCAGAACCACAGGCCGGGATCTTTTGCCCGGCTAACGCTCGCACTGGCCTTTACCCTTCTGCAAAATCTCCAATGCCTCTTCCTTCGCACAAGGCCATAATTGTTCTGCCCGCTCTTGGCCGAAGCTGTTTGCACGACGCTGGAAAGACCTTTATTTAAAAATTTGTCATTGCGAGGTACGACGCAATCTCGTCGTAGGACTAATTCGCCCTGTATAGTTACGAGATTGCCACGTCGTTCCTCCTCGCAATGACAAATTTTATAATTGCCACAACCCACCACTACCTTAACATAACCTCTCCTCAAGGCAGCATTGGCAATGTTGCGGCAACCACTGTGCCTGCCTAACCACTACAAGTTCATAGCAACAGGGCCCGGCTGCGACTTTTCTTTTGGTTACTTTTCTTTTGAGAGAAAAGAAAAGTAACATCCACAGGCTTAGCATAAACCTCTGCTGCCCTTCCTAATGAAAAACGGATTGTGTGCCATTCAAGTAAGTGCCTTGTATGTCTGAGATTGCTTCGTTCCTCGCAATGACGTGCGTGTGGGTTAACGTCTTCTATTGCATCATCTCTTTCAATTCTCTACACAAAACCCCAACCTCTTCTTCTGTATTATAATAATGCACCGAAGCCCTTACAATACTGCTCAGCTGATTTTTATCCATATAGATTAAAGTGGATGATGCTTTACCTACTGATACATTAATGTTCTTTTCAAACAGTTTGGTTTTTACCTCGGTGCTGTCGATACCTTTTACAGAGAAGGTTATAATACCACATTGCTCGTCGCCAAAATCGTGAATGGTTATTCCATCAATAGCTTTTAATTGTTGGCGCAACTTATTGGCTAAAAATTGGATGCGTTGCCAAATCTTATCTATACCGATATTAAGGGCATATTCAACAGCTTTACCCAAGCCCAAAACCAGGGCACGGTTGTTTTCATACAGTTCGAAACGGCGGGCATCATTTCTTATCTTAAACTCGTGCTGACCAACCAGTTCTGCTGTAAACCCATCCATAAAAATGGGGTTCAACTGGCTTTGAATTTCTTTTCGCACGTATAAAAACCCGGTGCCCCGTGGTGCGCGTAAATATTTGCGCCCCGTTACAGAAAACATATCGCAGCCAATTTCGGCTACATCCAGCGGTAACTGCCCGGCTGACTGGCAGGCATCAACCAAATACAAAATGTTGTGCTTACGGGCTATTTTACCAATCTCCACAATCGGCACCATACCACCTGCGGTAGACGGGATCTGGGTTACGGCAATTAGTTTGGTTTTAGGTGTAACGGCTTTCTCTAATTCGGCCAGGGGGAAATTGCCCTGCTCATCATTTGGGATAACCTTAACGCTGATGCCCGACTTTTTTTCGGCGTTGGCAAAAGCAATCAGGTTGGTTACATACTCCATTTCAGAAGTGATGATCTCATCTCCCGGTTTAAAATTAATGGCGTAGAAAGCGGCACTCCAGGCTGTGCTGGCATTTTCTAAAATGGCAATTTCATCAGGGTTGGCGTTAACCAGGCGGGCAATCAGGTTATAGGTATTTTCCAGCTCATCCTTGTATTTAAACTCGGTTTCGTAGCCACCGTTCATGGCTTCTTCCTGCAAATAATTAATTACGGTATCAACTACCACATCTGGTGGCAATGCCGAGCCTGCATTGTTGAAATGGATTTTATGAGCAGCACCCTTAGTTTCGGCCCTGAACTGTTGTATCTCCTCTTCGCTGAATATTGTATTTGCCATATTGTATAAGTCCTTTTAAACAAAGTAAGTATTAAACCAATAAGTAAAACAGATGCAGATTATATAAATATAATTATAACAGATTTACATCCACAAAAAAGCCGTCCCGATATTTCGGAACGGTTTAAATATCTTAAATAATATATTTAGAACTGCAACACCACAAAGAACCTGATACCATGTTTAGAAGTATCCGGGTGATCGAGGTAGCTGAAACGTTCTACATAATCAATCCGCAGGATCTTAAATATATTGGCAATACCAATACTGCCCTCCTGATAAGGCCCATTGTTTAAGGTATAAACAAACGGGTGCCCGTTTCTTTCAGGAAATTGTATTAATGATGGATCGTTAGCCGGGTTATTCTCTGCCCGCAATCCGCCCCAAAGCACTTTGTACGATACTACTTCGCGCCATTTCAACTTCTTAAGCAACGGGATTTTGTTAAAGAAGTACCCGTTAAAATTTTGGTCAATGTTAATGGCTGCATAGTGATCGCTCACAAACTCCAGGAAGTTCATTAAGTTGTACGATTGTAGCTGCAAAGCGTAAGTCTGGTTGGCATGGTGGATATCCAGCAACGGGAACGGCAACTTACCGACTACGTAGCCACCCTCGGTACTTACATCGGCAAAACCTAACTGCGATAAATAAAAGCGTTTGCTGATATTGCCCGTAAAGTTTTCGTAATGGTAATCGCCGCCAAGTACTTTAATACCTTGTTGGTAACGAAGTGTGAAAATAGGGTACTTATCAGGAATAGGTGTACGATATAGTTTTCCCTGGTAAAATTTCTCATGAGGGGCGTAACGTAGCTCGGTTGATAGCTCTGTTGTGGTTAGCCAGTTAATGTTATTAGGCTGGCCGTTTACTGTATTTTGATAATACAAAGCGCCGCCTACATCCGGGCCTGCCGGGTTTTGCTTCCAATTCTTTAACTCAAATTTGTAAGAAAAATGGTTCAGAAACTCGTGCACATAATCTAACCTGAAAATATTGTTATAGGTTAAAATGTCGTTATACCCACGTTTAAAGGAAAGCAAAAAGTTATCTTCCTGCACAAACTGCAACTCCTGCCCGGGTATCTGGGTATCTTTCTGATAGCTGGCACGTAAATAACTTTGCGGGAACGAGTAGATTGATTTATTGTTGAGCGAATACGTGCCGCTTAAAAAGTATTTAAATTTTTCGTCCTTAAAACCATAAGCTCCATAGGTTTCAAAATAGTACCGTTTGCTTAAAGTTGTGGTGGTACGCCCACCGAGCCTCAACCTAAAACCTTCTATCGGATTAAAGTTATAGAATGTATTTACCGGGCCAACCTCAAACGGGCCGTAGTTTTTATAACCGGCCAATACCAGCGTCACAATATCCATCGTGCGTTTAAAGGATGGGATGGTTTGTAAACTATCAATATCTTTATAGATGCTTGCTTCAGATGCCTTCAGCGTATCCGGACGGTTTTTATTCCAATAATCATCACCCCTATCTGCAGCCGTTGGGGCTATTACCTCGGCCGGGCCTTCGTAAGTTTTCGCAGGGCGTGGTACGTTGGTGGCAAAATCGCTTAACATTACCACACGTTCGCCCAAAATACCACCACCTTTATTTTTACTCAGGCCGAAGTCTATTTTTAAATCGCTCTGGCTTAAATGGTAACGGCCATCGGTATTTTTATCAAAGGCAAGCACGGCCTGCATTTGCCTTACAAAGTTAAGGTTGATGTTTTTGTTGACAGATAAGGCAGCACGTTCAACGACATAGTTACCATCCATGGTGATGTAGATCTTTCCTTCGAACAATAAATCGGTAGTACTGCGTGGCGTAAAGCTTAACTCAATCAGGTTCGGACTTACATCTTTCAGCGTATCTGTAATAAAGAATTTGTAAACCGAAGGCGCGGCATCGGCAATTGGGCTTAGCAGCTGGTTACCCAACAGTGAGACATTGTTATCGTAAATATCAATATCCTGGTACATGCGGTTAAAATAGGCTGTTAAACCCTGGTTATCTACAAAGCTTTCGTCGTACTTAACCTGTTTGTTGGCCTCAATAAATTGCTTTTTAGTATAGGGCTGCTTGCGGAAAAAGTTGTGCGAAAGCTTCTCCTCCATATACAAAGGCAGCAGTGTTTTACCGCCAATTTGGGTCGAATCCTGTTCGCGGAATAAGAACTGGTAGTTCTTAAACATTTTTTTATCGCGGAACTTATCAGATAAGTTGCTCAGCGCAAATATCATTTTTTCATATTGGTGATATTCGGCATAATCATAACTCTCCAACCTGTTTTGTTTTTTGTGCTCGATAACCTTGCGGATCAGCTCAACAGCCGGGTTATCTTTATTACGGTAACGAACTTTTTTGCCCGATTTGATCACCACCTCATTAAGCAGGTGGGTATCCTCGCCCATTACAATGTTCTTAACCAGTTCCTGCCCTGGGGTAACCGTTACGTATACCGACTTATAGCCAATGAACGAAAACTTAACCTGGGTATATGGCCCGGTGCCTTTTAGCGTGTAATTACCGTTAGCATCGGCACTTACGCCTATGGTTGTACCCACAAAGGTTACGGTTACAGCAGGTAACGTCTCTTTGGTTTTGGCATCGGTAATAACACCCTTGATTACAGTTGGAGCTGTTGCAGCCGGTGGTGGAGTGGCATCCTGTGCGTATATTTTTAATGGAAGTGCAAAAAGCACGGCCATTACGAGAAAAATAATCCGGCTATATATAAACGGAGATTTTTTTGAATGTGTTGGTATAATTTTATGCATAAAGTTAAAACTTAATGACCTTAGCCTTTTAATATTACTATCCCAAACACAGTTATAATCCCAATTCACTATAGTAATTTCTTGTTCAGCCGACCAAGATCATGCCATTAACACAACATACTTATTATTAATTATTTATCAATAATACTTATATCATAAATTAACGGAATACCGTTTTTTTACACTAAACTGTCGATATGAAACAGTTCACTGTATAAACGTTATTATTTAGATGAAAGATTGCAAAGATAGTTACCAAAAAATATCATCATATATTAAACCTGACATTATGGTGATGTTTTTAATATATCATCTTGAATAGGACACGGAAAGAAGGGATTACCCTGATGTGGAGGAAGATATTATGGACGCTTGTTTAAATTTCGCACAATCCATTTTTCATTAGGAAGGGTGCCTGGTGCATGTTTAGCCTATGGATGTACTTTCTTTTTCTCTCAAAAAAGAAAGTGACATCCACTAACGACAATGCTTCACACTACCATTCCTAATGAAAAACTGATTGCGCTATTAAGCAACGGCTCTGTAGGTCGGGATTATTAATGTAGTGTTTGTTTTTATAGGTATTAGTGAGCACTCAACGGTCGGTTGTCTTCATTCCTCGCAATGACGTGAGTGAGGAGTGAAAGTCTGCATGCCCATTTTTATTGGATAGGTTTTTGCAGTATTCCATTCGAATTAAAAAATTTAAACAATACTACCTATGAAAGCTGTTTTGATCTACAAATTCGGCGGCCCCGAAGAATTAAAATACGAAGATGCCCCCGAGCCAATCATTAACCCGAATGACGTTTTAATAAAAGTAATAGCCACCAGCGTAAACCCGGTAGACTGGAAAATACGCAAAGGCGAACATGGCGACATTAAATTCCCGGCTATATTGGGTTGGGATGTTTCGGGAGTGATTACAAAAGTGGGCAGCGATGTACACGATTACAAAGTGGGCGACGAAGTTTACGCCCGCCCCGATTTAAAACGCAACGGTACTTATGCCGAATATGTAGCTGTTAAGGCAAGCGAAATTTACTTCAAACCAAAATCTGTAGATCATACTACCGCCGCGGCCATTCCTCTGGCGAGCTTAACCGCATGGCAGGGAATTTTTGATCATGGTAAGTTACAAGCCGGGCAAAAGATCCTGATCCACGGTGCATCTGGCGGAGTGGGTACCTTTGCCGTACAGTTTGCCAAATGGAAAGGTGCTTATGTAATCGGTACCGCCTCTGGCGATAACATCGACTTTTTGAAAGAACTTGGCGCAGACGAGGTGATAGACTACAAGAAAGAAAAATTTGAAGAAAAGCTAAAAGACATCGACGTAGTGTTTGATACCCGCGGCGGCGATACCCAGATCAAATCTATCGAAGTACTAAAACAGAACGGTATACTGGTAAGCACCGTTGGCATAAAAGATAAAGAAGCCCTTAAACCTAAAAATATTGAAGGTGTAGCATACATGGCACAGTCTACCCCCAATGACTTAAAACAAATCGGCGAACTGGTTGATGCCGGCAAAGTAAAGGCCATCATAGCCAAAGTATTACCACTAAAAAATATTATCCAGGCGCATAAACTGAGCGAAGAAGGGCATACAAGAGGTAAGATTGTGTTGACGGTTGGGGAGTAAAGTTAACTGTTCATAAAATTTTGTCATTGCGAGAAGGAACGATGCTGCAATCTCGTGACTATGCAGATCGAATTAGCATTAGTTACGAGATTGCCACGCTATCGCTCGCAATGACAAAATTTAATTGTACCGATAAGAAATGCTCTCACTAACCGTAAATAACCTAACAATTGTGGCATTTTAATTTTCGGGCAGCACTACACCCTTTAATAGAAAATTGAGCAGCCACGAGTTTGTTTTTCACGTAGTGTTTGTTTTTATTGGTGTTCATGAGATCGCTACGCTAAGTTTCTTGGTAGTTCTTTCTTGCGGAAAGAAAGAAGTACATCCACTGACGACAATCCCAGCCACTACCCTTCCTAATGAAAAACGGCTTATGCGTTAGTATTGGCAGCGCTAATCGGTCTGAGATTGCTTCGTACCTCGCAATGACGTGAGAGAGGGAACGGCAGCCTACGAATCTTCCTCACACCAACCTCGATGGCGCAACTCCATAAGCCTTTTTAAAGGCGAATGAAAAGTGCGAAAAATCTTTAAACCCGACTTCCATGTACACATCAGAGGTTTTCCAGCCTTTCTCTTTGAGGAGGTAGTGGGCATCTTCGAGACGTTTTTGCTGCAGCCAGCGGTTGGGCGAGGTTTTAAAGATCTTCTCAAAATCGCGTTTAAAAGTGGCCAGGCTGCGGCCGGTGAGGTAAGCAAAGCGGCTGATGTCTACATTAAACTTGTAGTGCTCGGTCATGTAGGCCTCCAGGTCTATTTTGCCGGGTTCGTTAAAATCGAAGAGGGCATCTTTAAGGTCGGGGTTGGTTTCGAGCAAAATCATGATGGCCTCTTTTACTTTCAGGCTTACCATCATTTGGTTCAGCTCACCGGTGCCATCAACGTAGGGTTGCAGCGACTCAACAAAGTTTAACAGCTTTTTATTCGGCTCTAAAATCAGGGCAGCTTCGCCATTATAGGGTTTGGATGGATGCAGATTAAACTCCTCGCTCAGGCTGTGCAGAGTTGCCTGATCCAACCGAATTGATAGTGCCCTATACTCTCCGCCCGGCACGGGGTGCTTGGTAAATTTGGCGAGTTGGTTACGGCGGATATACCGAAAATCGCCCGCCTTAAACACGTAATTTTTGCCGTTAATAAACAGGTCGTTGCAGCCCTCAATACCGTAGCTAAAAATGTGTTCGGCCACAAATTGTTCACCCTCCCGGCTGGTGTTGGAGTAGCAGGAATACAAAATCCGGTCGTCTGTTTGGTGGCTTGTTTTTGCTGGCATAATGTATTATAAAAGTAAACAGAAATGCAGGGTTTAGCCCACATTTCTGCATTTTATGGTTAAATTTTTATACCTTATTTAAGTAATGCTTATTTGCTTCTTTCCTTCAAAAAAAACTTACCTGCATCGGTTTCCAGGAAGTTTTCGGCCTCGTCATGGTCGGTAGAAATACTTACCGGCAACCATTTTTCCATTTCGGCTGTTCGTTGGGCATCCGCATTTTTCAACATGCCGATGGCTTCGCTACCTAATACCAGGTGCATTGGTGGCTCAGGATTTTCTACTAAGTCGATCATCACTTTTGCGGCTTTGTCCGGGTCACCCATGGGTACAAATGCACCGCTCTTAAATAGCTCGGTACGTTTTTCAACAGTGTCTTCGTAGCCTTCAATTGCAGGCGCGTAAGTCATAGAAGCACCTGCCCAATCGGTACGGAAACCACCAGGCTCAACACTGGTAACCAGTATGCCCAGCGGTGCAACTTCTTTAGCCAATGATTCGGTGAATCCGCTCAAACCAAACTTAGCAGCCTGGTAAATGCTCACGCCCGCGTTACCTACACGGCCACCAATGGAGCTGATCTGCAAAATGCGGCCTGCGCGCTGTTTACGCATGTAAGGCAATACCGCGCGTGTAATTTCAATAGGTGCATATAAGTTGGTTTCCAGTTGGCTTCGCACCTGTTCGTCGGTAAAAGCTTCTGCGGCGCCAACTATACCGAAACCAGCGTTATTTACCAATACATCGATACGGCCAAAGTGTTTAACAGCTTGGGCTACGGCATCGTAAACGGCATCGTAATTAGTTACATCGAGCTTTATGGGGAGTATCTGGTTGGGGTATTTTTCAACCAGGTCATTTAATTGTTCGGGGTTACGGGCTGTTGCGGCTACGTTATCGCCTTTTGCCAGTACTGCCTCGGTAAGGCTACGTCCCAATCCGCGGGAGCTGCCGGTTATAAACCATGTATTTGCCATTGTTGTAGATTTTTTATGTTTTTGTTGAATCAAAGGTAGGGTGAATAACAACCCGCCGTTTTGTTAGAAAGCTCAATCTATTTTGTTAAAAAGCTCATTAAAAGAATAGATGATTATGCTTGATAATGACAATTAATAAGAGCTACTTTGCAGCGTAACATTTTCTAATTGAGTTATGACCTATTGTTTAGGCATTAAAGTAAAACAAGGGCTGGTTGCCATTGCCGATACACGCATTACTTCGGGTAGCGATGTAACCATTAAAAAGAAGCTTTTTGTATTGCAGAAAGAGCAATGCTCGATGTTTATCATGACCAGCGGACTACGTTCTGTACGCGACAAAGCCATGGTTTATTTTGAAGAACTGCTGGATAGTAACCTTGCCGATTACGATAAACTATACAAAGCCGTAAATGCCTTTGGCGAGCAGGTGAAACGTGTTGGCGAGGAAGACCGCGAGTCGCTCGAAAAGGCTGGGTTTAAATTTAACTTGAATACCATTATTGGCGGACAGATGAAGAATGATGAAGAGCACAAACTCTTCCTCCTTTATCCCGAAGGTAACTGGGTTGAGTTGGGCGAGGGCGCACCTTATGTAATTATTGGCAACGCTGCACAGGGTAAAGCAATACTAAACCGCAGCTTAAACCGGGAATCGAGCCTGAAACTTTGTTTAAAGGCCGGTTTTCTATCATTCGACTCTACCCGTATCAGTGCTGCAGATGTTGATTTCCCGATTGATGTGGCGGTGTATGAGACCAACAGTTTTAAAATGATTGAGCACCATTATGATCAGGATGACCTCGGTAAAGTTTCGGCACAATGGGATATGGAACTAAAAAAAGCGCTAAAAAACATCTCAAACCAATGGATGGATGCGACGTTTAATGATATAACAAAGACTAAAAAGAAAAAGAGTAAAAAAGCATGAAGTTCAGCGTTTCGGGGGCATTAAGTTATCAGGTCAAATCGGCCGCAACATTTATTTTAAATATACATGCCCTCCGCACGCCGGACCAGTCTGTGCTAAAAGAAACTTTTACTGTAGACCCGCATAGCAATTCGGAAGAGCTGGTTGCCCAAACCGAAAATCGTTTTGTACGGTTCGAGGTAACCGAATCCGCCTATGTAAACGTTAACTATCATGCAGTTATCGATACCTCGTATAAACAAACTGCCGGGCACCTGCTAACAGATGTACCGGTAATGCAGATGGACAACACTGTGATACCCTATTTTTTCCCCAGCAGGTATTGCCAGTCCGACAAGCTTTTCCGCTTTGCACATAACAAGTTTGGCAAAATTGATAACGCCTTTGAGAAGGTATGCGCGCTTACGGATTGGATCCACGATAATGTGGAATACTTGAGCGGCTCTACCACTTCACAAACTTCGGCGTATGATACTGTTACCGAGCAGGCCGGTGTTTGCCGCGATTTTGCGCACCTTGGTATCGCCCTTTGCCGTGCGCTGGATATCCCGGCACGTTATTTTACCGGCTACGCCTATCAACTAAACCCGCCCGATTTTCATGCCTGTTTCGAAGCCTTTATGGGTGGCCAATGGGTAATATTTGATGCCACTAAACTGGTGCCGCTTAACGGCCTGGTAAAAATAGCAACCGGCCGCGATGCCGCAGAAGCTGCCATTGCCAGTATTTTTGGCGATGTTACCAGCACCTTTATATCGGCCTCGTGCCAATTGGCTGCCGATAGCTTCGAGCCTATTTATTACGATAGCAATAACCCTATAGGGCTTACTTATTTATAAAATGATAACATACATCGTTAAACAGTTAACCGTATCTTGGGTTCTTAACTGATAAATGAGTAAGCTTATCAAATTCATTTTTGCTTTATCTGCATTTTTTTGTTTTTCTGCTCAGTTATGGGCCCAGGGAAACAGGGGCATCCCGATTGTCCGCGATTTACAAAGAGAAAGAGATAGCCTGGCCTCCAAAGAGCCTGTACCTCAAAAAGATCTTTATGATGTTTTAAAGAGTTGGATGGGTAAACCCAAACCAACGGTTCCGCATAAAGACACCATTACCTCCAAACCTAATATTTCCCTCATCCCTGCAGTGGGCTATACCCTTACAACCGGTTTTGCACTTAGTTTATCAGGCAATATGCAGTTCAGGCTGGATTCTACTGCACGTGTTTCAACAGTAACGGCCAGCGCTGCGGTATCAACAAATAAGCAGCTCATTATACCTGTACAATCAACCATCTGGCTAAAAAACAGCAATTATGTTTTAATTGGCGATTACCGCTTTTATAAATATCCGCAAAGCACGTACGGCCTCGGTACCAATTCAAAACCGGAAGACGAAAACCCGATGAACTTTAATTACATCAGGTTTTATGAAACACTGCTCAGAAAAATCACGGGCAATTTTTATCTCGGCGCAGGGTATATTATCGACTACTACGCCAACATTTCTGAAAAAGGAACCAAAAGCGGTGCGCCATCGGCTTATGAGCTATATGGTATGTTGCCGCATACGGTATCATCGGGCTTAACTTTAAATGCGCTGTTTGATAGCCGTGATAATGCTATCAATGCATCAAAAGGTGCTTATGCTTCTATGCAACTCCGTACTAATTTCGAGTTTCTGGGCAGTAATTCGGGCTGGCAATCTTTAATTATAGATGCCCGCAAGTATTTTAACTTCCCGGCCGGCAGTAAAAACGTACTGGCTTTCTGGAATTACGATTGGGTAGTGATCAGCGGCAAACCACCCTACCTTAATTTACCCGCCAACGCCTGGGATTCTTACTCAACCACCGGCCGGGGATACGTGCAGGGGCGTTTCAGAGGCGCCCAAATGATCTACCTCGAATCAGAATATCGTTTTCGACTCACAAAAAACGGCCTGTTGGGCGGCGTAATTTTCGCTAATGCCGAAAGTTTCTCGGCCGCACCGGGTTCGGGCTTGCAATCTATCCAGCCGGCTTTTGGCCCGGGGTTAAGGCTTAAACTCAACAAGGTATCCAAAACCAATATCGGGCTCGATTATGGCTTCGGTACTGGAGGTTCCAGCGGTTTATTTGTTTGCGTCGGCGAAGTTTTTTAACAAACGGCCTAACATTTTAATTTTTCAATGGTACTGTTTTTGTTAACTATCTAATATTATGGAAGATCAAAAAATTATATCAGGCAGAAACGAACAGGAAGTTTGGCCGCTGATTGAGGCAAATCTTACCACAGATGAGTACACTTACGACGTGCTGATTGAGCAGGGCGGCAAACGGATCCAATTATATATTGATATTGACCCCGGAGGCGGTTTCGAGGGCGGATCTGAGCTTACTCAAATAAAAGCCCCATTACCTGTGAGCACCGTATTTAAATTTGCTATACATCACCAGGGGGTTATTGATACCGTGGGTAAGTTTTTTGGTATGCAGGATGTAATAACCGGCTATCCCGAATTTGATAAAAAGGTTATAGTAAGTACTAATAACGAAACATGGGTACATGAACTATTTGCCGATGCCGATGTACGCGACATATTCTCGAAGCTGGAAAACTTTACGCTTGGCATCCATAACCACCATGCCGAAAACAGCGATATTGACCACCCGTGGCTGGAGTTTAGCAGTGATGAGGCCTATGATGATTATGAAACCTTAAGGCAGATCTATCATGGCTTTAGCTTGCTGCTGCATCGCTTGGACAATTAAATTGTGACAATCAGTTCGGCCATTGTTTATTACTTTTAGCAGAACTTACA
The DNA here is from genome assembly GCF_028596025.1 of Mucilaginibacter jinjuensis. NCBI lineage: Bacteria > Pseudomonadati > Bacteroidota > Sphingobacteriia > Sphingobacteriales > Sphingobacteriaceae > Mucilaginibacter > Mucilaginibacter jinjuensis. The sequence continues at coordinate 5,754,940 of NZ_CP117167.1, forward strand.
GTCATTTAAAACCCCCTATTATGGAATGGTATCAATACCTGGCCGCGTTTTTCGCAGGCGCATTTTTAGCTAACACTGTGCCGCATTTTGTAAAAGGCATTTGTGGCGATAAGTTCCCTACGCCTTTTGCCAAACCGCCGGGTAAAGGGCTTTCATCTCCTACTACCAATGTAATCTGGGCGCTGGCAAATTTGGTAATCGGATATCTGCTGTTGGGTAAAGGAAATATCAATAACGAGCACCCGGCTGCTTTAATTACCTGCTTTATCGGTATTGCGGCAATGGGTATAATGCTAAGTATCCGTTTTCAGAGCAAAGACAAAGAATAATCGTTTTAATTTATTTATTAATTTAATAAGAAAGTTAAAACGAAAAGCCGACATCGGGGTTCATACATAATCACAGTCTGTTGCTGTATTATATTTGAAATTATACCCCTATATGTTAAAACTTTCCGAACGCCTGATCGCATACAATCAACCCTTATTGCCCGACATGGTTAAACTCAAATATGAGGCCATGGCCGAAAACGAATATCGTTTTTACCGGGGCACTTGTAACCTGTTTTACGAAGACCTGGCAAAGGTTAAGAAATTTCCAAAATCGCCTGTGGCATGGATTTGCGGCGACTTACATCTCGAAAACTTTGGCAGTTACACAGCTGATAATAAACTGGTATATTTCGACTTAAATGATTTCGACGAGAGTACTAAAGCCCCTGCCACCTGGGAGGTAGTGCGACTGATCACCAGTATTTTTATAGCTTTTGATTCTTTAGATATCGAGCAGGAGAAAGCTTTAAGTATGGCCAAGCTTTTCTTAAAAACTTATGCCGAAACTTTAACAAAAGGAAAGGCTTACAGCATAGACCCACGTACTGCACAGGGCATTGTATGCGACTTTTTAACTGCAGCCGAGAATAACAACCAGAAAGTTATTCTGCGTAAGCGCACCGAAGAGAAGAAACACAAAATTGTGCTGTCGCTAACTGATGAGCGTCACATCAAAATAAAAAAGAAACTGCGTGCCGAACTGGTAAATCATATTGAAGACTGGATTACCAACAGCAGCGATGGCCCTTACAATTTTAAGGTGAAAGATGCTGTGTTCAGGTTGGCAGGCACGGGCAGTATCGGCCTTAAACGGTATTTATTTTTGTTGAAGAGTACCAACACCAAAGGCAAATATTTGCTGCTGGATATGAAACAATCTACCACTTCGGCATTGGCTCCCTATACTGATATACCCCAACCCGAATGGACAACCCAGGCCGATCGCATTGTTACCGTGCAGCAGCGCATGCAATATATTTCTTCATCCCTGTTAAGCACCACGGTTTTCAGGGAGCAGCCTTTTGTATTGCAGGAGCTTCAGCCCGTAAAAGACAGTATTAAATTTAAGCTGATTAAAGACCGCTACCGTGATATTTACCGGGTAATTGATGATATGGCCATGCTTACGGCATCGTCCCAGTTACGTAGTGCCGGGATGGATGGCACTGCCCCAATTGACGATCTGATTGCCTTTGCCAAAGAACCCGACTGGCAGGATTACCTGGTTACTTATGCACAGAAATACGCCGGGCAGATTAAAACTTACTACCAGGAATTTTTGAAAGATTTTGAGAACGGCGTTTTTAATACCGAACCTGAGATAGAAGAGCAGAAAGCAAGTTAAACCCCATTACATTCTTTTAACACCTAAGAATTTTTACATTTGGGGCGAATGAAAACTATTCCGGTACATCAGTTAAAAGACAGGGGCGTTCCATCGGGGATAGATATGCATCATTTTGTACCGGGGGAGCTGCCTGCAAAAGTTGGCGACCTCGGTGCCCATCGCGACGATCATTATTTGTTTTTCCTGTTAGAAGATGGCCATGCCGAACTGATGATCGATTTTCATAAAATGGATTTTTATCCCAATTCACTCTATTACATACTCCCCGGCCAGGTTCATCACCGTATAAAAGGTGATATTGCCCATGGATGGTATATTGCTGTTGACCCGATGTTGATATCGCCCGAATACCGCAACGTATTTGAAACCCAGTTGATACTGCAACAGCCTTACGTACTGGACGAAAAGCACATGCAGCAATGCCAAAGCCTGCTCAACCTGCTTTCTCAAAAACATAAGGAAGATCAGCAAAGCACCTTTCAGATTCAAATTCTCCATTCGCTGTTACAATCATTTGTTGGTATGGTGGCCTGCTGCTATAATCAACAGCAAACCGGTGGTATCCAACTCACACGCCCTTTACAGTTATCGCAGCAATTTAAAAAACTGTTGAGCGAAAACATCCATACTGTTAAAAGCCCTTCGGCGTATGCGGCTAAGTTAAATGTGTCAGAATCATACCTCAATGAGGCGTTAAAAAAAGCAACGGGTTTCTCTGTAAGCTATTGGATAACGCAGGAAGTGGTGATGGAAGCCAAGCGGCTTTTATACTACAGTGAACTTAATGTAAAGCAAATTGCCCATAATTTGGGTTATGACGATCACACCTATTTTTCACGCCTGTTTAAGAAAAGCACTGACGAAACACCATTAGGCTTTCGTACACAGCACCGCAAATAGTCCAATCAATACCTTAAAAATTCCATTTTTTAGGGCTAAAAATGCATGTTTATTTGTATCATCAAAGCAAAGAGCATGGAAACATCCACTTTAAACAAAATTAAGAGCAAAGCCGCAAAGTTATTCGAAGGCCGCATGTTACAAGCCGGAACCGTGCTTGAAGTACGCCAATGGGAGCCTTGCACTATCATAGAGATCGACCTGCATTTACCCACTACAGATATGACAGCCTGGGTAGAAAACATACCCTACATCAAATTTAAAGTAGCCGATCTTACCTATCGCGATTATACCCCATCGGGCTGGGATGCCGAGACAAGCACCTGCACCATTTTTGTTGATGCAGCACACAACGGCCCCGGCAGCTTATGGGCACGCAGCCTGCAAAAAGGGAACGCCATAAGCTACCTTAAAGTTGGCGAAACCCGCCACTGCCCCATTGGTACATCATCCATAATTGGTTTGGGAGATGAAAGCAGCCTGGGGCACCTGCTGGCATTACAGCAAACCGTTATCCCAGGCGGCAGATTTAGCGGAGCCATTGTAATGGGTAATGAAGAACATCGCAATTTATTCGGTCAATATTTTAAATCGCCATTAAAAGCTATTGCAAGGCATGATACTTATGGCTACCACAGCTTAAACGAATGGCTGGTTAACCAGCACTATAGTCTTGAGAATACCATGTTTTACCTGGCCGGTAATAACATTATGGTTGATCAGTTGCGGAAACTGTTACGCAAGCAGGGTTATGCTTCGGGACAGATCAGGGTACAGGGATTTTGGTCCTAAAAACAGCTTGCTAAATGTATTAAGCTTGCTACTTAATTGTGGCAGGCTTTTTTTATTGACATAAAAGTACTATTTATGCAGTGCATCTCCCTCCGGGTGAACCTATATCAATGAAGAATACGTTAAAAACCTGCCTTGTAGCTGTGTGCAGTATTGCTATCAATTTTGCCTCAGCTCAAAATACTTTTAAAACAGATCAATCGCTTCTGCAAACCATCAATCAAAATTTTAAGGATGCTGATGTACAGTATAAGCTGATGAAGGAAAGCCTGAAACCCGGCCAGTTCCCCAAAACATTTAATCCTAAAACAGGTGTACTGGAAACCAGCGGATCTGACTGGTGGTGCAGTGGCTTCTATCCCGGAACTCTGTTAAACATCTATAAGGAAACTAAAGACACCGTTTTGTTAAGCGAGGCCAAACGTATGTTAGGCCTGCTCAGTAACGAGCAATACAATAAAAACACGCACGATCTGGGCTTTATGATGTATTGCAGTTTTGGCACTGCCGAAAAGATAGCACCCGATGCTAAATACAAGCAGATCCTGATTAACAGTGCCAAATCATTATCTACCCGGTTTAACCCTAAGGTAGGCTGTATTAAATCGTGGGACTCTAAGAAACCGGAATTTTTGGTCATCATCGATAACATGATGAACCTCGAACTGCTGTTCTGGGCCACCAAAGTAACCGGCGATTCGAGCTATTATAAAATAGCGGTAACCCATGCCAATACCACCATGAAAAACCATTTCAGGCCCGATTATAGTTCATACCATGTGATTAACTACGACCCGCAAACAGGTGCCGTAATACAGAAACGTACCGCACAGGGCTATGCCAATGAATCGGCTTGGGCACGGGGCCAAACCTGGGGATTATACGGTTATACCTTAATGTATCGTGAAACTCATGACAAAAAGTACCTGGAGCAGGCAGAGCATATTGCCCATTTCATATTGCATAACCCAAATCTACCTAAAGACAAAGTTCCTTACTGGGATTTCAACGCACCCAATATCCCTGATGCTTTGCGCGATGCATCAGCCGGTGCGGTAATGGCTTCGGCATTGCTGGAACTTTGCAAATACTCTGATGCTAAAAGCGGCCGCGAATATTTTAATGTGGCGCAAACACTTATCAAATCATTATCTGATTCGCCATATAAAGCGGCTAATGGTACAAACGGTGGTTATTTGTTAGCGCATAGCGTAGGCAATATCCCCGGCGGTACAGAAATAGATCAGCCTTTAACCTATGCCGATTATTATTTTGTAGAAGCCATGATGCGCTACCAGTCCTTTGCTAAAAACTAAACTTTTCCTTTCAGCATATCGAGCGAATAAAAACTATCACGCCAGTAAATGCCGCCTTGCTTTAGGGTTATAAAAGCTGATCTGGCAGAGATATACGCCATTAAAAGCCCGGCAAATGGAATCATCAAAGCATGCCACCATTTATTGGGTAATACAGGCGAAGTCATATAAATAGACTGGAATATCAGGATCAGGCAGGCCATCCCCTGCTCTGTCTTTGTACCGAACAATAGCATCAATGGTACAGGTAAGGCTATTAGGATAAGAATTAGGATAATACCTCCTATAGTTTTCAGAACACTATAATCAGCTACGGCGAAGGAGTTTTTCATTAAGCCGTTAACAAACTGCTGTACGTTATGATACCATTCTAAACCAATGTATCCTTTACCAATCAATACATGCTGTTTCAGGCCGGCAGCTTTAATCATTTGCCCCAGCTTCAAGTCATCATCCGGCCTTAATTTAATTTGCTGATGTGTGCCCGCCTGCTCATAAGCCTCGCGGCGAACGAGGTTAAACGCACCGATACCGATAGAAGCCTTTGATTTTGGATTACTTGATGCCCATGGCCTGAATTGCAGTGTAAACAGCATGGTGAAAGTGCCCAGCATAGCGTTCAGCATTTCTGACCTCGATATAACTTCCGGCAAAATACAGAGGTGATCTATTCTGTTTCTGGTAGCGTACCCAACCGCTTTACTCAAAGCATCGGGATGAAACTCCACATCGGCATCGGTAAAAAGCAGCCACTCTTCGGTACTATTTAAATAGCCTTGGTACAAAGCATGATTTTTACCCAGCCAGCCATAAGGCAGTTCGGTAATATGGGTTACCGAGAGGTTCTGATATTTGCCTGTAAAGGTTTCCAGAATAGCCGCGGTACCATCGGTCGAACGATCATTCAACACAACAATGCGATAATTAGCATAATTGAGCTTGCATACACTTTGCAATGCTTTTTCCAGGTCGGCTTCCTCGTTTCTTACAGCAATGATAATGGCCACAGACGGTTCAACTTCTGCCGCTGCCTGCAGGTCAAGGGGAGCCATTTTTCTACCGTTAATGAGCAGGTAAATAATAACGCCAACCCAACATAAGGTTGCAAATAAACTGTAATAAAAAAAGGCCATCAGAGCGGGTTCAATCTGCCATAAAGATGAACAAATTTGCCCTATTAATCAGCCCGTTTTATATCGGATGTTTAGTCGTGAAACTTCAGGCCATCCAGCGCTTTATTCACCTTCTTATTTTCGCCATAAACAATAATGCCTACCAGGTCCTGCTCATCATCGGTATGGTTGGCGGTTTCTTTCAGGTTATCTTCCTCGGTCATGGTACTAAACAAGGGTTCGGAGTAAATGCCGATTTGTAGTTCCCGTTCTTTAGCGCGGTTAAATGCCCGTTTAATTTGTTCGCCGTCAACCGCTTTGTAAATCAGCATCGGCTGCTTTAAAAACGGCAGATAGGTATTGCCCGATGCCGTTATCAAATGCCTGCCATGCAATTCGGGAAACTCAATGGCTATGGCACTGGCCAGAAATGCGGTTACATTTAGCTTTTGCCAGCTCTTTAAATCATCGCGTAAAACGATGGCTATCTTATTTCCGTGCATAGGTAAGCCAGGTTTAATTCCATCTGTATATTGCATCTTTCGTAAGGCGAGGGGTTGCCCAATACTTTTTTGAAACCCAGTTTTTGATAGAGGTTGATAGCCGGCTTCAAGATCATGTTACTCTCGAGGTATATTTTTTTCGCCCCTAATGATTTTGCCTTCTCCACAACGGTATTACCCAGCAAATTACCGACTCCTTTACCTTTAGCCAGAGGCGATACTGCCATTTTAGCCAGCTCGTAGGTATCATCGTTCATCTTAATTAAAGCACAGGTGCCAATGGGCTCGCCTTTAAGCAGTGCGAGATAAATGTAACCGCCTTTATCCAGAATGTATTCTTTAGCATGGTCGAGCGATTGGTAATCGGCAGGCTCCATTTTAAAATAGGTGGTTATCCATTCTTCATTCAAGCGCCTAAAGTCGGCTTGGTATTTAGGGTCGTACTCAACAATGGTTACATCGCGGCTTTCGCGTTGCTTTTTGGCATCAATTACGCGCTTGTCGAGGCTACGTTGTTCCAGTATATATTCCCATTCTTCAATGGCTTTCCAAAGGTTGTGCTGGGTTTCGGCCAGGGCTTCTTCAATGGCGGTGTTTACATCCATAAACTGTTCCTGCAAACGCTCGTCAAAGCTCAAGCCTTTTTCGGTTAGCATTACGTAGTTTTTGCGGCCGTCGCCTTTGTAAGGGCTTTCTTTTACGATGCCTTTCTTGGTCATTTCCTTAACAATAGTACTCACCGATGGGTGCGAATGGCCAATTTCCTGCGCTATGAGTGTAATTGTTTTTTCTTCGCCGTTACATAACGAATAATACACCGGGAACCATTTGGGCTGCATTTCTACATTGTAAAGTGCGTACACTTTACTGGCTTGGTCCATGTGCAATTCTGTTAACCTGCGCATCCGGCTGCCTAATGCCAGGCGGCCGACTTTGTTATAAAACTCCATCGAAATAGTAAATTACGTAATCAATTACGCAAATTTATATTTTATGGATTATTATGCCAATAGTTATTTTTAATTTCTGCTGAATTGATCTCTAAGCCGATTTGCAATGTGCGCAAACAAAGCACTTATTGCTTTTCTGCTATATTTACAAACCAATGCCTCAATACCGCCTACATTTTAAAAACAAATTGCTCACTGCAGGTGCGCTCAGTGTGTTAATTATATTGCTGGTTAACCTGGATGCATTTCCGCGTTTTGTAAATCAATTTTATTCAGAAGGCTTATACCGTGCAATCTGTTTTGTACTTCATCTACTTGTAGGCTGGTTGCCCTTTAGCTTTGGCGATGTACTGTACATGGCAGTAATTGCTTATCTGCTTTATGCTACAGCGCACCTACTGATCTTGTTATTTAAAAAACGGTTTAAACCTGCCGGCATTTACCTATTGCAACTCATCATTGGTTTTCAGATCGGCATTGTGCTGTTTTATATGTGCTGGGGCTTAAATTATTTCCGTCCTTCTGCTGCTGAGCGACTCGATCTTCAGGACACGTCTTATACCCTCAATGATGTAAAAGCCGTAACCCGCATGCTGGTTGACAGTGTAAATGAAAGCCGCAATACATTAACACAAGCCGACCTCAGTCAACAAAATAAAGCCATTTATACAACGGCAGTTAATGCGATTGATAGTTTATCAAAAACATCACCCCAGTTTAAAACCTTTATGCCGGGTGTTAAACCGTCGTTAATTAGTCCGCTGTTGAATTACCTCAGCACCTCGGGCTATTACAACCCCTTTACCGGCGAAGCGCAAATTAACTGGCAAATGCCGGTATTCGATCGTCCGTTTACAGCCTGTCATGAAATGTCGCACCAGATGGGTTTTGGGCGCGAGGATGAAGCTAATTTTGTGGGTTACCTGGCAGGTATCCATTCGTCAGATCGCTTATTGAAATATTCTGCCTACTACGAAGGCGCTACCGAATTTCTGCATTACCTGCACCGCAGGGATACCATTGCACATCATGAATTAAAGGCTATGCTCAATGCCTCCGTTAGGCAAGATCTGAAAACAGACAGCGCTTATTGGGAAGGATATGCCGGGCAAATCGGCTTAATCAGCGGCAAATTTTATGATAGTTTTTTAAAGGCGAATAACCAACCTGCGGGATTGCGCACTTATAACCGGATGATTAGGCTGACGATGGCCTGGTATAGAAAGAGAGTCCGGAAGTCGGTGAGTATGGAAGTCCGAAAGTAGAAGGCACACCCCTATGAATGTTAATAACCAATGGATATTCAAACTTCACCGTCATTGCGAGGAACGAAGCAATCCCCGATTAGCAGAGCGGCTCTGTACAGTTCGCGATTGCTTCGTTCCTCGCAATGACGGTCTTATTTTAAATTTGTCATTGTTCTATGCTTATAACTTAGCATGCCGGGTGGAGAAAATGCAATTTTATACTATTTTTAAACCATGCCCGCCAAACCCATTTCCAAAAAAATAAGACCGCTTCAACTCATCGTTATTATCTTTTTTACGGTATCGGGTGGGCCGTATGGGTTGGAGTCGCTGATTAGTTATGCGGAATCGCATGCTACGTTACTTTTGCTTTTAATTACCCCTATCCTTTGGGATGTACCGGCCATACTTACCGTTGCCGAATTAAACAGTATGATGCCGATTGAAGGCGGCTATTACCAATGGGTTAAAAATGCTTTAGGTATGCGCTTCGGGTTTTACGAGGGTTGGTGGACCTGGCTGTATACCTTTATCGATCTGGCGATATACCCGGTAATGTTTATTCAATATGCCACTTTCTTTTTCCCCTGGATGGTTACTTACCAGGTGCCGGTTTGTTTGGTATTTGTTTGGCTATCGGCATTAATTAATATTCTGGGTATTGTGCAGGTTGGCAGGGCTTCAATGATACTTAGCGTGGCTGTACTTGGGCCTTTTGTAATATTGCTGATCGCTGCGCTGATGCATCATTCATTAAGCCCTCACATGCCTGCACCATCGGTAAGCCATTTAAAATTCCCGGCACTTGCCATGGCTTTGTATACCGTAATGTGGAACTGCCTTGGCTGGGATAATGTAACCACGTATGCCGGCGAGGTAGAAAAGCCCGTTCGCTCTTATCTCATCTCTGTGTTCAGCGCGTTTGCCCTGGTTATTGTAATTTATTTTGTGGTTATATTGGTGGCTCAGCAATCGGGAATTAACCCAAAGGTATTAAGTGATAACCGTTTCCCCGCTTTGGGCGAACTAATTGGCGGGCATTGGCTGGGTGCCTTAATTGCCATTGGCGGTATGGCAAGCGCATTGGGTATTTACACGGCGGTGCTGCTTTCGGTATCGCGCATCCCTAAAGTAATGGCCGATGATAAATTATTACCTCAGGCATTAACCAGGCTTCACCCTAAATACAATACGCCTTATTTATCTATTATCATTTGCTCACTGGTGGTTAGTTTAATGATCCTGTGGTCGTTTGATGAATTGCTGATTATTGATGTTACTGTATACGGAGCAGGCCTATTTTTAGAGTATGCAACCTTGATTGTAATGCGCATTAAACAGCCCGATACACATCGTCCATTTAAAATACCATTAGGCGTTGGTGGCTTGTTAGTATTCCTGGTATTGCCAACAGCGGTTTATTTTATAGCTATGGCAGGTGCATTTGATTCGACAGAACAAGCCATAAAGCCAGCCATATTTGCACTTCTGGCCTTATCTACCGCAGAATTATTTTGGCAAATCATCAACTTAAAGCGCCGTTTTGCGTTAAAAAGATAGGTATCTTTGGCATACCCCCTAACCCTATATCTACAACCCTATGAAAATTAAGGCATTAACCGCCCTTTCTATCATTGCATTAAATTTATTCGGGCTGAATTATAATTCGGTGGCGCAATCTGCTGCAACTAAACCAAGCGAAGTAGTAATAACGCCTTACAAAACCACTATGCTGGCCGATGGCAAGGATGAAGCCCAAATAAAAGTTGTTGTTATTAATAAAAGCGGGAAAGATGTCCCTGATGCCGGTCAGCTTATCAAGTTTACCATTACCGGCGATGCGATGATCAGCAAACTAAGCGATCATCAAAAATACAATGAAATAGGTTTGCCTAACCATGTTATAACCCAGGGACATTTACACAATGGCATTTTGTGGGTTACGCTACGTTCGGGCCATCAAAAGGGGGTTGTAAAATTCGAGGCTAAAGCAGATAGCCTGTACCCGGGCTCAACAGAAATCAGGATGATACAGCCCAGCGCTGCACACAAGGTTACCACAGTAGGTTATACACCCAAAAAAGTAGAAGGTAAAATCTTAGGGGCAGATATTTCTTTCCTGCCCGAACTGGAAGCCAAAGGTGTTAAATTCTCTGATAAAGGCGTGCAAAAAGATGCCATTGAAATACTGAAAGATCACGGCTTTAACTACATCCGCCTCCGTATATTTAATAACCCGGCGCGCGATAGTGGCTATTCGCCCCAAAAAGGATTTTGTGATCTGGAACATACCAAACAAATGGCTAAGCGTGTTAAAGCTGCGGGGCTTAAGCTATTGCTCGATTTTCATTACAGCGATTACTGGGCCGACCCACAGCAGCAATACAAACCTGCGGCATGGCGTGGTCAGGATTTTAACGCCCTTAAACACTCCGTATATGCCTACACTGTTGATGTGCTGCAACAGCTAAAATCACAAGGTACGCTGCCAGATATGGTGCAGGTTGGTAACGAAATTAACCATGGTATGATATGGCCCGAGGGCGAGATCAATAACCTGGATAGCTTAGCCGAACTGCTTTACATGGGGGTACAAGGCGTAAAGGCGGTTGACCCATCTACGCCGGTGATGCTGCACATTGCCCTGGGAGGGCAAAATTTAGAATCGCGCTACTTCCTTGATCAGATGCTCGACCGTAATGTGCCTTTTGATGTGATCGGCTTATCATACTACCCTAAATGGCATGGTACTCTAGATGACCTGAAAGCTAACATGATTGATCTATCTACCCGTTACAACCGCCAGGTGATGGTTGCCGAATACACGCAGCTTAAAACTGAAGTAAATGACATAGCCTTCAGTATACCCAACAACAAGGCTTTAGGTACTTTTATATGGGAGCCATTGAGTACCTGGGAGCAGATTTTTGATAAGGATGGTAAATCCAACGCATACATTGATTTGTATGATGGCATTGCGAAGAAATACATCACCAAGTAGGATCAGAATTTACTGAATTGTCTTGAACCAGAATTCTCAGAATTTAGGAATTAACAGAATGATTTGATTTTTAATCCTGAAAATTCTTTAATTCCATAAATTCTGATCCAAGATTAAATATTCTGAAAATTCTTTAATTCAGTAAATTCTGATCCAAGACGAAATATTCTGAAAATTCTTTAATTCAGTAAATTCTGATCCAAGACGAAATATTCTGAAAATTCTTTAATTCAGTAAATTCTGATCCCAAACACAAAAGCTCTTTATCAGTTATAATTAGGTTGCATTAAAACAAGCTAATTATGAGATCGATATGGAAGGGCTCCATCGGGTTTGGGCTGGTAAATATTCCCATTAAATTATATTCGGCAGTACAAAACAGCTCGCTCGATCTGGACATGCTGGATGGCCGCGACCATGCGAAAATCCATTTCATGCGGGTTAACGAGCACACCAAAAAAGAAGTGCCTTATGATAAGATTGTGCGTGCCTATAAACTCGACGATGATTACGTAGTAGTTGAAGAAGCCGATTTTGAAGCCGCCAGCCCCGAAAAAACAAGACTCATAGAGATAGAAAGCTTTGTGGAAATGAGCGAGGTAAACCCCATGTTCTACGAAACATCGTACTATGCCGAGCCCGAGCAAAAAAACAGTAAAGCCTATACCCTGTTGGTTGAAGCCCTCAAAAAAAGCAAGAAAGCAGGCCTGGCACGCTTTGTATTGCGTAATACCGAAAACCTATGCATCATTCACCCCGAAAATAATGTGCTGGTGGTTACACGCATTCGGTTTGGACAGGAGATCAGGGATACGGAAGATCTGAACATCCCGAAAGAAGGCGCAATCAGCAAAAAAGAACTGGATATGGGCTTAGCCTTGATTAACCAGTATGCTGAGAAATTTGATGTATCGAAATTCAAAGATCAGTACAGCGATGACTTGCTGAAAATCATTAAAGCAAAAGCCAAAGGCAAGCACCCAACTGTTAAGAAAATGAAGGTGGTTAAAACATCCAGTGATGACCTTTACGACCAGTTAATGGCAAGCCTGAGCAAGAAAGGTGCATAAATCATAAACATCATACCGGGCTAAATTTCAATTGCATATTTAATTTATTCGCCACGAAACTTTCGTTTTAGTTTAATGTTATAAATAATAACTAAAACAAAACATCATCATGGCAACTAAAACCAAGACCCCGGAAACCACTACAGAAGTAGAAGAGTCGGCATTGAACGAATTATTTATAGACGAGCTTAAAGATATTTACTGGGCCGAAAAACACCTGACCAAGGCTTTAGCCAAAATGGCTAAAAACGCAACTTCAGACGAATTACGCCAGGCATTGCAAAACCACCAGACTGAGACCGAAGGACAAATTACCCGATTGGAATCAGTATTTGAGTCAATTGGCGAAAAAGCTGTTGCCAAAAAATGCGAAGCTATGAACGGCCTGATTAAAGAATCGGAAGAAATTATGGAAGATACCGAAGATGGCAGCATTACCCGCGATGCCGGTATTATTTCGGCAGCTCAAAAATCTGAGCATTATGAGATTGCCTCTTACGGTACATTAAGAACCCTGGCTGCAACTTTAGGTTATACCGAAGCTGCCGAACTTTTAGGCCAAACCCTGGAAGAAGAGAAAAATGCAGATGCCCTGCTTACCCGCATTGCCGAAAGCAGCATCAACACATCTGCAAAAAGCGAGAAGAAGTAAGGCGACGTTATTTCTTTTAATGCAGCAAAGGGCCCTTTAACAGGGCCCTTGTTGTTTAACTTTTGTTTATAAACCTGCCATCAACCCAAACAAGCGGCAACCCGGTATCTAAGAGGCCGCGGGTTACTTCTGAGTTAACAATTATCGCCAAATCGAATTTCTGGAAACGGATACAGGTTTCATACAAAGCTTCGGTTACCTTAAGCGCGGTTTCAAAATCGCCATTAGTTAATATAGTAAGCTGGTAAGCGCCAGATTTATATAAAACAGGGAAGTATTTTGCTATATCAACACCCAATAATTTACAAATTTCGGTAAGCATATAGATGTTGACCGGGTCGTCGTCATCAAGCAAATGGAATAAGGTATTTTCGAGTCTTTGAGTAAAATTGAATGCGGGGCCCTCTTCTTCAATTTTCCTTATAATTGACATAGTTTATTTCTAATTAAAAAATAAAGATATAAATTCTATTTTATATCAATAAAATATTTGTGAGGAATACAGGGTTGGAGAGATGCTCGGCCCCATTTTGTCATTGCGAGGAGGTACGACGTGGCAATCTCGTCGCCAATACTTATTCGATTTGTATAGTTATGAATATGCTTCCCCTCTCGAGAGGGGTCAGGGGTGTGTCCTTAGGTTAACTCACGTATAAACACACCCCTGCCATCACACCATCTTCCGCACCCCCTCTCAAGAGGGGAATTGCAAATCGAACATTCGAATTCCGAAATAAAACCTACTTATTCTTATACAAATTAAAGCTATACTCTGTATTCCCGTTTTCTTTCTTTGTTTTACGGAAACCATAATACACGCTATACTCTGGCCCATTATACCGATAAACGGCAATAGTATCGTTGAGGTTCGATTTTACGATGCCGTATCCGTTGGGTGCAAAGGTCAACACTATTTTTCTGGCTTCGGCTTTGCTGGTTGTAAAAAAAGCAAGCGCGTAAGCTTTGCCCCTTACTTTATCAAAGCTAATTTTATCGGTAGAAGTTGTGGATGTATACACCCTCGCAACCGTATCGCGTGTTACTTTACCCCCGGTATATTTGTACCCTTTTTGTATAAAATAAGGATCGGGATGTGCCGAGTTAACGTTATTAAAGCAATCCACAAGATCTGTAATGCTGGTTGGGTAGGTACTGTCTTTTTTAGTATCCTGTGCGTAAAGCTGAATTGAAAATAGGGCTGCTAAGATTATAAGGGATATCTTTTTCATTTGGTTTATATGCGTTAAAATGGTTGAGGCCCATTTAGCCTCCGCATACCAACAATCAGTTATGAAATGAGTTTTGATGAGGGAAATTATTTCGGAAGTGATAAAAGGAGTACTAACCGTTTTGTCATCTCGAACGATAGTGAGAGATCTTGTACTATTTGCTCATCTATCCTATAAGATTTCTCCTATCGTCGAAATGACAAGGTGCATCTTGATTTTCTTTCCAGATTTATTCCAGTCTTGATTCTCGTCTCTTGTTTCTTGCCTCTCCTCCCATATCTTTGCCCTCAAATTTAAATTACCATGATAGCCCACCACGTATTATTCTGGCTTAAAGCCGACACTACCGACGAACAGAAAGCCTCTTTCCGCAAAGGCCTGCAATCGTTACAAGATATTGAAGTTATTAAAACCCTGCACATCGGCACACCGGTTCCGTCTATCGACCGTGCCGTGGTTGATACCACTTACACTTTTAGCCTGGTACTGTTTTTCGAGGATCTGGCTGCGCACGATGTTTACCAGGTACATCCGGTACACAAAGCTTTCTTAGATGAGAACCGTGTTTATTTCGACAGGGTTGTTATTTATGATGCAGAGTAAGGTTTGACTTATATTTTTGTCATTGCGAGGAGGTACGACGAAGCAATCTCGTAGCTATGCAGATCGAAGAAGCATTGGCGACGAGATTGCCACGCTATCGCTCGCAATGACAAAATGGATAGCTAAATCCGAAATCGAACATCCGACATCCGAAATTACTTGTTTCTCGTCTCTTGCCTCTCTCCTAACTATATTGTGAAAAACATAGCCACGGCAGCACCGCCCATTACAATAAAGGTCACCCAGAGCAAAATTTTAGATGTCAGGCGGCTTTTGTATTCGCCCATGATATCATCCCGGCACATAATTTTAATGATGAGGAATAGCAGCGGCACTGCAGCCACACCATTTAATACGGCGGTATATACCAGGGCTTTAACCGGATCTATCCCTATAAAATTAATGGCAAGGCCAATAAGCATGGCTACAATTATAACCCCGTAAAACCCTTTTGCTTTTCTGAATTTAAGGTTGAGGCTCGCCTTCCAATCAAAAGCTTCGGCAACGGCGTAGGCAGCTGAGCCTGACAATACCGGCACCGCCAGTAAGCCCAAACCAATAATACCAATAGAAAATACCAGCTTCGACAGATACCCCGCATGCGGAAACGAGTGCACCAGCGGCTCCAGTGCCTTAGCAGCATCGGCTGCTGTTTTAATATCTTTTATACCACTGTTGTGCAAAACGGTAGCACCAACCAGTAAAATGCACCAGGTTGTAATTTCAGAAACAACCATACCAAAAGTATTATCTTTCCGCATGGCATGTATTTTAGGCCAGCTAACACTGTGCTTCCCTTTGGCTTTTTCTTCCTCTACCTCCTGCGATGCTTCCCAGAAAAACATATAAGGCGTAATGGTAGTGCCAAATACACCGGTAATAATAAACAGGAAAGCAAAGCTGAACTCAATATGTGGTGTTACGGTTGCCTTTAATACAGTGGGCCAATCCTGGTGAATAATAAATACTGTAATGGGATAGGCAAGTAATGTTATAGCCAGCCATTTCAATATACCCGAGTAAATTTTGTAGTTAGTAAATATTTCGAGCAATAAAATAATAACCGTAAACAGCATGGTAAGCACCACAAAATGTACAGGTACCAATAGTTGTGCTGCGGCAGCCATAGCGCCAATATCGGCACCAATGTTAATGGTGTTGGCAATTACCACCAGGCTTACCACTATATACAACACAGGCTTGCTGTAATGCTCTTTAACCACGGCAGCTATACCTTTGCCTGTAACCAGGCCAATACGTGCGCAGGCTTCCTGTACGGCCATCATAAAGGGTAGCATGTAAAGGGCGGTCCACAATTGCCCGTAGCCAAACTGGGCCCCTGTTTGCGAATAGGTGGCTATGCCCGATGGGTCATCATCGGCAGCACCGGTGGTAAGGCCGGGTCCCAGCACAGTAAACCATTTCCAGATCGATTTTTTAGCCGGTTTTTCGGTTGTTGTTTTTAGGGGCATAATAACAAACTGTAGTATTGGAGTAAGTTAGCTAATAAGCAGAGCTATAGCAAAATTTAGTTTTGAGTACTGAGTTTTAAGTCTGATCTACCCAATTTCTACCCCTTATTAACGCTGTTGCAAATTGCACCGGCTTAGTGTTCCCCTAATTTAGGGGAATGCAATGGCAGTGCTATTACTCCTAACATTAATAAGGGGTAGAAATGATTAAGTTTCAATGATGTCCGCCCTGTCGCATCCTGTACGGAAGGGAAAATGGACGGACAGGAAATTATTGGGGGGGCAATGAGTGCTATCAAATCAAAATCCACAACTCACTCCCTCACAACTATCTTTCACATTATTTGTATATTTACATTATGACAACGATCACACTTCAAGTTCCTGATAGCCTGGGTGAGTATCAAAATGATACCGTTAGATTTATTGCTGCCAAGCTGTATGAATCTGGCAAGTTATCATTAGGGCAAGCTGCCGATATGGTTGGATTATCAAAACGAACTTTCGCTGAGTTGCTGGGAGATTATGGGGTTTCTTTATTAAACTACCCGGTGTCTGAGATGCTGAGCGATGCAGATAGCATATAAAATTGTTATTGCGGATACCAGTTGCTTTATTTTGTTGGACAAGATTGGCGAACTGGAAATACTGAAATCTCTATTCGGCAATGTAATTACCACCACAGTAATTGCCCGCGAATTTGGTTCTGATTTACCAGAGTGGGTAGAAATCAGATCGGTTAAAGATCTACATTTTCAGAACACATTAGATGTTGATGCCGGAGAAGCAAGCGCCATTGCGCTCGCATTAGAATCAGAACCTTCGCTGCTTATTATTGATGATAATAAAGGAAGGAAAGCAGCAAGAAGGCTAAATTTAAATATCACCGGAAGCCTCGGCATATTTTTAAAAGCAAAAAAAGCCGGAAATATATCCTCTATAAAACCTATCGTAGAAAAAATACAACAACCAATTTCAGGTATTCACAAACAGTATTGCAGGAAATTTTAACAATTGCCGGCGAATAATGTCCGTTCTGTAACATCGTGTACGATTGGGGAAATGGACGGACAGGAACTTAGTTTCGAGTTATGAATAAGCGAGTGAGCGGGCAACCAACCCGAAACCCAGACATCTATAACTAATAATCTGTAAGTTAATTATCCTCCTTATTTTTCTTCAAAAACACTTGCGCAATCAAATGGTTGCATTATATTTGCAATCAAATAGTTGCATATTTTCAATTAATCTTAAAAAAATGAAAAAGATAGATTTATGGGTTATCCGCTTCCGTAAATTGTGGGCAACCCTTTTCGACCAGTTAGACGATGTATTAAAGAACTTATAAATCAATAAAAAATCATGAAGAACGAAACAACGATCACCAAAGATCTGGCGAACAAAAAACTTAACGTTACACGCCAGTTTAACGCATCTGTAGAAAAGGTTTGGAAAGCATGGACCGATAAAACCTTGTTAGACCAATGGTGGGCACCCAAGCCATGGAAAGCCATAACAAAAATTATGGATTTTACAGACGGGGGCTTATGGCTTTACTACATGGCTGGCCCTAATGGCGAAAAATCATATTGCCGGGTCGATTTTAAAACAGTTAACCTACAACATGGCTTCACCTACTCTGCTAATTTTTGTGATGAAGACGGCAACATTGATGAAAGCTTTCCTACCATGCATTGGGTACTCGAGTTTAAATCAACCGATACAGGATCGAAAGTTGACGTAGTTATCAGTTTCGATAAAGATGAAGACCTGGAAAAAATAGTAGCCATAGGCTTCGAGGCAGGCTTTACGATGGGCTTGGGTAACCTTGATGAACTGTTGAATCAGTTTTGAGTTAGTGAGTTGTGAATTAGCGAATTAGTGAGTTTTGAGTTAGTGAGTGGCTAAAAGTTCTTTATCACTAACTCAAAATTCACTAATTCAAAACTGCTTCTTTATCATTAACTCAAGACTCACTCATTCAAAACTGCTTACTTATCACTAACTCGCTAACTCACTCATTCAAAACTAATATCTACTTCGCAGCATTCATCAGTGGGGTAAGGTCGTAATAGCTAACCTCTGTGCCTATTTTTCCTGCTTTATTAAACATATCAAATTGCACCATTTCGAAGGTGGCAGTTTTCTTTGTTTTTTTATTTACCGCAGTTACCTTCCACCATGATTGTACGGTGAAGGGGTCTTTATCATAAGCCAAACCATCGGGGTAGCCCACCTGCACTACTTTTATATTAGTCCACCTGGCGGCAATATCTGCCCAGGCTTTTTTTTCATCGGCAAGGGTTTGCTTCCTGGGACTCGATGGGTCGTAAAATTTGGCAGTATCGGCATAAACTTTAGCCAAACCAACCCAATCTTGTTTTACAAACAAGGCAGTACTGTTGGTAACAATAGTAATGTAAGGGTGCTTTTTGTAGATAGTGCCATTTTTTTCTACCTGGGCAAAAACGCTGCATGTAACCAGCATAAATAACATAACAAGGAGCTTTTTCATGTTTTTAGATTTAAAGGTTAAATTGAAGGTTTATTTTTATTGAATATAATAATTAATTACCTGACAATTAGAAATTTACAACTAATTTAGATCAACAAACCATCACAACATGTACACCACCCCGCTCTTGTTACGTATAGCCAAATTTATTGCCGTTGCCACCATTGGTTTAATGGCTTTATTGATTGTTATTGGCAATACCACAGATTATTTTACCAATTATGTTTTTGTAGAACATGTACTGAAGATGGATACCATATTTCCCAATAGCCATATCTTATACCGGAGCATACACAGCATATTCATTTTTCACGCAGCCTATATCTTCATTATTTTAATGGAAGCAGCCATGACTTTTTGCTGCATCAAAGGGAGCTGGTTACTTTTCAAAAACCGTAACAGCAGTGCTGTTCAGTTTCATGCTTCCAAAAACTGGGCAATAGCCGGCATTATTACCGGTATCACCATCTGGTTTCTGGGGTTTGAGGTTATAGGCGGCGAATGGTTTGCCATGTGGCAAAGCCAAACATGGAATGGCTTGGGCAGCGCCGAAAGGATTGTGAGCTTTTTGGTGTTAGTGTTGCTATTCTGCATCTAAAAGAGGAAGAATTATAAGTTAAAATTACCCGATTGATCAGGCTTTAATTATCTTCAAAACATGATCGAATTACTTAAGCAGTATATTCCATACCCGCTGATAAAAGCACACAGAAATGTTTTGAGGCGTTGGGAAAGCCGGAAGTTGAAAGGCGATAAAGTGCTTTGCCCTATCTGTAATTCACGGTTCGAAAAATTTGCCACATACCGGCCATCGGGCAGGAAAAACACACGCTGTATCAATTGCCGGTCGTTACCAAGACACCGGCTACTGTATTTTTATTTACAGCAACGCACCAATATTTTTAACCGCGGCCAAAAACTGCGGGTACTGCACTTTGCGCCGGAGTTTCAATTTTATACCCTGCTTGCAAAGCAACCCGATCTTGAATATACAACTTGCGATCTCTCTCCAAAATCGCCCGACTTCCGTGAAGTGAAGGATATAAAAAAGGCCGACATAACTCAACTCTCTTTCGCTGATAATAGTTTTGATGTGATATTATGTAACCATGTACTGGAACATATTACTGATGACAGGCAAGCCATGCGTGAATTGTACCGGGTAATGGCCCCGGGAGGATGGGGTATTTTTATGGTACCGCTAATATTCAGAAACGAAGAAACGTATGAAGATCCTTCGATCACCAAACCCTCAGAGCGCCGAAAAGCTTTTGGGCAATATGACCATGTACGACGATACGGTCGCGATTATTTAGATCGACTGCGTTCTGCCGGTTTTGAAGTAACTGCCGACCGTTACGCCGAGAACTTTATGGAACACGATATCCAACGCTTCGGATTTAATCCTTACGACCGTATTGTACTTTGTAAAAAGCAGTAAACATTTCGATCTATAAAAAAAGAAGCCGCTTTACTTTTGTAGAGCGGCTTCTTTATTTATTAATGCCCTGCCGTAGCCGCATCAAACACCCTGCAGAAATTACCGCCACCAAACTTGCCAATTTCATCAGCATTAAAGCCGGTTTTTAACATGGCATCAACCACGGCGTAATAGAACCCGGCTTTCTGATCTGCCCATGCTTCATTGGTACGCTCACCTACTCTCGGGCGAACAGGACCATTACCCGGAGAGGGGCCACCCGGACCTTTATCTTGACCACCACCCGGAGGCGGGCCACCGAAACCGCCTGCACCCGCAGGCCTATATGACGGTGTTAACTTGGTATCGGTACCAATACAAACATGATCAATACCTACCACATCAACCAGTGCACGCACATTTTGGGCATACTCCAGTGGTGTATCAGACAAGTGCGTCCAAACGCCAATTACACCACCGACATCGGCAACTATTTTCGCTTGCTCTTTGCTGATTAGTCTCGGCTTCATCATGCGTGCCATGTTGGGGTTTTGCCCCAATTGGGTATCGAGGCCGGTGTGTGAAATCAGCACCGGGTGTTTTGTAATTTTTAAGGCAGCAGCTACTGTTTGCTGATTGGCATGCGCCAGGTCGATGAGAATACCTAAACGGTTACATTCTTTCACAACATCGGCACCAAAGGCTGTTAAGCCGCCAAACACGGCAGGGTTGGTATAAACATCGCCAAGGGGCACAGATGCATCACTATCGTGCAGTAAACCTAGATGGCGCAAACCTTTATCATAAGCTTCGCTAACACGTTCTAAATGCCCTTCCAGGAAATGTGCACCTTCTATAGATTGGATAACCGTAGGCTGATGTTTTTTATGAGCTTCGCGAAGATCTGCCAGATTGATCGAACGCTTCATGCCGTTATTTTTAAGCTGCAGATCAATGGCTGCAAAGCCGTTTTTGAACTTTTCGTAAGCATCACCGGGGTTTTGCATTTTCTGATAGTCTAGTGCAAAGGTCATGCAGATGGCGGATAGGCCCGACTTTTTCATTTCGCCAGCCAGATCGATATTTGGGCCAGGTATGTCGCCCGCAGTAAGCGGTACATCAATATGGTTATGTGTATCGATACCAATAGTATCAGCAACAATTTTAGCCACCCGTGGGTCAATATCAACTAAAGCCCACGCTGCCAGCGGATCCATTAGTATTGCTGAGCCAGCTCCTCCAATGGCAAGCGCCGCGAGAAATTTTCGTCTCGACCAATTTTCCTGAAACTTCATCCTGTTTTAAATAAGTAAATGCAACTTATCCAAATATAACCGGCATCCTAAACCGCGAATACAATAATCGGCGTTCAGGTGTTTTTTACCGACGAAGAGGATAAGATGCGTGATACTTAATCGTATTTGTACAAATTGCAACAATAGATTTTGCGCAGATAAAGTCAAAGGTAAAACGAAAGTTGATGACGAATTCTTGAGCAAAACGCACAGCAATATTAACATATAAATAAGTTTTATCACCCTCAAATAGTCTCGTTATCCAAAGGCCATAAAAAAACCAGCTACCCCAAATCTGGAATAACTGGTTAAAAAAAGTATATACATAAAACACCCCTCGCGGGTATTAGCCTTAATGGTTTCCGGCAAACGCGGAAACCGTGAATCCGGAGATTCAAATATTTTCAGGAAAGATTAGTTGAGTTGTACTTTAACAAGGCTTGTAATGCACAAGCCCGAATTAATGGGAGTAAAAAGAGCTATACCTGCCAGCGGCAAAAAAGCAAATTAGAGGCAACAAAAACTTGTGCTTTGTTGGCTGAATTTGAGAAAGCCCCTGATGTTATGGCTGGTATTGAAATTGAATTTCTGCCGAACCCATCCCGGGTAAATTGCGTAATTGAGAACGGTATTTTTTTGCTGAGGATAAGGCGAGGCCTGCTCAGAAATTTAAACTGATGAGCACAATCCGTTCCAACAGACTTACCGCTTTTTATAGAAATACTTTGTTGATTGCCTTTATATGTGTGGATATTGTCGGGGCAGGCAATTACATAAAAGCATGCAAAAAGCAGATACAGCAATGCAGTACACATTGCAAATGGCTTAATAGTTATCTTTTTTATAATTGGCAACACTTTCAACACAATTGACACCAAAATACCTGTCAGCTATTTACTAAACAACATCCTGATGTTATTAAATTATTAAATAAATTTTTACTATTTCGTATTGCTGTTATCCTGCATAAGTGTGAGCACTACTGTATAAGCTGTTTTTTTCTCCCATCGTGCCATCAACCAGGCAATAAAGCTCAGGGTGAAAATATCGTTATTCTCTGTACCTGCCAGCAGGTTTAAAACTGTCCTTTTATACGTCGCATCAAAAACGACATCAGGTTTAAGCAGGTATTTTTCAACCAGCCTCAGAAACACCAGCACGCGTTCTTCCGAAGTTTTCAGCAGATATTTTTTATACCGACGACGGAAACTGCTTAGCCTCGACATAGCCAGTTCGATATTGGAGAACTGCGCCTGTACCAATATCTCCATCAGGTTTTTCCGGATGGTCCATAACATTCCCATCTTTTTTTCGTACCAGGCATCAGTGCGTGTTAATAAAGTCAGCTGTTTCAAACTTCCGCGGTCATCGCACAGTGCTAAAAACATGGCCAGGCATATTCGTAGATCTTCAACATCTTCTGGTTTAGACCGATGTTTTGCATTAGCGAGCGATTTTTGTAACAGTGCGATCGCCTCATTAGCAAAGCCTGTATAAAACAGGTTGAGCCCGGCAAGCAGCTGATGTCGCAAATAAAATAGTGTGTAATAACGGCTATCCGTTTCCATTAAGCCCATCATTTCCCTGAGATACCGTGCACTCTTTGCGAAGTTTTTCTGCCGCAGATGAAAGTTCGCCAAGAAATACAAAATGGATATATGATAAAAAAGATAGGACTGTTTTATATGCGACTGGCCTTGCATAAACTGATCCGTTCGGTTGATGTAACGTTCTATCAATCCATAGTTTTGTTGGATAGCTGCATATTCATTAGCGATGAAAAGAATTTGGTAGATGGATTTATAGGTCATCAGATCCTGTTCAGAAATCTTGTATTTCCTGATCGTGGTTATCATCAGGTCAGTCAAATTAACGATCTTCCCTTTCAGGTGGATCTCCTGTAATTCCAACCTCAGAAAGGCATAAGCCATATTGAGCTTGGCCTCACGTTGCATGTGCAATTGGTTATGCAGAAAGCGTTCACTCAGTGTCTCGAAGTTTTCTGCACCCGGCAAATGGGCGTACTGTAATTTCAATAGCAAAAGCTCATTCAGCAAATTAAACTGTTCTAAATGCCCGGCCAGGCGTTCGGCTTTATCCAAACATTTAAAGGCTATTTTAATTACATCATTCTCTAACAAAAAACGCCCCACCACAACCAGGCGCAAGGCATCATAGGTATCAGAATGGCTACTTTCAAAGGTTTTCTGCGATAAAAACAGCAGTAAATTATCCTGCAACCTTTTATATAAAGCATGATAGGCATCATTATTTTTTTTCGAATCGTAGAGCTTGCTTAGATTATCTATATCGTCAGTTTCTATTAAATCGAGTAACTGCAAATTTTTTACATCACTTCTTTTGTTTTTTTGTTGTAAAAATTGCCTGAATAGCTTTTTATCGGCGTTATTGAGCAAATTAAGCAGTTTCGAAAGTGAATCCATAGTGAATATATTATGCATTTAAATTACATTAAATATAAAGATATATCGTCAGTAATTTACAAAATCTGACTTTCCTGGGTCTGTTCCGTACCCGACATTTGCTTCCATACTAATCACAAAAACAAATTAAAATGGAACCGCTACAACACAAAACAGAAGAAAATTTAAACACCGTAAAATTTGGTGAAAATGTTAGAAACCCGTTTAAACCAACCGGCGCATTTATTGGCGCTTCATGGTTTGCTTTATTAACAGGTACAGCCGGATATTGCATTGGCTTATGGAACGCAAGCATGGCCCTGAACGAAAAAGGCTATTATTTCACCATCCTATTATTTGGCTTATTCGCTGTAATATCTGTACAAAAAAGCGTGAGGGACAGATCTGAAGGGCTTGCCGTTACAGACCTCTACTACGGCATCAGTTGGTTTGCCACTATTGCGGCAATGGTTTTATTAACTGTTGGCCTTTGGAATGCCGGTATCACCTTAAGTGAGAAAGGATTTTACGCCATGGCATTTTGCCTAAGCATGTTCTCGGCCATTGCCGTACAAAAAAATACCCGCGACGCAAAAATGTTTGAGGACAAAGAACTGTAACGTAGCGGTTGCTTCCCCCGCAGCGCCTTGCTTAGCAAACCTGCGGGGTTTTTATTTATATCATTAGATTCTTAAACCTCCTATCAATAAAAAAGCCGCTCTACTTTCGCAAAGCAGCTTTTAGCTCATATATATAGCATTAAAGTGCCTTTACAACCTCCAACGATTTCTCAACATGGTCGGTAGGTGAAATATGATCAGTTTGTGATGAAAAAACAGCTACAATTTTACCGTCTTTACCAATAACATAAGTGGTTCGCGGAATAAACCCGTGGTTAACCTCCATACCACGCACGTCTTTCATGCCAAGCTTTGGCGGATTGATAACAAGCCCGTATGTTGCTGCAATTTTACCATCAGCGTCTGATGCAACCGCAAATTTGCCTGCACAGTAATTAGGATCAGCAGAAAAGGTATTCAGTCGTTGTATATCGTCGCCAGAAACACCGATAATGGTAGCTCCTGCCGCTGTAAATTTATCCTTCATTTCGGCAAAAGCATGTGCCTCCGCATCGCAACCGCCGGTATAGGCAGAAGGATAGAAATAAACTACAACAGGCCCTTTAGCCAAAGATTTTTTCAACGAGAAATCAAATTCCTTACCCGCCAGGCTGGCTGGGGCGGTAAATGCTGGTGCTGCATCTCCTTTGGTTAACATTTTCGTTTGGGCAAAGCCAGAGCGGGTTGTCAAGAGTAAAAAGCTGAAAAATAAAAAAGACAGGGAATAATATTTCTTGATCATGATGGATTGTTTTGATTTGTTAATGATGTTGTCATCTAATTTACGATAGTCTGGGCCATCAGGTTGCCTGTCATTAAAATTTTACTGGGGGGCTCCTTAATCACAGAACAAAAAAGCCGCTCTACTTTTGTAAAGCAGCTTAGTCGGCAATAAGCCGACTAAATGTGACCTTCATAATTGATGATTAAGAGTATCAGCCGTTGGATTTTTTTAAATACTGAAAATAGATATCAGATTAGGTAAAATTCAATTTCTTCAATTAAAGGCAGGGTAAGTTGACATAACTTACGTAGATCTGATTGTTGATTAAACGTGTTTCGTTTCATGCGAATGGCTTGGTAATGTATCTCGTAGTTGAGACTATTCATAATCGTTAAGTTATAAATCACTTTATCAGCCAATTCCGCCCTTTTTCCTAAAAAAACATTAATTTCTTCATTCCTCAAAAGCTCAATTAAATTTTTAGATAGCGAACTGAAAGTGTCACTATTCATATAATTGTCATCAGGGCCAGTAGGGTTGTTTAAAAAACTAGTGATGATGGTATTTACGGCATTCAGTCCATTTCCAAGGCGGTTATAATAATCGTTCACCTGATTGCTTTGTACAACAGCTGTGGCCACTTCAATTACAACAGATTCTTGTGCTCCCTGTATCTTCAGAAAATCCTCGAAATTCAGGCAGATAAATTGCTGCCCATCGGTGTATCTGCAAAATTCGTCGACCAGTTCGAACCGTGTGGAGATGGACTTTTTGTTGCCTTTTAGCATCCAATCATTTTTCTCATCATTAGTAACCAATACAATGTCAACCTTTTTGGCTTTCGCATACTCCAAAATTGATTTCCAAATCAGAAAATCGCCTATTGAGTTTACATCCTTAGCTTTATCCTGGTTTCCGGGAGGAATGTTATTGTTCATGCGGTCTTCAAACTCTTTGATCAGGTTGACTTCATCTAAGGTAGTTTCAATAATATTCGATGCGGTAAAGACATCGTGGTAGAGTTGGGTAACGGGATCAAACCAGTTCCATTCATTAACACTGGCCTGTAAGTCTTTTAAGATGGTTTTATATGGTTTAATATGCTCCGCGAATTCTTTTTTAAAGGCTAATAAATCTTTATAGGGCTTCAAGTCCTCTAATATCGGGTAATTTAGGTCTTTAATTACAGGGATGGTCGATAATGCTTTGTCTACTTCGGTGAAAAGCTCACTGATCTTTATTGACCTGTGTTTCGCAAATTCACGCAGGGCGTGTGCCGGGACTATTAGCCGCTCGGGCTTCAGCACGTCCAAATAAATGCGGCGGATCTCTTTCAGACTTTCCTGTCCTAAATTATAAGGAACTAAAAGAGAATTCGCATCGATCACGAATATCGCGCTTTTGATAAACTTATTAAGGTCAAGCTTGTGACCGGATAATATCGATAAGTGATCGGGATATTGCTTCTTATAAAGGAAATAGTTTTTCTCTTCTGGCATTGCGTTATTGTGATAGATAAAGTTTAGATTATAAATATAGGTTAATTTCCTAAATCAGGTTTGGGCATTTAATTACTATGCGGCTAAGAAACTATAAATAATTGTTATTGATGATGTTCCTAGAGTTTTTACATATACATTAAACCTCTGATCTCGTGCGAGTATGGCGCACTCGTACCATATTATATCCCAACAAAAAAGCCGCTTTACTTTCGTAAAGCGGCTTAGTAGCCCGTAGGGGAATCGAACCCCTGTTTCTAGAATGAAAATCTAACGTCCTAACCCCTAGACGAACGGGCCGCATTTTTGTAGTTGTAAGTTTTAAAGCTGCGGATTAGTGAATGATTTCATTTCAAATTACACAAGATAATTCAAAACTCAGTACTCACACCTCAAAACTGTTATAGTAGCCCGTAGGGGAATCGAACCCCTGTTTCTAGAATGAAAATCTAACGTCCTAACCCCTAGACGAACGGGCCTTTTATTTTAATTTAAAAGGCTTTAGTGTTTTATTCGGCAGCCTTAATGACTGATGAATATTGACTAATGACTACGCTTTTAAAGAACTGTTTCCCTTATTTTGGGATTGCAAAGATATAAGTTTGAATCAAAAATTAATAATCGAATTGAAAAAAAATTTCAAACTTACTTTATAACTATAAAAAAGGCCTAAATAGCTACCCAAATTGTATCTAAAAACCACTTTTTACTATCATAAAAATCTTTCATTGGTTTAAAACAGGCGGCGGCAGCCATTTTTCGGGTTTGTGCGAGGGTGTATTTTTGCGATACCTCCATGTAGATATATTCATCCTTAACAAAGCTGATTTCCTGCCCGCCAACGTTAACCCGCTGGTCTTTTAAACTAATCAGGTAACTTTTGCAGGCACCGGTTTCAGGATCGTAGGTTGGGTAATGATCAAACTGGGTGGTGTCAAAATCGGCCTCCAGCTCACGGTTAATGCGATCTAACAAATTAAGGTTAAACTGTTTAGTAATGCCTTGCTTATCGTTATAAGCATCCAAAATAATCTTCGGGTTCTTTTTCAGGTCGATACCAATCAGCGCCATATCGCCTTTTGAAAGATGCATGTGCAGCACCTTGCAAAAATCTTCAGCCTCATGCACCGGCATATTACCAATATTAGAGCCCAGGAAAAGCACCACATTACGTTTATCAGATCCGGCGGCGGCTTGTTTCAACATTTTAAAGTATTCGCCCTGCAGGCCTTTAATCTGCAAACCGGGAAGCTGGGCAGGCAGCGTTTCATTTAAAGAATCAATTACGTGGCCGGATATATCTATCGGCAGGTAAGTAAAGTCAACACCTGCATCCAGCAAACCTCTCAACAGGTGGATTGATTTGGTAGCATCGCCAGCCCCCAGTTCAATCAGGTTAAACGGCGAGCCATCAGCCTTAAGCGCTTTTACCAGCCCTGTGGTCTGCTCTTTAAATATTTCCATCTCGCAATCGGTTGGATAATATTCGTCGCAGTTCATAATGTCCTGAAACAGCTCGTCGCCACGGGTATCATAAAAATACTTGGCATCGAGATGTTTGGGCGTAGAAGTAAGGCCGCCGATTACATCGTCATAAAACTGACTGGTTGCGGTATCCACAGCGGTTATAGGTTCTTGATTTTTCAATTGGGTAGCTTGCATTGTGATTAAATTATCTGGCTAAACGGATACCATTAAAAAGCCAGCGCATACTTGGATGAAAGAAATTGCGGTAAGTTGGGCGACTGTGCCCCGGCGGCGTACCTTCTGATGCGCCGCGGAGTACCTTTTGGCTCACCATAAACTTACCATTATACTCGCCAATGGCACCAGGTGCTTTGGCAAAACCGGGATAAGGCAGGTAGGAACTCTCGGTCCACTCCCAGCTTTTACCCCATTTAAATTGAGCGGCAGCAGCCTCCCACTCAAACTCGGTTGGCAGGCGCAGGCCTTTCCACGAAGCATAAGCGTAGGCTTCGTAATAACTGATGTGTGTTACCGGCTCATCCAGGTTCAATGGCTCCAACCCACGGAAGGTATAGTTATGCCATTGTTCATCTATTAAGTGCCAGTAAAGCGGCGCTTCAATTTTGTTGGTTTTAACCCAATCCCAGGCTTCGGCATGCCAGTAGCGGAAATCATGGTAACCGCCATCGTTAATAAATGCTAAATATTCTTCGTTAGTTACCTGATTAGGGCTGATCTCGTAAGCATTGAGGTAAACCTTATGGCGGTTTAACTCATTGTCGAAACTAAAACCTTCGCCCTCAAAACCAGCTTCGTAAATCCCTTCGGGCATGCTGATAAAATCGCCATCAACACGCTCCGTTTTGGGCGAAGCATAGTTTAAATCGTAAGCCGGAAATAATGGGTTATGCCCGAGGATATATTTGATATCGTAATAAAGCAATTCCTGGTGCTGCTCTTCGTGGTTAAAACCCAGTATTAGCAGTTCTTTAATTTCGGCAAATGGTTCAGTAGCCAAAAAGCGGAACATCGCTTCATCAACATAAGCGCGGTATTTGTAAACATCCTGCACGGTTGGGCGGCTCAAATTGCCACGATCTGTACGGATTACACGTGCACCTACGGTTTCGTAATAACTATTAAAAACGTAATTGTACTCGGGATTGAACTCCTGGTAACCCATAAAATAGGGCTTCAGGATAAAGGTTTCAAAAAACCAGGTGGTGTGCCCCAAATGCCATTTAGGCGGGCTCACATCCACAATGGGTTGCACCACGTAGTCTTCGGTTTGCAGCGGGCTACAGATAGTTTCGCTTCGCTGCCTTATTTTTTTGTAACGGTCGCCTAATACGCTCATTGCTTTTACTTGCTATCCAAATATCGTTTAAGGTCTGAAATTGTTTTAATCTTTAAGTCATCCGCTTGTTGTTTTCGCATCATTAAAGCGTAGGCGTTATTAAAGCCAATGGGTTTCAGCCACTTTAGCTGATACCTTTTTTCAAACTCATCTTTTACGTATTGGTAGGTTTTATTTTTATCGATTGATAAGGAATCAATCACTTTTTGTTTGGGTTGAAGCATCACCAGCAAACCTGTCCCGGTGTATTCAGGATAGAGGTCGATTTGGTTATTAGTCAGTGCATCAAAGCAAATCTTGGTACCGCCTAAACCTGTTTTAGTTGATACCCGATAATCAGTATAGCCCTTAATCAGCATACTGTACATCTCGCCGAGGATATATTGCTCACCAAAAATTTTAGAACCGATACGTACGATATCTCCTGATCCATTACGATCTGCTTTGTACAGATGCTGCGCGACCAGGAAATCTTTAGCCACTTTTTCGGGAGTTTCGTGCAGATAATCGGTACGGTAATTCAGCGTCGTCATGATCGAATCATTGATATGGCCAGCCAGAAGGTTCAATGTTTTTTCCAGTTCAGGAAAGTGTTTTAAAGCATCTTCACGAACTACAGGCGCGGCATAATACGGTGGAAAGATCGCTTTATCATCATTTAGCACCACCAGGTTAAAAGCCATCAACCTACCGTCGGTTGAATAGCCGCTTATCACATCCAACTCCTTTTGATAGGCCGCCTTATACATCACCGCATCGCTAATTACCAGTGTATGGATTTTCAGGCCATATTTCTGTTTAAGGCCGAGATCGCCATCCTGCCTACCCATAAACTCAGGCGTAAACCCCGCTTTGAGTTTGCTACCATAAGCCGATGGAACAAGATAGATGAAGGATAAAAGAACAATAATTACAGGCAACACCTGCACTGCCACTTTCAATTTCTTCGCATTTAACTTTTGCACCAATGATAGCAGAAAATCGAATATGATTGCCAGTAATGCAGCAGGAATAGCTCCGGCCAAAATCATATTGGTATTATTAAGCGAGATGCCGCCGAAAATAAACTCACCTAAACCACCGGCTGCTATTAGCGAAGCCAATGTTGCCACGCCCACATTAATTACCGCAGCGGTGCGGATACCTGCCAGTATTACCGGCATTGCCAAAGGCAGCTCTACTCGTGACAATATCTGTTGCTTGCTCATGCCCATGGCTTGGGCAGCTTCCTTAATGGTAGGATCAACCCCGGTTATACCAGTGAAGGTATTGCGGATAACAGGCAATAGTGCATAGATCAGCAAAGCTGCAATTGCGGGTTTGGGACCGATACCCAGAACCGGGATCATAAAACCTAATAAGGCAATACTTGGAATGGTTTGCAGCACCCCTGCAATGCCCAGAACAATGCCAGAGAATTTTTGCCTGCGGGCGATGAAAATGCCCAATGGTAAGCCAATAATTATTGCTAACAAGAGAGCTATAAACGTGAGCCCGATATGCTCCATAGTTTGCGTTAGCAGTTTGTCCGACTGCTGCTGCATAAACTCCCACAGGGTTTGTTGATGTTCGTTCATACCTGCGGGCGTTGTTGATATTGATGAAAAGCCGACATCAACTGCTCGAACGTTACTGTTTTAATAGCGTCGGCATTTTGAATGGTTAACTGTTGCTGGGTTTGATTTTCGAACGCGGCCAAACTTGCCCATACACTGGTGTTTTGGTTTAAGCTTGATGATATGGATGCCAGTCCGCCTTCGGGCAACCGATCCCACAAATTGCCGATAGTTACCGTTTTAAACTCCAACTGAACACGCTGCGCATCTAAAAATTGCTTCACAAAATCATTAGCAGGGCTAAACAATAATTCCTGCGGGGTGCCGATTTGCACGATATGCCCCTGATCCATTAAACAAATGCGATCTGCCAGTTCAAAGGCTTCCTGCACATCGTGGGTAACCATGATGATGGTTTTGCGGGTAAGCTCATCCAGGTCTTTAAACTCAGCTTGTACCTTAGTGCGGGTAATATTATCTAAAGCACCAAAAGGTTCATCCATTAATAAAACCGGTGGATCGGCAATCAAGGCTCTCGCCAGGCCCACCCGCTGCTGCTGCCCACCACTTAACTGCGATGGATATTTATGCAGGCTATCTGCCGGCAGATGCAACTTCTCCAGAAGCTCGTTAGTGCGGCTTTCTATTTTGGCTTTGTCCCATTTGAGTAGACGGGGTACAACGGCAATATTTTCGGCAATGGTATAATGTGGAAACAGGCCTGTATTTTGCAGCACGTAGCCTATACCGCGGCGCAAACTTTCGGGCGATTGTTCTTTGATGTTTTTCCCATCGAAAAATATTTCGCCCGATGTGGGCTCTATCAGCCAATTGAGCATTTTAAGCGTGGTGGTTTTGCCGCAACCACTGGTGCCCAATAAAATAAGGTTCTCGTGTTCATTAACCTCAAATGAGATATTATCTACAGCTTTAACATCGCCATAGTGCTTACTGAGTTGCCGTACCGAAATCATACCCGTTAGTCCTCAATCTTCATGAACAAATTATTGAGCGACTCTGAATAGGTTGGGTGCGCAAATACACAGTATCTTATCCTATCGTAGGTAATGCCGCCCTCCATAGCCATTTGCAGTACCGACATAATTTCGCCGCCTTCTTCAGCTAAAACAGCCGCGCCTAAAATTTCTTTGGTTTTGGCATTAACAACAGCTTTCATAAAACCGCGGGTATCGCTCACCTCAATAGCACGAGCCACGTGTTTCATGGGCAGCACGGCTACCTTAATATCATAACCCTGTTCACGGGCTTGCTTTTCTGTCAGGCCTACACGGCCCAGTTGCGGGTCGGTAAACATGCAATAAGGCAATGGCCTGTCGGTTGTATTATAGTTAGTACCTTCTACCAGGTTGCGGTATACAATGGTATAATCATTATAGGCAATATGCGTAAAAGCAGGCCCGCCATTTACATCACCCAAAGCATAAATACCGGGCACATTGGTTTCCAGTTTTTCGTTTACTTTAATAAAGCCTTTTTCATCAAGTTCAACACCTGTTTTATCCAGTTGTAATGCTTCGGTCAATGGCTTACGGCCTGCTGCCAGTAGTATGTGCGAACAGGTAAATTCCTTTTGCTCACCACCTACAATTGTCGAGGCTTTTATCCCATCAGCTGTTTTTTCGAAACGATGCACCTCGGCTTTAACATAAATACCGAGGCCTTCTTCAACCAATATATCTTTCAATCCGTCTGATACATCTTCGTCTTCTTTAGCCATAATGCGCTCACTGCGTTCCAGCACGGAGATCTTACTGCCAAAACGGTGGAACATCTGCGCAAACTCCAAAGCCACATAATTACCACCGATGATGAGGATATGTTCCGGCACTTCTTCCAGATCAAGAATGCTGGTTGATGTCAGGTAATCAATATCTTTCAACCCATCAATCTCAGGGATCACAGGCGTTGCACCGGCATCCAGGAAAATCAGATCAGCTTGTACTTCTTCTTCGCCCCCATCATTTAGTTTTACTTTGATGGTTTTAGGTCCGGTGAAAGATGCTTCGCCAAACAGCAGGTCAAGGTTTTCGGTTTTTTCAATTGCATTTAACCCGCCATTACGTGATTTTAATACGATCTCGTCCTTGCGCTTTTTAACCTGCTTCATGTTGATATGAAAGCTATCGATAGTAACGCCCAGATCGGTACAGCGTTTAGCCAGGTAAGCTGCTTTCGCCGAGGCCACCATTGCTTTGGTTGGCGTGCAACCATCGTTAACGCATGTGCCGCCTATCCAGCGCTTCTCTATAATTAAGGTTTTTTTACCGGCATTGGCGAGTTTGCGGCACAGCGGTGAACCTGCCTGCCCGGCACCAATTACAATAGCATCATAATGCTTCATAACTTATTCGGTTACTTTAACGCCTTTCCAAAAGGCAACATAATCTTTAATCTGGCTGGCGGCCTCTTTAGGTTCGGGGTAATACCAGGCGGCATCCTTATTTTGCTCGCCATTTACGTTTAAGGTATAGTACGATGCCAGGCCTTTCCACGGGCAGGTGGTATGCGTTTCCGAGCTTTGCAGGTATTCTTTTTTTACGCTTTCTAATGGGAAGTAGTGGTTGTTTTCTACAACTATGGTGTCATTACTTTCGGCAATAACTTCATTATTCCAGGTTGCTTTCATGTTTTTTATTCTTAGGGTTGGATGGTTGATTTATAAAGGTACACTTTCTTTTTATGACATAATATGATTTTAGGAAAGCTGCTTTTTTTAACATTTAAACTATATAAAAGTTCGAATTATAGCTGGTTTGTAGTTCTTTACAACGGCAGGTTGTTATTCTTCACTTATTCGTTTTTAATAATTAACGTTACGTGTTCGAACGCCGATCCATCTATCATTTCCAAGTAATTTAATTTAGTATTTAATAAAATTAGGCTTGAGTTAAATCCAAGCTTAGTTCTATCCCGTATTTAATAGAAATATATTCTGTGTAGTTATGACTGTAGACGTAGCTTATAAAGTTAAAAACATAGCGGGCAACATTCGCCGCATCAGAGAGGGTAAGGGCTATACGCAAGAGTATCTGGCCATGAAGTTGGGTATTTCGCAAAACGCCTATAGTAAAATAGAGTTGGGTTATACCAAAATTACGCTCGAACGCCTTTTCCAGATTGCCAAAATAATAGAAGTAGAAGTGATTACCTTGATGGGTGATGTTAAATCATCTTTATCGATAGAGCAACCGCGTGCCGTTTCCTTATAAATAGCGTAGTATATTTGCAGCCTTAACAGCTGCAAATATGACTCACGAATTCTTAATTACATCAACCGAAAATTTCGTTAAAAAAACTTTAGCCGGCGCCGAATCGGGGCACGACTGGTGGCATATTTTACGCGTTTGGAACAATGCAAAGCTGATTGCCCAGACTGAAGACGTGAATATGACCATTGTTGAACTGGCTGCTTTGCTGCACGATATTGCTGACAGTAAGTTTAACAATGGCGACGAAGAAATTGGCCCCCAAACAGCAGCAAAATTTTTGCGCGAAATTGGTGCGGAAGAAACTGTGATTGAGCAGGTAGCTTTAATCATCAAACATTTATCGTTCAAGGCCAGTTTCGATGGACAAACTTACTTTTCGAACGAACTTGCCGTGGTACAGGATGCCGACCGCCTGGATGCCATTGGCGCTATTGGCATTGCCCGTGCGTTTACTTACGGCGGTTACAAAAACCGCGAAATGTACAACCCAGAAATCAAGCCCGATTTAAACCTTACCAAAGAGGCTTATAAAAATAGTACCGCACCTACCATCAACCATTTTTACGAAAAGTTGTTACTGCTGAAAGATAAAATGAATACCAGCACCGGTAAACAACTGGCTCAAAACCGGCACGATTTTATGGAACTGTACCTGCAACAGTTTTATAACGAGTGGGATGGTAAGTTGTAATGAATGCAACATTGTAATTTTAGATAAGTCTAAAAATTATTTTAGATTAATTTAATTTATCTATCTTTGTATAGATAAGGTTACATCCTTACGCCAAACATTTGTATTAATTTCACGCAACAGAAGCTTATGATTAAAAAAATACTCTTATTGATATTTTGCTTTGCAGTTTTAAAGTATGCTAATGCACAGGATACACTGAAGCAACAACGCTTTAACTTTCACTTCCAGCAAACGGTTATTACACAAAGTAAACCGGGTTTTAGCGCTGATTATAGCGGACAAAACAGTTTATCAACCGCTAAAGAAACCCAAACGTCATTAACCACTACCCTCTTTGGCGGTGCACGGTTATGGAAAGGCGCCGAGGCCTTTTTTAATCCCGAAATGTCGGGCGGTGCGGGTTTAAGTAAAACTTTGGGCGTGGCCGGTTTCCCAAATGGTGAAACTTTCCGTGTTGGACAAGCTGAGCCTAAGATCTATATTGCCCGCTTATACCTCACCCAGAATTTTGAATGGGGTAAAGAAAAGGACACTATAAAGGACGATCAGAACCAACTGGCCGGCTTAAAAAGTAAACGTTACCTATCGTTAACCGCAGGTAAATTCGGTATGGCCGATTATTTTGATGGTAATGCCTTTAGCCACGATCCGCGTACGCAGTTCATGAACTGGTCGCTGATGAGCAATGGCGCCTGGGATTACCCAGCCAATACCCGTGGTTATGTAATTGGTTTGTATGCCGAATTAGGCCAGCCGACGTGGAGCCTCCGTTTTGCTTACACCATGGTAACCACCACCGCCAACGGCGCAGTATGGGATGCCAAGATCGGCAAAGCCAATTCACAAACCTTAGAATATGAAAAACGCTATGGCGATGGCGACAAAAAAGGCACTTTCCGCGTGTTAGGCTTTTTAAACAATGGCAAAATGGGAAGCTACAAAGATGCATTAGCGCTCTCGCCCGTTAACCCGGTTGTAGATACCACCCAACGTTACGGCCGCCACAAATATGGTTTCGGTTTAAATGCCGAACAAAACATCACCAAAGATTTTGGCGTGTTTGCCAAAGCAAGTTATAACGATGGTAAAACTGAAACATGGTTTTTTACTGAGATCGACAGATCGATCAGCTTCGGTGGTATATTAAACGGCCAGTCGTGGAAACGCAAAAACGATGAGATAGGCCTGGCCTTTGTAGGCAACGGCATATCGAAAGATCACCGCGATTATCTGGCAGCAGGCGGGTACGGTTTCATCATCGGTGATGGTAAACTAAACTACAGCACCGAGATGATTGCCGAACTTTATTACAAGATCGATGCTTTTCAGCAGAAGTTTTTCATCACCCCCGATTACCAGTTTATCATGAACCCGGCCTATAACAAAGACCGCGGACCGGTGAATGTATTTTCGGTTAGGGCACACATAGAGTTTTAAGCTCAGAGGCAAGAAACAAGAGACAAGAATCAAGACATATAAAATAGGAAAGGCTGCAATAAATTGCAGCCTTTCCTATTTTATTAAAGCTCAATCCAACACGCAAAGCATCTTGTTTCCTGGCTCTTGTCTCTTGATTCTATTTTACACGTACATAAGCAAGCTTCTGCTCGCGCTTCTTTTTATTAGCCATAATTACGCCCACACCACCGGCTAAGAATAAAAGCCCGGTAGATACAGATAATAGCATCGTTGCGATATTCACCTGGTTAAATATGAATATCCCGATTAGTATGATAACAACTCCTATTGGTAACAGGATATAATTTGATTTCTTCATAATATCAATTTCGTTGATGTTTATATGTTAAACGCTTTATTAACACAAATGTAATGTACGGATTATATTATGACTTTGAGAGTAGAAAGGATTTACATTTCGGATGTCGGATGTTCGATTTCGAATTTACTCTACACGCACGTCATTGCGAGGACCGAAGCAATCGCGAACTTTACAGAGCTGCTCTGTAGGTCGGGGATTGCTTCGTTCCTCGCAATAACGTTTTGATTTCCAACTTGTCTCTTGGCTCTAGTTTCTTGGCTCTATAAACTAAGCGTGTCTTGCATGGTCATTTACAAATCTTTGGCCAACGCGCTTTTCATCAGATATATTAAAGGTTACACCAATCATAAACAACACAAACCCGGCAAACACCGGCCATGGAAACGAGCGGATCCCATTAATATAAACCCCTCTTACATGCGAATCCACAGCGTTATCCTGGTTTATGTGACCAAATACAAATAACCCCGCAATCATAATCACAACTCCTGCTACTAACAGAATATAGCTTGCCTTTTTCATAGTGGTATTTTATTGTTTATTAATACAACGGCAGCTTTTGTAAATAGTGTTAAATTAATTAGGGATGTGACTTTGAGATTAGAAAGCGAAGATTGATTTCGGAATTCGGATGTTCGATTTCGGATTTACCCACATGAACGTCATTGCGAGGAACGAAAGTTACTGTAGCTTTTAATACACTTTCAGGAGGCAAGAAACTTGCTTTCGGTATCACCATCAATCCTGCAAAATAAATCAACATAAAAGTAGCGCTGATAAAATTCATGCGCATGGCATTCTTAAAATTGGCATTGGCGGTTGATTTCCCCACCAGGTAAAACCAGTAATTAAAATAAAGAAACACAGGTAATGAGCAGATTAAAAAGCTATAAAACGGCTTTAGCGAAATAGGTTGCCAGTAAATAAACGTGAGGATAATGGCACTGGCAAATAACGACCCCGAAAAAATGAATGAGCCTTTATAACCCAGTAACAGGCTAATGGTACGGTCGCCACGGCGGCCGTCTTCTTCGTGCTGGTAAACCTGGGTTAGTGGGTACGATGCACCGATGAGGCAAGAGCAAATTGCCCCGGCAATAATAAAGCTGCCATCCCAATGCCTGAATAAGCTTTCACCGGATAGAGCCGAAAAGGTAGTCCAGTAAATAAAACAGCCCTGGAAAATAAATACAGTTAAAAAGCTAATGATCGGGAAACGCTTTAAGCGGGTTGACGGGTGGCTGTACATTTTAGACATAATACCGTACAGCAAAACCGCACAGGCAAACTGCCAGCTCACAATAAAACCCAGCCCAAAAGCCAGCACTTCCAGCAGTATCGAAAAATAATAAAGGCTAAGATCTACCTCGGGTGGTTTTTCGAGCAGGCCGATGCTGTCTTCATCTTTATCAAAATAACTGTTATAACCGTTACTGGCCGGGAAAGCAAGCAAATGCCAGACTATAAATATGATAATTGCTTTCAATAGATCCACCTGCGGTGCCTGGCTGTAAGCGAAGCAAAATACAGGCAGCAGGAAAATCGAAAACACAAAGCGCAGGTGCGCAATGGCCGATTTGGTGGGGACTAAATGTTTCAGCATCATTAAACTAAAGTAGCCATATTAAGGTCAATAAATTTATTAAGTTTGGGCTGCACCGGTTCAATTTAAACTAAAAACCCATACAACGTTTCACCGTTTGCAACGTAATTACAATAGATACGTTCCAAAACAGACAAAAGACTACATGAAAAGATTTTTTTTATTTATCGCCCTGCTCACCATCACAAACGCCTTTGCACAGATTAAACACACAGTAACAAAGTCGGCCGTTACGTACGAGATTAAAAATATGGGCATTGGTACCCACGGTACTTTCAGCGGCCTAACTGCCGATATAAAGTTCGATGCCCAAAACCTGGCTGCCAGCAGTATCGAAGCAAATATTGAAACAGCTACCCTAAACTCGGATAATGAGATGCGCGATAAGCACCTTAAAAGCGAGGATTATTTCGATATCGCTAAGTACCCGAAGATTACCATGAAATCTGTTTCATTTAAACATAAGAGCGGCGGCAACTATACAGGCATTTTTAACGTAACTATTAAAGACAAAACAAAAACTGTTGAAGTGCCTTTTACTTATACCGAGAGCGGAAGCACAGCATCGTTTAAAGGTAATTTTACCATCAACCGTCAGGATTTTGGTGTTGGAGGCCGCAGTATGGTGCTGGCTAAGGACGCTACAATTACGGTGGAGGTAGAAACCACAAAATAAATAAACACGAAAAAATAAATGGGCAGTTGCATAAGCGCTTTAGGCACAGCAAATCCGGAGCATAAAATTCCGCAGGAAAATATATTCCGCTTTATGGCCAATGCCTTCGCGCTTGATGATACCAATCGCGCCCGTTTAAAAAGCATATACGATCATGCAGGCATTAGTCAGCGTTACTCGGTAATCCCAGATTTTGGCTTTGCCGATAGTGATTATTTTACCTTTTTTGAGCAAAACGCCGCACTCGAACCTTTTATTTCTACTCAAAAACGACTGCAACTTTATCAGCAAAAAGCAGCTACGGTTGCGGCCGATGCAGTTAAAGCCTGTTTGAAAGATCTGGGCGAAGGG
This sequence comes from Mucilaginibacter jinjuensis, assembly GCF_028596025.1. Taxonomy (NCBI): domain Bacteria; kingdom Pseudomonadati; phylum Bacteroidota; class Sphingobacteriia; order Sphingobacteriales; family Sphingobacteriaceae; genus Mucilaginibacter; species Mucilaginibacter jinjuensis. The sequence continues at coordinate 5,794,677 of NZ_CP117167.1, forward strand.
ATCTATCAAGAAATTACCCACCTCATCACCGTAAGTTGCACCGGCATGTATGCGCCGGGATTGGATATCGACTTAGTGGAGCAACTCGGCCTCAACCGCAACACCGAACGCACCTGCATTAACTTTATGGGCTGCTATGGTGCTGTAAACGGGCTAAAAACGGCCGATTACATTTGCCGCTCGAACCCCCAAGCCAAAGTACTGGTAGTTAGCGTTGAACTTTGTACGTTGCATTTTCAAAAAGAAAATACACTGGATAACTGGGTGGCTAACTCCTTATTTTCGGATGGTGCAGCTGCAGCACTCATAACCAACGGGCCTCTGACCTCCGACTCTACCGTCATCGAATTGGAAAGTTTTTACACCGAATTTTTGCCCGAAGCCCGTGACGAAATGGGTTGGTATGTGGGCAATACCGGTTTCGAAATGCGACTGACGTCAAAAGTATCGCGTCAGATTAAAAAATACATTAAACCGATTACCAACAATTTGCTGGCACATGCGGGTTTAGATTATAGCCAGATTAGCGCTTATGCCATCCATCCCGGTGGTAAAAAGATTCTGGAGGCTGTTGAAGATGCCCTGGAACTGCCCGAAGAAAGCAATGCCGTAGCCTACGAGGTTTTACAGCAATACGGCAACATGTCGTCAGCCACGATATTATTTGTGCTGGATAAAATGCTGAAGGCTGGCAAACTCATCGATCAACGCATCCTGAGCTTTGCATTCGGTCCGGGTTTAACGGTTGAGGGTATGGTTTTGCAAATGCACTAACAGCCCATGAACGACGTAATTATCATCGGCGGCGGGTTGGCGGGCTTATTTAATGCCATCCTTTTAAATCGTGCCGGTTTACGTGTTACCCTCATCGAACGAAAAACATATCCATTCCATCGCGTTTGCGGCGAATATATCAGTAACGAAGTATTGCCTTTTTTAGAAGCTCTGGATATTGATGTGCATCAGCTCGGTGCATCAAGCATCAATCGGTTACAGGTTACAGCAGTATCTGGCACTAAACTCAGTCAGCAACTGGATTTAGGAGGCTTCGGGCTAAGCCGTTATACATTTGATAATTATCTTTATCAAAAAGCAGCCTCTGAGGGTGTAAACTTTTTATTGGGAACACGGGTAGAGGATGTGCAGTTCATCAACAATCAGTTCGAGGTAACTATCCCTAATCAAACGCTGACGGCACCATTGGTTATCGGCTCTTTCGGTAAACGATCTAACCTCGATCAAAAGCTCAAGCGTAAATTCTTTTATCGCCGCAGTCCGTATCTGGCTGTTAAGTTTCATGTCCGGGTCGATTTTCCTTATGATCTCATCCAGCTTAATAATTACCATAACGGTTATTGCGGTATCAGTAAGATTGAGGGCGATAAACATTGTATGTGCTACCTGGCACATCGTGATGATCTGCGCAAATACGGTAATTTACAAGGGCTGGAAGAAAACGTGATTCTCAAAAATCCTTACCTCAAAGAGATTTTCGAGAAAGCCGAATTTCTTTTAGATAAACCTGAGGTAATCAACGAAATCTCTTTTGAGAAAAAAGAGCCCGTAGATAACCATATCCTGATGAGTGGCGATACCGCCGGCATGATAGCTCCGCTTTGCGGTAACGGGATGACGATGGCTATTCATTCGGCAAAAATACTCTCGGGAATTATCGCCAGAAATTATAAGGCCGATACATTTAGTCCGGCTAAACGAGCTATCATCGAACAGGAATACACCACCGAATGGAACAAGCAATTTGCCCAACGTTTGTGGACAGGCAGGCAATTGCAGAAACTATTCGGCAATAACAACACTACCGCGCTCACTTTAAATTTATTGAACGGTATACCTCCCCTAACCCGTTACCTGATTGGCAAAACACACGGCAAACCTTTTGCTTAACACCTGCTTATATTATTATGATTGATTTATCTACACGTTCGGTAACAGCCGAAATTATGGACGATTTTGATTTGCCTTCGGCAGAGATTGACCCGGTTTTGGATGGATTGGGTAAAATGAACGCACTGTTTGGCGGGCATAAATCACTCATTAAAGCACTTAAATTATTCCCCGTTAAAAGCGGCAATACCATTAGCGACTGGGGTTGTGGCGGCGGCGATGCACTGATAGCCATTGCCAAATGGGCGCAAAAAAATAACATAAATTTAAAGTTGAACGGTGTAGATGCTGCGCCCGCGGCTATTAACTTTGCCCGTCAGCAATCTAAAGCGTTTACGCACATCAGCTATGTAAAGGCTGATGTATTGCTGGACGATTTTGAGCCGGGCAGTTTCGACATCATTCTTTCGAGCCTGTTCACCCACCACTTTGCGGATGAGGAATGGATTGCGCTGATAGGCAAAATGAATAACACAGCCAGTCGCGGTGTTATTATTACCGATCTGCACCGCCACTGGGTATTGTATTACGCCGTGAAGATGATCACACGGTTGTTCACCAGTAACAAAATGGCGCAAAATGATGGCCCGCTTTCGGTGCAGCGCAGCTTTAAAAAGCACGAACTAATGGCTTTACTGGCTAAAGCCGGTATCAAAAACTATAAATTACAATGGATGTGGGCCTTCAGATGGCAAATCGTAATTTATAAAACTTAAATTTATAGCATGAAACTACGCGTACTCATATTAATCAATGCCCTGGCAGTAGCCATTACCATATCATGTGTTAACTACTACTTTAGGCATAACTTATTTGATCTGAGTATCACATTTGGGGTAAGCTTTGTAACCAGCTTCGTAGTTTTTTATTACCTCATCGAAAAGTACGTTTACTCTAAGATCAAGCTCATCTACAAACTGATCCACAACCTTAAACTGGGGCGCGACCTGCGTGAAGCCCTTGGCGAAAGTATGAGCGCCGACCCCATTAATGATGTAGAGAAAGAAGTAAAAGAATGGGCTCGCGAAAAGAAAAGCGAAATTGAAATCCTCCGCAACCAGGAAAAATTCAGACGCGAGTTTCTGTCTAACATCTCCCACGAATTCAAAACCCCACTTTTTGCCATACAAGGCTATATCGATGCCATTACTGATGATGATTTCGATGATACCGATATGGCACGTCAATTTCTCCGCAAGGCATCGCGCAATGTGGAACGCTTAACTTATCTGATTAAGGACCTCGACGAAATTTCAAAACTGGAATCTGGCGAGATGCCGATCAATTATACCAAGTTTAAGATTAACGACCTGATAAAAGAAGTTTTTGAAACGGTGGAACTGAAAGCCCAAAAGCATAACAGCAAAATGGTTTTCAAACAAAAATATGATGAGCCGATATTGGTAACTGCCGATCGCGATAAAATTAGCCAGGTGCTGGTTAACTTAATGGATAACTCCTTTAAGTATGGCCGCGAAAACGGCACAACCTCGGTAAGTCTCTTTGAACTGCATGACCAGGTTTTGGTTGAAGTTACCGATGATGGCAACGGTATTGAAGAAAAATATTTACCCCGCCTGTTCGAACGATTTTTCCGTACCGATTCGAGCCGTTCGCGCGATATTGGCGGTTCGGGACTTGGGCTGGCCATTGTAAAACACATTATTGAAGCACACGAACAAACCATTAACGTACGCAGCACCGAGGGCATAGGTTCAACCTTTGGTTTCACGCTTAAAAAGGTGAAACAACAGATACCTTTTCCGGGCATACCCACGTTAAAGAGTTAACACTAAATTAACATTGCAGAACTTACCTTTGCTAAAATTTTTAATATGTCATTAAACAGTATATTCCAATACTTTGTACCAAAAGACAAGAAAGTATTTTTCCCGTTATTTGAACAAGCATCCAGCAATGTAGTAGCAATGGCTACGGTATTGGTTGAGGCTGTGAACAATAACAATTCTGCAACCCGCGAAGAACTGTTTAAACAAATTGACAAATTAGAGAACAAAGGCGATGATATTACCCACCAGGTTTACCTTGAGCTGGGTAAAAATTTCATCACACCTTTTGATCGTGAAGATATCCACGCACTGGCATCAGCAATTGATGATGTGGCTGATAATATCCAGGGTTCGGCCAACCGGATGCTGTTGTATCATGTTGATGAAATTACAGAACCGATCCGCAAGCTGTCAGACCTGATCCTGCAAGCCAGCATCGACCTGGAAAAAGCAGTACGCGAGTTGAAAGACCTGCGCAACGTACGCGCTATTGCCGATTCATGTATCCGTATCAACAGCATCGAAAACCAGGCCGATTACGTATTCGACCGTGCAGTTGCTGATCTGTTTTTATATGAAAAAGACGCTTTGAAGGTGATAAAACATAAAGAGATACTGGCTGCTTTGGAAACAGCCACTGATATGTGCGAGGATGCAGCCAATGTTATGGAATCTATCTTAGTTAAAAACGCATAACCACATACCACCAAATACATGGTTACTACACTACTCGTTGCGGTAATTTGCCTGGCACTGGCATTCGATTTTATAAACGGATTTCACGATGCGGCCAACTCTATTGCAACCATTGTATCAACAAAGGTGTTAACACCTTTCCAGGCCGTAATTTGGGCAGCAGCCTTTAACTTCCTGGCCTTTTTCTTAATTAAAGATCATAAGGTAGCTAATACCATAGCCAAAACCGTTCCCGAGCATTTTATTACCATCCATGTGATCCTGGCCGGTTTAATAGCCGCTATTACCTGGAACTTAATTACCTGGTGGTTTGGCATCCCATCAAGTTCGTCGCATACGCTTATAGGTGGTTTTGCAGGCGCTGGTATGACCAATGCGCTCTACATGCACGTTAACCCCATCGAGGCTGTAAACCTTGGCCCAACGCTGCAAATTATGGCCTTTATTTTCCTGGCCCCAATTATCGGTTTAGTCATCGGGGTTGTTATCAATATTTTTATACTTCATATCTGTAAAAACGCCAAGCCATCCACGGCCGAGCGTTGGTTTAAACGCCTTCAACTGGTATCATCTGGCGCATTAAGCTTTGCACACGGTGGTAACGATGCGCAAAAAGTTATGGGTATTATATATGTAGCTTTAGTATCGCAAAAGGTTATTACTAACGGCGCACACATGCCAGAGTGGATTCCCTTGGCTTGTTACAGTGCTATCGCATTAGGCACCATGTCTGGCGGTTGGAAAATCGTTAAAACCATGGGTACCAAAATTACCAAGGTTACACCGTTAGAAGGTGTGAGTGCCGAAACTGCAGGTGCAATTACCTTGTTTCTGACTGAGCGTTTAGGTATCCCGGTTTCAACCACGCATACTATTACAGGTTCTATCATCGGTGTTGGTTTAACCAAACGTGCATCAGCTGTTAGATGGGGAGTAACCATTAACCTGGTATGGGCATGGATAATCACCATTCCAATATCAGCTGTTTTTGCTGCAATTGTTTACAGCATTATCCGCTTCTTTTAATCAGTACTCAAACAAGACGAAATTTATTTGTTTCTTTAACTTATGAAGAAAGGAATAGTTACTTTATTGCTTGCAGCAGCCTGCCTGCCGCTTACCAGTTTTGATTATGCACCAAGCCATAATTTGGCTACAGTTACAGGTTTACCCCTGCCTACTAATACCGAAATTATTAGCGGCTTAAAACAAGCACTTGAACAAGGCACCACCAAAAGTGCCACCCAACTATCTGCACTTAATGGTTATTTCGGCAACGCTGCCATCAAAATATTAATGCCGCCCGAAGCTCAAAAGGCTGAGAAGGCTTTACGCAAACTTGGTTTAAACAAGCTTTGTGATGATGTAGTACTTTCCCTTAACCGCGCTGCCGAAGATGCCGCCAAACAAGCTGCTCCTATTTTTGTGGATGCCGTTAAACAAATGAGCGTACAGGATGCGGCCAATATATTAACCGGCAGTAATGATGCAGCTACGCAATACTTTAAACGCACTACTACCACTGCACTTTCTGCACAGTTTAAACCGGTTATTCATACAAGCCTGGGTAAAGTTGGCGCAACCAATCTGTATACCCAAATGGCTACCCAATACAACAAAATTCCGCTTAACTTCAGCAAACTGAATCCAGATCTGGACGATTATGTTACCCAGAAAGCCATCGATGGTTTATTTTACCAGATCGCTTTAGAAGAGTTAAACATCCGCCAAAATTTAACTGCACGTACTACGCCGATATTACAGAAGGTGTTTGGGGCGCTGGATAAAAAGTAAGATTTGATTTCGGAGGTCGGATTTTCGATTTCGGATTTATAAACGCTGCAACCACCCATCACGTCATTGCGAGGAACGAAGCAATCGCGGACTGTACAGAGCGGCTCTGCACGTCGGGGATTGCTTCGTTCCTCGCAATGACGGTTAAGGTTAAAGGAAAACAAGAAAGGCCGATGCGTGCATCGGCCTTTCTTGTTCAAGTCTTGTTTCTTGATTCTTGTCTCTTGCTTCTAATTTTTTTGCTTTGCAATCCAGGCATCAATCTTACTTTCCAGTACTGCCAGTGGCATTGAACCGTCTTTTAAGATTTGATTGTGGAACTCGGCCAGATCAAATTTAGCACCCAATTCTTTTTCTGCTTTAGTACGCAGTTCGCGGATTTTAAGTGCGCCAATTTTGTAACCCAATGCCTGACCAGGGATGGCCATGTAGCGCTCAATTTCGGCAGTTGCGCCTTGCTCGTTGATGGCTTCGTTATCCATCATGTATTTAATGGCTTCTTCGCGGGTCATGCCTTTGGTGTGGATGGCTACGTCAACCACCAAACGGATAGCGCGGTGAATTTCATCACCCAGTGCGCCCATGTGCTGGTATGGATCGGTGTATAAACCCAGTTCTTTACCCAACGATTCGCAATACAGCGCCCAGCCTTCTACATAAGCGTTATCGCCACCAAAACGACGGAACTTAGGTAATGAAGTATTTTCCTGAGTTAGAGAGATCTGGTAATGGTGACCAGGGATAGCTTCGTGCAAAAACAACGACTCCATACCCGACGTAGTGTTGAATTTAGTCGCATCCAAAATTGGCACATAGAATATACCCGGACGGCTACCGTCTGCGCTACCCTGGTTGTATTCGGCACTGGCAGATGCAGCACGGAAAGCCTCAGTCTGGCGGATTTCGAATGGTGTTTTAGGCACATGGTTAAACATCTTCTTCAAGTTTGGCTCCATACGTTTGTGGATATTTTCGAAAGCATCAAGCACCTGTTTAGGCGTTTTGTATGGCATAAACTTACGGTCGGTTTTCATGTATTCGAAAAACGCTTTTAAATCGCCCTTAAAGCCAACTTTAGTTTTAATGCTATCCATTTCCCCACGGATACGTTTAACCTCGCTTAAGCCCAGCTGATAGATCTCTTCTGGAGTTTTATCAGTAGTGGTCTGTTGCTTCACTAAATACTTGTACATACCTGCCCCATCTTTCATGGCCGAGTAGCCCGATGTAGTGCGTGCGTTTGGCAGGTAAGTAGTTTTCAGATAGTCTGCCAGGCCTTTGTAGGTAGGGACGATCTGGGTCATGATGGCTGTTTTGTAAGCATCAGTCAGGCGCTTTTTATCAGCGTCAGAAAAACTTTTTGGCAGGCTGTCAATCGGCCCGTAGAATAAGCTTTTCTCTGGCGATGCAACTACAAAGCTCTCCATCTGCGGGATCATTTTTACCACCAATGCTTTAGGCAGCACATCGCCAGCATTAACACCTTTATCAAAGTTTGCTTTGGCTGTATCAGCCCAAACTTTAAATGCTGCAACTCTTTTTAACCAGTTATCATAATCTTTAACTGTTTTAAAAGGCTGTGCACCGGTACCAGAGCCTAGCTGACCGAAACTAAGCGGCAATGAAAAAAACTGGTTCATCGGCAGATATTCGAAATGATAATCGTACCCGGCAATGTTAATACCCATTTCGTAATTGAAAATATCGTACGATAGCTGATCTTCTTCGTTCAGTTCTTCGCGCTTAAAGTTTTTAAGTTTGTTAAGGTAGCTGATATAAAAATCGTGCGACCGTTTAATAAATTCAGCCGAGCCATCATTAGGTAGCTCATCATTATAGCGGTTATCTCCTGCAAATGTAGCCTCCAGCGGGTAAAGCTTCAGGCGGTCTTCGTAATAGTCATTAAACAGTTTGGCAATATCCTTATTGCCTTCTGTTGGTGCAGATGTGCCTGCATCGGGCTTCTGCTTACATGCTGTAAACAAAGCGGCTACGCATAGCAGCATATAAATTTTCTTCATGGTGTTGGTTGTTGGGAGTTAATGCTTAAAAGTAGGTAATAAACCAATAGCGACCAAAGCCGGTATTATTTAAACTTTATAGTTACGGTTACAGTTTCCGGTTCGCCATTTACATTATGGATCCAGGCCGGGCCTTCTTTAATGAGGCGTATGGCTTCAGCATCAGCATCGGGGCTTAGGCTTTTGGTAACTTTAAAATCAGTGAGCGTATTATCTGTATTCACCACAAAGCGTACACGTACTTTACCGATTTTATGATCAGGCGAACTGGCATCGGCCAGGTATTTTTTAAAACTATCCCAGCCATTACGTGGATGTGCTTCTTCGATTATATCTTTAGCGGCTCCGTAACCGGTTACCACAACTTCGGATAGTGAGCGCGAACTTGGCTTCAACGCCACATTAATGCTATCACCCTTTACCTTAACCTCTTTACTTTCGTATCCAACGTAACCTAATTTAAGATTATCATTTTTCCCGGCCTCCATTTTAAAATAGCCGTTTGCATCTGTCATCGTCGCTCTGTTTTTGCCTAAAACGCTTACGGATACCCCAGGTAAGGGCTGGCTATCATCAGCGCTTATAACCCGACCGGTAATCAGTTGGTTATAAAAACGGTCTTTTGCATTTGGCGTTTTAACTTCTACACCGGCAACCCGGTTTTGTAATTGTGTATCGATAGTGGTTGATTGAACAGCAGATACAGCCCCCGTAACATCTTTTTTGCGCTGGGTTGCATAACCTGTTATAATCACCTCTTTCAGCATCGCATCTTTGGTTGCGCTATCTTCTGTAACCGCTTTTACATCCGATTTGGCCACAGGTTCATCTATCCTTATTTCAGCATTGGCATCACTTTCAACCGATGCCGGGGCCGAAGCAACCGTAGCCATGCTTGTTAACGGGGCTTGTTTTACTAATTCATGATGCTGCGGAACCGGAGCTTGTATTGCCGGGGCTGATTTTGATTGTTGAGGAGGCGCAGGAACCATGGCAACAACTGTTTTGTCGGCCACAGACGGGAGCGTTTTATTAGCCGAAGGTTGATACGCTATGAGCCACCATGTACCGATACCCAACATCACCAAAACTGTGGCAGCTATTGAAATTAGAGGCCATAAAGCCACAATCTTTTTATTGCCTCGGCCAATACGGTGATTAAGGCGTTTCTGGAGTTCATTAAGGTTAGCTTGCTGATCTTTTTTACCGGCATATCCTTCCAGGGCATCCATCAAAAACGGATCGTCTTGTGCCTCGCGCTCCAGTTTATGCATGGCGCGGGCATCAAGCTCTCCGTTGAGATACTTCCTGATTTGCGATATGTCGGTCTTTTTAGTGCTCACTATTTTTCTCCATGCAAATTTTCAGGTTCCGCTTGCCGTTCTGGATAAAGCTTTTCACCTCGTTCATACTAAAGCCGGTTTGCTCGGCAATATCTTTGTAGCATTTTTCCTGCAAATAAAACAGGTCGATACTTTCGCGTTGTGTAGCTATCAGTTTTTGCATACAACGCTCCAGGCTTTGCAGGTATTCTTCTTTATCACCACTTTCTGGATGCAAAACAAAGGCCGATTCCATAACATCATCCACATTAACCACCTCCATCTTTTTTGATGATCGTAGCTGCATCAGGCAATAATTACGGCTTAATACGTAAAGCCAGCTCCTGAATTGTTTAATATCGTGTTTGGTAACCTTCTCAACCAGTTCTTCAAATATCTGCATTACGGCATCTTTGCTCTGCTCATCATCCTGCAAATATTTGAGGCATACGCCGTAAACCAGGGGCATATATTTTTCATAGAGTTTGCCCAACAAGGCCAGGTCGCCGGTGTTGCGATAGCTTGCTAACAGGCTTTCGTCCCCTGTTTCATCCGGCTTGCTTTTTTTGTTAAACCAACTCATTTATTGGCTGTAAAATAATTTTTTAAAATGATTTATGGAAATGATAATATGCCTGCATCCTTATGATAAACCAACCAATAATAATCATGAAAAAACTTGCATTACTTTTTTTGCTGCTAATCAGCTTAACCGGGTTTAGCCAAAGCAGCAACCGCATCATTACCGGAACTGTGTATGATGCAACAGATAAAAACCCCCTGGTAGGCGTGGCGGTAACTATCGATGGAACCAAACAGGGCACAACAACCAATGTTCAGGGGCAATTTACCCTCACCGTGCCACAGGGTAAGGAAATGCTTACTTTTAGCTATATAGGTTATGCTGCAAAAAAAGTGCGTTTAAGTACGGTAGACCGTGTGACTGTGTATTTAAAACCAAGCCAGCAGGCACTGCTTGAAGTTACCGCAATGGGTTACAGCGCAGATGCGAATGCCGAAGTACGGATTGATGAACCCGTGGGCAGAAGCGATTCAAAAGCCATAGTTGAACCTTCTGCAAGTCGTGTTACAAGTGCGCAGGTTACGAAAACATCCAGAAGGAAACAGCAGGCTACCGCTATGATGATTTTCCCTGCACCGCCATCTAATGTAGCTACTCCTGCCGATGAATCATATAAGGGCGTAACCGAAAATGGTTTTCAAAATCCACTCGATAACCCGCTCTCTACTTTTTCTGTTGATGTGGATGCAGCATCTTATACCAACGTTCGCCGTTTTATTAATGGCGGGCAACTGCCACCAAAAGATGCCGTACGGATTGAGGAAATGATTAACTACTTCAACTACGATCTGCCTGCACCTACCGGTAATTCGCCTGTAGCTATCCATACTGAACTTAGTGCTGCGCCCTGGAATGCGCAACACCGTTTACTGCGTATTGGATTGAAAGCCAAAGCTGTGGATAGCGCTAAACTCCCCGCATCTAACATGGTATTCCTGATCGATGTTTCGGGCTCGATGTGGGAGCCTAATAAATTACCGCTGGTACAATCCTCATTAAAATTACTGGTTGACCAGCTGCGTGCTAAAGATAAGGTAGCCATTGTGGTTTATGCCGGTGCTGCGGGGTTAGTATTGCCGCCTACTTCGGGCGATCAAAAAACGACCATTAAAGATGCTATTGACCGCCTGACTGCAGGGGGATCAACCGCGGGAGGTGCAGGTATTAAACTGGCTTATAAAACCGCGATAGAAAACTATATTAAAGGCGGCAACAACCGGGTAATACTGGCCACCGACGGTGATTTTAACGTAGGTGCATTATCAGATGCAGACATGGAACAGTTGATTGAAAACGAGCGCAAGAGCGGTGTATTTCTATCTGCCTTAGGTTTCGGCATGGGTAATTACAAGGACAGCAAAATGGAAACCCTGGCCGACAAAGGCAACGGCAACTACGCCTATATTGATAATATTACCGAAGCCCGCAAAACCCTGGTAAGCGAGTTTGGGGGCACCTTGTTTACCGTAGCAAAAGACGTTAAACTGCAATTGGAATTTAACCCCGGCAAAGTACAAGCCTATCGCCTGATTGGTTACGAGAACCGCATGCTGAACAAAGAAGATTTTAACAACGACCTGAAAGATGCCGGCGACATGGGCGTAGGACATACGGTTACTGCGCTTTATGAGATTATCCCCGTTGGCGTAAAAGATAATTTTACCAATAGTGTTGATCCGCTCAAATATCAGAAAGTGCAGAAAACACCAAGTGTTTATACCTCTGAAGATATGGTAACTATTAAGTTCCGCTACAAAGAACCGGAGTCTGATAAGAGCAAACTTAGCCAGGTTGTGGTAATGGATAAACCGATAGCCTCGGCCAATACTTCTGTTGATTTCCGTTTTGCTGCTGCTGTGGCCGAGTTCGGGATGCTGCTGCGTGGCTCTGACTATAAACAAAACTCAACCTTCGAGCAAGCTATTGAAATGGCCCGCGCCGCCAAAGGAACCGACCATGAAGGCTACCGTGCAGAGTTTGTAAAATTGGCCGAGAGTGCCAAGCTAATGGCACAAAGTGGATTGGCTGCGAAAGAATGATTGGCTCTAAACATTCCTTAGCTTGGCGAAAAAGAGCGTTGTCAACCTGAACTACGTCGAAGGATAAGCGTAGGCCCCTCTGCACCATGCTTCGAGTGCCTCAGCATGACAGCTCCAAAAATCAAAGATTCTTCGCTATCGCTCTGAATGACAAAACACAAAAAGAGCCCTTTGGAAAATATCCAAAGGGCTTTAATATTTATATGAAATGCTGTGATTAGATTAATAACCTAACCGGCTCTTCCAGTAATGATTTAAGGGTACCTAAGAAAGCTGCTGCAGAAGCACCATCAATTACGCGGTGATCGCTGCTTAGGGTTACTTTCATTACGTTACCTGGTACAACTGCACCGTTTTTAACAACAGGCACTTGTTGGATACCGCTAACCGCAAGGATAGCTGCATTTGGCGTGTTAATAATAGCTGTAAACTCATCAACACCAAACATACCTAAGTTAGAGATGGTAAAGGTTGAACCTTCCATTTCAGCCGGCTGAAGTTTTTTGTCTTTCGCTTTTTTAGCAAATTCTTTTACTTCAACAGATAAGTGGCTTAATGATTTACTATCAGCAAATTTAATAACCGGTACCAGCAAACCTTCGTCAACCGCAACGGCAACACCGATGCTTACGTGCTCGTTGGTACGGATTTTATCGCCCAACCATGCTGAGTTAATAGCAGGGTGTTGTTTTAAGGCAACAGCACAAGCTTTAACTACGAAATCGTTGAATGATATTTTAACCGGGGCTACTTCGTTTATTTTACCACGTGCTGCAATAGCTGCATCCATATCGATTGACATGGTTACATAGAAATGCGGAGCGGTAAATAAACTTTCTGATAAACGTTTACCAATGGTTTTACGCATTTGGGTAACCGGTCTTTCAGTAAATTTCTCTTCGCCCAAAACGGTTGGTAAAGTAATTGGCGCAGCAGCTTTAGCAGCAGGCGCAGCACTTGCAGATTCTGCAGGGGCAGCAGCCGGTTTAGCTGATGGCGTATACTCTTCAACATCTTTCTTAACAATACGGCCGCCTTCTGCGCTGCCTTTAACATCGTTTAAGTTGATGCCTTTATCTTTAGCTATTTTGCGGGCAAGCGGCGATGCTTTAACACGGCTGTCATCTTCCGGCGAACCAGTTGAGTCAGACTCGGTAGCAGTGGCAGTTGCAGGAGCAGTCTCTTGTGTAGCGGCAGGTGTACTTTCGCTGCTACTGCTACTTGATCCTGCTGCCGGAGCATTTAATAACGGAGTAATGTCGGTACCTTCTTTACCTACAATAGCGATGATATCGTTTACCTGGGCAGCTTCGCCTTCTTTTACACCAATGTAAAGTAAGGTTCCGGCTTCGTAACCCACAACTTCCATAGTAGCCTTATCGGTTGCTACGTCAGCCAGTGAATCATCAGCTTTTACTTTATCACCAACTTTAAAGTTCCATTTTTCAATGGTACCTTCTGTCATGGTATCGCTTAAAAGCGGCATACGGATAACAGTTGCAGGGATGCTTGAAAGATCAACAGCAGGAGCCGAAGGAGCAGCGGCAGTTGCAGGAGCAGTCTCTTTAGTAGCGGCAGGTGCGCTTTCGCTGCTGCTGCCACTTGGTGCTGCTACTGTACTTTCTGCATTAAGGGCAGTTTTGTAATCTTCGCCCTCTTTACCTAAAACAGCGATAACCTGGTCTACAGGTACAGCGCTGCCTTCCTGCACACCGATGTATAATAAAGTACCATCCTGGTATGATTCAAAATCCATGGTGGCTTTATCAGTTTCAATCTCGGCTAAAACGTCGCCCGATTTAACTTTATCGCCAACTTTTTTATGCCACTTTGCAACAACACCTTCGGTCATGGTGTCGCTCATTTTAGGCATCTTTACTACTTCGGCCATAGTTTATAGATAAATATTTTGTTATGTAAAATTAGTCTTTGATGTAAGGATAATCTTTCTGTACGTACACATCTGTGTAAAGTTCAGAAGCTTCCGGCCAAGGTGATTCTTCAGCAAATTGAACTGCCTCGTCAACCTGTCCTTTAATTTTAGCTTCGATTTCCTCAAACCATTTCTCGTCAGCATATTTATTAGCTTCGATAGCTTGCTTAACGATCTCGATCGGGTCTTTCGCTTTGTAGCTTTCAACCTCTTCTTTGGTACGGTACTTTTGAGGGTCACTCATTGAGTGTCCTTTGTAACGATAGGTACGCATTTCCAAAAAGGTTGGTCCTTCGCCGGCACGTGCACGGTCAACCGCTTCGTTCATCGCATTGTGAACAGCAACCGGGTCCATACCATCAACTGGTGATGAAGGGATACCGTAAGGGATACCCAGTTTGTAAATATCAGTTTCGATAGTGGTACGCGCTACAGAAGTACCCATTGCGTAACCATTGTTTTCGCAAACAAAAATTACAGGCAGTTTCCATAATGCAGCCATATTGAAGGTTTCATTTAATGCACCCTGGCGTACGGCACCGTCGCCCATGTAGGTAACACATACAGCATCAGTACCTGTGTACTGCTCGGCCATTGCAATACCTGCACCCAATGGGATCTGGCCGCCAACGATACCATGACCACCAAAGAATTTGTTTTCTTTGTCGAACATGTGCATTGAACCGCCTTTGCCTCTTGAGCAACCGGTTATTTTACCATACATCTCGGCCATTACAGCATTTGGATGTGTACCTTTTGCAATAGCATGTGCGTGATCGCGGTATGCGGTTATCAAACTATCCTCGTGTTTAAGCACAGACATAGCACCAGCAAGCACTGCTTCCTGACCTATATATAAGTGACAAAAACCTCTGATTTTTTGCTGTCCGTATAGTTGTCCGGTTTTTTCTTCGAACTTGCGCATCAGCAGCATTGACTCGTACCAATATAGGTAGGTGTCCTTAGTTATTTCGATTGAACTCATCTGTTAAACGATCCGTTTCTTTTTAGAGAAAGCGCAAATCTAATTATATCTGTTAAAAAAAGGAAACTACAACACATTTGTTATGAATTATTATTATTGGCCGACAATTGGATGACTATTGTTAATCCAGAAGTGTTGGTAATTAACTTAAAGTTTATTTCATTTCAGATTTTGTTTCTTTAGAAATAAATATACCTTTGTATGAAACAATAGACACCTGTGTCTCGTTTAAAGTACAACTTAAGTTTAAACTATAAGATTAACTGATTTAAATGAAGAAATACGTCCTTGTTATTGCGTTGATTTTGAGCGTATTCGGTTCTCAGGCTCAAACAAAAACTGTTCCAACCCCTACAGCAGATAAACCTGCTGACGAAGAGCAAAGCTTAGCAAAAGATTATTTTTCACAGGTGATGGGTGTAGCTTTATCAGCAACTTCAAACGTAAAGTTATTTCAATTTGTTTACGATTGGATTGGTACCCCTTACCGTTTCGGCGGAAACTCTAAAAAAGGCATCGATTGTTCGGCCTTTACTAAAGAACTTTACACCAACGTTTTTAATTTAACTATCAAAAGAAACTCACGCGATATTTTCAGCATGGTTAGCCCGGTGGGTAAAGACGAGCTGAAAGAAGGCGATCTGGTTTTCTTCAAAATACATAGCCGCAGCATTTCGCACGTAGGTATTTACCTTGGCGACGGCAGGTTTGCTCATGCCTCTATGAAAGGTGTGGCCATCAGCAACCTCGACGATCCTTATTATAACCGCTACTTTTATAAAGGCGGCCGTTTGTTAGATGTGTTTAAAGAGCAACTCGAAAAATCGAGCGACGTACAATAAAACCTCTAATTGAAATCACAACAGTACTAAAAAGAAAATCCTTTCGTAACAGAAAGGATTTTTTTTTGAACCAAAAATTGTAATACTATTTAGCATTATCCGTAGTATCGCGTACTAAACCAATGCCTGAGAAAAAGAACAGCAATGATATAATGCCCACAACTACCAGCGTAGTAACCCCGCCGCTGTGTTGTATAATGCCTATGCCGGTATAAATTAGCCCTACGATACCTAAAATGGTTAAAATGGCTCCGAAAGTACGTTTTAAGTTCATTGGTAAATATTTAAAATTGAGTATATTAACTGAAATTATTGATCCTTTTAATTATTAGCTTATAATGGCACCAACAGCGATATTGTTTTATCTTTTAATAATAATTGTAATAGTTGTACTGTTTTCAACAGCCGTAACTATTAAACAGGGTACTATAGGTGTGGTAACTGTTTTTGGCAAGTACCGCCGTATTATGCTGCCGGGTTTAAACTTCAAGATCCCGTTGGTTGAGCAGCTTTACACCCGTATTTCGATACAGAACCGTTCGGTAGAACTGGAATTTCAGGCCGTGACTATAGATCAGGCTAACGTATACTTCAAAGCCATGCTCCTTTACTCGGTAATGGACCAGAACGAGGAAACTATTAAAAACGTAGCCTTTAAATTTATTGACGACCGCAACCTGATGCAGGCCCTGGTGCGTACTATTGAAGGTTCGATCCGTGCATTTGTGGCCACCAAACGCCAGTCGGACGTATTGATACTACGTAAGGATATTGTTGAACACGTAAAAGATCAGATCGATACTATTCTGGAAGGTTGGGGTTATCACTTGCAAGATCTGCAACTGAACGATATTACTTTCGACGACGTGATTATGAAATCGATGAGCCAGGTAGTAGCATCAAGCAACTTAAAAGCTGCTGCCGAAAACGAGGGTCAGGCATTACTCATCACCAAAACCAAAGCCGCTGAAGCTGAAGGTAACGCCATTAAAATTGCCGCCGAAGCAGAGCGACAGGCATCGCAATTACGCGGGCAAGGTGTGGCTTTATTCCGCGAGGAAGTGGCTAAGGGTATGACGGTTGCCGCCAAAGAAATGCAGCATGCCAATATGGATACTTCGGTAATTTTGTTCACGATGTGGACTGAGGCCATCAAGCATTTTTCTGAAAACTCTAAAGGCAACGTGATCTTCCTGGATGGCTCGGCCGATAGCATGCAGCACACCATGAAAGAGATGATGAGCTTAAACCTTTTACACGATCAGCAGTCCAAAAGGCAATAAAAACTTTTACACCTGATTAATTTTATGAACCTGAGATTTGTGTGGGTAATTTGTGTTGTGGCCTCAAGTTTTATCGGTGCACACTCCGTAAAGGCGCAAAGCTATCATCAATTAAGTATCAACGATTTTCAGGGCACACCACAGCGCAATACCGGCGATATTGCCTATACCAATTGCATGGTAGATTTTAGTTATCAGCCGGTTTATACCCGCGGCTATTATCATCTTACTTTTTATATTAAAATGAAGATGAATAAAGATCGCTCGTGGATAGATCGTACCAAGGTTAACTCGCCCGGTATGGTAGCCGAAGTTTTAAAACACGAGCAAGGCCATTATATTTTTGCCTACCTGATGCAGCAGGAGTTGCAGCGCACTTTAAACAACATGCGTTTCGATAGTAATTACGACCAGGAAGTAAGCACTGTATTCAACAGCATCAAAAAGAAATACAGCCAGCTAAACCTCGATTACGACGACGATACCAACCACATGCTTAACCGCACACAACAAAACAGCTGGGATTTGTATTTTAAAGCGCAATTAGGAAATCAGTATAATAATACAGCGCTTGCCAGTAATAGCCGTTAAACCCGTGCTTAATAATTAAACCCACAAAACAGCTGCGAAATAATTTTAATATTAAGCGCAAACCATCCCCTTAAAAGCATTTTTTAGAAATTGTTTCATTGATTCTGCCCTTCGGCGAAGTATATTTGCTTAGAAACTGCACCTCAACCTTGCAGTAATATCCTCTACCGGTTTCATACCGGGCAAATTTTACGATAACCGTTCGCGAATGAAACACTTTGTTGTATTTTATGCATTTATATTGATAAGCTCGGCGGCTTTTGCACAAAAATCGCCCAAGGCTTATTATATAGATGGCGTAAAAGCAACAGAACGCGAAACCACCAAGCTAAAGCAGGACGATATTGCATCCGTACAAATGGATAACGACGGGGCACATTATTATACCAAACCCGTTGTGCGTAAAAAATACTGGAGCTACCTCAGCGCCAAATCACCCGACTACAGCAAAGCCGTACCCAATGCCGACGACGATAGCAATGTAATTTACTTCCTTAACGGTAACATGCTCAATACCGGTTACGAAATGACCCTTTTTGGCATCAATGATGAGAATTTCGACAGCATAAAAATCATTGACCAGGCCACCCTACATAAGCTTTACGGCTTCACTAATAAAACTTATGGCGTGATGATTAAGACGCATAAGGTAAAGATGGCGAATTAGAACTATAGGGTGTCATACTGAGCCCCGTCGAAGTATGGTGGGTTGGCCTCTGCGCGCGACACTTCAAGACCCTCAGTGTGACAGCCTCCTTTGTCATTCCGAGGAACGAGGAATCTTCTTCGCCCTGTATTTCTTCTATGCTAATCGCAGAAGATTCTTCACTACGTTCTGAATGACAAAGGTTTTTAAGCCTCCCCTTCGGGGAGGTTTGGAGGGGTTACTTCTTCTTCCCTCTACCCGGATACCCAATAAAAAAGCTTTGTCGCTTGGGTTCAGCTGGTGCATCCTCTTGCGCTTGTTTCTTGGTTTTCACTTCCACATCATAATCTCGGGCCATTTTGCTTACGCGTTCTTCAAGGCTTTCGGTGGTTAGTTTCTCACGGAGGCTATCAACCATTATCGGGAAAGCAAATGGTGTAGGGCGATCAATTTCTTTGATAATAACCTGCTGCTTGCTAATGCGTTGCAAGGCCTCACGCAAACGAAACTCCTCTAACTGAAAAGCCAACGCTTCATTATATGCCTGGCGTACCAACAGGTTATCTGGTTCGTACTCACTAAACACTTCGAACAGCAACGAGGTTGATGCCTGCAAGTGCCTGTTCTTAACCGGCTGACCGGGGTACCCTGTAAATACCAACCCGCCAATATGTGCAATATCCCTGAATCTACGGCGTGCCATTTCATTAGCATTTAAGCTATGCTGAATATCATCCAATAGGTTATTGATCGAAAACAAATCTTGTTCAAGCGCTTGTTTTAACAATACATCATCATCGGTCAGCAGCTCAAAGCCATAATCATTCATGGCGATAGAGAAGGTGGCATTTTTCAATTTAGATAGGCGGAACGCAATCAACGAAGCCATCCCCTCATGCACTAACCTACCCTCGAACGGATAAAACAGCAAATGGTGCCCATCTCTCGAACGAAATGATTCGATTAAAAACTCATGGCTTTGTGGTAAATGTGAAAGCTTTGACTGCAGGTTGAAAAGTGGTTTAAGCGCAATCACCTCCTCATCCTGCTCAATACCTCTCGCTACTTCATCCAGTTTATCGCGGAACACAGCTGCCAGTTGCGATGAAAGCGGCATCCGCCCACCCAACCAGCTTGGGATCAAGCCTTTTTTAGCGTTGGATTTTTTGACATAGGCCGTCATTTCCTTCACCCTTATAAATTCCAGGCTGCGGCCGGCAAACCAAAAAGTATCTCCCGATTTTAGGCGGGATATAAAATATTCTTCGATAGAACCCAGTCCGCCACCATGCAGTAACTTAACCCGCAAACTTACCTCGCTGGTAATAGTACCGATACTTAGCCGGTGGCGCATGGCTACACGGCGGTTGTTTACTTTATATAAACCGTTCTCAATTTCTACTTTTAAAAACTCGTCGTATTGCGAAAGCGTAGCGCCGCCGGTTGTAATAAAATCGAGCAACTGGTTAAACTCAGTCCGGCGAATATCTGCAAAGGCATAGGTAGATTTCACTTCGTTAAACAATTCTTCAGCCCGAAACCCATCCGACACGGCCAGCGTAACCATGTACTGGATCAACACATCCATAGCCAGCAGAACCGGGTCACGGCTTTCGTAATTGCCGTTGATCATGGCTTGTTTAAGGGCCGCACCTTCCAGTAATTCCATGGAGTGCGTGGGGATAAACCAGATCTTGGATGTCGCTCCAGGATGGTGACCACTCCTACCTGCACGCTGCATAAACCGGGCAACACCCTTGGGGCTACCCACCTGAATCACCGTATCTACCGGGCGAAAATCGACACCCAGATCTAAACTCGAGGTACAAACCACCAGTTTTAATGCCTCATTATGTAAAGCCTGTTCTACCCAATTCCGCAGTTCATTATCCAACGAACCATGATGCATAGCCATTATACCAGCATACTCAGGGTAGTTATCTAAAATGGCATGATACCAAATCTCCGACTGTGCCCTTGTATTGGTAAATATCAGCGTGGTATTACTCTTAGCCACAATCTTCATCACCTCGGGCAATAAAGCCAAACCAATATGCCCCGTCCACGAATAGTTCTCCACGCTTTGCGGAATCACCGATTTAATCACAATCTTCTTATCCACATTGGCACGAACCATTTTAATGCGATCCGTAGGGAAATTATTACCGAGAAGAACTTCGGCCGCTTGTTCAAGGTTACCGATGGTTGCGCTGATGCCCCACAACTTTAGTAGTGAGTGGTGAGTAGTGAGTGGTGAGTAGTTTGCTCCGTCATTTTCAATTCGCAACTCGCTACTCAATACTCGCAACTTAGATAATCCCAGCTCCACCTGTACTCCCCGCTTCGTGCCCAACAACTCATGCCACTCATCAATCACTACCACTTCTAAGTTTTGGAACATCTTGGGATATTCCTTTTGGGCCAGCATCAGGTGCAGGCTTTCGGGAGTGGTGAGTAGTACTTCGGGGAGTTTACGTTTAAGGGCTTGCTTCTCGGCGGCGGGGGTGTCTCCTGTTCGGGTGGCAATAGTCCAGGGGATGTCGAGGTCGTCGCATACCTCTTGCATGGCTTTGCGAATATCGTTGGTTAAGGCTCGTAATGGCGTAATCCAGAGCATGCGCAGGCCATTGCTGGTTTGCTTTTGATAGGTATCGGGATATTTATTAATATACCCGGCCAGGAAAGGCAGAAACAGCGCAAATGTTTTACCGCTACCCGTAGGTGCATTCAGCAGGCCCGAATAGCCGGAGAGGTAAGCATCCATCATTTCGAGCTGAAACGGGAACTGCTTCCACTTTTTGTACTTAAACCATTCTTTTATTACCTGCTGACCTTTATCCATCTACCTACTAATACATTAACGGTACAATAGTTGTTTACCATTGGTATGCATAAAAAATATTTTATACTGCCGCTGCTTTGCCTTGCTTTTGCCTGCAAACAGAAAACTGTGACCAATTTACACGCTGTAACCAGTACTAAAGATACTACAAAACTGCCGCAGATAAGTGCAGCCCAACTGATAGATCCCGGTAAAAGTATCGGCTTAACTCACCTCAATGAAAGCCTCGACTCCGTCATCCTCCACCTCGGTAAACCCGACCGTGGCGATGCTGCTATGGGTGCTGCCTTTACCACCTGGTTTGCTCAACACGATACCCTGGGGCACGAAACCGATATCTACTCGCACCGCACAATGGGTGGACCAGATGAGAATATTAATCATGTAAAACTGATCCGCGTTACTTCGCCTTATTTTAAAACGGTGCAGGGTGTGGGTACAGGATTATCGCTTGCCGAAATCGGTAAACATTTTAAAGTAGAACACATTGCAGACTACATTAAAGCAACCGACACCTTAATGGTTTATGACGATACCAAGGAGGGGATCTCGTTCGAAATTGATAAGAGCGGTAAGTGTACCGGCGTATCTGTGCATAAACCTAATGATGCTTCTACAGGGTATTTGTCGCTGCATCCGGGAAGTCAGTATTTGAGGGTGAAGAAATAAACATCTCCGTAGAGACACAATACTTTGTGTCTCTGTACATCATATAAAATATTTTAGAGAGACACAAAATATTGTGTCTCTACGGTTGATATAAAAAACAAAACCGCCCTCTGTTGAGGGCGGTTTCTTGTAGAGACACAATATTTTGTGTCTCTCTTTATGTGTGTCTCTACATGTTAAATTATTTTCCAGCCTGACTATTTTTCTCAGGATATAAAATCAATTTAATCAAATTGGTACCGCTCAGGTATTTGTTAGCGGCATCTTTAACCGTTTGTGGGGTTACCTGGTCCAGGTTTTTAATGTGATCTAAAACCAGATCGGGGTTGGTGCCTGTTTCTGATGAACCACTTAAATGACCGATCCAGAAGCTGTTCTCTTTTAACTGCACTTCGGTCGAGCGTTTTTCTTCGGCAGCAAATTTCTCAACGTCAACCTTTTGAGCGCCATCACTTTTAATTTTGGCAATCTCTTCCATTGTTGCCGCAATCAGCTTATCCACATTAACCGGTGCGCAGCTAAAACTCACTGTAAAGTTGTAACGGCCAACCGGTATTTTGCTGTAAGCTGCACTAACACGTGGTGAGTATACACCACTTTCTTTCTCGCGCAGGCGTTCAATCAGTTTTATGTTCAGCACTTCTTCAAGTGCATCTACCTGCAGGTTATTGCTTTCGTTATAATCATAGTTGCCGCTAAATACCAGCTGCACTACGCTTTTATCGCCAATGCCTTTATGTACGGTTTTGGTAACCAAACCTTCCGGTGCGCGGATGCCCAGATCTTTAAATGTTTCGTGGCTATTGGTTGATGGCAGGCCGCCCAGATATTGCTCTAACAAAGGTTTAATCTGCTGTACATCAAAATTACCTACCAGGGTAAAGGTAAACCCGCTGGCATCGGCAAAACGGCTTTTGTAAAAAGCATAAGCTTTATCAAGGCTGGCTTTATCCAATTGTGCTGCAGTAGGTGTAATCCTTCTAAAGTTACCTCTGCTCAAAGTAGCTGCAACGGTATCGGCAAAAACACTCTGCGGATCGAGGCTGCGGTTAGCTAATACCGATTTAGTTTGTGTTATGGTAGAAGCCCAGATATCAGCATCCTTACGTGGTTGGGTAAAGTACAGGTAGATTAATTGCAAGGCCGTCTCAAAATCTTTTGGCGATGCACTGCCCGAAATACCCTGTGTAGTTTCATTAATATATGGCGATACGCTTACATTTTTACCTGCCAGCATTTTACCTAACTGGATCTGGTTAAAATCGGCAATACCGCTGCTGCCTACAATATTATCAGCCATGTTGTCCGAAATAAAATCAGCATCAGGCGCCAATGATGTTCCACCCATGCTGTAACCGGTAATCAGAATCTCGTCGTTCTTAAAATCGGTAGGCTTCAAAATCACCTTAACACCGTTTGACAGGGTTAACGTAGTAGCATTAATCAGCGCATCTTTTCGCTCATCTGTAACTTTACCGGCAACAGGAGGTGTAGCCAACAATGGTTTGTTGCTTACATTATCAACATAAGCAGTAACACCTTTACCGGCAGTATTCACCCAGCTTAATACGGTAGCTTCGCTTGGTAAATTGGCTTTCTCTTTCTCAGGGGCCATGATGATAATATCACGGTTCTGGTCGCTGATAAACTTACCGGCCAATGCGTTAATATCGCTCAGCTTAATTTTATCGATGTTGTCTTTATAGAAGTTATACTCCCAGTCGATACCCGGAATTGGCTCAGCCTCGAGGAAGTTACGCTGATACTCACCTACAAAAGACGAAGATTTAGTTTTATCACGTTCTTTCCAGGCGTTTTCCATGGCTACCATAGTAGCTTCTTTAGCACGGGTAAACTCGCTTTCGGTAAAGCCGAATTTGCGGGCACGTTCAGTTTCATTTAACACAGCATCGATAGCAGTTTTTAATTGGTCGCCTGATTTGGCTACAGCAAGCTCGGTCAATGCATCCTGGTTACCCAAAAAACCACTATAACTCACCTGACCGAACAAGAACGGCGGATCGGCCTTTTGGGTTAATTCGCCCAAGCGGTTATTCAGCATCTGGTTAAATATCTCGGTGCGGATGCCCTGCATATAACCGGCTGTGGTTTTATCGTTATCTTTTGGATGTTTGATGAAGATCTGCGCCATGGTATAAGGAAACTCCTTATCGGTAGCAATTTTCACTTTGGTACCAGCCTCATAAGGTACAGTGTACTTGGTGCGTGCACGCTCGTTAGCCGGATTTTTCAGGGCTGAGAAATTATCTTTTATCAGTTGCTCAACACGTTTTGGGTCGAAATCGCCCACAACAACTACTGCCTGCAAATCAGGGCGGTACCAGTCGTGGTAAAAGCTCTTAATGGTTTCGGGCTTAAAGTTGTTGAGGATATCTACCTTACCAATCGGTAAACGCTGTGCATAGCGCGAATTGTTTAATACAACAGGCAACCATTGTTGCTGTAAACGCTGCTGGGCATTTTTACCCCGCAGGCGTTCTTCTTCCAGAACCACGCCACGTTCGCTATTAATTTCGTCAGTATCAAAACTTACGTAACCAGCCCAGTTAGCCAAAATGGCAAACCCTTTTTCGAACAGTTTAACACTATCTGTAGGCAATGGCAATTGAAATACCGTTTCATCGAAAGAGGTATAAGCATTTAAATCGGCTCCAAATTTCACACCCGATTTTTGCAGATAATCTACCAACTGATTCTTAGGAAAATCGCGGGTACCGTTAAAGGCCATGTGCTCGGTAAAGTGCGCAAGGCCTTGCTGCGGGTCGTTCTCCAATACAGAACCCACCTTGTTTACCAGGTAAAGCTCGGCACGGTTCTTAGGCTCCGTATTTTTGCGGATGTAATAGGTTAAGCCATTAGGTAAATGACCGATTATTACTGCCTTATCAACCGGGATAGGTTCACCTTTTTCTTTTAAAGCTGCCGCCGCCGGTTTCTCTTTCGGCGATACAACGGGTTTGTGTTTTACCTGGGCAAATGAGCTGTTGGCAGCCACAAACAGCACCATTGCTGCATATATGTACCTCTTATTAAAATTCATAAAAAATGGATAGGGTTTGTTACGTGTTTTTTATAGAACGCTTAAACCCAAAAATATAATTAAATGAATAATAACGAAGCTTTATTGCGCTTTATTTAAACCTTGATGATGATCTTTTTAACATATAACGGGTACATCAGCAGCCATATTAATAATACAAACGCAAGGGCATCAACCAGTGAGGCATTAACCGGCGAAAAATGTGGTGCAAACACAGTTTGATAGATATACTCCATACCAACCGTTTTTTTACCGTTGTAGGTAACTTTAATAAGATTGATGAGCCCCGGTACAATATCTGCCAGGATATAGGCGCTGATTGAATTGGTACCGAACACCAAGAACGGCCAGAATAATTTTTTATGCCCCAGTACATCAATAAACCAGTAAGCCAGTGTTAAGCCTACGGTAGAAATACCACCGGCGTATAACACAAACGAGCTCGACCATAAAGCTTTGTTGATAGGGAAAAACAAATCCCAAAGCATACCTACTACAATAGCTAGTATACCGTAAACAAATAACCAGGCTGTTTTGGTATTGCTATCGCGATCAGTTCTTTTCAGCCATGCGCCCACACGCATCCCGAACAAGCCTGTACCTATGGATGGAATTAAACCCAGCAAACCTTCCGGGTCCCAGGTTTTTGATGAGCGCCAAAGGTGGTTGGTGGTAAACACAGTTCGATCTAACCAGGCACCGAAATTAGTTTCGGGATCAAGATTAGCGGGATGCCCATCAGGTGTTGGAATAAACGCCATAATAATATAGTAGCCAATCAGGCATATAGCGAAGATCCAGTCGAGTGTCTTTTGGGTGCTTTTTAAATACAACCATGTCGCAATAAAGTAAACCACTGCAATACGCTGCAATACACCCGGGAAACGCAGGTGACTTAAGCTTGGGTGATAAAAAAACTGGATCATTAAGCTAATGATGATCAGCGTAACCATACGGCGAAAAGCATGCAACAATAACTTAGTATGCCCACTGGTATCAGCCTTTTTGCTTTGCATGGCGTATACGATAGATACACCTGCCATAAACAGGAATGAAGGGAAAATCAGATCAGTAGGTGTACAACCATTCCATACCGAATGCTCCAGCGGCGGGTAAATATGCCCCCAATCGCCGGGATCATTAACCAATATCATGCAGGCCATAGTAAAGCCACGAAAAATATCAAGTGAAAGCAGCCTCGGCGGTTTTCCGGTAATTTCTGAAGTCATTAGGTTGGGGTTAATCTGGTTTATAAACTGGGATGTAATTTAAGGTTTTTGTGGTATTAATCAAATTTTAGGTTGATGTAAAAAGGCTTCCTGAATGTTAACAAGAAGCCTTTTTGGTATTCGGGCCATAGTCAGGTCCGGATGATAAATCCGAACCCAACCCTGATCCGAGTGAGAGATCTTTAGGGATATGAATCATTTTCGATTTACCCCTTATTTAAGTCATTGCTATAGCACTACCATTGTTTTCCCCTTTAAAGGGGAATGCTCCAGCCTGTGCAATTTGCAGTTGTGCTGATAAGGGTATTCTATTGCTAAGCCCCCTATCGTTATTACAAGAATTTATACCGCACAAATGCTTCCATTGCAGCGTATTCGGCTAAGCCAAGTTCGTTGTAGCAACGTGCTGTTTCTGCGTTACGGTCTTCGGCACGTACCCAAAATTCGCGGGCATCGTCGCCAGGGAAAACCGGCCTGTCTTTTTGTGATTGGTGTTTGAAAATAGCGTTACGTTTGCGCAATACTTCCTGTGGAGAAAGCGGCACCGCCATTTCAATTTCATAGGTTTCAAACTCAAACCAGGCACCGCGGTATAACCACATCCAGCAATCTTTAACCCAATCTTCGGTCTTAGCCAAACGTTGTAATGCAGCCAGGATAATGTTAAAGCAAACTAAGTGTGTTCCATGCGGGTCGGCAAAATCGCCTGCGGCAAATACCTGGTGAGGTTTTACTTTTTGCAGTAATTCCATCGTTAGCAGGATATCTTCTTCACCAACTGAGTTCTTCTGGGTTTTGCCGGTTTCGTAGAAAGGCAAGGCCATAAAGTGGATATTCTCATCAGGCACACCGGCGTAACGGGCACCAGAGATAGCCTCAGATTTACGGATGAAACCTTTTACGTTGCGAATCTCCTGCGTATCAATCTGGTTCGGTTGTTTAGACTCCAGGAAGGTGCGCATATCATCGTAAGTCTTTTTCAGTTCAGTACTGTCACCGCCGCGGCTCTCTTCAAAATCGATGGCAAATTCTACATAACGTAAAACATCATCATCCCAAACAGCAGTGTTACCAGATGTTTGGTAGGCTACGTGCACATCATGCCCCTGATCTACCAAACGAATGAATGTACCACCCATTGAGATCACATCATCATCAGGATGCGGAGAAAATACGATCGAACGTTTTTTGGCTGGGTTAGCTCTTTCCGGGCGTTGTGAGTCGTCCGCATTGGGCTTACCACCCGGCCAGCCGGTAATGGTGTGTTGGATCTGGTTAAAAATATCGATGTTGATGTTATAAACCGGGCCTTGCTCTACTGCCAGTTGCGCCATGCCGTTATTGTTATAATCATCTTCAGTTAACTTCAGGATTGGTTTTTTAACGGTTGTGGCCAGCCAGATCACTGCTTTCTTTTTCAGGGTATTGGTCCACACGCAATCTTTAACCAACCACGGCGTATCAAAACGGGTTAATTCTGATGCAGCACCTTCATCAAGCACAAATTCTACGTGGTCAGACAATTGCAGGTACGTAGCAGGTACTTCGCCAGAGATTTCGCCTTCAACTGCTTTTTTGATAATCGGCGCTTTCTTTTGGCTCCAGGCCATCAGGATAATTTCGCGGGCTTTGAAGATAGTACCCACACCCATGGTAATGGCTTTGGTTGGCACGTTTTGTTTACCACCAAAATCGCGGGCAGCATCACTGCGGGTCAGGTCATCCAGCGTTACCAGACGGGTACCCGAGTTTGGTGCCGAACCCGGCTCGTTAAAACCGATGTGGCCGGTACGACCGATACCCAGAATTTGCATATCCAAACCGCCCAGATCGGTAATTTGCTTTTCGTAGTTTAAGCAAAAAGCGGCAACCTCTTCGGTAGTACCTAATGTACCATCGGGGATGTGTACGTTAGCTTTCTCGATATCGATATGATCGAACAGGTTTTCGTTCATGAACGTTACGTAGCTCTGTGCGGCAGTTGGCTGCATAGGGTAGTACTCGTCCAGGTTAAAGGTGATTACGTTTTTAAAGCTCAGGCCTTCTTCTTTGTGTAAACGTATCAGTTCGGCATACACCTTTATTGGGGTAACACCGGTTGCTAAGCCCAGAACTGTTTTACCACCGCTTGCCTGGCGGCTTTTAATCAGGTCAGCAATACGTTTGGCTACCTGTACCGAAGCAATTTGCTGGTTAGGGTATACCGTTACCGGTAATTTCTCGTACCGGGTTTCTTCCAGAAGATTTAAACGTGCCATATTTAGCTTTTTAGTATTTGTATCTTAAAATTATCTGCATAAAAAACTCCGTTAAAACGGAGCACTTATACTTTTTCTTTATTGTAATTTTCCATAACCAGCACCGCTGCACCAACCAGTTCGGCATCGAAACCGAGTTCGGAAACTTTAAGCCTTGTATTGCTCACCAAACGCGGAATGCAATATTTATTCATGGCCTGCTGAATGGGTGCCAGTAAAATTTTCCCTACCCTTGCACCACGACCGCTCAATACAATAGTCTGTGGGTTCATGATGTGGGTGAGGATAGCCAGTGCTTTACCGATCTTATACCCTGCTTCCGAAAGCAGGTCTATCGCAAAATGATCGCCGTTATTGGCGGCATCCATAATGGCATCACCGGCCAGTTTATCATGGTCTTCAACAATGTGTTGCAGGCTCGAGATCTTACCTTCTTTAATACCTGCAATAGCTTTCTCTGCAACTGCCAGCATCGAAGCTTCTGCTTCCAAACAACCTTGCTTACCGCAGCTACATAATGCGCCATCTTCCGATAACGGAATGTGGCTTAACTCACCCGCGAAGCCATCGTGACCGCGGAAAAGTTTTCCATTGATGATCATGCCCAAACCTATACCCCAGCCCAGGTTAATTACCATAACTTCTTTCTGAGCTTTGGCAGCACCAAAACGTTGTTCGGCCAGGGCAATTAAGCTCGAGTCGTTATCGATAAAAACGGGCAGGTCTGTAGCTTCGCCAATATACTCGCGCAGGTTTTTACCCCCGGCATCAAGATAGGTGTAATTAATACCTTCGCTGATATTGATAAAGCCCGGCATACCAATACCTATACCTGCAATTTTCTCTTTTGCAATGCCAGATGAATCAATGAATTTATTGATGTATTTGATGAGCGTTTTAAGCGCCACATCATTATTGAGTAATCTCAATTCGTGCGATTGTACGGGCACAACCGGCTCGTTCAACAGGTTAAATAAACCAATACGCACCGACAGCTGATCCATAGCCACGGCTACAATATAAAGTGCATCGGCTTTGATGCTATACTTTAACGGCCTGCGGCCACCGCTCGATTGTGCATAGCCTTGCTCAACAACAAAACCATCTACCACCAGTTCGCTGATAGATTTAGCTACCAAAGGTATACTTCTATCCAAATGCTCGCTTACCTCGGCACACGAAAGTTCATCATTGAAATAGAAATGCTTCAAGACTTTATCAGTCAACCCACTTTGCCTATCGTTTTTTGTCTTGATTTCCATTTACACAAACTTAAATTAAATTTTTAATAACAACAAAATACTTTTTAAAAAAATTTAAAAAGTATTAATAAATTCAATTAAACATAAAAAAACCCCGGCAAACTTATTGCCGGGGTTAATATTCACAACTAATTGCTCTAATCTTTACAATTTGGTAGGAAGACCTAGCTTGTCGCTAAACTTCTTGTAAAGTTGTTTATGCTTGTTATTAAGGTCGATGGTGCGGCCCTGGATGTACTCATTGGTAACATCTAAACCCAGCATATCTAAAGCATCACCGTTTGATACAAATAGGTTTGCATCTTTACCAATTTCCAAGGTACCTGTAGTTTTATCGATACCTAAAATTTTGGCGTTGTTGATGGTGATCATCGATAAGGCCTGCTCTTTAGTTAAGCCGTAGCCTACAGCCTCACCAGCTTCGAAAGGCAAGTTGCGCTGACGCCAGAAACCGATACCTGTTAAACCGTACAATACACCGGCATCCTGTAACAGGTGCGGCAATTTGTAGGGCAGGTAAACATCATCTTCGTCTTTATCAGGCAAAGTCTGGGTTTCTTTGATGATAACCGGGATGCTGTTTTGTTTCAACAGATCGGCCACCAGATAAGATTCTTTACCGCCTACAATAACCGCAGACAGGTTGAACTTTTTAGCAAATGCCACGGCCTGTTCAATCTCTTTAGCACCATCAGCATTAATAAATACTTTTTTAGTGCCATTGAATACACCAACCATTGCATCTAAGCGCAGGTTGTGTACGGTAGGTTTACCACCGGCGGCGTAGCCTTGTGCCTGGCCAAACAGATTATAGATCGCATCGATTTGTTTTTGAGCACGCTCGGCAGGAGTTTCCTGACCCGGAGTTTGCGCACCTGCACCTCTGCGGCCACGGGCTGCACGGGCAACCGGCCAGGTTAAGTGGATACCGATGTCCTTTTTGTAAGCAGCATCTTCCCAGTTCCAGCCATCTAACATCATTACTGATGACTGGCCAGAGATGGTACCACCCTCTGGGGTTGGCTGCGCCAATAAAACACCGTTTGAACGCACAGTAGGAATAACTTTAGAATCGGTATTGAAAGCGATTAATGAACGAACGTGCGGGTTTAATTCGCCGGTTTCGGTATCATCAACGGTACCGCGTGCACCTTCTTCAATTTCTACTAAACCTAAAGTGGTAATAGGGCAAATAAAGCCCGGATATATTTGTTTACCGGTTGCATCAACTACGGTAGCGCCTGCGCTTGCAGGGGCAGCACCTTCGCCAATGGCGGTTATTTTTCCTTTATCAAAGGCAACATAACCATTGTTAATTACCTTGCCGTTACCCACGTGGATAGTTGCACCGGTAATTACAATAGGGCCGCTTTGCGGTTTGGCAGGCGACATGGTCTCCTGTCCGAATGCGAGGACCGTTGAGAGCAGCAATCCTCCAAAACCTAATAATATTTTCTTTTTCATGATTGAAACTGTCTTAAAGGATTACTTTTTATTTTGAGCTGATTGCTGGGTTGCAGTTTGATCTTGTACCATGTTGTTGTACGAATCGGCAACTACGTAAGCTGCATCCTCAATATCATCGCAAGTATATAACTGGCGACGGCGTGGAGCACCTGCACGTTGTGTTGCAGAACCTGCATTTTTAGCCTGCAGCATTTTTTGGATAATGCGGCCTTCTTCTGCCTTCATTTCTTTTTGGCGGGCTGCATCTTTTTCGTAATCCCAGTAAGGCACACCGTCAACATAAGTTTTTTCGGCTACTGCGTAAATTGAAAGCGGATCTGCTGACCATAATACTAAATCGGCATCTTTACCGGCTTTGATACTGCCTACACGGCCATCAATGTGCAGCATTTTAGCAGGGTTAAGGGTAACCAGTTTCAATGCTTCTTCTTCACTCATTTTACCATAAGTTACCGATTTACCGGCTTCCTGGTTTAAGCGGCGGGCCATTTCAGCATCATCAGAGTTGATGGCAACTGTTAAACCTTCAGAATTCATGATGTTGGCATTGTAAGGGATAGCATCTTGTACCTCCATTTTGTAAGCCCACCAGTCAGAGAAGGTAGAAGCAGCAATACCGCGAGCTTTCATCTTGTCGGCAACTTTGTAACCCTCCAGAATGTGGGTAAAAGTGTTGATCTTGAAGCCCAGGCTATCTGCCACGTGCATCAGCATGTTAATTTCTGATTGTACGTAAGAGTGGCAGGTAATGTGGCGGGTATCGTCCAGAATTTCAGCCAAAGCCTCTAATTCTAAATCGCGGCGAACGTTGTTCCCTTTTACAGCGCGTGCAGCTTTGTATTCTTTAGCACGGGTAAAGGCATCAACATAAACCTGCTCAACGCCCATACGGGTTTGCGGGAAACGCACGTTAGGGTTACCGAATTGCTGCTGAGAGTTACTTTGTTTTACGTTTTCGCCCAATGCAAATTTGATGAACTGCGGAGCGCCTTCAAACTTCATTTGCTCTGGCGTAACGCCCCAGCGGTGTTTGATGATATAGGTTTGGCCACCAATTGGGTTAGCCGAACCATGCAGGATGTGTGAGATAGTAACACCACCAGCCAACTGACGGTATAAGTTAACATCGGTAGCATCTAACACGTCGCCGATACGTACTTCTGAAGTTACAGCTTGTGTACCTTCGTTAATACCACCGGTTGCTGCAATGTGCGAGTGCTCATCAATAATACCTGGCGCTAAGTGCTTGCCGGTAGCATCAATAACTTTAGCTGTACCCGCTGGCAGGTTTTTACCAATCGCTTTAATTTTACCACCTTCAATTAATACGTCGGTATTTTTAAGGATACCGTCTTTCTCGTTAGTCCAAACGGTAGCGTTTTTAAATAAGGTTGCTTCTGCTTTAGGTACTTCAACATAACCGTAAGCAGCAAAAGGATAAACAACCGGGCCAACTGGCGAAGGTGTTGCAGGCTGACGAGGGCCGCCTTGCTGACCGCCACCTTGTCCACCACGAGCAAAACCACCACCGGCAGGTGCAGCCGGAGCCGGGCCTGTGTAAGC
This sequence comes from Mucilaginibacter jinjuensis, assembly GCF_028596025.1. Lineage (NCBI taxonomy): Bacteria > Pseudomonadati > Bacteroidota > Sphingobacteriia > Sphingobacteriales > Sphingobacteriaceae > Mucilaginibacter > Mucilaginibacter jinjuensis. Next base: position 5,827,458 of record NZ_CP117167.1, read on the forward strand.
AGCAGTCCATTTAAATTCTGTGCCATCTGGTGCTGTACCTGTACCGCTTAAAGTAATAGGCGATACAGAAGCGATATATCCGCTTAAGCGAACAGTACCGTTAGGCTGGCGAGAGTTAAAGTAGATACCTACCAGATCACCTGTACGGGTAATTGTACCTGGGGTACGTGTGCTATCCGGACCAAAAGCTACAGTATAAGTACCAGGGGTACCGCTGATAGCCAGGCTGCCGTTTGATACATCGCTTTTGAAAGCATAAGTACCACGCAGATCTGTCACATCCATTTTGCTTACTACAAACTGGCGGCCTTCAGACCATGTTTCGTAAATTACGTTATCTGCCTTAAACAGGTTATCAGAAGTAATAATGAAGTTAGCCTGTTTGCCTTTTGCAAGCGTACCCACTTTATCAGATACACCCAGCATTTCGGCAGGGGTTTCGGTTAAAGCAACTAAAGCTTGTTTCTCGGTTAAACCGTTGGTGATTGCAGTACGCAGGTTAGTCCAGAAATCTTTAGAGCTGGTTAAGCCGTAAGAAGTAATAGCGAATTTAATGCCTGCTTTTTCCAGAGCTGCCGGGTTGGTTGGGGCCAGCTCCCAGTCTTTCAATTGCTCGTAAGAAATGCTGCGGGCATCCAATGGATCTTCCACATCAAAAGGCTGGGCAAAAGTAAGCGGGATAATAAAGCTGCTGCCTGTTGCTTTTATAGCAGCAATGTTCTGGTATTCTTTACCATCAGATTTAATGATGTATTGTTTACCGAATTCTTTAGCAATTTTATCGGCACGCAAAACACTCTGCATATCTGTTACCTCAAAAACCTGAGGTAATGCCTGTGTACGGTTAAACTCATTTAAAGAGATGTTATACTCTGTTTTTTGAGTTTTGTACCATGCAGCATCCAGGTAAGTTTGGCGGATTAAAGCAATAGTACCCATTAGTGATGATGGGTAGTTGGTAGCAGCAGTACCCTTGCTGAAAGAGTAGTTAGCTGTTGCCTGATCGTTAATAAAAACGAGGTTGTCGCGCTCGTCGCTCAGTGCAACAACAGCCGATGTACCACGGGCAATACCATCGCGAATTAATGCGTTAACCGCAGCAAAACCATTACGTTTTAATTCTTCGGCAGCTGTAGCGTTAACGTGGAAAATAGTTTTAGCGTTTACATCCGGGCGGATGGCTTCGTTCCAGCCGAAAGCGCCTGGTTTGGTAGATACCGGAACCGATACACGCGGGCCGCCAAAGTTAAAGGCAGCAGTTTGGCGGGGGGCTTCGGGCATACCGTAGCTGCTGTAAGCATCAACCAGACCGGGATAAATGTATTTGCCTTTCAAATCTACTGTTACGTAGCCTTTAGGTACGGCTATACCTGCACCAACGGCCTCAATCACCCTGTCTTTTACCAGCAAGGTAGCGTTGGTTAATGTTTGCTCTCCATTAACCACAATAGTGGCATTGGTAAAAGCGTATTGCCCCGGCCTAACATCCCATGCACCATTAACCGGAAAGGTTTCTTGCGCGCGGGTGAGTTGAACGACCAAAAGAGCAAAACAGAAAAGTAAAATTTTTTTCATTTGCAATTTGTTTGTTTAGTTAAGTTTAATCGCTCTAAATTATTTAACATTTCGCTCAAACTATCATAATATTACCTTGATAATACATTTGTTACACGCTAATTTTAGATTTTAGCCCTTCAATTTTATTGTATCTTCGCAAAAACTAATTTAAAAAGCATGAACGCCTATACTATTTTTAAGTATATCCACTCTGGGTTAAGGTTTATCGTTGTAATCCTGTTATTATGGGCCATCATCCAGTCGTTAGCTGGTTGGTTTGGTAAAAAAAGTTACACAGAAGGCAACCGCAAGGTTAATTTATTTGCTATGATCTCGGCACACACTCAATTGTTGTTCGGTATCGTGCTTTATTTTTTAAGCCCGTTTGTACAGTTTGGTGCCAACACTATGAAAGATGCCACCACCCGTTACTGGACGGTTGAACACATCAGTATGATGATCATCGCTTTGGTGGTTATTACCATCGGCCATGCTAAATCGAAACGAGCTAACACCCCTGAGGCTAAGCACAAAACGATTGCAATTTTCTATATAATAGCGGTTATTATTGTTGTAGTGGCACTTTCTGCCGGGCACGTACCTTTGCTGGGAATGTCGGCCTAAAGAATTTAACATTATTTTAACAAAATAATTTGCACATTCAAATAAATATATAATATTTGTTTTCCCAACATGATCAAAATCACCTTCATAACCAAAAGCTGGTGGCACCGTAAAACTACGATAGCCGGAGGAGATTATTGATTAGACTTTACTAAACAATTGTAAACCTGATATTAGCCCGGCAGCAACCTCTGCCGGGTTTTTTATTTTAAAATATTACGAAAAACATAAAAATGAACAAGCACACCATACAAACAACTTACAAAAAGCTACTGGCCGATACGACGACGCCTGTAAGCATCTTTTTAAGATTGCGCGATGTTTTCCCCAACTCGTTACTGCTGGAAAGCTCTGACTACCACAGCCGCGAGAACAGCATGAGCTATGTTTGCTGCGAACCCATTGCAGGCCTCGTTTTAACCGACGGCCAACTTAAAAAGAAATACCCCAACGGTACACACGTTAACCTAGAAGCCGGGCAGTTTGACCTGGTGACCGAGGTGGATCAGTTTCTGAAAGATTTTGAAGTGAACGATCCGGGGTTGAAGATTATCTCGAACGGTTTATTCGGTTACTTTACCCATGAGGTAGTAGAGCACTTCGAAACCATCAAACTAAAAAAGGATGCGGATGATTACCGGAAGATCCCGACCATGCAGTATCATATCTATAAGTACATTATCGCGATTGATCACTTTAAGAATGAGCTGTATATCTTCAACAACCAAACTGCGGATGATACTACAACCGATGGTTTAGAAAAACTGGAATATCTGATCAAGAATAAAAACTTCCCCGAATACCATTTCCAACTGAACGGTGAAGAAGAATCGAACCTAACCGACCAGCAGTTTATGGATACGGTTGATAAGATGAAGCAGCATATCTTCCGCGGCGATGTGTTCCAGATTGTACCATCAAGAGCATTCTCCCGTCAGTTTTTGGGTGATGAATTTAACGTGTACCGCGCATTGCGTTCTATCAACCCATCACCTTACTTATTCTATTTTGATTATGGCGATTTCCGCATCTTCGGTTCATCGCCCGAGGCGCAGATCACTATTAAAAATCGCGTAGCCAGCATCTACCCAATTGCCGGCACTTTTAAACGTACAGGCGATGACGAAAAAGATGCAGCCCTGGCCCGCAACCTGGAGAACGATCCTAAAGAATCGGCGGAGCACGTTATGCTGGTTGATTTAGCCCGTAACGATTTAAGTCGCCATTGTACGCAGGTATCTGTTAAGGCGTTTAAAGAAGTGCAGTATTATTCGCACGTAATTCACCTGGTTTCGCACGTTACCGGCAGATTGCATGATGGCGTATCATCCTTCAAAATTGTGGCCGATACTTTCCCGGCAGGCACGTTGAGCGGTGCGCCAAAGTTCCGCGCGATGGAAATTATTGATGCCAACGAAAACATCAAACGCAGTTTTTACAGCGGTGCGATTGGCTTTATCGGTTTTAACGGCGACTTTAACCATGCCATCATGATCCGCTCGTTCTTAAGCAAAAACAACACGTTGCATTACCAGGCTGGTGCAGGCATCGTAGCAGATTCGGTACCGCAAATGGAGTTAAACGAAGTAGGTAATAAAATAGCTGCACTGCACAAAGCGTTGTTACTGGCAGAAGAACTATAGGACGGACAAAAGACTTTAGGATAAAGGACAAAAGACATTAAGAAAATGGAAACTCAAAATACAACTACCAACTCCCCCTTCAGGGGGTCGGGGGGTAAAATTCTAATAATAGATAACTACGATTCTTTCACCTACAACCTGGTGCATTTGGTTAACGAACTTGGCCTGGAGTGCGAGGTTTGGAGAAACGACCAGTTTAAGCTGGAAGACGTAGCACAGTTTGATAAGATCATCCTGTCGCCGGGGCCGGGTATACCCTCGGAAGCTGGTTTACTGCTGGATGTGATTAAAGAATATGCATCGAAGAAAAGTATCTTTGGCGTGTGCTTGGGCCAGCAGGCCATTGCCGAGGCTTTTGGCGGTACGCTGCACAATCTGAGCCGACCGATGCATGGCATTGCCACACCAATTAAGGTGGTTGATGCAAACGAAGAATTATTCATCGACCTGCCCGAACACATCAACGTTGGCCGTTACCACTCGTGGGTTGTTGCGCCAAAAGATTTGCCTTCGGATCTGGTAGTTACTGCAATCGACGAGAAAGATCAATCTATTATGGCACTGCGCCATAAGGATTATGATGTTCGCGGCGTACAGTTTCACCCGGAGTCTGTATTGACGGAATACGGTAAGGAGATGATGAAGAACTGGTTAAAAGGATAACCCCAATTATGTCATTGCGAGGTACGAAGCAATCTCGTAGCTATGCAAATCGAATATACTTGCGACGAGATTGCCACGCTATCGCTCGCAATGACAAGCTAATTAGTTATGACCATACTTGATAAAATAGTCGCTCATAAAAAAACTGAGGTAGAAGTTGCTAAGGCACTACGCTCTTATAAAGAACTGGAAGAGTCGTCGTTGTTTACACGCCAGCCCTATTCATTAAACCAGTTTCTGCTCGACCCTATGCGGACGGGTATTATTGCTGAGTTTAAACGCAAATCGCCCTCAAAAGGGGTTATTAACGATAAGGTAAAAGTTGAAGATGTAACTACCGGCTATAACACTGCGGGCGCATCTGCTCTATCCATCTTAACCGATCATGATTTCTTTATGGGTCATGAGGATGATCTGATGGCTGCACGCCAGGTAAATAGCATCCCGTTATTGCGCAAGGATTTTATGATCGATGAATACCAGATCATCGAAGCCAAAGCTATCGGTGCAGATATTATTTTGCTGATTGCCGCGATATTAACGCCGGTGCAGATTAAGCAATATGCCGAATTGGCCAAAAGCTTAGGATTAAGCGTGTTACTCGAGGTACATAACCTCGAAGAATTGCAGCGCAGTATTGATCCTAACCTGAGCGCAATAGGTGTAAACAACCGCAACCTGGCCGATTTTACAGTTTCGGTAGAAACCTCGTTTCAACTAGCCGAGCATATCCCGGAAGAATTTACCAAGGTATCTGAAAGCGCCATCAGCAACACACAGGTGATTAAAGAATTAAAACAGGCCGGATATAATGGTTTTTTAATTGGCGAGAATTTCATGAAGCAAGAAAATCCGGGCGAGGCAATGGCTGAGTTTGTGAAAGGACTATAAAAGCCCCCCAGCCCCCTAAAGGGGGAGCAGGAACATGACAAAGTTGCCGCCGTACTGATTTTATTCCCCCTTTAGGGGGTTAGGGGGCATAGTTAGGCTTTTTGGCATTTCTATTGTTATATTTATATTAATGAAGCAAAAATTTTATGATACTGCTGTGAAGCAGGAAAAAGCTGTGTTGGTGGGTGTAGTTACACCCAATGTAACCGACGAGCAGCAGAAAGAATACTTAGAAGAGCTGCAATTTTTGGTGGAGACCGCCGGTGGAGAGACCGTGAAGTGGTTTACCCAAAAACTGCAAAGGCCAGAGCGTGCCACATTTGTAGGTACCGGTAAGCTGGAAGAAATAAAAGAATACGTTGTTGCCGAAGAGATTGATATGGTGGTTTTTGATGACGAGCTTTCGCCATCGCAGCTGCGTAATATTGAACGCGAACTCGGTGTTAAAATACTGGATCGTAATAACTTAATCCTCGACATATTTGCAGGTCGCGCACAAACGGCGCAGGCAAAATCGCAGGTGGAACTGGCCCAGCTACAATATTTACTGCCACGATTAACCCGTTTATGGACCCACTTGGAGCGCCAAAAAGGTGGTATCGGTATGCGTGGACCGGGTGAGTCGCAGATTGAGACGGACAGACGTTTGATCCTGAACAAGATCTCTTTGTTGAAGGATAAACTGAAGTTGATAGACCGGCAGAACGAAACGCAGCGTAAAAACCGTAACCAGATGGTGCGTGTGGCATTGGTAGGTTATACCAACGTTGGTAAATCAACCATCATGAACATGATCTCCAAATCTGATGTGTTTGCCGAGAATAAGCTGTTCGCAACATTGGATACTACAGTGCGTAAAGTGGTAATTGAGAATTTACCTTTCCTGCTTTCAGACACGGTTGGATTTATTCGCAAATTACCTCACCATTTGGTAGAGTGCTTTAAATCTACCCTGGATGAAGTTCGCGAAGCTGATATTTTAGTGCACGTGGTGGATGTTTCGCATCCTAACTTTGAAGACCAGATCCGCACGGTAAACGAAACTTTGAAAGAGCTTGGCGCGATAGATAAGCAGATGATCACCGTTTTCAACAAGATAGATGCTTATCAACCCATCCAAGTCCACCCAGAGGATGATGCACATGTGTTAACACTCGAAGAGTTTAAAAACAGCTGGATGGCTAATAATAACAGCCCGGCTATATTTATCTCGGCTTTGAAAAAAGAAAATGTAGATGAATTCAGAAAATTATTGTACGATCATATCCTGGCGATACATAGCGTGAGGTATCCTTACGATCACTTGCTCTATTAGCCCCCCGGCCCCCTAAAGGGGGAGTAGGAGAATCAAGAGTCGAGAATCGGGAATCAAGACAATTTAAAAGGAGAAAGGCGATTGTGATACGATCGCCTTTCTCTGTTTTATAAACTCTTCTAACAAAAAACGCAGCACCAAAAAATCGGTACTGCGTTAAAAAAATAAATCACAATTATCTTTTACAAGCGTGGGCCTGGCGGATGAGGCGGCGGCGGTGGCAAGTGTATGCGTAATGTACTATGGTGGCGAGGTGCGTAATGATGCCTCACATAACGACGATGAAAACGTGGCGCCGGCGGCCTTGGCGGCGGTGGGGGCAACTGAAAAGTTGCTGCAGTGCTTGCCGATACTTCCTTAACAGAAGCAGCCTCCGCAAAGCTAATGCTCATGGCGGTTAAGGCGGTGGCTATAATTATTTTATTGAACTTCATGATCTGTACTAATACTATATGTATTTAGTACTATAACGTTATTTCGAAGTTTTGGTTTTGCGTTGCGGAGAAAAGATAATGGACGGAAGGACAAAGGACACTTTATAAAGATTAAGGATTTGGGGACAAAGGAATAAAGATTGCTGAGCAACAGACTACTTTTCGTCGTTCTGTCCTTTTCAAGTCTTTTCTCTTTTCTCCTAAAATCCTTCCGTCCCTAATTATTTGTTTTTCTTTTTGGTCTTTGGCTCAGTGCCTTGCCACATCGTACGATAATCTAACGATGTACCGCCTGTATCTGTACTTGTTGTTGGCGTAACTGTGGTTTTAGGTTTGGCGGCAGTAGCGGTTGTCTCTTTCTTCTTTTTTACCGTTTTGGTTTCGTAGGGCGCGCCTATGGTGCGGTAATCTAAAGTAGTGCCGGTTTTGGCTTTGGTTTTGGTTTTTTCTTCAAATAGCTGGGCATATAAAAAATCGGCAGCAAATTGGCTGGCCTGGGTCCAGCGTTCCTGTGTTTCTTTATCGGCGGAAAAAATCGGATTAAAATGTTTTTGCAATTCGTGCGAATAACCTTCGAATGATTTTATAGCGTTCGGGATCTTCTGCTCATCAGCCTTACGCTTAATCGCTATCGAACCATACATTGGTGTTCCTTTATGATCGGGATCAATAATGCCATCAGTACTGCCATACACGCTTACAATAGGTGTTTTAGCATTTTCGAGCCAATGGATATCAAATATCGCCCCCCAAAAGTTAACAACCGCAGCTACTTTGGTAAACTCGGTCGAGTGCAGATCTGCATCGCTTTTCGAGAGACCAACCTGTTCGCCCAGCTGCACATTATTGGTATATGCGGTTTGCAAAGCCATAATAGCGCCTGCCGAATTTCCGGCTAAAATTATTTTCGAGGTATCAATCCGGTATTTATCGGCATTGAGTTTAAAATAGGCGATGGCTTCTTTTAAATCCTGAATGGCATAGTATGAGCTTTTTTGCAGTTCGCTGGCGCTGATACCGAAGATGATAGTCTTTTTACTCAGCGTATAATTAATAGCTGCAGATACGTAGCCACGCTGTGCAAATTCTTTGCTCCACAATTTAATGCCTTTGTCGTTCTTAGAACCTGTTCTGAAACCGCCGCCGTGCATCCATATAATCAACGGGCGTTTTTTGGCATTATCATCATGTGGCTGGTAAATATCAAACAGGTGTGCTTTTTTATCAGAGCTGTTGGCGTAGTTAATATTCTCGTCGATAGTTACGTCTTTAAACAGCATATCTTTATACCTGTGCTGTGTGGTTTGGGCATAGGTACTCATGGTAAGTAGAAATGCAGCACCGGTTAAAAATTTTCTGATCAACATAATTCCTGTAAAAAAATAGAATATATACGTTACAAAATTGCTTCGTAGTTGTTGCAGTATCGGCCAATAATACAGCTTTTGGCTTTTTTACTACATTTGAATTTTGAAGATGCAAGATAATAAAAAATGATTGCAGGATTAGGGACAGATTTGGTAGAAGTGGAACGAATTGCTGCAGCGATGGAAAAGCAGGCGGGTTTTCGTGAAATGATATTCTCGGCCACCGAAATTGCTTATTGCGAATCAAAAACAAACAAATACGAACATTATGCTGCCCGTTTTGCCGCCAAAGAAGCTTTTTTTAAAGCGCTTGGTACAGGCTGGCTTACCGGAACAGTGTTTAATGAGATTGAAATAGTTAATAATGAGGACGGGAAACCCGAAATATTTATCTCGGGCGAAACGGCCGATACCCTAAACCCCATGCGTATTACCAACATCATGGTATCACTTACACATGTAAAGGCAATGGCATCGGCAGTGGTAATTATAGAAAAATAAGGATGATACAACAGCAGGCCGACGAAGCCACCCTTGTACAGGAACAGAAATTACGCGAGTTATTAGTTTACCTTTCGCAGCATTCGCCGTTTTATAAAGATCTGTTTGCTCAGAACGAAATCGATATTAACGATATAAAAACCGTTGCCGATTTAACCCGCATACCCACCACCACCAAGGAAGACCTGCAACAGCGCAACCACGATTTTTTATGCGTACCTGCCGAGAAGGTGATTGAGTATACATCAACATCGGGCACATTAGGCGGCCCTGTTACCGTTGCCTTAACAGATAAAGATCTTGATCGCCTGGCCTTAAACGAGTACAACTCATTTTTAAGCGCCGGTGCTACCAAAGATGATTTGTTCCAGCTTATGCTCACGCTGGATAGGCAGTTTATGGCAGGCATGGCCTACTATTTAGGTTTACGCAAACTGGGGGCTGGCGCTATCCGCCTGGGGCCAGGTGTACCATCATTGCAATGGGAAACCATTAAGCGTTTAAAGCCTACGGCAATTGTAGCCGTACCATCCTTTATTTTAAAGCTGATTAAATACGCCAACGAGAATAACATTGATGTGAATGCATCATCTGTTAAAAAGGCAATTTGTATAGGCGAAAATATCCGGAATACAGATTCTTCGCTGAATATTTTAGGGAAGAAGATCACCGATTCCTGGAACATCAAATTGTATTCAACCTACGCATCAACCGAAATGCAAACCGCCTTTACTGAATGCGGCGAAGGTCACGGAGGGCACTATCAGTCCGATTTAATGATTGCCGAAATTTTGGATGATGACGAAAACCCGGTTGGTCCGTACACTGCCGGAGAGTTAACCATTACCACACTTGGTGTAGAAGGGATGCCGCTGCTCCGCTACAAAACAGGCGATATCTGCATGTACTTTGATGAGCCCTGCGCCTGCGGACGATCAAGCTGGAGGTTATCTCCTATTCTTGGCCGCAAAAAACAAATGATTAAGTTTAAAGGAACTACCCTTTATCCACCCGCCTTGTTTGATTTATTGAACGAGCGTGAGGAAATTGTGGACTATGTGGTAGAAGTTTACCCTAATGAAGTTGGGCTGGATGAAGTGCTATTACACATCGTCCCTTCCGTAATCAGTGAAGAGTGCGACCACCAAATCCGTGCTTATTTGCAAGCCCGCTTAAGAGTGAGCCCGCATATTAAATATATTACTGCCGAAGAGATTCAGAAAATGCAGTTTCCGGAAACGGTTAGGAAAGCGGTTAAGTTTATTGACAGGAGGATATAGGAGAGTCCGGGAGTCGGAAAGACAGGAAGTACGGAAGATTATTTGCGAATTTTTAACTTGCGCGCGTTTGCAACGCGTGCTTAACACTTCTAAGCGTTTGTAACGCCTTTATCCCGCGCCCGTCATTGCGAGGTACGAAGCAATCGCGAACTATACAAGGTGGCTCTGCAAGTCGGAGATTGCTTCGTACCTCGCAATGACGGGAGTTACATAAGTCTTGTTTCTTGTCTCTAGATTCTTGATTCTCTTACCTGCCTCTTGATTCTTGCTTCTCTTTTCCCCAACTTCGCTTCATGTCTAAAACATATATCATTAGCGGTGCGGGCACTGGTATTGGCCGTGCTATCGCTCAAAATCTGGCATCGGCAGGTAATCGTTGTGTATTATTGGGTCGCAGCCTCGATAAATTATTACAGACGCTAACTACGCTCGAAGGTACCAATCACCAGGTTTTGGTGGCCGATATTCGCGATAAAGCAAGTTTGGCTAATGCAGCCACACAACTGGGCGATGTTGCCGTTAACGGATTAATTGCCAACTCAGGCATCGGAGGCGAAAACTACTGGGGCGATGATGATCGCTGGGATGCTATTATTGATACCAACCTTACCGGTACATATAACTTTGTAAATACCTTTTTACCCAATCTGCGCAATGCAGATGCAGAAAAATATATTGTAATTACTTCATCGGTACTGGCACGTTTAGGCGTGCCTGATTATTCGGCCTACTGTGCTTCTAAGGCTGGCTTATTGGGGCTGATGCGTGTATGGGCCGCCCAATATGCCAAAGAAAACATTTTGGTGAATGCCATTTGCCCGGGCTGGGTTGATACAGACATGGCCCAAAGCGGCTTGCAAAGTATTGCCGACAGCATTGGTGTTACCAAACAGGAGTTTTATGACATAGCCATGCAAAGCGTACCCCTACGCCGCATGAGCGACCCTGAAGAAGTGGCTGACCTTGTAAATTACCTCGTTAACCAACGCTCGGTAACCGGGCAGGCTTTTGATATCAACGGTGGCGCTGTAATGAACAGTTAGAGCAGCGGCACCGTTATACTAAACGGTTCGGAATGCTCACTTTCATTTTTAATTCGATCAATGGCCGTTACTACGTAGATATATTTTTTACCTTTTTCGACAGTATTATCTAACAGCGCAGGGTCTGTATTGTATTTGATCAGCAGGATATGTGATGGATCATCGATGTCGATTTTCTCATCGCCATTAAAGCGGTAAACCACGTAGCCGAAGGTAGGCTCCAGATCTTTAGCCGGTGCAGGAGCCTGCCAGGTTAATAATACACCTTTCGGCCCGCTGGTTGCGGTTAATTGTTGCGGCGTATTTGGGGCGATAGAATCGCGCCACAGCATAATAGGCGGCAAGGCAGGATATTTATAAAAGTTTTGACGGAGCGAATCTGTAAAACCTATAAAATTACTGGTTAGCGAGTTCGAACTAAAATACACGCTCCCCTGTACACGGGGGTTGCCGCGTACATACCGTACCTGGTTAGGCAGTTCTCGCGGATTTTTAAATGCGGGCGAATGTGCTTCGGCCATGCGGTATGGCGCCTGACCTATGTATACATGGTGCCCGTTCGCATTATTACCCCACCAGTCAACCAGTTTATCAAATGCTGCTGCACGATTACCAATTTGCCAGTACACCTGCGGGTTAATATAATCAATCCATCCCTCACGGATCCACTTACGGGTATCAGCATAGTTTTCTGAGTATGATGGGCCTCCGTGTGTGTCAGAACCTTCTACATCCTCATCTTTATTACGCCACACACCACGCGGGCTTATACCCCATTTAAGGTTTGGCTTATACTTGTGGATACTATCGCCAACCATTTTAATCAGCTTATCTACGTTATCACGGCGCCAGGCACGGATGTCGGTAAAATCAGCACCGTATTCTTTAAAGGCATCAGCATCATGGATAGTTTGCCCGGCTATGAGGTATGGGTAAAAATAGTCGTCCATGTGAATGCCGTCTACATCGTAATTCTTCACAATGTCCAGTATCACCTGCACTATGTACTCACGCACTTCAGGCAATCCTGGATTAAACAGTTTTTGTCCTCCATAAATAAAGAACCACTCCGGGTGCGTTTTAGTGGGATGATTGGCTGCTATGTTGCTATAGTTGGCATCGGCAGTGGCACGGTATGGGTTAACCCAGGCATGCAGTTCCATGCCACGTTTGTGGGCTTCGGTAATGGCAAACTCTAAGGGATCGTAAAATGGATTTGGCGCTTGCCCCTGCTTACCCGTTAACCACCTCGACCAGGGTTCGCGGCTCTTGGCGTAAAAGGCATCGGCAGCAGGCCTCACCTGGAACATTACCGCATTCATATTGCTTTGCTGGTGAAAATCAAGGATCCGGATCAGCTGTTCTTTCTGCTTATCGCTGGTAAGGTTTACGCTGCTGGGCCAGTCAATGTTCATTACAGTGGCAACCCATACGCCTCTAAATTCGCGCTTGGGTGCTTTTTGTCTCACTTTTGCTGTATCTACCTGCGCTTGTGCCTGCGTAAAAAGCACCGCTGTAAGTAGTATAAAAATCAATCGTTTGCCTGTAAACATTATCCTATTTTTTTAAGAGCTGCAAAGATATAGAAACTTTATACAATGGGGTTTTAGTATTAAATGCAATAATTTGATGTATTTTGTGTTTTATGATATAGTATTTATTTTAAACTAAATACGGCAAATGGGGTTTCTGTTATAGTTAACAAGGCTTCAGTTAATATAATTTTTGTATTATCGCAAAACGTTGATGCGCAGTTTGCGATGCTGATAAACCAATTTTATAAACGGCATTAACACATTTATCACTTAAAGAGATACTTATGGAGAACCAATCGGGACAAAATTCAAATTCCAGAAAAAACTCAAACGTTATTTACTTTTTAATTGTGGTTGTAGTGGCTTTACTCGGCACGGATGTATACCTCTACTACCAAAAAAGAGGTACCGACGAAAAAGTTGTATACCAAAACGATGAGAAAACACGCTTACAAACCGAGCTTGACAGTCTGGAAGCACAGATACAACAGGTAAACTCAAGCAAAACCAAAATGAATGCAGAGATGATCGCTAAAAACGATTCGTTGCAAACCAAAATTAAATATCTGCGCGTACAACTGGCAAAAGGCAAGCTAACCGCGGCAGAATTAGCCAAAGCACAGGAAGATGTAAAACAGTTACGCTATTTTGTAACCAAATACACCGCCGACCTGGAAGAGCTGAAAAAACAAAATGCCAGCCTGACATCAGAAAGAGATACACTTAAAACTAACCTGGCTACCGTAAGTACAAAGGCGACTACGCTGGAAACAGAGAACAAAGACCTGAGTACAAAAGTACAGGTAGGTTCGGCATTAAAAACTTCGAGCTTAAGTGCTGTATCTTATAAAGTAAAAGACAATGGCAAAGAATCAACCAATGAAAAAGCTAAAAACGTTAAGAAATTAAAGCTCACTTTCACTGTTGTTAATAATACAATTGCAACGCAGGGCATGCACGATATTTATGTACGTGTAATTGACCCGGCCGGCAATTTAATAACACAGGATGATTCGGGTACTTTTAGTTCTGATGGACAGGATCTGCAGTTTACCTACAAAACTTCTATCGAGTATAAAAATGACGATACCAGTTATACAATTGACTGGGTAAATCCAACACCTTTCCAAAAAGGAGCTTATACCGTAATTTTATATGCCGATGGCTTTACTATGGGTAAAACCACTGTAACATTAAAATAATTTAATATTATATAAATAAGAAAGCCCTGCTGTAATTACAGCAGGGCTTTCTTATTTATAACTTTAGCTTATTAAAGCCTGGCACTTAATATTTGCCTCGACTCATGTGCCGTGACGTGCAGATTTTTTTTAAAGGTTAGGTGGCTATTCACCGCAGCATCGGGCAAGTGCCGATGGATAAAAACAGAGAGCCCCGTTAACGCAACAAATACGTAAACGAGCACAATTAATTGCTTATTCATTAGTTTATAATTAGGTAACACAATGTAATGAAAAAATTACATTCGCAAAAAAAATCGTAATTTTTTTTCACTCCTAATTAATGGCAGATGGGTTGATGTGTGGTACTTATACTATCAATTTATACCCTAAGCCCCGTATATTGATAATTTGGATTGTTGTATCGGTATGTAAATGTTTACGTAGTTTGGTAATAAACACATCCATGGTACGAACGTTAAACGGGGTATCATCTCCCCATAATTTTAATAGAGTGGCCTTGCGGTCGAGCAACTGATTTTTGTGTTGCGCCAATAAGTATAAAAGTTCACTCTCTTTGTGCGATAACTTAATGATTGACCCCTTGCTTATCAGTTCCTGCCGTTTAGGATAGAAACAAAATGCACCGATGTTAACCGATGTTTCCTTTGTATCGGTAGTGGTGTTTCGCCGCAGTAATTCATTAACACGCAAAATCAATTCTTCCAGGCTGAAAGGCTTTTTCAGGTAATCATTACCGCCGTTGCCGTAGCCTTCAACCACATCTTTATCCTGCGAACGGGCGGTTAAAAATAAAACGGGGGTTGTTTGGTTTATTTTACGAAACTCCTTTACAAAGGTAAAACCATCCATAAAGGGCATCATTACATCTACAATGCAAATATCAAAATTGGTTTTATAGATAGCCTGCAATCCCATTTGGCCATTATTTAAATGAGTAACACCAAACCCGCGACTTTGCAGCGTTTCTGTTACAATTTTGGCAAGTTGCAGCTCATCTTCAAGAAACAATACGCTGGCCGATTTCATGAGTAGCTAAAGGAAGTTTTATAGTAAATATAGTTGCCTTATTTGCACTTGTTAAGGTGAGGCTGCCACCATGTTGCTGCACCACAGTGCGGGCATAACTTAGCCCCAGGCCGTAACCTTTTACATTGTGTGTATTACCTGTTGAAACCCTGAAAAATTTCTCGAAAACCTTATCCGCATACTCTGCCGGGATACCAGGCCCGTCGTTGCAAAAATTGATATGCACCCAATCATTTATAACATTTACTTCGATACTAATTACAGGTTGTTCGCTCCCATATTTAATGGCATTATCAAGCAAGTTGGCCAATACATTGCCAATGTGTATAGTGTCGCCTGTAATATAAAGTTCTTCGGTAGGTAAGACTACATTAAGGGTTGCAGTTTTAGCCTGCAATTGCGGCTGGTATTGGTGAATGCAGTTTTTAATTGCGTCTGTTAAGCAGATCTGCTGCCGGTTAAAGCTGGCAATACCCTGATCGTTCAGGATACTTTTCAAAATCTGGTCAATCAAATTGGTGAGGTTAGATGCCTGGTAACGGATAATACCCAAGTATTCATCTGCCGAAGTTTTACTCAGGTTAAAATCCTGAATAGCTTCCGCAGCGACACTGATGGTGGCTACGGGTGTCTTCAATTCGTGGGTCATGTTGTTCACAAAATCATCTTTAAGCCGGGCCAGCTTTTTTTGCGACAGCATAGTTTTAACCGTGTAGGTATAACAGCCGATGGTAATAGCTACAAGTAGCAGCGAACTGATGATCACCCATTTCATCTTCCTGAAAAAGATAAGATTGGGGTTGATAAAATAAGCGTTGATACCTATTAATGGGTGATGGAATCCATATTTAAACCGCCGGGTGCTATAGTTGTAACCAGAGAGCGGCTCATTGGGTGTACTCCACTTTTTAAAAACGTACCGGGTAAATTTAAGGTCGAAATTGTCGTATATATCCCGTTTGCGTAACTCCTGCCGGTAAATACTTTCTAATCTTTTAATATTAAGCCGGTCATTTTTATAAACGGTTGATAAAAGATCACCTAATTTTTCGGTGTAATAATATGACGAGCCGTTTTTAAGATCGTTGGCTAAAAGGCTTTCGATGAATTTATCTATAAAGAATGCTTTGGCATCAGGCGTAATAGCCGTAATACGTTTTTTGTAATCGAACCCAATGTAAAACGGGCTGCGTTCTTCAACAGGGTGTTTATCCTGAAGAATAAACTGGGTACTTGCCGAACGGGCATCGTAATGGGCAGTAACCACAACCAAGTTGGTATCGGCAAGCCATGTTTTATACTGTGCGGCAAATTCATCGCGCCTAAGATCCATCAGGTGGTTTACAGCTTTATCAAGCGCATCATTAATATCACTCTTAAAAACACGTACACTGCTTTGGTAGGCCGCATAGTTCCAATAAAATTGCAAACCCAGCAAAAAGCCTGTACATAAAGTCATCAGGCCAATTACAAGGTTAATCCTTTTATTCATGATGCTGCAAAATAATCATAGGGAACGGCAAATAATCAAAACGTTAACACTAATTAACGTTGATGTGGAAACACGAATAAAAAAGTATTAGCACGGGCGAGTCTTAATTCCTGATTCCTGATCCCCGGTTCTTGCCTCTCTTATCCCTGCGCTTGCGGCAGGTTTAAATGAAATACCGTACCCTCGTTAATCACGGTTTCGAACCACACTTTACCTCCGGCATTCTCGATAGAGTTTTTCACGAATGCAAGCCCCAAACCAGTACCCGAACTTTTGGTGGTAAAATTGGGTTCAAAAATTTTGGTACGCAAGCTTTCGGGGATACCGTTACCATTGTCGCGCAGGTTGATTAAGATAGATCTTCCTTCAATACTGTAGTCAATATCTATAAGTCCCGGGCGGCCCGGCGGCATGGCTTCAATCGCATTCTTCAACAGGTTATTAAAGCAGCGTAAAAGCTGGTCGCGGTCGGCAATAATAAGGAAAGGCTCTTCGGGTGCATTAAAGTTGATGGTCACGTTATCCATTTGCTTAAAAATGGTAACCGCCTGGCTCAGCAATTCAATAATGTCCAGTTTCTCCATCCGGGTATCGGGCATTTTGGCAAAGGCCGAAAATTCGGAAGCAATGGATGACAGGCTTTCTATCTGCTCAACAAATGATTTGCTGAAACGCTCGAACTTGGCATCAAACTTAGGATCTTTGTCCTTCCATGATTTTTCGAGCAGCTGTAAGCCCAATTTAAGCGGCGTAAGCGGGTTCTTAATCTCATGGGCTACCTGCTTGGCCATTTCGCGCCATGCGCTTTCACGTTCAGACTGTGCCAGCCTGCTCGCGCTATATTCGAGCGCGGCAATCATATTATTATATTCTTTCACCAGCGAGCCAATCTCATCATTACGGCGCCAAACAATAGGTTCGTTTTTACGGCCGTAAATGGTTTTACTCAAACTATGCTGAATGAAGCTAAGCGGGTTGGTAATTTGCCTGGCCACCAATATGGCAAACAAACCAATGGCAATAAATATCAACGCGTAAATATTAATCATGGCGTTAAGCAATGACCCAATGCGCTCAGTTAACTCTGCCTCGTTAGAGAAAAACGGCAACTGTAAAAAGGCAACGGTCTCGTTATTGGCATTGCGGATAGGTGCATAACCGGCTGCATAATCAAGCCCGCCTATCTTTTCTTTATTTACCAGTTCAGATTTTTGCAGCTTGCTTAAATAAACAAATGCCCGGCCGTTCATGCGTGGTTGCAACAAGCCCAGGTTGTATATTTTAGGCTGCGTGGTGTAAAGCAAAACGCCGTCTTTATCGTAAAGCGTAAGGTCGGTAGAGTAGGCATCGGCAAAAGCGTTAAAACTAACCTGCGTTTCGAGGTTAAACGGCGAAGACTGGTTATCGATATGATTTTCAAAAGCCGATGCTATGCGGGTAATACGGTCTGTAATAGAGTTTACCTGCTGCTCGTGGTACTGGGCAATAATAGAGAAACAGGTGATAATACCTACCAGCATCAGGGTAACCACCACTGCAAATATCATCGAAAACTGGATGCGGGTTTTATAGAGAATCCTATCGAAGTTGATATGAAAATCCCAGATAATCTCATTCTCATCTATCCGGATAAACCGCACACGCCGCCAAAGCCAACGGGTGCCCATTACAATAGAATTGAAAATAAGCATCAGCACAAAAAAGAAGGTAAGCGAGGTTATACCATACAGTACAGGGTACTCCAGCTTACTGATGATGATCATTTTGCGGGCACTCGGCTTATAAATAAGGTGATTGTAATTGGTAAAAGCCTTATACCATGGCTGCCCGCTCGACGATGTGTTTTTAAACGCATACTGATGCGGCTGTGCACTAAACTCGTTATTTAACAGAGAATAGGTATACTGCCCGCTTTGGCTTAACAGGTGGTTATCACTATAAAATGCGTACGAGTAGCCTTTAAACTCGTTAGTAAGTTTCAGCTGCTCATCTACCAGCAATTCGGGAAATGCGTTGGTGTATTGCAGCGGTTTTGATTTTAAGGCAATTACAAAAGTGCCCAGGCTTTTATTGTTTACCTGTACAGGCAGCAGGGCAAAATAACTTTGAAAACCGAACGAATCATTTTCGCGATAAAAGTAATTGGATACTTTAAAGGCGCTAAAAACAACCATATCCTTAAAGTTATCCAGTATGTAACTTTTATCGGTCGAGATCGATTTACCTTCGTTATCGAACTCATAAATCTTGAAATCGTATTTAGAGAGGTATCCATCAAAATACGTTTTCTGGAAATGCGTGCGCAGGTAATTACTGTTATGGGCAGTATCTTCGAAATACTCAATGAGAAACTTATCGTTAATCATCTGCTTTTCAATATGCTTAAAAATATAGTCGGCGCTTTTATCGTCGGCGGCCTCCAATTTTTTAATCAGCAATTTGCGGGTTTCATGTTCGCGCTGGTTTTGGAAAGCATTGAGTTTAACGGATGCTATAAGGGCACTCAATATCAGCACACACAAAAATGAGGTAGCAGTTAGCTGCCCGTTCTTATACCAAACAATATAAGCCCGTATGGCAACAACAAACCCGGCAAGTATATAGAATAAGGTAAATGGTGCCGTAATGCTGTTAATAATAGTTGCTATTAAAACACCGGTAAAGAATATCAGCGCTTTATGCATAACCGGTATTTTAACCCGCATTATCATTACCAACAGTATCTCGTCTATGAGGTTAAATATCAGGAAGCAGAAACATACCATGATAATACCCACCAGGCTATAAACAGAAAGGTTGAGTACATTACTTACATCAAAATTTATCTTCGATGTAATAATCATGTGGTAAAACAGGTTTACAAACGTGCCCAGCCCCAACAACATAAAAATAGTACAGCCTGCAATAATGCCATAGCCAATAGCCTTATTTTGAATAGGCTTAAGCAATTTAAACCTGTACTTATATATAAAACTTGCCAGCCAGAAAACCATGAGCAGGTTAACACAGAAATCGCCCAGGGACGGAAACAGTGGCCCATCAGAATAATACTTTGGATCGAACAAATCAAACTGTGATACATAACCAGGCCAGTGCAGTGCCTGGTTTACCGTTCTGAGCAGTATGATAAACACCGCCAGTGTTGTAAATGAAAGCAGCAGATAGCCCTTTTGCGCTATATAGTTGCACAAAATATGGATCAGCATGCATAGTGTGGCAAAACTGAGAACCCATAAAATGGTGACAAACAGGTAAAAATTATGGTTGGTATGGTTAGGCTTAATTTTTACCGAAAAAAGGTACTGATGATCTATGCTGTGTATGTAATAAACATCTTTATCTGTAATATCGGCCAGGGCTAAACTGGTATCGCTGTTAAGTCCTTCGTCAAAAGTGTTTTGCAGGTACTTGTTTTGCAAGCTATAGCTCCATTTAACCGGGATATAAAATATAGCCGTAAAATTGCCTGACGTTTTGCGGATAGCCTCATAATAACCATTGGCTACCTTAATGAATGAACGCCCCTCCTTAACAGGCCTCGAAGTATCTGGCAATATTTTAACCCCCGTCCAAAATGTTAAGCGGTTATTAACCATGGTGGTTAACCACACTCTTTTTTGGCTTGTTAAATCATCAATAAAATTTAGGGCAGCGTTTTCATTATTGGGCAGTGTGCGTAAACTATCAAAGTTTGCCTTGTTATTGATAATGCTATTTACGTAAGCCTCTTTGGTATGCAATGAGCGCTCGAGCGCCTGCGCAGGTTGCTCCAGGTTATTTTGCGGGGTATAGGTTTTCTGTACAACTATAGCTGTAAGCAAAAGGCTGGCACAAATAAGGGCCAGTAATAAACGTATTTTGGCTATCGCGGTCAAAAAAGGAGCAATGTTGATTGGTAAATTTAGTATAAAAAATAAAAGCCACTTTAGTTTGTGGCTTTTAAATTTTTTATTGTGCTATGGTTGCGCTGCTGGTTGGTATGGCGCGGTCTACCTTTTTTACCAGGCCTTGCAGTACATTACCCGGGCCAACTTCGGTATATGAGGTGGCTCCGTCCTCTAATGTATGTTTAACAATTTGGGTCCATCTTACAGCTCCTGTTAACTGCAAAATCAAGTTACGTTTAATATGCTCAGGATCTGTATATGGTTTAGCATCGATGTTTTGATAGATGGGGCATACCGGCGCTTTAATTTCGGTAGCCAAAATAGCGGCCTCCAGTTCCACACGTGCCGATTCCATTAAAGGAGAGTGGAATGCGCCACCTACATTTAATTTTAATGCGCGTTTTGCACCGGCAGCCAGTAACAGTTCGCAGGCTTTATCTACACCAGCTATCGTACCAGATATTACCAACTGGCCCGGGCAGTTGTAGTTAGCCGGAACAACGATGTCGCTTACACGGTGGCAAATATCTTCAACCGTAAAATCATCCAGACCTAAAACTGCGGCCATGGTTGATGGCTGAATTTCGCAGGCTTTTTGCATCGCATTGGCACGTGCTGCTACCAAACGTAAACCATCTTCGAACGATAATGCACCTGCTGCTACCAGTGCCGAAAATTCGCCAAGCGAGTGGCCAGCAACCATTTCTGGTTTAAAGTCATCACCCAAAACAGTAGCCAGTATTACAGAGTGTAAAAATATAGCGGGTTGGGTAACGTTGGTTTGTTTCAGTTCCTCATCCGTGCCGTTAAACATAATGTCGGTAATGCGGAAACCTAAAATTTCGTTTGCCTGCTCAAATAATGAACGTGCTTGCTCAGACTGATCGTAAAGGTCTTTTCCCATCCCAATAAACTGGGCACCCTGACCGGGGAATATGTATGCTTTCAATTTAGTTGTGAATTTTGAGTTAGTGATTGATTTATATTTCGGATTTCGAATGTTCGATTTCGAATGTTCGATTTCGAATTTATTTAAGCTCGTCATTTCGAGGTACGAAGCAATCGCGAACTGTACGGAGCGGCTCTGTAGTCCCGATAGCTATCGGGAGGGGATTGCTTCGTACCTCGCAATGACGTTTGTGGTTATGACAACTTTGACGATATCAAATTTAAAAACTCCGTTCTGGTTTTATCCATCAAAAACGCACCGGTAAAAGCCGATGTAGTAGTTACCGAGTTTTGTTTTTGTACGCCGCGCATGCTCATACACAGGTGGCGGCACTCTATTACCACACCTACCCCGATAGGGTTAAGCGTATCCTGGATACAATCGCGGATTTCGTTGGTTAAACGTTCCTGAACTTGCAATCGGCGGGCGAAAACATCAACAATGCGTGGTATTTTGCTTAAGCCCACTACATGCCCGTTAGGGATGTACGCTACGTGTGCTTTACCGAAAAATGGCAGCATGTGGTGCTCGCACATCGAGTAAACTTCAATGTCTTTCACCACCACCATCTGGCTGTACTCCTCTTTAAACATGGCCGATTTCAGGATCTGTTGTGCATCCAAATCGTAACCATGCGTAAGGTACATCAGTGCCTTGGCAACGCGTTCAGGGGTTTTTAATAAGCCTTCGCGCTCGGGGTTCTCGCCTATTTGTTTTAACACCTCATGATAGTGGCCGCTCAGGCTTTCAATCAGTTCAGGGTTATAACGGTCTATTTTCTGGTATCCTTCAATGCCCGCATCGCGGTCCGGAAGGTTGTCATCATCGTCGTGCTGGTGCATAGGTATAATTAATCGCCGAAGTATTCGGCAGAGTTGTTTTCGGTTTCAAATAATCTAACAGAGTGTAAAAACACGCCAGGATAAGCTTCGATAGGGCCTTTCAGTTGGTTGAATATCCCGATGGTCAGCAATTCGGTCGAAGCCATTTTGCCTGCCATAAAAGGTACATCCAGGTTAATATTTTTATGATCGAGTTTTTCGATCACATACTCGTGGATAATTTCCTTCAGCTCTTTCAGGTCTATCAGGTACCCTGTAGCATGTGTTACTTCGCCTTTTACAGTTACAAACAGGTTGTAATTATGCCCGTGCCAGTTAGGATTGGCGCATTTGCCAAACACTTCCTGATTTTTCTCGGCGCTCCACTCCTCGCGGTACATGCGGTGAGCAGCATTGAAATGCTCTTTGCGCGTAATATGTATCATCATAACTAATAATTGGTGCAAATATACAAAACAAAAACAGGCAGGTTGTTTTATCTTAGCATAACAAAAAAGCCAAGCCATGCACATATTAATAGTAGCCGCCACAGAAGCAGAGATCAGTTTGTTGAGAGAGAGCCATCTGAAAGAGAGTCAAGAATCGAGAAGCAAGAATCAAGACGAGGACCGAAAACGGACAACTGACAACCGACAACTGGACTTCCTAATTACCGGCGTTGGTATGACAGCCACGGCTTATGCGTTAGGCACTCATCTGGTAACCAATAAATATGATCTGGTAATTAACCTGGGCATTGCAGGTAGCTTTGACCGCAGTATTGCCCTGGGCGATGTGGTTGAAATAATAGAAGATACCTTCTCTGAACTGGGTGCCGAGGATGATGATTGCTTTCTCTCCCTAACCACACTTGGCTTTGGTGAAATTACTTATAAGCCCAATGGACATCCCTTTTTAAATATTAAACAGGTTAAAGCCATCACGGTAAATAAGGTGCACGGCAACGAGGCTTCGATAGATAAAATAGTGGAACGCCTTAACCCCCAACTGGAAAGCATGGAAGGCGCTGCTGTATTTTATGCCTGCCGCCAGGCGGGTGTGGCTTGTGTGCAAATCAGGGCTGTGTCAAATTATGTAGAAAAACGTAACCGCGATGCCTGGAAGATAGGTTTAGCCGTTAAAAATCTGAATACATTTGCCGGAGAGATGTTGCGTGTTATGGGCTCCCAGTTGCCTGATGCCTGAATCACGCAACTCGCAACTGAACACACGCAACAACCGACTACTATGAAACTAACACTCGGCTTTTCGCCATGCCCTAACGATACTTTTATTTTTGATGCCCTTATTCACCATAAAATTGATACCGAAGGATTAGACTTCGAAGTATTTTATGATGATGTGGAAACCCTGAACCAAAAAGCCTTCCGCGGCGAACTGGATATTACAAAGCTAAGCTACCATGCCTTTGCCTATATGGTAGACCAATATGCTTTGCTGGATGCTGGCAGTGCCTTAGGTTTCGGCGTTGGCCCAATGCTGATTTGTAAAGGCGACCCGGATGAATTACGCGAAAAACTTAAAACCGATGGAGCAAGTGTAAAAATCGGTATACCGGGTAAATATACTACGGCCAATTTCCTTTTAGGCTTAGCTTTCCCCGAAGCTACCAACAAGCAAGAATTAGTTTTCTCTGAAATTGAAGATGCCGTGTTAACCGGTAAAATAGATGTGGGCTTGATTATCCATGAAAACCGTTTTACTTACCAGGATAAAGGCCTGAAAAAGATCATGGACCTGGGCGATTACTGGGAAAAAGAAACCGGCTGCGCCATTCCGTTGGGAGGTATTGTAGTGAACCGGAATTTGCCATTGGATGTTCAGCTTAAGGTGAACCGCTTGATCAGAAAATCTGTTGAGTTTGCTTTTGCCGATCCAAAATCGGGTTTGGAGTTTATCAAATCTCATGCCCAGGAAATGAGCGAAGAGGTGATGTACAAGCACATCGAACTGTATGTAAATAAGTACTCGGTTGACCTTGGCGAAGAAGGCAGAAAAGCAATTAATCTGCTATTTGATACCGCAAAACGGAAAGAAATTATACCTCAAATAAGTAAGGAAATATTTTTGACTTAAGCGAGGATTATGACCCAAAATGACTTTTCTGCTTTTCAACAGATACTCGTAATTTAGCGGGGTATGTCCATCCGTAACAAAATATACTTTGCGTCCGATTTTCATCTGGGCTCAGGCAGCTATACTACCCACCGCGAGAAAGAGCAGAAGATTGTGAGCTGGCTCGACATGATCAAAGCCGACGCCAGCGAGCTATATTTAATGGGCGACATCTTCGACTTTTGGTTCGAGTATAAAACTGTTGTTCCGCGTGGCTATATCCGCTTTTTGGGTAAACTGGCCGAACTGGCTGACATGGGTATTAAGCTCACCCTGTTTAAAGGCAACCACGATATGTGGATGTTCGGTTACTTTGAGAAAGAACTAGGCGCAACCATCATCAGCAACGAACTGGTGATTGAGCGCAACGGTAAAAAATTCTACCTGCACCACGGCGATGGACTTGGCCCGGGGGACGCCAAGTATAAGTTTCTGAAAAAGATTTTCCGCAGTCCGCTTTGCCAGTGGTTGTTCGAGCGTATCCATCCTAACTTTGGTGTGGGTATTGCAAACAGATGGTCACAGCATAGCCGCGATACCGGTGATAATGATAAACAACGCCGCATAGATGAACAGGAATGGCTGATAGTTTACAGCAAAGAGGTTTTACAAACCCAGTTTTACGACTACCTGATATTTGGTCACCGCCACTTGGCAATGGATGTTAAAGTTGGAGAAAAAAGCCGCTATATAAACCTTGGCGAGTGGGTAAAGGCCTGCACCTATGCAATGTTTGACGGTACGGATGTTACCCTGCATACGTACACACAGCCTATTCCTCAATAATTTTACTTCAGGCTTACCAGCGATGCGATGTATCTGTTTAATATCTAAGCTAAAAGCCGTACTTTTGCAAATCCTTTGGCAGGCACTGCCAATAAGATCCATAATAATATGTTAGATAAATTAGAAGCGATAAAACAGCGTTGGCAAACAGTTGAAGGCGAGCTTAGCAGCCCTGATGCAATGAGCGACATGAAACGTTTTGCCCAGCTGAGCAAAGAATATAAAGACCTCACCAGTGTTGTAGAAGAATATAATATCTACAAAAACATCATGAGCAATATTGATGCTAACAAAGAGATTCTGGCTACTGAGAAGGACGAAGAGTTTCGCGAGATGGCTAAATCTGAATTAGATGAGCTTTTGGTGCAGCGTGATGAGAAGGAAGAGTTTATCCGCCTGATGCTGATCCCTAAAGATCCAGAAGATGCGAAACACGCTATCATCGAGATCCGTGGTGGTACAGGTGGCGACGAGGCTGCCCTATTTGCCGGCGACCTTTACCGTATGTACATGCGTTATTGCGAACGCCGTGGCTGGAAAACCGAATTGGTTGATTATACCGAAGGTACATCCGGCGGTTACAAAGAGGTTGTATTAAACATCTTGGCTGATGATGCTTATGGTACTTTAAAATACGAATCGGGCGTACACCGTGTACAACGTGTACCTGATACCGAAACCCAGGGCCGTGTGCATACCTCGGCAGCAACCGTGGTAGTATTGCCAGAGGTTGATGAATTTGATATTGACCTGCAGGTGAGTGATATTCGCAAAGATCTGTTCTGTGCTTCGGGCCCGGGCGGACAGTCGGTTAATACTACTTATTCTGCTGTGCGTTTAACCCACATCCCTACCGGTATTGTGGCACAATGCCAGGATCAGAAATCGCAATTAAAGAACTACGATAAGGCTTTACAGGTACTACGTTCGCGCGTTTACGAAATGGAATTGCAGAAACATTTGGAAGAAGTTTCTAAAAAACGCAAAACCATGGTATCAACCGGCGATCGTTCGGCCAAAGTTCGTACCTATAATTACCCTCAGGGCCGTGTTACCGAACACCGTATCGGCCTAACCATTTATAACCTACCAAACGTTATGAACGGTGATTTACAGGAGATTATGGAATCATTACAGTTCGCCGAAAACGCAGAAAAACTGAAAGAAGGCACCGTAGCCTAATTTTTTCAAATATTTTTTGGGATTGCAAATCCAATTCCTATATTTGCAATCCCAAACGGGAGGAGTGGTAGTTCAGCTGGTTAGAATACATGCCTGTCACGCATGGGGTCGCGGGTTCGAGTCCCGTCCATTCCGCAAAAAGCTCATCAGATAATGATGGGCTTTTTTTGTTTATGCCTTTTGTTATAGCAACGGCGCAAGTACTTCACTTCACAATACTACGCTGGGAGCCCGGCAACCATTAAGCTTGTTGAAACGTATCTTCTGATATATCCTAAACTTTGATTTTCAATATCATGAAGGCCTTTCCTAGCAATGTTTTTTCACGTTCTATTACACCCTGCTTGTTTTATTTATGCTTGTTATTGGGCGTAGGTGTATTGTCTTTTAAGAAACCAAGTTACAACTGGGATATGTTGGCATATACAGCTGTCATACTTCAATATGACGCTCAGACGAAAGATGTACATCAAATGGTTTATCAATTAGCATCAAGGCAGCTGCCAGCGGATACTTATGATCAATTGGCAGGAGCTTCAAATCCTGAAAGAAAAAACTGGAAGGAAAATGACGCAGCATTTCACCAAAAACTCCCCGTTTATGTAATTAAGCCGTTATACACCATGATGGCATACGGCTTTTATAAATTGGGGATACCTATATTCAAGGCAACGGTGGTGCCTTCAGTTATTGCCTATATCATGACTGGGATATTATTACTGATCTGGCTGAATAAATATCTGAAGCCCGTTCACGCGACCATCACTTGTTCGATGATCATGTTGCTGCCGCCGGTACTGGAAGCAGCTAAACTTTCAACACCAGACTTTTTAGCAGGAATGCTGTTGTTTTACGGCGTTTATTTTATGGTAGAGAAAGCATCGGTAACTGCTTTTTTTATATTCGGCATCCTTGCTGTTTTGAGCCGGATAGACTTTATTTTACCTCTATTGATCTTACTACCGGCCTTAACGTTTCTGGCTAAAGAACTTTCCGTAGGAAAACTTATTGCATTCATGAGCATTGCTGTGGTTGTTTATTTACTGATTGCCAGCAATGCCTTGGGATACGGATGGAACATGTTATATTTTCCGTCATTCTTCCATACCCTCAACCCAAAGCATGAGGTGCGGTCTGCCTTCTCGATGCATGATTATTGGGAATTATTAAAGGCGCAGGTTATGACAGCGCTGTATCACTCCCATTTCGTTTGGCTGTTATTGATCGCGACACTAACATTACTGCAATACCGCCTTTACGAATTGAAGAGCAACATGGCCATTTTGATTATAATTTCTCTGCTGTTTGCGATAGCAGCCCGGTTCTTATTACAGCCTGTTATAGCAGATCGCTTTTATATAGGATATTATCTAATCTTTGTCACCCTATTCGTGGTCCAGCTAACCAAACGGCCTCGGGTGATGGTACATTAAAGTTTTCCACGAAAAGTTCATCGGGTAGTGATGAGCTTTTTTGTTTATGACTATAGACGAATACTTCAATTTCATATTCCGATGCTACATACTTGCGCCAGAATTGAAGGAGCCAAAGCAGGGGATTCTAAAAGCTAAGAAATAGATCAACCAGTATGGCGGTGCTTTATCAATAAATCACATTGTGGCAACTTAAGCTAACTCAGAAATTGATCTTGCTACTTTATCAGCTCCCAATTTATGTGATCATTACAATCAAAATATTTAAAGACCTTGATTATTTTAAATAAGTCCGGCTCTTTCTCAAATCCTAAATTTTTTAAAGAACCAACGTAATCACCATGCTTCCTAAAACCCGCAACAAGCCTTTTTGTGGGTACAATTATAAACCAGGCGTCCTTTGCTGGCTTATAATTAACAGTCGTGTTTTTACCATGAGCTAATATTATTCCTTTTATTACTCTAATATCTTCTATGCCATTAACAGGAGCAGGAATATCATTAGTATCTATCGAAGTAATAATCCAGTTAGGTTTCGTTGATGGTGTAGTGGCTTCATATGGTTTAACTAAAGGTATTCGGGCCAAGTCAAATCCTCCTTTATTAGTATAAAAATCATCAACTTTTTTACCGGAGCCTTGATTGCAGGCAAAAACATTAATCAAGATGATAATATATACTAACCATTTCATTATTTAGAAGTTATCGAGAAGTTAATGACGCAAAAAGCCCATCATTATATGATGAGCTTTTTTGTTTATGCATTATAGAATCTGTAAAGAACAAGTACCTCTACGTCATAATTCAACACTGCATAACTATGCCAGAATTTGATAAGGAGGGCAATGAGCCTTTACATCTCTTGCCCTACCTAATGCCAAAGACTGAGAGCCATTAACTCTTATCTAACACCCCTTCAGCTTGTTCAGCAATTTCAGGCTTTATTAATCGCTTTTTAGGGAAGTTGAACAATAACGACGTTATTACCGGGATAATAAATATGCCTACCGTAAATACCGATACAAAAATATCGGCCTTTTCTCCCTCTAATAATTTAGAGAAAGATGCATCCGGGTAAAAGTGAGTATATAATGAGGCGGCGAGCTTTACGCCCAGTAAACCAATTACAATAAAGGCAACGGTTTCCAGGAAACTGAATTTCTCCATCAGTTTAACAAAGCCCTGGGCTACGAAACGCATGGCCAGTATACCGATAAATACGCCGGTATAAATCAGAAAAACGTGATCGGTAAAGGCTACTGCGGCAAAAACGTTATCGATTGAGAACGCCAGGTCCATCACCTCAACCAAAGCCACGGTTGCCCAAAAGGTGCCGATTAAGCCCACGGTTGATTTATAAACCCAGTTCTTACTTTTGTCAACGCTTTCGTCTTCACCTTCATCACCTGCCGATGCTTTGCCTTTAAAATAATCAAAGGCCAGGTATAACAGGTATAAACCACCTAGTGGTTTTAACCACCATATTTTAACCAGCCAGGCCGCCAGAAACAAGCAGGTGCCCCGTAATACATACGCGCCAATAATACCGTATCTAAGTGCCTTACTCCTTTGTTTGGCAGGCAAATCAATTACCATGGTTGCCAGCACGGCTGCATTATCAACAGAAAGCAAGCTTTCTATTACTATCAGGTTTAATATAATAAGTAAGCCTGCTTTAATGTCGCTTCCTAAAAGCGTGTGTAAAAAATCCATATCGTGTAAAGTTTTGGATGTTGTTTAATCTATTTGTTGTTTAAATAATATCGGTGTTAAGCATACTCTTTAAAATATTAGCCTGTACATCAATATCGCTTATACTGGTTAAAAAGTTAATATCGTTCAGCTTTTTATAGTTATCCACCAACAAACTCTTAATTTCTGAGGGGATAGTTTTTTTTACGCTGCTAATAGTGTTTTGCAACTGATTATTCTTATCAATAATCTCCTGCACAAAGCTCTCCTTTTTCGACAATTCGGTAGTTAACTCCATATTGTTGAGCAAAGAAATATCCATAAACAGAAACAAGTTTTTTAAAGGATAATACAAAAAGTAGCGATCCTCTTCATTAAACTTATAGATCTCCGCTATCTGTTCATCGGCCCTTATACCGCAATAAAAACTGGTGCGGAAATCGTATTTGCATAATACCCCCATCAGCTTTTTCTGGATGATGGCATAAGCGTTACTGTATACTGCAGCGGCATCATACTTAACAATATCGTTGATCATTGCCGGTGAAACCTCGTAATAAAAGTCGTGCGAAAACCGGGTACTAAACAGGTTGATATTTTTTGAGAATGGGTAATCGGCCGTGTCATCAGACAGTACCTTGTACAAGTTGCGTAAGGATGTATTTATTTTGAGTGCTTGCCGCTGCTGCTCTATCTTATAATCCTGCATGGTATATGCAGAACTATGGATCTGTTCAACCAGATTTTTGTTCAGCTCAATCTCATCAAGCAGCAGGCTGATGCTTTTTTCGTTGTTCTTTTTTATTTTTTTTAACAGATCAATTAAACTGGTGGTAAACTGGAGATGAAACAGCTCCAGTTTATTAATATCAATTTCGGGATTGTTTGCAAATAGTTGATGGATAACCTGGCTGCGCAGATAGATCTTATAGATGATCTCCTCTTCAAAAAAAACCGAAAGTAGTTGCAGTTTACTTATAAGCCTGCCTGAGTCATTTAATATCGCTATCCGATTTTCATCCATCTACTTAATTTACGCAATATTGGTTACATTTTTCTTTAGCTCTGTTTCTAAATTCTGTAACTCTGTATTTAACACTTTTCTATTTTGAGTACCCTCGTCATGGATACGTTTTACCTCACTCAGGGTTTCGATCAATGACTGGGTTGTTCTCTTTAAGGTATCAATGGACACAACGGTTTTCTCATTTTCGCGGGCAACATCGATACTGTTTTGTTTAAGCAGCTCGGCATTTTTTTGCAAAATGGTATTAGTTGTATCAGAGATCTTCTTCTGCATCTCCACATTGGCTTTTTGCCTTTGCAATGCAACTGCAATAGTAAGCTGATTTTTCCAAACCGGGATAGTGGTTGAAATAATTGACTGCGCTTTTTCTGCAATAGAAGTGTTATTGTTTTGCACAACCCTAATTTGCGCCAGCGATTGCATCATAATAAAACGTACCACTTTTAAATCGGCCATACGTTTATCAAGGCGATTCACAAAATCGCGCAGGTCGGCAATTTCATAGTCGTTATAGTCTGCCGGGCGGCCTTCCATTTCGGCCAGCTTTGCGCTTAGCTCGTTAAACTTTAACTGGCCCGAGATAATCAGCTCCTCCATTTGTTTAATGTAGCTTACATTGCTATCAAACATGGTTTGCAGCGAGCTATTATCTTTGATAGAGTTTACCCTGCCCGCTTTTATTTTATTGGTGATCTTGTCAATGTTATTTACAACCGTATCGTACTTGGCGAAAAGTTTTTCGGCATCAAACATCAGTTTTTTAATAAAAGGGATGTGTGCTAAAAAGCCTTTAATACCGGTTTGGTTAAGCTCGTCAACATCGATGTAGTTAAGCTCTGTAAGCAAATCGGTAATTAGACCTCCTACCTCGCCCGAATTATAGGTACGCACCGATGTTAAAAACTGGTTACTATACTTCTCCATCGAGTTTTGTACCTCGGTTCCGTAATTCAGGATCGAGTTAACATCCGATGGGTTGAGGTTTTTGCTCAACTCGGTATATTTCTTTTCATCCTCGGGTGTAATCAGGTTTAGATTAACGTTACCGTCTTTATCTAACTTTAATTGCGACGGGGTATTATTATTCTCCGGCACCGGGGTTAATTCGTTAGTATCAACTGGTGTAATATCCATAATTGGGTAAGTTTTAAAGGTATTGTTTGATGATCTGCAACACTGCTTTAATTAAGCATACTGCAGATTAATGATTTAAATATACAGATTATAAATATTGTTGGGTTACTGTTGCAACTGTGCCTTTCAGTTCTCTGTCTTTGGTAGGTTCGCCAATGGCATTAAATTTCCACTCGCCATTACGCTTATAGAAAACACCCATTACCATTGATACGTGGCCGGCAAAACCTGCACCATGTGCAATATCATACTTGGCAAACACCTCGTTTACTTGTGTGGGTGTGCCTTCATAAATACGGATAGATGCAAATGGTATTTTACCGAAATCCTGCCCACGGAAACTGTTAAGCACAAATGCCACATAATTGGTACTGTCGCTCAATTTAGAAAAATCTACAGTGATCACTTCGTTATCCAAACCATCATCGCCATCCAAGTCACCGGTCAAATCATCACCACTGTGTTTTACAGCAGCATTTTTTGATTTCAGGTTACCGAAGTAAATCACTTCTTCTAACTGTTTATCGGCACTGTACAATGCACAGCTGGCATCAAGGTCAACAGCTTCTTTGCCAGAACTTAGACCGAATAAGCCTTTCTTCTCAATAGCGCCCCAGTTTATGCCTACACAAATGTTTTGCAGCTTACTGCCGTTTGATTTTTCGAGGCTGATGCGCTGCCCTTTTTCCAGGTTAATAGCCATGGCTTAGTTGTATTTGGTTAAATAATCTTTCAGTCCGCCTTTCATACCTGCGCCAACGGCTTCAAATTTCCACTCGTTATTACGTTTGTAGATACGGCCGAATTCGACAGCTGTTTCGATCGAAAAATCTTCTTCCAGCTCATATTTCAATATGTCTGCATTGGTAGCAGCATCAAAAATACGGATGAATGAATTGCGTACCTGACCAAAATTCTGGCGGCGGGCTTCGGCTTCGTGAATGGTTACTACGATACAGATCTCAGTTGCGCGGCTGTCTATTTTAGACAGGTCCACTTTGATTTGCTCGTCATCGCCATCGCCTGCACCGGTAAGGTTATCACCAGTATGTTCTACAGCGCCATCAGGCGATGTTAAGTTGTTATAAAAAACGAAATGCTCATCTGACAGCATCTTCTTATTTTCGCCCAAAATGAATACCGATGCATCCAGATCGAAAGCCGAACCTGTTGATGAACTGTTGGTATCCCAGCCTAAGCCAATCACAAATTTAGGGGCATCTATAGCCTCGCGCTGGCCTTTTTGCAAATTAATTGCCATGTTGTTTTATTTTTTGCTTGTTAGAAAATAATAATTCTTTGATATAATTAAGGTTCAGGGCATAGCTATCCATGGTATGGTAACTATTGCCTAAAGCCATATTGTATAAATGATTAATGAAACCTTCGGTTTGGTTTTGCATAAAAATGCGGAAGCTGTTATGCTCGTAATTTAAGATGTATTTTACGATACGGGTATTGATGCAGAAGTGCCCGCTGTTAACAATAGCATCCAGATCGAATATCGATTTTACATCGTGGTAATTAAGGTAGTTTTCGATATTAGGGTGGATGTCGGTATTAACCAGCTCGGCAAAGTAAAGCATGTGGATATCATTATCCATGCCATACTGCGCTATCATTTTCGAGATCATCCTTTCGTGACTGCCCGTAATTTTAATATCATCCAGAAAAAGCAGTGTTTTATCTTCCAGGAAGTTGGCATCGATATGAAATGAATCATTGCCGATCAAACTCATGCGCTGCTCTGCATTGAGCTCGCCGTAATCTTCTTTATAAGTGATGGTGCGGTGTACTTTGGTTTCCTGCACTACGGGGTAGCCATGCCCGGCCAGCCATTTATTGAGCTGAAAAACAAAATAGTTTTTCATGGCAAAGGTGGCGGTTGGTATAAAAGCATAAGGGCTTGATATCACCACAATTTGCTGATGGATGGGCTGATGCGCCAATACCTCCTCAATAAAGCCATTAGCCAAATCGGTACCAAATGCAGCGGAAACCACATCATCGCCAAATTTAAAGCGGCTGTAATCACCGGCACTAAAACCAAAGCTGGTACTGCTTTTAATTTTATGCAGAGAATAGGTGTTGTGTTGCATTGGGTATCAAATTTGTAATTGATAAATGATTGGAGTTAATCAGCAAACTGTTTATACCAACAGCGTTTGCTCCATCAACATCTGCTTTAGGGTTGTCGCCTATGTGGATAATGTCGGTTAACTGAACATTTTTAAGTTCGAAAACACGGTCGATCATCAGCTTAAAAAAATCGGGGTTAGGCTTCGACATACCGGCTTCATCAGAGTAAAGCTGAAAATCGATATACTGATCAATATCCAACTCTTTCAGTACCTGGCGTAATGTTTCACCTTTTATAAAACCGGTGTTACTCAACAAACTTACAGAGCTACCCAGATCGTCTTTTATATAAGCAAGCGTACTGGCTGTATTATCACTGTATAAAACCGGTAGATGTTCAAATACCAGTTGATCCATTTCGGCACAAAGGGCGTTAATATCCACCTCATGCAACGGGAACTGGTTATCGTTCATAAGGCTGATTACCATTAAACACAGTTCATCGGCATCAATGTTTTTGCCTGTTTTTTCGTTGATGGCATTGCACATCAAATCAACCTGCCTAAAAACGGCTTCAACTTCGGCCAATGGTTTGTTCGCCTGGTTATAATGATCAAAAAAATACCGGCTCCTTTGTTTTTTGTATGAAGGATTTGATTTAATGAGCGTTAACCACAGATCGAACGAATAATGCTTATAGGCATGCATGGGGTTAAGCATTATTTATACTTCTCCAGTATATCAACAAAGCTATCGGTATGGTGCGGATCGCCAATGGCACGGAATTTCCAGGTACCATCCTTACGGTAAGCTTCGGCAAAAGTCATGGCGCACATACCATTGTATGATGAATTACCCGATAAACTATAACGCGCTATCTCGTGCCCCTTGCTATCTACAGCCCGTATAAACGCATTATCAACCATACCAAAGTGTTGGTTTTTTTGGCGTCCCTGGTAAATAGATACGATAAAAAGGATTTTATCATATTTAGGATCCAGCGCATCCAGTTTTACGATAATTTGCTCATCATCACCGTCACCTTCGCCGGTACGGTTATCGCCTGTAAGCCATATATTGCCCGATGGATGTTTTAATGAATTAAAGAAAATGATATCGCCCTCAAAGAAGTTGATGTGACGGCCATTGTTATTTACAGAGCGCCCCAGGTTAGCTACTTTGCCGTTGTTGTCCAACAAAAACGCAATAGCGTCCAGGTCATATTCTTCTTCTTTGCCGCCGCCGAACAGTTTACCTAAAAAACCGCCGCTTTGTTGCTTTACATCCCAACCCAGCCCAATTGTAACAGATGAAAGATCGTAGCTTTCGCCTTTATCATTTTTACGAAGGTCGATGGTTTGCCCTTTTACCAGGTTAATTGCCATAACGTATGCTTTTATTTATTATTTAATAATCTGTCCTTTAAAGTACTTTGAAAGAAAGAAAGCCAGGTCTTCGCGATACCCTACTCCCGATGCTTCAAATTTCCATTTACCGTCACGTTTGTATAAACGCCCAAACTCCACTCCGGTTTCGATAGAGAAATCTTCGCCCAGTTCATACTTGGCAATTTCAGTTCCGGTGTTATCATCAACTAAACGGATGTAAGAGTCCCTCACCTGTCCGTAATTTTGGCGGCGCGTGTTAGCTTCGTGAATGGTAACTACAAATAAAATTTCTGTAATGCGGTTATCAACCTTGGTAAGGTCAACCGTAATGGTTTCGTCATCGCCGCCATCGCTGTTTCCGCCTGTTGGGTCATCACCTGTATGGTGCAGTGCGGTATCCGGAGAGTCTGTATTACCATAAAAAATGAAGAATTCTTCGGCGGGTATTACCCGGTTTGCATCAATCATAAATGCCGATGCGTCCAGGTCAAAGTCATAGCCGGTGCCCTCATTGGGGTTCCAGCCAAGTCCAACGCTTATTTTAGAAAGACCGATGTCAATGCGTTGGCCTTTTTGCAAATTTATAGCCATGTTGTTTTGCTATTTATTCTTTTAATTAAAACGCTAATTAGAGTAATATTCTGGATAATTATTACAGAAATCAACATTTTTAATTACTGAAAGACAAGATTTATTGATTGAAAGGTAAGCGATTTTTTTATTACGAACAACCTGGGCCAAATAATAATATTAAGCTATAAAATGTTGAAGGTAAAGATGTGGTAAGCTATTATAGAATTGTGCGGGGACAATAGAAGGTGTTAGACACTACACAACGTTGTATGTGGATTGCCCCGGTAGAGAATTAATGGGAAAATCCTCTTGTATCACTAGACGTGCATTCTAAAAGCAAACTACCTGTTGGCTATTGCTACCGACAGGCTGTAAAAAAACAAGCCGCATGTGCGGCTTGTTTTTATTTATATTACAGATTTAGCTTTGCTCAATCTGCTTTAAGCTGTCCATTTTTTTGTAGGCCAAAAATCCTTTGATATCCTCAAAATGTTCGCGGACGCGTTTATTACCAAACTCAAATACTTTTTGCACCAGGCCATCCAGGAAGTCCCGGTCGTGCGATACTAAAATCAATGTTCCATCAAAATCCCTCAGGGCATCTTTGATAATATCCTTAGTTTTCATATCCAAATGATTGGTTGGCTCATCGAGGATCAATACGTTTACAGGCTCCAACAGCAGTTTGATCATAGCCAAGCGCGTTTTCTCGCCCCCCGAAAGCACTTTTACCTTTTTAGTAGTATCATCACCACTGAACATAAATGCACCCAGAAGATCCTTAATTTTTACGGTGCCGTCAGTTAAAGGGATCTGGTCAATGGTATCAAATACAGTTAAATTTTCATCTAACAAAGCCGCTTGGTTTTGGGCAAAGTACCCTATTTTGGCATTGTGGCCTACCTTTAAAGTCCCTTCAAAATCAATCTCACCCATTATGGCTTTGATCATGGTTGATTTACCTTCGCCGTTTTTACCAACAAAGGCAACTTTTTCACCACGCTCAATCACCATCGCAGCTTTTTCGAA
Source organism: Mucilaginibacter jinjuensis (assembly GCF_028596025.1). Taxonomy (NCBI): domain Bacteria; kingdom Pseudomonadati; phylum Bacteroidota; class Sphingobacteriia; order Sphingobacteriales; family Sphingobacteriaceae; genus Mucilaginibacter; species Mucilaginibacter jinjuensis. The sequence goes on from NZ_CP117167.1 coordinate 5,864,150, forward strand.
CACCACATGGTCACCATACGTTTTTGTCAGGTCTTCAACCATTACCGGGTATTGACCAGAACGTGGTGATGGCGGAAATTTCAAGCGTAATGCCGAAGTATCCACTTCATCGATCTCAATAACCTCGAGCTTTTCGAGCATTTTTACACGCGATTGTACCTGCAATGTTTTAGAGTATGTACCTCTAAAACGGTCTATAAATTCCTGGTTATCGGCAATAAAACGCTGTTGTTCTTCGTAGGCTTTTAACTGGTGTACCCTGCGCTCAGCACGCAACTGTAGGTAATGGGTGTATTTTGCTTTATAATCGTAGATCCGGCCCATGGTAACCTCAATGGTACGGTTTGTAATATTATCCACAAAAGTACGGTCGTGCGAGATCACCATAACTGCCTTTGCCGAGTTGATCAGGAAGTCTTCCAGCCATTGGATACTCTCGATATCCATGTGGTTGGTAGGCTCATCTAATAAGATCAGATCCGGTTTCTTTAACAAAATTTTAGCCAACTCGATCCGCATGCGCCAGCCGCCCGAAAACTCGGAAGTTTGGCGGTTAAAATCTGTGCGCTCAAAACCTAAGCCTTTCAGCACTTTTTCTACTTCTGCATCGTAATTAACTTCCTCCTGTGAGTAAAACTTTTCGCTTAATTCCGACACACGCTCAATCAGCTTCATGTAATCATCGCTATCGTAATCGGTGCGGGTATTGAGTTGCTCATTCACCTCTTCGAGCTCCTTTTGCATTTGGTTGGCCTCGTGGAAAGCTTTCATCGTTTCTTCAAAAACGGTAACGTTATCCTGGGTAAGCAAATGTTGTGGCAGGTAAGCTATTACCGCATCCTTTGGTCCGGTTACGTTACCTGTAGTCGGTTTGGCCGCCCCGGCAATAATTTTAAGGATGGTCGATTTACCTGCACCATTTTTACCCATCAGAGCGATCTTATCGTTCTCGTTTATAGAGAAGGTTACGTCACTGAACAAGGTAGTTCCGCCAAATGAAACGGAAATGTTATTTACATTAATCACTGTATGCTAATATTGAATTGCCGCAAAGATACGGGAAAGACGTAGAATTATGGCAGGCGTATAACGAGATGCTGCAAGCCACATCTCATTTAATAACCACATCAGTAAAAAGTATACAACATCCCTGAATTCGTGTTAACTGCTGCCTCATTTTTAGGCGCACCTTTGGTTATCATTTAAAATCAAAAACAATGAAAACCATTTTAATAACAGGAGCCAGTAGCGGCATAGGTAAAGAAACCGCCAAATTATTTCAATCTAAAAACTGGAACGTTATTGCAACCATGCGTAACCCAGATACCGAAACAGAATTAAAGGGACTGGATAATGTGTTGGTTACCAAAATTGATGTGCTCGACCCGGTATCTATCAATAATGCAGTAAATGAAGGCATTGCCAAATTTGGCAGTATAGATGTTTTACTGAACAATGCCGGTTACGGCGCTTACGGCATCCTCGAATCTTTTTCGAGGGAACAAATCATCCGCCAGTTTGATACCAACGTAATTGGTTTGTTGGATGTAACCAAAGCTTTACTACCGCATTTCCGTAATAACAAAAGCGGTATTATTATTAATGTTTCTTCTATTGGCGGCAAAATGGCCTTCCCTTTAGGAACACTGTATCATGGGACCAAATTTGCGGTAGAGGGTATTTCAGAATCATTGAGCTACGAGGTAGAACAATTTGGCGGACAGGTAAAGATAGTTGAACCAGGTGCTATAGCTACCGAGTTTACAGGCCGTTCGATGGACTTTAGCAACGATGAAAGTATAGCAGAATACCAGCCGATTGTTGGTAAAGTATTGGCAGCTGTAGAAACTATGTTTAGCCAGGCGTCTCCGGCCAGTGTTGTGGCAGGTGTAATTTATGAGGCTGCAACCGACGGCAAAAATCAATTACGTTACACAGCTGGTGAGGATGCGAAAGCAGTTATAGCGCAACGCCAGCAGTTAGATGATGCCAACTTTATCGGTGGCATGAAAGCACAATTCGGATTATAATTTTACTGATTATTTTAAGCCTCATTGCCCTGCAATGAGGCTATATTTGTTTCTGTATGAGCACATTCATTCACATGCGTACCATTCCAGACCTGTTCAGGTTTTTCAAGCTCGATCAGCCTGTGCTGCACCCGCTCATTGCCGTGGTTGATTTTAGCCAGGTAAAAGAAGAGATCACAGAGGACACAAAAGTATCGGCTGATTTCTACACGCTAATTTTTAAGAATTATAACCGTAATAATATTAAGTACGGCCGTAAGCTGGTTGATTTTACCGATGGCAGTTTAATTTGCATGTCGCCCAACCAGGTGCTGGAAATGGATAACGATACAGAATCATCCCCTCAGATGTCGGGCTGGGGGCTTTTCTTTCATCCGGACCTGATCCGTAGCACTTCGCTGAATGATAAGATGAAGGATTACAGCTTTCTCAGCTACGAAATCTCGGAAGCGCTCCATCTATCCGAAAAAGAAAGACAGATTTTAACAGACTGTGTGCAAAACATTCACACCGAACTGCAGGAAAATATTGATGTGCATAGCCAGTCTATCATTGTATCTGGTGTAGAAATGCTTCTTAATTACTGCTCCCGTTTTTATGGCCGGCAGTTTATAACCCGCAAAAACTCCAACAATACCGTTGTTGTACAAATTGAAAAACTGCTGACTGAGTATTTTAGAACAAGCGACATCAGTGAACGCGGCTTGCCGAGTGTAAAATACCTGGCCGAACATGTATACTTATCGCCTAATTATTTAAGCGATTTGTTGAAGAAAGAAACAGGTAAAAGCGCGCAGGATCATATCCATTATTATCTGATTGAAGAGGCTAAAAATATATTACTGAGCAGTAACCGTTCCGTTGGCGAAATTGCTTATTCCCTGGGTTTTGAATATCCCCAGTACTTCAACAAACTGTTTAAACAAAAAACCGGGAAAACGCCCATTGAGTTTAGAAACATGAATTAAATATATCGTGATGAAAAAGCCAATGCCCTACGATTTTTTACTGGATTACCTGCCTGCAACGGTATTCATTAAATCGGCTATCGGTATGTATTATATTTATTTTGAAGGCAAGATCGTGCTGATCTTCCGGAAGGTCAACAAAAACCCGCAGCATAATGGTTTATGGATTGCCACGGTAAAGGAACATCACGCCAGCCTTAAAGCAGCCATCCTGGCTATTACCGATTTTGTGTTTGATGAAGGCGAAAATTTTGAACCCGCCTGGTTGCAGCTTCGCGACGGGCATGATGATTTCGAGGAAGCCGCAATCCAGATCTGTGAACTGATTTCGCAAAGAGACAAAAGGATTGGAAAAGCGACGAAGAAGGCCGCTCAATTTACCAGATTAAACTTAGATTCATAATCAGATACAAATAATTAAACACGCGCCTTCCTATATGGAGGCACGTGTTTAAAAATAAAAAGGCATTAAGCCAATAGTTTACCTATTACAAAGAGCGCAATCCGCCATCTAATAACAGCTCTGCACCTACCATGTAGGCAGATTCTTCCGAAGCGAGATATAGTGCACCTGCGGCAATTTCATCTACGCTGCCCAATCTTTTAATCGGGGTAAAGTTGGCCATATTGGCTTTAAAAGCATCGGCTTCTTCTTTGGTTGAAACTACCTGCTTAAACACATCAGTATCAATAGGGCCGGGAGTTAATACGTTTACACGGATACCTCTTGGCAATAATTCGGTAGCAAAGCTTCTGCCCAATGAGCGGATGGCTGCTTTAGTTGCTGCATACGAAGCGTGGTTAGGCACACCTTTCTCATTCACTACTGATGATAGCAGGATAACAGAAGCGCCATCATTTAAATAAGGTAAAGCTTTTTGTACGGTGAAGAAAGTACCTTTAAAGTTTACATTGTTTTGCCTGTCGAACATTTCTTCGGTAAAATCTGCTAACGGGGCCAATACATAGATTGCCGCATTGGCAACCAGGATATCTACCTTACCCAGTTTTTCCTGCACGGTTGTGTATAAGCGTTCAAGATCTGTAAGGCTAGCCGAATCACTGTGTACGCCGATGGCACCGTTGCCAATTTCTTCAACTGCCTTATTTAAGTTTTCGGCATTACGGCCGGTAATGGCCACTTTTGCGCCCTGGGCGGCAAATAATTTTGCTGTTGCTAATCCTATACCTGCACTGCCGCCGGTAATAACGGCAACTTTGTTTGCTAATTTTGAGTTCATGATTTTCTTAAATTTTGATACCTCAAAGTTGGGCTAACTTCAGCCAAAAAAAGTTGACCTGGTTTACAAAATCAAGTGAAACCAGTTTAACTTTTTGCCTGTTTTTTGCGCAGGCGAGAAAGGAATTGGGTGGTCATGCCGAGGTAGGAAGCCAGTGCATATTGCGGAATACGCTGCGATACTTTGGGGTATTGCTGCATAAATTTATCGTACCGCTGCCCGGCGCTTAATGTAAGGTTATTGATAACCCGCCGTTGTTGAAAGGCTGCCGTGCGCTCGGCTGTGATGAGGCAAAACTCTGCGTATTTGGGTAAAACTCCTTTAAGCCTGGTTTCGCTTTCATGATCAATCTGTAGCACAATGCTATCCTCCAGAGCCACCACAAACATGGTAGCCGGTTGTTGAAATATGTAGCTGTTATAATCAGAGATCCACCAGTCTTCTATACCAAACTGTATCGTGTGCTCCTCCCCGTCTTCGCCAATTACATAGGCACGGAAAGCTCCTTCAATAACGTAACTGCGGTATTTCGCCACAAAATCGGGTTGTACTACAAATTGCTTTTTCTTGTACTTTTTGAGTGTAAAATAGGGCAGCAGTAATTCGGCCTCTTCCGGGTTAAGCCTTACTCTTTGTTGTATATGGTTGATGAGAAGTTCTGCAGGCGTCATTCCGGATAAATTATCGGCTGCAATATAAACGTTTTCAAAATCAGGGCGAAAATTAACCTGTTGTACAACATTCTAAAAATAACCATTCATTTTATTATCTTGGTTTCCAAATCCTTACACAAATGGAAGTGCATTATCACCCCGAAGAACATCATAAACACAGAAAAAAATTTAAAGAATACCTGAAAGAAGGCCTAATGATCTTTGTTGCCGTATTTATGGGCTTTATTGCCGAAAACATTCGCGAACATATTACCGACCGCATAAAAGAGAAAGAGTATGCCGCCAGTTTGGTTAGGGACTTACAGCAAGATTCAATTAAACTTAGTGAAGTAATTGCGGAACAGAAGCTATTAGATAAAGGCAAAGATTCGCTGATCGCCGTACTTTCTGACAGTACGTCTTCCCCCAATTTTACTGATAATGCTTACCGGCTTTTCTTCAAATACGGTACTTCTATAGCGGTATTTAATTCGACTGACCGCACCATGTCGCAATTATTGAGTACGGGTAATTTAAGGTTGATTGAAAAGCAGGAAGTAGCCAATAAAATTTCTGACTATTACGATAGGGTAAAAGATGCCGGTACCCAGGTGGCCTTAAACAATACCTCGGCCGACGATTGCTTTCAGTACGCACAAAACCTTTTTATATTTCAGTATGGGCTAAAACCTAAAACACCCAACAAGCAATTAATAACCCGCGACCACGATACCATGGTTAAATACATTAATAAACTAACGCAAATGAAAATTGCCGAACAGTTTTATGTATTGAACGATTTGAAACAGGTGAATAAATCATGCATCGAATTAATTAAGCTTTTAAAAACTGAATATCATATATCCTGATTTACAGGCATCTCCCAAAACATAAAAGGCTTAGATCAAAAATCTAAGCCTTTTGTTGTATAAACGTAAAAAGCCCCCGCTTGCGCGGGGGACTTCTTAACTAAACAATCTAACAAACACTAACTATTGCTTATCCCACCATACGCGCGAAGTAAGTACATCGCCGCCTGGTACAGCATTGTGCGCTGCGTTATAGTTGGCCGTATTAGTACCGGCCTCAATAATTGGATATGGGAACCTGCGTGGTATAGTACCATTGGTTGAGTTACCCGGGTAAACAACCGGTGTTAAAGCCGGGTAACCAGAGCGGCGCCAGTTAGCCCATGATTCATAAAAATCTAACATGGTGTTGGTTAACAACCAGTATTGGGTGTTAATTTGGTTTAAACCATCAGCCGCATTGTATGGGTGTGCGGTTACATAAGTTTCTGCGGTAGCATCACTCACGGTAGCTGTTGGGTCATACTGGCTTAAGTAGGTAATAGCCGCCTTTACACCATCATGGTAGTGTTGTGATGCGCTACCTGCAACGCCAAAACGCTGTGCAGCATCTGCCAGTAATAACTCAGACTCGGCATAAGTTAATACGAAGGTTGGGCCATTACGTTTAATCAAGGCCGGAGCCGGTGATGAGTAATCTGTAAACGTGGTAAAGCTTGGGTCGCTATAGATCGAGATACCAGCTGTTGCACTCAGATCCTTACCGTTAGGCATACCTTTTTGTACCGCAGGGCTTGCATTTGCTGCAGGGTTCTGGGTTTTGGTACCGTCTGTAAGGTATAATTGCGTAACGGCAACCGCGCCTAAACGAGGGTCGTTAGTAGCTTTAAGCTGATCGATAAAGGTTTTTGACCAACGTACATAAAAATTCTCCTGGCCACCATCGCCTAATAAAATCTGGCTATTGCGGTTTTGAGTAGTACGGCCACCTGTAATATCACCTAATAAGTAAGCATTATCAGCATTGCTTGCCATGGTATTGCCTACCGCCTTTTGCACATAAGTTTGTGCGGTAGCAGGATCAACTTTACTTAAACGCATAGCTATACGTAACAGCAAAGTATTACCAAAACGTTTCCATTTAGTGATATCGCCTTTGTAGTAGCTATCGCCAGTCGGTTTATCACCGGCAGGGTCTAATTGCGAAGTTGCGTCGCTTACTTCTTTTAACAGGTCGGTATAAATATCCTGTTGCTTATCGTATTTAGGGAAGTAGTTTTTATCGTAATAGCCTAAACCAGCTTCAGAGTAAGGGCAATCGCCATACAGGTCGGTAATACGCTCAAAGATCAGGGCTTTCATAATACGGGCAATATTGTGCAGGTTTTTGTATTGCGCCTTGCCTGTGGTTGATTGTACCACATCAACAATTGGCCTTACCTGCTCTGGGTATGCACCGTCTCCACCGGTTGGAGTACTGGTGGCAAAGCCCCAGTAAGCTGCGGTATAACCGGCATTCAGTATATACTTATCACCTGCCCAATAGCCAATTACGGTAGATAAACCCTGCATCATGGTTGAGCAATAGATCAGGTTTCCGCGCCAGGTATCATAGGCAAAATCCATACTGCCCGAGTAACCTAACTGTGCACTGGTTAATAAATAATTTGGATCGAAGTTGGCCTGGTTATAGGTAGCCGGGTTAGTATTAATGGTATCAAAATCCTTTCTGCAGCCCGAACTTATAAACAATCCCGCCAGCATAACTGCAGCGGCATATTTGTATGTCTTTTTCATCTTAGTAAGATTAATCGTTAATAGAATTATAATTTAACACTCAGGTTTAAGCCGTAAGTTCTGGTTGGGGGCACGCCGCCCAATTCTAAACCAGCTGCATTAGGGCTGTAATCTGCTTCAGGATCAATGTTGTCTGTTTTCTTGTGGATGTAAAACAAGTTGCGGCCAACTAAACTAAGTGTAGCGCCTTTAATTACATTGTTAAACATTTTAGCAGGGAAGCTATATCCGAAAGTGATCTGACGGAATTTGATGAAGCTGGCATCCTGCACAAACAAGCTCGAAACGTTATTGGCCAAAGTAGTGTAGTAGTTAGCAGCGCCCTGCCCTAAAGCATCGCGGTTAACTAAAGTGGCCTGGTGTAAACCTAATACATAACCATAGTAATCTGTTGCAGAGAAGATCTTGCCACCAAATTTACCATCGATTAAAGTTGTTAAAGAGAATCTTTTGTAAGCGAATTCGTTGCTCCAGCCCGCAGTCCATTTGCCATAAGCAGAACCGTAAGGCTTAAGGTCGCCCTGAACCGGGATGTTGTTGGCATCAACAACTATTTTACCTGATGCATCGCGTTTATAATCAAACGCCATGATCTGGTTTGCAGGTAAGCCTACAATATCTTCGGTAAAACCATTCCCTGTACGTGAGGTACCACCCGGCAATGAAGTTTGGCCGGCAGCTAATGAAACAACTTTGTTGTTATTCATTGATCCGTTTAGGGAAGTAGTCCAGCGGAAATTAGTAGTTTTAAAAGGAGTACCTGATATCAACATCTCCAAACCACGGTTTTGTAACTGGCCGATGTTAAGGATAGCGCCACCGTAACCAGATGTTACAGATGCAGGTGCGCTCAGGATCTCGTCTTTTGATTTTTTATCGTACCAGGTAAGGTCTAAACTTAAACGGTCTTTAAAGAAACGCAGCTCTGTACCAATTTCAAGCTCTGTTGCTATTGAAGCAATTAAACTGCTGTTTGGCACGTTAAGGTTTGCAATTAAGCCCAGCGGCGAACCATTAAGCGATGCATTATTAAAGTTATAAGCTAATTGGGTTTGGTATGGCGTAGTAGCCTGGCCAACCTGTGCATAACCCGCACGTAATTTACCGAAGCTTAACCAGGTTGGGTGCCACAGTTCAGAGAAAACGAACGAGCCGTTTACACCACCGTAAGATTTATCTAATGCATTTTTAGTACCCGGCGTTGCAAGTGTAGAGTACCAGTCGGTACGGAATGAACCTGTTAAATATAAATAGCTTTTGTAATCAGCCTCTAAAGTACCGTAAGCAGATTCAACCTCCTGATCAGATGGAAGATATTGCGTAGTAGCTTCCTGACCAACGTTGGCAATATTGTATACGTAAGGCACAATAAAGTTGCTGCCGGCCATACCAAAAAACTCCTGCTTGGTTCTTCTGTAGCTACCGCCAATATTAGGTGTGATAGCAAAATCACTTATTTTAAAAGTTTTTCCGAACAATACGTCTGTGTTGATGTCAGAAAAATTGGTGGTATTTTCTGTTATCGAACCCAATGGGCGGTAAGCAGTACCTGTTGGCACAACGCCGGTATAGCGATCGTTATAAGCATCGCGGCCAGCACGGCCTTGTATAAAGTAACCGCTGTTAAAGTTATAGCGTAAAGTTGCTGATGAAATTAAACGCTCGCGGTTGGTATTGTTAACAAAATTGTTGGCCGCAAAGTATGGGTTTGTAGCGTAAGCATTTGCAGAATAAGCATATTCGCTGCCATCGGCATTGGTTGCTTTTGCTAAAGTGCGTACATCAACACTGGTAGGTAACAGGGTTACGTTGTAGTTAGAGTTACCCGGACCATCACTTAAAAACGGCCTGTTGTGCGCCTGCTCTAAAATGTAGTTGTTTCTTACATCCAGGGTCAGGTTTTTGGTAACGTTATAATTTGCTGCAAGGTTAAATGTTTGGCGGTTTAAACCAGAGTTTGGTGTAATTGCATCATTATGTAAATCACTTGCCGAAAAACGTACCGAACCACCATCGAAGCTTTTATTGAAAGCTAAGGTATTGGTTGCTGTACCACCTGTACGGTAAAAGTTACTAATGTTATTTTTTTGAGCGATATACGGTCGGGCTACGCCATCAAACTGAACTACGCTCGAGCCATCTAAACGTCCACCCCAGCTTGACTGGCCAGATTGAAATGCATCGTTTAAACTGGCAGGCTTAACCCCGTTAGCACCGTTACCGTAAACGTATTGCCAGTTGGTTTGGTCTATAACGGTTTCGGCTACATAGTTTGAGTTAAATTCGATACCACTGTCTTTACCGCTTTTGGTAGTAATTAAAATTACACCGGCTTTACCACGGTAACCATATAATGCAGATGCCGCAGCACCTTTTAGTACAGACATGGTTTCAATATCATCAGGGTTAATGTTACCGATGGCATCACCCAAATCTGGTTGGTTATCATACTGGTTACCCATTGCAGAGTTGGGGTTGTTTTCCATCGGCACGCCGTTAACCACATATAATGGCTGGTTGGTTTGCGATAAGCTTGAAATACCACGTATAATAACATTTGATGACGAACCCGGCCCACCCGCTGTTGGGGTAACGTTTAAACCGGCTACTTTACCCTCTAACGAGTTAATTACGTTAGGTTCGCGGGCCTGGGTTAACTCGTCGCCTTTTACTTCGGTAACAGAATAACCTAAAGCTTTTCTTTCTTTTTTAACACCCAGCGCGGTTACAACAACTTCGCCAAGCTCTTTCGAATTTTCATTCAGCAATATTGTTAATGATGCCGGTGAAGCAATGGTTACTTCTTTAGGCAAATAACCTAAATAGCTAAAAACCAATACATCGCCAACGTTGGCATCAATAGCAAACTTTCCGTTCACATCTGTTTGGGTACCTTTTGATGTACCCTTTACCGTAACGGTTACGCCAATAAGCACCTGGCCATTGGCATCTCTTACCATACCGCCAATTTTAAGGGCAGCACTGCTGGTATTTGCAGTAGCAGTTGGCGCTAGTTGAGGAATATCGGCCAAGTTTTGTGCTACGCCGATGTAATTGCCTACTACTTTAAACTGTAGCTGGGTTTTATTTTGTAATTGGGTTAATACAGCCGGAAGCTGCTCATTTTTAATATGAAGAGTTAATGCTGGCAGTGTATTGATCACTTGTTCATCGTAAACAAATGTCACCTTTGCCTGTTGTTCAATACGTTTAAAAACTTGTTTTACACTCGCTTTTGTAACGTTTAAATTCATCTCCTGGGCACGGGTTCCGGTAGCCATCAGCAGTGAAGTACAACACATTTGTATGCCAATAATTATTGTAGAAATGCGCATGCATTTTCGGACTATAGGCAGTGTTTTGCCGTAAAAATTATTCATGTTTAATGGGTTTAATGTCATAGTTTAACTAAGCCGGATGCATTATGGGTCTCAAGCATTTTGCAATGGCTAATCTTATTGCCGGGAATATTCGCAGTATCCCCTACCTCCTGCCTTAGCTGCTAAAACAGGATAATTATTTTACTACTACTGTACTATCATTGGCAATCTGATATTTAAAGTGTTTGGTGAAGCTTAGTATTTCCATTATTGTATCTAAATGCTGGTTACCTAATTTGATAGATATCCGTTCATTCAGTAATTCTTTATTTTCTACTGTTATTTTGGTATTGTATTCTTTCTCGAGCGCATTAAATACATTGGCCAGGCTCTCCTGCTCAAATACGAAACTGTTTTTACACCACGCATTTACCATAGCCTCATGCACAGGCTCCTTAATTAACTGATTGGTGATGTTGCTTAATACTATCTGCTGTTGGGGCAGTAACATCAGCACATCTTTACTTCTGTTAGTTAATGAAACCCCAACTTTGCCTGTAACCACACTTACCCGTGTTTGGCCATCCTTCTTATAATTGCTTACATCAAATGATGTACCTAGCACGGTAATGTTTACACGGCGGGTTTTTACAATAAAAGGATGTTTATCATCATGGCGGATATCAAAAAACGCCCGGCCATCTACCAGTTCTACCATGCGGGTTTTACCCGAAAAGCTTTTAGGGTATTTAAAAATAGATCCCACGTTAAGCCATACCCGCGACCCATCTGGTAGTGTGACATGCAGTACCCGGTTAGCGGGTACATTTACTACTTGCTTTTCAACCTCTTTAACGGCTACTTTACCGGCAGGCCATATACAATAACAAACGATGGCTAAAACCGCAGCAACATAAGCAACACGCAGCCATAGTTGCTTCACATTATACTTTGGGTTGATAACTGCCGCAGGCGCCGCACTTTCCTGCATTCTTTGCCGGATATTTTCAAATATCCGCCGCTTTATTTCGGCTTCTGTTTCATTTGTATCTACTTCTTCAGCATCGCCGGCATAAATGGCTTCATACCATTGGTTAATCCGCTCCTTTTCTTCGGCAGATGCTGTACCATTTAGATACTTTTTTGCTAATAACTTCAGTTCGTTAAGTCCCATCGAAAGTATTTGTACCCTATTTAGCATATAGAGTATACTTTACAGCAAATACCCTTAATATTACCCGATATTTTTTCAAATACTTCTAACAGGAGTAACCTACAAGTACAAAACACTCAATAAAAGCAACTATTGATTAAAAATAGCATTAAAAAACATAGAAATACTTATGAAAATTGAACAAACAAAAGTAAATCATCGATAATTTCATATTTATTCAACAAAAGCAACCTTAAATAGTAAACTAAAAGCCGTGATTACTTTCACGTGATTGACAATTTATCCGTCTACTTTTCCCAATCACCTCGCTTTAGGGTAACTTTTCTGATTTTTGAAAAAAATTGATCGCGATATTTTAGCCCTATAGGTAAGGCCGTAACGGGTTGGCTATGGAGTATCACATGGCCAGATTCGATGGTTTTGATCTTGGCATCATTTACCAGATATGATTTATGAATGCGCGAGAATTTATCGGCTGGCAAAAACTGCTCAACCTCTTTCATGGTTAAATAAGTAACAAGCTTATCGCTCTGGTGATAAATAATAACATAGTTGTTAAGACTTTGCACATAGAATAGCTCTTCCATGTTAATCTTAATCATCTTTTTATTATCTCCCTGTATGTAAAAGAAATTTTTTGAGGCGTCCTTTTTCTTTCCGGCAGCATCGGCTACTTTTTGCGCCACCCGATCGCAGCAGGTAACAAACCGCGAATAAGAGATCGGCTTAAGCAAATAATCGGCAATATCCCGGTTATAGCCCTCTACAGCATATTCTGCATGGCCGGTGGTAAAAACAATATGTATTTTTTGGCCAAGCAATTTCATAAATTCCAGACCGGATATTTCGGGCATATCAATATCCAGGAACAAGACATCAGGAGTTAGCTCGGTTATTTTCCTCAGTGCTTCCAAAGGATTAGTTTCCGATCCGGCTAATTCAATCCCAGATGTCCGTTCAATGTAGTCTGTTAATAATTCAATCGCATGTGCCTCATCATCCAGTATAAAGCTTTTCAGCATGGGGACATTTGTATGTCAAGTTCTACAGTATAAATATTCTCTGTAGTGGCAATATCAAGCCTGTGTCTATCAGCAAAAATATTATTAAGTCTCAATTTCGTATTTTCCAAGCCAACGCCATAACCTTCTGTTCCCTTACGTTTTTGAATTACATTTTTACTACGGAATTGCAGAACCCCATCCGCCTCTTTTATGCTTACAACAGCAGGTGTTTCGGGGTCATTCAATTTACCATATTTAAATATATTTTCAACAAAACTAACTAATAATAATGGCGGTATAGTAAAAGATGGCGTAATAAGGCCTAATTCGAATTTTATTTGAAGTTCTCCGTTAAACCGTAACTGGTTAAGCTCAATCAAATTGCTGATCTGTTCAATTTCTTCATGAATAGGCATTTGGCCGTTTGCATCAGATTTACGGAGAGAATACCTGGTGATATCAGAAAGTAACATAACTGCCTCTGCGGCGCTGGCCGATACTTTATGAATAGTATTATAAACGAAATTTAATGAATTGAATAAAAAATGCGGATTAATCTGCGCCTTTAAAAAAGCGTTTTCAGAAACAATTATTTTCTTTTGAAGCTCGAGTTGTTCGTTCTTATCCTCTAATTGTTTTTGAATTAACACATCAATCTCTATTCTCGATTTCAGTAAATATCCCCCAAGCCAGTAACCGGTGCTTATTAGTATCATGTAAAAGGCTCTGTACGTACTTGTAACTATGAAAGAATTGGTACTTCTGACTGGCAGGGTGCTGATCTTCAATAAAGCCAGGAAATGGTCGAGCGAGTAAAGTAAAACGAGATATAAAACTATTTCAAGTATAATACCGGCAAGTAACGGTAGCTGTAATATTGATTTACTTTTATAGGCCTTTGGAAATAAAAAAAGCGAGTTACAATAAAACAGCCCAATATTTAGTAAGTAGTGGATAGCAATATCCAAAGGCGAAGTAAAATGAGGTATAATATAGTAAAGGGCTGATAATTCATAGGCTATAAATATTGCCCAAACTATAATATGAGCATATATTATTTTCGTTCGAGAATATACACCTCTCCCATTTTTAAGTTTACCTACCCCTGTCCCCATTTCACGTAATGTTTTTGTGTGCTATCGCTTATACCCCTAAAATTGATAAAAAAAACATGGAAATGAAAACCAATAACAAATTAGCTCCGAAAGTGAAAACATTATTTCATTTCGCGAAATCAAAACCAGGTAACAACGTAGCCCCAAGTGGAAACACTAACACTGTTGCTACTACTGTCTCAATTAGTTCGGTAGCCTACAATATCAACTAATTTTTTTAACGCCCCGGCTAAAATCACTTAGCCGGGGCGTTTTCTATCTTTCTTGTTAGCCTTCTTAAACTATTAGCTTTCATTTATTGTGCAAAACTTTACTTGCTTACCCGGTTTAATATTACGCACCCCCATCTACAGTTTTTGCGATTACAGGCCCGAAAAACTACCTTCATTATTAAAAGACCCATTTTTTATCGCAGCTATTTACCTGGCATCGCCCCAACTGCATAAAATTGTAGAAGATGCAAACTATGATATTCAATTCTTAAACAAAAGCCAGCAATTAAGCCTCTTAAAATACGCCAACCGGATGCATTATCGCCCCACTCCATTCGGCAGCTTTTCTGCTTTTTCTGTTACACAATGGGATGAATGCAATCAAATCCAATTAGCCGGCTTAACCGATTTAAAATTTCACGTAGAATGGGATCATGAGATTTCACTAAAGCTTTCATCTGCCCATAATATTGAAAAATGGGAAGATGAATTGCTATACGTTAACCATACGCTTTATGAAATAAAAGATGAATACCGGTACATGCGTACTCATTTTAACTTCGAAACGCGGATCATCAACTTCTCACTCGAAGCGCTTTATGCAGATCCTTTAATTAAAGAAGTACTTAGCCTTGTTGAACCAACAAAAACTACGCGGCAATTATTAGCAACACTTTGCGAACAACTTAATTTTAGACCCGACGAGGCCTATGATTATGTACTTTTTTTATTAGAAACACAGCTGCTTTTACCAGATTCGCATCCGAAGGTTTTGGGGGCGAGCACTACAGCGCCGGGCATTATCAACAAACCCGCTCTTGATCTGCCAGATCTGAAGAAAGCGAAAGCTGCTCAAAATATGCTTAATCATGTTTTTGAAAAAAACCATCTTACAGCCCCACAGCATACATTTTATGTTAATACTCAAAGGCTTGTTAGCGGCGGATTAAATCCGGCTATTCAAAACCAGCTGTCGCCGGTACTCGAAGTATTGAGCAAAATGCAAACACCACAAATACCTTCTGCATTAAAATTATTTATAGAAGCATTTAAAGCCCGGTACGATCAGGAAGAAGTTCCTTTATTAAATGCATTGGATCCCGAAAGCGGGATAGATTATGCAAACCTTGCCATAAAAAGTACAACTAATGAGCTATTGGCCGATCTTGATTTTTCATCAGCCGAACCTGTAAGCAATAACATTAGCTGGGTAGCTATGCACCAACTGTTACTTAGAAAGTGGAACAAACAAACAGCAAGTATCCCCGAAATTATTTTAGACCTCGATGAACCCGAAATACGTGAGCAAAATAAGACCACAATTAATATGCCCCCCTCTGTGGCAGTTATGTTTAGGGTGTTGGGCGATCAAATCCTGCTCGAATCTGCCGGTGGGGTAACGGGGTGTTCGCTTATCGGCCGTTTCGCCAATTTTGACCTGGAATTAAAAAGTATTGCACGCAAAATAACCTCTGCCGAACAGGCCATCAATCCAAATGTAGTTTTTGCGGAGATTGGTCAGCTTTCTGGTATGCATGTAGATAATATCAATAAACGCCCGCATTTGTACGATTATGAAATCCCGGTTAATACCATTTCATCCCTCCCTGCCAAAAATCAAATACAGTTAAAGGATCTTTATTTATCCGTTAAGGGAAACCGGCTTGTTATCAGGAATAAAAAATTAGGAAAAGAAATTATCCCACGATTAACATCGGCCTATAACTACACACACACCGATCTTGCACTATTTCGTTTCTTGTGCGATATGCAATACCAGGGAGTACAAAGTAATTTAGGGTTCAGTATCGATAGTTTTTTCCCTGGTCTCAGCGCCTATCCGCGTGTAAAAATAGGCAATGTTATTATCAGCCCGGCCAAATGGTTCTTAACTGAGCCTGAGATACAAAAGATAGGTAAATCGATGGGGGATTTTAATGAGATCCGCCAACAAAAATGTTGGCCACAATACATCGCCCTTACGCAGAACGACCAGCAACTGGTTTTCAATTTATCTATCGATGCCGATATAAGCTTGTTTCAATCCTGCATTCATACCCTAAAAAACTTACAAATACAGGAGTATTTTTTAAGCGATAAAACGGTAAAAAGCCATTACAATAAACCGGTTATTAACCAGTTTATAGCTTTTTACCTTAATAATAAACCATCATATAACCCTCTTTTACCTGGTGTTACCAACAATCAGCCAGATATCGAACGTAACTTTAGCTTAGGCAGCGAATGGATCTACCTAAAAATTTACTGCCATGAGCACTCTGCCAATAATTTATTTGGTAATGAATTGCTTAATTTCTTAAACAGGCCTGATCTCCATATCATTAAAAAATGGTTCTTTATACGTTATACAGATCCTAAGCCACATATCAGGCTGCGTATCCAGGCAGAAACCAAACACCTGGGCCTTATCTTAAAAAAACTTAATGACGCCTTAAAAGAGAATATTGAATACAATATAATACAGGGATACCAGGCCGATATATATCGCCGTGAAGTAGAACGTTACAGTTCATTATTAATGGATGAGGTTGAAACCGTGTTTTACTACAGCAGCAAACTGATATGCCGATACATTAAGCAACTAAACACCGTACCCAACACTTTCAGCTATTATAGCTTAGCCTTAGTAAGCTTCTATGATATCATTAACCTGTTTAGCGACTTTATACCTGATGAAATAACTTTTACAAACGCCATAGCAAAGAGTTTGTACAGCGAATTTTCGAACACTAAAAATTTACAGATCTCACTCGATCAAAAGTACCGGGGAATGAAGCTTGAGATAGAGCAGCTTTTAAACAATAACACTTTATATAACCAGTTAAAGCTGGATAAAGAATTCGATGAGTTTACAGATGCATGCATTATCTTAAAAAATAAAGCTTTAAATATAAACAACGATCAAAAGATAAGCCTGGTGGCCGATATCATCCACATGCATTTAAACCGGATATTTTTTGAGCAACAGCGTAAACAGGAACTTTGCATTTATCATATACTGCACAAATATTATACTGCCCAAAAAGCTAAAGCCAGGCAAAAAGAAACAACTTATGCTATTTAAGCATCATACTAAATACTGTGCCGAACTTTGAGAATACATGTTTCATTTATATATTGATGATATAACCCATACTGCCCTAACCATATCAGCAGTAAATTATAATTACCAATTATATATAACCTTTAATAATAAACTTATGGCGCACATAAAATTGCATAATGAAGAGTTACCGGGTATAGTCGGGTTGTTCGACTACAGAACAGAAACAGCACAACCTATGTCGGCGCTTGCCGAAGTTCTACTACGCG
Organism: Mucilaginibacter jinjuensis; assembly: GCF_028596025.1. Taxonomy (NCBI): domain Bacteria; kingdom Pseudomonadati; phylum Bacteroidota; class Sphingobacteriia; order Sphingobacteriales; family Sphingobacteriaceae; genus Mucilaginibacter; species Mucilaginibacter jinjuensis. Next base: position 5,881,806 of record NZ_CP117167.1, read on the forward strand.
GCCCATCAAGCCTGAGCAGTGGCGAACGTGAAATTATTGCAGCTTCCGTTTCCTATTGGAATCAATGCCATTTCTGCCATACCTCGCACGCAGCGGCAGCCGTTGCCCATTTAAATAGTGGCCTGCCACTTATCGACGACATTAAAGCGGGTTTACCTAACACCCCCGTTTCAGATAAATTAAGGGCGCTGCTACACATAGCCCACCAGGTACAGGGCAATGGCAAAAACGTTACCGAAGCAGATATAACTGCAGCACGTAACGAAGGCGCAACAGACCTGGAGATACACGATACCGTGTTAATTGCTGCAGCCTTTTGTATGTATAACCGTTATGTAGATGACTTAGGCACCTGGGCGCCCGGCCCTAATGAAGCCTACGCCGAAATGGGCGAACGCCTTGCCCACCAAGGCTATATTAAAGTGCTGGAAGGAGCTTAATATTATTTCTGTTAGATATACGGGCAGTCTCAATTAAGGCTGCCTTTTTGTGTGGTTTTTATTAGTAAACGATCTGTCAGCATTTCATAGGCAGCTACAGTCCCGCTATCCACTCATACTGCACCGGCCTTATTCACCAGGCCGGTATCCGCTGCTATCAGGTTTAGGGTGAAGGTTCACTGGTTTATTGGTTTATTGGTTCAATAGTTCATTGGTCTTAGCTATTGTAGTACAGGTAATTTGCCATAGCATTAAGCAAAAAAGGCAGCGTGGTTTCCCATGCTGCCTTTGGTATTATATTATGGTGGTTAGTTAAGCGCCCGCATCCCTTCCCATCTGGGGCATAACTGGTTGTTCTGTTTGTTGGTTATGGTTGATTGGTTGCCTATGTTGATAGGTTCTAAAAGCAGAACTACTCACTTAATCAACTGCTCACCACTCACCAATCCCCATAAAACAAGAAAGCCCTTGCTGTATAGCAAAGGCTTCTTGATAAGGTTTGGCGCCGACCTACTCTTCCACATGTTACTGCAGTACCATCGGCTCTGGCGGGCTTAACTTCTCTGTTCGGAATGGGAAGAGGTGGACACCGCCGATATAGGCACCTGAATATCTTTAATGTTAGTAGTGAGTAATTGATTGAGTTAAGTGGTTAAGTAGTTCCATTTGTAACTACTCACTTAGTCAACCATTCTCTATTCACTAAGAACAATGACATATTATTGAAAGAAGTATTGATTTTCACTGTTAAACAGCTTATTGTTTTGGTTTTCTGTGGTTATTAAGTTATTCGGTTATTAGTTATTGCTAACCTGTAACTATTAACTCAATAACCACATTATCCGTTGTCGAAGAAAGCTTCGGGCAATTAGTATTACTCGGCTATGATGTCACCACCTTTACACCTGTAACCTATCAACGTAGTAGTCTGCTACGACCCTCAATGGAAGTCTCATCTTGTGGCTAGTTTCGCACTTAGATGCTTTCAGCGCTTATCTATTCCCAACGTAGCTACTCTGCAGTACACCTGGCGGCATAACAGATTCACCAGAGGTTAGTCCAACCCGGTCCTCTCGTACTAAGGTCAGCCCCACTCAAACTTCCAACGCCCACAACAGATAGGGACCGAACTGTCTCGCGACGTTCTGAACCCAGCTCGCGTGCCACTTTAATGAGCGAACAGCTCAACCCTTGGGACCTTCTCCAGCCCCAGGATGTGACGAGCCGACATCGAGGTGCCAAACCTCCCCGTCGATATGAGCTCTTGGGGGAGATCAGCCTGTTATCCCCAGCGTACCTTTTATCCTTTGAGCGATGGCCCTTCCATGCAGAACCACCGGATCACTATATCCGTCTTTCGACCCAGCTCGACTTGTCTGTCTCACTGTCAAGCAAGCTTTTGCTATTGCACTCCGCGTACGGTTACCAAGCGTACTGAGCTTACCTTTGAAAGCCTCCGTTACCTTTTTGGAGGCGACCACCCCAGTCAAACTACCCGCCAAACAATGTCCTCCATTGTATAGAGTTAGACACCAAATACAGAAAGGGTGGTATTTCAACGTTGACTAACTGACTCCTAGCGAAGCCAGATCACAGTCTCCCACCTATCCTACACATCCTGTAGCCGATATCAATGTTAAGTTGTAGTGAAGGTGCATGGGGTCTTTCCGTCCCGTTGCGGGTAACCGGCGTCTTCACCGATACCACAATTTCACCGAGCTCATGGCTGAGACAGCGCCCAGATCGTTACACCATTCGTGCAGGTCGGAACTTACCCGACAAGGAATTTCGCTACCTTAGGACCGTTATAGTTACGGCCGCCGTTTACCGGGGCTTCGATTCAATGCTTCGCCTTGCGACTAACATCCCCTCTTAACCTTCCGGCACCGGGCAGGTGTCAGGCCTTATACGTCATCTTTCGATTTTGCAAAGCCATGTGTTTTTGTTAAACAGTCGCCTGGGCCTTTTCACTGCGGCTGACATTGCTGCCAGCGCCCCTTCTCCCGAAGTTACAGGGCCATTTTGCCGAGTTCCTTAGCCATGATTCACTCGAGCACCTTAGGATTCTCTCCTCGACTACCTGTGTCGGTTTACGGTACGGGTTTTTACAACCTGAAGCTTAGCAGGTTTTCTTGGAAGTCTGATTACCATCACTATCAACTTACCCGAAGGCTCGCTGTACTATCAGCTTTCAGCAAAACAAGCGTACTTTACTACTCGTCCTATACCTACGGCCTTTAACGTTCTATTCCGTCAGAACGCGGATGTGTCACTACTCCGTCACTGCATCGCAGTTGTAAAAAGTACTGGAATATTAACCAGTTGTCCATCGGAATCTCCACCCGGATTATCCTTAGGCCCCGACTAACCCTGATCCGATTAGCGTTGATCAGGAAACCTTAGTCTTTCGGTGGGCGGGTTTCTCTCCCGCCTTATCGTTACTTATGCCTACATTTGCTTTTCTATAACCTCCACGTTAGCTTGTCGCCTTACGCTTCACCGGCGATAGAATGCTCCCCTACCAGATGCATTACTGCAAATCCATAGCTTCGGTATACTGTTTAATGCCCGATTATTATCCATGCCCGACCGCTCGACTAGTGAGCTGTTACGCACTCTTTAAATGAATGGCTGCTTCCAAGCCAACATCCTAGCTGTCTGTGCAGTCGGACCTCGTTAGTTCAACTTAACAGTAATTTGGGGACCTTAGCTGATGGTCTGGGTTCTTTCCCTCTCGGCCCTGGACCTTAGCACCCAGAGCCTCACTCCAGCGTATGTTATTCAGCATTCGGAGTTTATCTGGATTTGGTAGGATTTGACTCCCCCGCACCCAATTAGTAGCTCTACCTCTGAATAACTCAACCGCCAGGCTGTTCCTAAAAACATTTCGGGGAGTACGAGCTATTTCCCAGTTTGATTAGCCTTTCACCCCTACCCACAACTCATCCGGAAACTTTTCAACGTTTATCGGTTCGGTCCTCCAGTACGTGTTACCGCACCTTCAACCTGGTCATGGGTAGATCACAAGGTTTCGCGTCTACCTCCTCTGACTGCACGCCCTATTCAGACTCGCTTTCGCTTCGGCTTCGTGTCTTCAACACTTAACCTTGCCAGAGAAGAGTAACTCGTAGGCTCATTATGCAAAAGGCACGCCGTCACAGATCTAGTCTGCTCCGACCGCTTGTAAGTACACGGTTTCAGGTTCTATTTCACTCCCCTGTTCGGGGTTCTTTTCACCTTTCCCTCACGGTACTGGTTCACTATCGGTCTCTCAGTAGTATTTAGCCTTACCGGATGGTGCCGGCTGGTTCCCACAAGGCGTCTCCGACCTCGCGGTACTCAGGATTCCACTAACCTAACTTCGCTTACGCTTACGCAGTTCTCATGCTCTATGACTGGGTTTCCCACCCCATTCAGCTTCACTAAGTTATCGTATATTGTGGTCCTACAACCCCGGCTTTGCCGTAACAAAGCCGGTTTGGGCTGTTTCCCTTTCGCTCGCCACTACTCAGGAAATCACTATTGTTTTCTCTTCCTCTGTTTACTTAGATGTTTCAGTTCAACAGGTTTGCGCATTTGCATCCATTCTTCAAATGGATAGGTTTCCCCATTCGGAAATCTGCGGATCAATTCATATTTGCTAATCCCCGCAGCTTATCGCAGCTTATCACGTCCTTCATCGCCTCTGAGAGCCAAGGCATCCCCCGTGTACCCTTATTTACTTTCTTCTACCATTATCGCTTTTGCTCGATATGGTATGTCTTTATATTAAGATAGTTATTCAGTTATTGGGTTATTGAGTTATTCGTAGCTCTCTTGCGAGAGTAACTATTAACTTAATAACTTCTAACTTCGTAACTGTCCTTACTGTTGTTTCAGTTTATTCAATTACTTCTTCCAATATGTCAAAGAACTTTCACCCCAACCCCTAAAGGGGCTTTTGTCAATATCCATCCCTTGGTAGGGTTATGGAGGGTTTGGTGGAGAATAACGGATTCGAACCGTTGACCCCCTGCGTGCAAGGCAGGTGCTCTAGCCAGCTGAGCTAATCCCCCGGAAAATCTAATGAGTGAATGTTTTAATGAGTGAATGAGTGAATATTACTACTCTATCATTCTATCATTCCTTCCTTCTATCATTTGCCCCCTGTAGTCTCGAGCAGATTTGAACTGCTGACCCCTACATTATCAGTGTAGTGCTCTAACCAAACTGAGCTACGAGACTATTCTATTCAATAGCATCCGTAAGCCAGATGCCTGGTTAAAGCCAACCAACCTGATGGCTTCATCTTCTGGGTTTCCTTTAATCTAGTTGCGAGTCTTGAGCTTTGAGTTTCGAGTATTAACTACTCACCACTCACTCATTCAAACTCACCACTAAATCTGAATATCTTTTAAGTATAACATGTTGCAAAGCGCGTTTTAGCTTTGCTATCTGACCCGTAATCTTGGATACTGCTCCAGAAAGGAGGTATTCCAGCCACACCTTCCGGTACGGCTACCTTGTTACGACTTAGCCCCAGTTATCGGTTTTACCCTAGGACGCTCCTTGCGGTTACGCACTTCAGGCACCCCCAACTTCCATGGCTTGACGGGCGGTGTGTACAAGGCCCGGGAACGTATTCACCGCGTCATTGCTGATACGCGATTACTAGCGAATCCAACTTCACGGGGTCGAGTTGCAGACCCCGATCCGAACTGTGAACAGCTTTTTGAGATTGGCATCCTGTTGCCAGGTAGCTGCCCTCTGTACTGCCCATTGTAGCACGTGTGTAGCCCCGGACGTAAGGGCCATGATGACTTGACGTCGTCCCCTCCTTCCTCTCTATTTGCATAGGCAGTCTGTTTAGAGTCCCCACCATTACGTGCTGGCAACTAAACACAGGGGTTGCGCTCGTTGCGGGACTTAACCCAACACCTCACGGCACGAGCTGACGACAGCCATGCAGCACCTAGTTTCGTGTCCCGAAGGACTGATACGTCTCTGTATCATTCACTAACTTTCAAGCCCGGGTAAGGTTCCTCGCGTATCATCGAATTAAACCACATGCTCCTCCGCTTGTGCGGGCCCCCGTCAATTCCTTTGAGTTTCACCCTTGCGGGCGTACTCCCCAGGTGGAATACTTAACGCTTTCGCTTAGACGCTGACCGTATATCGCCAACATCGAGTATTCATCGTTTAGGGCGTGGACTACCAGGGTATCTAATCCTGTTTGATCCCCACGCTTTCGTGCCTCAGCGTCAATCGCACTTTAGTAAGCTGCCTTCGCAATCGGTGTTCTGTGACATATCTATGCATTTCACCGCTACTTGTCACATTCCGCCTACCTCAGCTGCATTCAAGCTCATCAGTATCAAGGGCACTCCGATAGTTAAGCTACCGCCTTTCACCCCTGACTTAATAAGCCGCCTACGCACCCTTTAAACCCAATAAATCCGGATAACGCTTGGATCCTCCGTATTACCGCGGCTGCTGGCACGGAGTTAGCCGATCCTTATTCTTACTGTACATTCAGCTTCTCACACGTGAAAAGGTTTATTCCAGTACAAAAGCAGTTTACAACCCGTAGGGCCGTCTTCCTGCACGCGGCATGGCTGGTTCAGAGTTGCCTCCATTGACCAATATTCCTTACTGCTGCCTCCCGTAGGAGTCTGGTCCGTGTCTCAGTACCAGTGTGGGGGGTCATCCTCTCAGATCCCCTAGACATCGTCGCCATGGTGAGCCGTTACCTCACCATCTAGCTAATGTCCCGCATGCCCATCATTGTCCTATAAATATTTGATCAAAAAACGATGCCGTTCCGTGATTTTATGCGGTGTTAATCTCTCTTTCGAGAGGCTATCCCCCTGACAATGGTAGGTTACATACGTGTTACGCACCCGTGCGCCACTCTCATCTGGAGCAAGCTCCAAAATCCCGTCCGACTTGCATGTATTAGGCCTGCCGCTAGCGTTCATCCTGAGCCAGGATCAAACTCTCCATTGTAAAATGTTTTTGTTTGTCCAGACCCTATTACTCAAAATAGAAATCTGTATTAATCTGATGAGGCCGGTAATCCGAGCTCCGTTACCAGAACTCTGCTTCCCTTATCATCTTCGTATCTTTATACAGTATCCTACGAGCTTATCAGATTTGTTTTCTTAAAACTGAACTTCAATCTTTCGATCTCCATTCCGCTTCGCTACATGTTATATCTTAAAAAAAGAACTTTTCACTTCCCCTCACGGTTCAGCTTTATGTTTTACAATCATTGCGATTGTTAACCTTTCATTTGTCATTCGCTAGGCATTGCGCTTCGCTTTTTCTTTCCGTTTACTTCCCTGGTTATCACCAGCTTTTCTCCGTTTTCTTTCCCCGTTTCGGGAGTGCAAAGGTAAGAAGCTTTTTGTTTTTTCCAAATTTTATTTGAAGAATTTTTTAGCTTTCTTTTCGATGATGATCAGCGCATTTTCATTTGCTTTTCTCTTCAGTTTCCCATCCGCTTATCGCTTTTGCTTAACCTCATTTTCATCTGCCTTTTTAAGAACTTCGCCTCGTTTCCGAAGCGGCTGCAAAGATGAGAATCTTTTTTGGTATCCGGAAATGTTTTTTAACATTTTCTTAACCTCTTTTTCAACCCCTCTTTACCCTTTCAATGAACATCCCGCTATCTCGTTTGCGGGCTGCAAAGGTATGAACCTTTTTTGTTTTTGCAAACCATTCGTATAATAATAACACACTATAGTTGCAATGCGCTGTTTATCAGCTCTAAAAAATCAACAGATTATCCAAACAACTACATTCCCAATTTTGTATCCAACATAAATAGTACGTTACTGTATATATAGAAGGGCGCTTTATTAAATGTTAAGTGGTATAAAAGCTATCATATATTGAGTGCAAAAGGCAGCAACTAATTAACATATTGCCCAAAAACCACTCTTCTTTATTTATAGTACTTTTGTAAATGATGCAACAGCAAGCCAATAATCCACTCCATGGTAAAACTTTAGAAATGATTTTAAATGAATTGGTAGCCCATTATGGCTGGCCTGAGTTGGGATCCCGCATCCGCATCAATTGTTTTAATGACGATCCGAGCGTTAAATTGAGCCTGAAGTTTCTCCGCAAAACAGATTGGGCAAGAAAAAAGGTGGAAGACCTTTACGTTTCCACCTCGTTTTAATATTATTTAGTTCATAGATCATAGTTGATAGTCCATAGACGAACCGAAACTATAAATCATTTCTTTGATCTATAATCTATAAACCATCAACTATAACCTACGAATGCTTTTTCTTATTATTCATTTTAGCCTTTAAGCCTGCACGGTAGTTATAGGTTTTAGCATTGCTGGCTTTCTTTTCGTGAAAGGCTGCGCCCGGGGCATCTTCATCGGCTTTAGCTTTGGCTGCTTTCTTTTCGGCAGCGTCTCCGCTTTTTCGTTCTTTTTCGATAATCAGGTTTTCGGGCAGGTCTGCCAAAGGGATCTTCTGACCAGTGGCTTGCTCGATCTTTTTAACTGCCGTTAATTCCAGATCAGTCGCGAAGGTAATGGCCATGATTTCATCTTCAACCTCGGGCGAATCATTGATCATACGATCGATGTAAGTTTCCTTTTCAACCGGCAGTTCAAAATGGATCAGGAAGGGAATATCATCCAGATCGAGTTTCTGTTCTGCATCATTCACCACAATTAACACCCGGGTATCAACACTCTTGAAATCATAGATTGATTCAAAACCATTCATCTCGAAAAACCACGGATTTAATAAACCAACTGTAGTTTTACGGTCGTGCAGGCTTTTGTATAATTTCTCGGCTGTTGGGCGGGTATTTACAAACAGCACTATTTTGGTAAACAGGTCTTCATCCTGCATAAACAGGTTGAGCAAGTTTACTTTGGTGCCGAAGTTGGGTACCAGGTATAACAGCTGCGGATGCGTATCAAACAGGGGCTCTCCTACTTCTTCAACCTCAACAATGGCGGGCTGTTTCATAAAAGGCGCAGTCATTTTGTTTAAACGATCATGGATTACCTCTGTAAAAACAAGATGCTGGCATTTAGGGATACTGTTTGCCAGTTCAACCACCGGCAATTGCAGGCCCTGCTTAACAACAAGTTCGGCATCATCGATAATCAGTAGTTCTATCTTATTTACATCGAGCCCCAACTTTAGGTAAATGGCACGTGCACGATCGGGTGTTGCCACTACAATATCGGCCCCTTCGGCCATGGCATCCATCTGGGCTTCTATACCCGGAGTTGCAAACAGGGCGACTATCCTGAGCGATTTGTTTTTATTGATCTGATTGATCTGGGCAATAACCTCTTCAACCTTTTCTTTATCGGGCACCAAAATCAAAACTCTCGGTACGCCATCGGGCGTATAATTAAACTTATTGAGTGCAGCCAGTATATAGGTGGTGGTTTTTCCGCATCCTTCGGGGCCAACGCCAATTACATCCTGCCCGCCCATAATGCGGGCCAGTGTTTTTTGTTGTATTTCTTTAGGAGCTACGAAACCTACTTCGTTTAATGATTGTATTAATCCTTTTTTCAGCTTCAATTTATCTAACCACGCCATATCTTGTATTTTAAAATCCCGGAGGGGCGACAAATTTACCCTTTTTAAGGCGCATTTTTAGCTTTTGACTGAAATTGGTTTAAAATAGTGGCTTAATATCAAGAGGTTAGCCGTTAAGCAACCCCACCATTAACCCTAATTAGCAGTCCGTTTACCCAACCTGCATCTTCACTCACAAGATAAGCTACAGCATCGGCAACCTCATCAACACTACCGAAACGTTCTAATGGTGATAGTTTTTCCATTTGTGCAATTTGTGCTGCCGTTTTACCCTCGAAAAACATTTCGGACTGAATTAATCCCGGCGCAATCATATTTACAGTGATTTGCCGGCCCCGTAATTCTTTCACAAATACTTTGGTAATAGCTTCAACCGCAGCTTTTGTACCTACATATAGCCCCATACCTGGTGTTGATGTAGCGACAGCGGTGCTCGAAAAATTAACGATACGACCTCCCTGGCTTAATCTTTTCGCAGCGAGTTTTAACCCGTTAACCGTGCCGCGAACGTTGATATTGAAGAGATAGTCGAACAAATCATCATCGCTATCAGCAATCGGGCTTAATTTAGACACACCTGCATTATTGATGAGCACATCAACCGGGCCATAGGTCTTTTCGGCCATATCGAAGAGATTCTCAAATTGCTGAATTTTTGATACATCAGCTTGTACAGCAATGGCTATGCCTCCGGCTTGTTCAATTTGCGCTACAACCCGCTGTGCCTCGGCTTCGCTATTGGCATAATTAACAACTACCTGGTAGCCATTTGCTGCCAGTTTTATGGCGATAGCTTTGCCTATACCCCTTGATGCGCCGGTTACAATGGCGGTTTTTACTGTCGAATTTTTCATTAACTAACTTTTTTACAAAGCTCGGCACCAGTAATTCTTTAAAATGGTGATGATTTAAGTATTTGCAGTCCTGTACTGCTTAGGCGTAACGCCAACAAAACGTTTAAATACTTTGCTAAAGTTTGACGGATCGTAAGTCATCAAAAAAGCAATATCCCTGATCGATTGATCTGTAGTAGTCAACAACTGCTTTGCCACTTCCATAATTTTTTCCTGATAGAAGTGGCAGGGCGATTTACCTGTATATTGTTTAATGGTATTGCTCACATGAGTAGGGTGTATATGCAGCAAATCGGCAAAGGTTTCTATCTCATACATTTCGATTGCCTTACCCGTAACAATATCCTGCAGGTGTTTATCCACTTCGTACAAAAAATCACGGGTGATTTCTTCGGGACGGGTATGTTGCAGAACAGGTGCCATTATTAATTAACCGTCAGCCTCGCCAAATACTGTCCGTGCTCATCTTCAATTAACACCTCCATGGTAAAACCCATTTCTTCGGCAATAGCCTGCATGGTGTGCTCGTCTATATAAAGCCAATTAAACCAATCTGTTTTTTGTTGATTGTATTCGTATTGATAAGTTATTTCGCCATAGTAACCTTCTGCGGGCAGGTTGCCTTCATATAAATAGGTAATGTCGGACGAATCGAATAGCAGCTGGGCATCTTCGTTCATCAGGGTTTTAAGGTGTGCAAGTAAGCGTTTCAGACCTTCGATGTTCCCAGCCAGGCCGATACCATTCATCAACAATAACAACGTGTCGTATTTACCCTGGTTATAGGTATAAATATCTGCTACGAGGGCTTGTTTTACGCCGCGGGTCTTCATTACTTCTACCGAAAGCGGTGAAATATCTATCGCAGTTACATCAATATCTTCTTCCTGCAGCAACAAGGCGTGGCTCCCGGCACCGCCGCCAATATCGAGCACCTTGCCGCGGCATTGCTCAACGGCAAGCCATTCTAAATCGGGCATGTCATCTTCTTCCCTAAAATAGATAGCAATGGGCATTTCCTCTTTGGGGCCGTATTGGTTGTGGATCCAAAGTTTATGTTTAGCTTTTTGATGATGGTAGCCGTGCAGTGCCTGGCCTAAAATGTCGCTCATTAATACAAAGGTATAAGCATAGGGCATTCAATTTTTATATTTGGATATAATTTAAAATATGCCCATTCAAAATTACGCCGTGTATACTTTTCTGATAGCTGGAATGCTATTGAGCATATATTTTAAAAAGCTCACCATACCAGCAGCCATAACCGGTGGAATAACCGGTCTGCTTATTTACCAGGGCGCAGGATTAACCGGCATAGCCATGCTTACACTATTCTTTATATTAGGATCGGGCGCTACCGGCTGGCAAATACGCAGCAAACAACAAATTGGCGCTGCCGAGAAAGACAAAGGCCGCAGAACCGCCGGACAGGTTATTGCCAACGGAGGTGTAGCTGCACTCATTGGCGCTATTATCTGGCGTATGCCAGAAGCTGCAGTCAGCCACCGCATTATGATGGCCGGCAGTTTAGCCGCCGCAACTGCAGATACTTTGGCTTCTGAGTTGGGTACTGTTTACGGCAAACGGTTTTACAACATTATTACTTTTAAGAAAGACCAGCGCGGGCTGGACGGCGTTGTAAGTTTGGAAGGCACCTTAATAGGTATTATTGGTGCAGCACTAATTGCCTTAGTTTATTCTATCGGCTTTGGGTGGGGTATTAGTTTTTTGTGGATTATGATTGGCGGCGCCATTGGCAACCTGGCCGATTCTGTTTTAGGTGCAACGTTGGAACGCAAAAATTTGATAGGTAATAATGTAGTTAATTTTTTAAATACCTTGATTGGTGCTGTGGTGTGTTTATTGTTGTGGAAGATGATGTAACAGAATTTGTAATCATTCAAGATTTTTACCCCTTATGAAAGTTATTGCTAAAGCACTGCCTCTGCTTTCCCCTAAATTAGGGGAATACTACTGTTCCTGCAATTTGCAGCAATGTTAATAAGGGGTAAAACGTAAGCAGAGAGAAAAAAACTGAGTTTATAACAATTAATGACCGAGCAACCCGAACATACCACCCACCGCAAAATCATCCACATTGATATGGATGCATTTTATGCTTCGGTTGAGCAACGGGATAATCCTGAATTGCGCGGCAAGGCTTTGGTTGTTGGCGGTTCGCCGGATGGGCGGGGTGTTGTGGCTACTGCCAGTTACGAGGCGCGGAAGTATGGGATCCACTCTGCCATGTCGGCGAGAGTGGCTAAGAAACTTTGTCCCCACGCCATATTTGTAAGGCCGAGGTTTGCAGAGTATAAAGAAGTATCACGCCACATCCGCGAAATATTTTCGAGGTATACCGATCTGATTGAACCACTTTCATTGGATGAGGCTTATCTGGATGTTACGGAGGATAAACTAAACATTGGTTCGGCGATTGAAATTGCCCAGCAAATTAAACAGGCCATTAAAGATGAGTTAAACCTTACCGCATCGGCAGGGGTATCTATCAATAAGTTTGTGGCCAAAATTGCCTCGGATATTAATAAGCCTGATGGGCTGAAGTTTATCGGCCCCTCCTCTATCGAAAGTTTTATGGAGAAACTGCCGGTAGAGAAATTTCATGGCGTTGGTAAAGTAACCGCGCAAAAAATGAAAGGCATGAACCTGCACACGGGTTTTGACCTGAAACAATTAAGCGAGGCTGAGATGACACGCCACTTTGGCAAAGCCGGACGATTCTATTATCAAATAGTGCGTGGTATTGATAACCGCCCTGTGCAACCACACCGCGAAACCAAATCGATGGGTGCCGAAGATACCTTTGCTTATGACCTTGCCGACATTGATGAAATGCACGCCGAACTGGATAAACTGGCTATTAAAGTAGTCGAGCGCCTGCAGCGCTATGAATTGAAAGGCCGAACCATTACGCTCAAAATTAAATACAGCGATTTTAAACAGATCACCCGCAACCAATCATTCACTACCCCAATTGCTGACCTGGAAACGATTGTGCAAACTGTCAAACAACTGCTGGCACAGACAGATCAAGATAAGAAGATCCGCCTGTTGGGGATTTCCTTATCTAACTTTAATGAGGTATCGCCTGCATTTAAGGAGAATAACGGGCAGTTAAGGTTGTTTTAATTTGTCGATTTGTTGATTCGGCAATTTGATAATGACATTCAAACACCGTTAAATCCAGGCAACCGACAACTGAAAACCGACAACCCTCCTTTATAATATATCTTTCGTAATTTGCGCCTTTCAGTAAATCAGAGAAATTATGCCGGTTATATTACACAAGTTCAGGGATCACAAGGTTAGTGCAGATACAGAGATTTTGATCCTGGGTACATTTAGTCCGGATACTGATGATAAGACGGATTTCTTTCATGGCCGTCCCCGCAACTTCTTGTGGCATTTACTGCCCATTTGCTGGAAACTCGATTCGCTTAAAGATGCGCCGCTTGCCGACAAGCAAGCTTTTATGGCTGAGCACAAAATAGACTTTGCCGATATTATACATTCATTAGAAATCCCCGAAGGTGAAGATGGCAATGTAGACGATGCTTTTGAAGACACTCACGTACACGAGTGGAAAGATATTATTACCCTCATTGATACCCTGCCCAAATTAAAAGCAGTTTACTTTACCCGCAAAACCTTTAACGGCATTGCCAACATGCGCGGCCAGGTTGTTACCATTGCCAAACATTGCCATGCCAAAGATATCAGGATGTGTAAACTTGAAACTCCTGCCAAATTTTTCAGCGAAGAGAAACAACAGCAATGGATTGATACCATTGTATTGCAGAAAACTTGCTTAAGACCGTAAGGTTAGTAGCAGTTTTTTAGTGGCAGTGGCAGTTGTTGAACAAAGGAAACTGCTACTGCCACTCGCCACTGCTACTATTTAGAGACTTCAAAACTCACATACCCCATCCCGGCTTCACCATTGACAGTAATGCCCTGTATAACAGCGATATACTTACCCGGCTGATCTGAAGTATAGAACGATGCCTCATTTTTACCGTTGATACCTGTGCCGGCGGTAGGCAGCCAGTAAAGTACATTTCTAAAATCGGGCAGGTGGCTGTTGGTTTGGGCATCGGTATCGTATACCGGTGAGTAAAATTTGCGCTGCATTTGCATGCCTTCATAATCAAGTACTACGGCGCGCGGGTCAATTTCTACGCCGCCCATGTCACCTTTGTAGGTGGTAAAGCTAAAAATACCATCTAATGCAGTTGGGCCATAAAAGTAACGGGAACGTACATCTTCCAGTTTACGCACCTTCAGCGGGTCCATTGCTATTACTTTGTTGGTATTAAAAATCGGGATGCCATCAACCAATACCATCGGGTCGCTGCCTAAGAAGCTGGTTTCTGCTAACGTTTTAATATGATATTGGTTCTTCGGCTTCACAATATTCACTTCTGATACATACTCGCGCAACACCTCTTCCATAGTGGTAAAGCGGGTAAAGTCATCGAGCATATAAGTTTTATAGGGCCTAAAGTAAAACGCGCTGGTATCAATAGCCGGGGCATAAAACTGCTTAATTTTAGCTGACGAATACAGATTTTGTACCTGCATAGCCACGCTGTAGTTTTCTAGCAATGGCTGTGTAGCAGTATTTAGTTGCAGGGCTGGATAAGTTGTGTTTGAGAATTGCTCCGAAAAAGGGCTGAGTATTTCGATATGGTAAGTACTATCTTTCTGCGTGTTGGTTTGCACAATAATTTCGCCCGGCCCGTACATATCGCGGGTATTAAACAAGAGGTGCCCTGTTGAATCACTTACGGCAGGATACATTTGCACCCGTTTGCCCGGAATACCGAGATAAGCAATTACCCCTACCGCCGGTGTGTTATCGGCAATATTTGTCATCCTGCCTACAATTATGTGCCCATTATACTCAGGCAAGAATTTAAAAGATGGTGCAGTATTACTTAATACGTTATTCCAATCAAATTGCCGCCAACCCTGGGTGAGCATCAGGTTATCTAAGGCAGCATCAGTTTCGGCAGTCGCGTTAGCAAAATAATAAGAAGGCGATTCGATGTTTCCCCGTAACTCAGACGTTAGCCATAAATAGCTTTGAATATCTAACTGCTCCGGCTTCTGCAAAGAATCAATCCTGAAAACAGCCATCGATAAATCGGCCGTTACCGGCTTACCATCCTGTGTTTGGGAATTATAGGCAATGCTTACTTTTTTGCGGATACCGTAGGATAGCTGATTGGCATTGGCTTTTACCGTTAACTTCTGCCTCGGCCTTGTAAAATATAAGCGTTCGCAAACCGGTTGCTTGTTACTATTAAATATAGTGAAGTGGGTAATACCGGCATCCAGCTTACTTTTATCTATGGTAAATGTTGCTGATCCATTATTTAAATAAACATTCTCTGCCACTTTAACCGTCCGGGCAGCATGGGCGAATAAGTAAATCTGTCCCGTAGCATTAGTATTTACCTTAATAGTCAACTTGCCCGCACCATCATCGCTCAATTGCATGGCATAGCCTTCGTCTGCAACTGCTGGGAAATCTTTAACTATGTTCTTATTACCCGGTTTAATTACGGCACGATAGGTATCACCCTTAACCGGCGAAAGCATAAAACTACCCAGGCCGAATTTAGCAGGCTGAAAACGGGCCACGGTATCATTACGCTGATTAATTACTGCTCCTTTTAAATTTGCGCCTTTACCATTGCTACCTACTATCCTTATCGCTACTTTATTGGCCACGCCACTTAATAAATTCCCCCCTTCCGGGAAAAACTGAACATCATAATTAATAACCGGTGCTTCCGCGATTGATTGTTCGGGCGATTTTAGCGGGTTTATAATACTGATCTGCTTTTCAAAGTAATAATCAGGGCTATAATTTTTCATCCAGCTGGTATAAGCCCGCAGTTTGTAATTGCCATTTTCCAGGTTAACAGGTATGTATACCGATCCATTGCCGCTTGCATTGTTCAGCGCAATTTTGGCCTGCATTACCGGATTGTTGGCTTTATCCAACACATCAACATAAGCTGTTTTGCTAATTTTTAAGGGCTTGTTAGTTGCACCGTCTACATCGTACACTTTAACCCATAATATTTCGCCGGTTAGGTAAAAGCTTTTATCGGTATGCACAAACAACTTCTCGTGCAGGTTTTTTTGCTGATACTGGTTAAAACTGGTTTCAATAGTATTTACCTGCGCGCTTGCATTTAACATACCTGTTAAATTAAGGCATGCACAAACTACGGCGATATGAAGTATCCTGTTTCTCATAGCTATTATGGTAAAACATCCGGCCAATAAGCTGGCTTTTTATTATATCCGCCTTGTATTTTTAACCGGCAATCCACACAACCGCCATAAGCATACTGATACCCCAGCGTAACCGGCCCCGATCCATATGTTGTATAAATAATAGAGTCGGTTTGTGTGTATAGCCTGTTTAAACGATCATTATAAGTATCGGCTGGGTCGAATGGTAAATGGCCAACCACACAACCATATTCATTGGGCGGTGGATAATAGTTAGGTGTATATAACGGTATACTGTTATGCCCAATTATAAACCTTTTGTTAGTTGTGTTTGAGGCGCTGATGTAGCCCATTACCGGCTCATTGGCATCGTTAAGGTTATGCAGGTTACCTTTTAAATCACTTGGCTGGGCATCAAATATGCTGCCCAATTGCTCGGTGTTCTTTTTCAGTTTTTGCCAGTACTCAAAAGCCTCTTTGGTTAGTGCATATTGTTTTATCAATATACTGTAACCCAGGGCAAGCTTACCGGTCGATTCATCTACAAAAGTGATGATCTGGTTATTGATAACAGACTGGCTCAAATTCTCGGCCGAACCCACCAGAATCTGATTGCCGTTACCATTGATCCAGCAAATATTGTCGTAGTCGTCCGGGGTCATATAAGTTATAGCGCCATTTACATATTTGTAGCGGCTGTTATAATATGAGCCGTATTCCCAGGTTTCGGTAAAGTCCCACCTAAAATATTTCACTTTATTGGCAGCATCGTGGGTAGATACCATCATTTGTATGCCGTTGTTAATAACAGCATGCGTAATGGTATCAATTGGCGGGGTTTTATCAATCTCCACCATGTCTGATGCATACTCTTTTTTATCTGTCGTAATAATATGCAGCCTACAGGTTTGTGCATTACTTAAATTAATAACAGCGCTTTTATACACCCCATTGCCTATCTCTGCAAGCTGGTAGTGATTATTTAAATTATCTTCTACTAAAATAACAGCCCCAAGCTCGGGCTTTGATTTGGCCGTGTCAGAGAGTTGTACGGTGCGGCTTAACTTAATCGTAGTTGAGTCGCCATTGTTAATAAAGCCTTCTACCACCAGGTAATTAGGTGCCTGGGTTATAATAGTGGGCGAATATGGTTTTTTACAAGCCCCTATCGCACTTGTTATAAGTAGTACAAATAATATCTTCCAGCAATTTTTCATCGTCCTTAAAATCTGATATTATAGTTTATAAATGGTATGGCTGTGGCAAATATGGATAGCTGATAGCCATTGATAGTGCCGCCACTTGATGTGAAATAGGTTGAATAAGCATTCTTTCGGCCGGTTAAGTTGTAAACACCGATAGTCCACGAGTTGTGTGTAAGCTGATGCACGCGATGGTTACCTTCTATATTGATCGAAAAATCGGAACGGAAATAATCTGGGATGCGGTACTCGTTACGGTCGGAATAGTAAACCCGCTCGGCACCAGCATATTCATATTTGGCAATTGGCAACGTAATTGGCCGACCGGTGCTATATACCAGGTTTAACGACATGCTGTACCTGTGGGTAAAACGATAATTACCGGTAAAGTTGAAGTTGTGTGGCTTATCATAATTTGCCGGGTAGTAATTCCCCTCATTAATCAGCTCGCCTGCATTCGGATCGTCCTGCCGAAGGAAGGTGCGTGAATAGGTATAGCTGGTCCAACCGTTCAGCTTACCTACATTTTTGCGGATCAGAAATTCTATACCATAAGCTTTGCCCTGAGTGTTCAGCACATCGGTTTCAATATGCGGATTCATTACCAATACAGCGCCGCTCTTGTAATCGAGGTAATCCCTTAATCGTTTATAATAAACCTCTACCGAAGTTTCGATGGTGTTCGATTTAAAGTTTTTGTATAAACCCAGTGATACTTGGTCGCCATATTGTGGTTTAATGTTAGGGTCGCTCAGTTTATAAACATCCGTTGGCGAAATAGCCGTAGTGTTTGATAACAGGTGGATGTACTGGCGCAAGGTATTATAACCGGCCTTCACCGAAAAATCGTCGGTAAAGTTATACCGGCCTGATAGCCTGATCTCGGGCCCGCCGTAAGTCTTGATATTTTTGCCTTTGCCGTAGGCCGTGCTATCAATTAAGGTATTTTCTGTTTTAGGCTGTCCGGGTGCATAATCATAAACCGTATGCGGGCCCAGATAATTATATAATGAATAACGGATCCCTGCGGTAAAAGACAGCCTGTTGGTTACATCAAATTTATCGCCGAGGTAAAGGGCGCTTTCCAGTGCATGCTCGGGCTCCAGCATTTGGGGTACCACTAATGATCCGCTTCCTTCCGGTGTATAATTGCCGCCTTCTACATGATACAACAATGAGCTTAGGCCGAAATCGAGTGTGTGTTTGCGGCTCAGGTAATAGGTAAAATCTGTTTTAAGGTAGATTTGCCTGATGTCGAAGTTCAACTTATACCCATCAACCGGGTTGGCATCGCTGCTTACGCTGTACTGGTAATCATCAACCCCGGTAGAAATAAGGCTGAACAGTTTGTTACTATAAGTATGCTTCCATTTTATAGCTGCGTTTTTATTACTGTAACTATAAGTGGTATCGCTGTTTAATTTAAACGCATCGTGGCTCATGTAGCCGGTAAAGTACAGGTTATTTTTCTCATCAATCTGGTGACTAATGCCCAGGTTAAGATCATAAAAAGATGCGCTGCTATGTTTATAAGCATCAGGCAATAAATGCAGCAACCAATCCGAATAGGTAGTCCTTCCTCCAAAAATAAAGGATGTCTTATCCTTATCTATCGGGCCTTCCACATTTAGCCTGCTGGTGAGCAAACCAATACCGGCCGAACCTGTAAATTTCTTTTTATTTCCCTCGCGGTCTGTTACCTGTAATACTGACGAAAGCCGGCCTCCATAATTTTCGGGGATACTGCTTTTGTACAGTTCGATATCTTTAACAATATCCGGGTTAAAGGCCGAGAAGAAACCGAAGAAGTGAGCAGGGTTATAAACGGTCGATTCGTTCAGCAAAATCAAATTCTGATCGGCCGCGCCGCCGCGTACGTTAAAACCTGTGGTAGCCTCGCCTACCGAGGTTACTCCCGGTAATGTTAACACAATCCGCAGCACGTCAGCCTCGCCAAAAACGGCGGGTACTTGCTTAATACTTTTTATATCGAGCCGGGTAGCACCCAGTTCAACGCTGCGCACGTTAGCTACTTTATCGGCAGATACTTTCACTTCTTTCAGCGTGGTAACCTGCTCGCGCACATCAATATTAAGGCTTCCGTTAGAGTACATTACAACCTGGCGGTGCGTATCGCTCATGCCCAAAGCTTTAATATTAATGATATTGCGGCCCCGTGGCAATACAATAGAATAATAGCCAAACTGGTTGGTAGCGATCCCATTCTTAGAACCTGCTATCATCACACTCGCACCAATAACGGCCTCACCGGTTTTAATATCACGGATATAGCCCGCCAGGGTAACACTGCCACCTTTGATATTATTGGTTTTTATACCAACCTCGTAAAGCTTGTTTTCTGTTGTAGCCTCGGTAACTTTTTTCTCAGCAATATCTGCGGTATAATCGGTTATAGCCACAGCTGCCGCACCTCCGTTTGCTGTTGTGGCTTTGTTATAAAATCCTGCGGCAAGCTGTGGCTGTAGCTGGCGCTCGCGGGTCAGGAAAACGTCGTGCTCATTACTGATAGCAAAATGATAATTGGTATTGGCAAATGCCAGGGTAAGAATGGTAGCCAGTGGTTTATCTGCTAGTTGCAGGGTAACGCGCAGGCTATCAAACTGGGCGGCATCGTAATAAAAATGAAGGCCGGTTTTTGCTTGCAGATCGGCCGCTACTTCATCAATAGTTGCCTGTTTAAAATCAACACTGATTGGTTTTGTACTTTGCGCCATTAATAAAGTACAGCTAAACAATAAATACAAAAGTGACAGGTAGATTTTCTTCATATTAATGGTTTAGATGGTCATAATAAGAAGTGATAGCGGCTATTGACTTTTCTGGTGCTTTTTTGAAATTCAGATCGTTGGCTTTAATGTATTGCTGCAATTCCTTTTTATGGTCTTTAAGCAGTTTTAAAATATCACCTTCGCTGCTTACTGCCTCATAATCTGCCCCGCGTTTAATATAGAATTGCTTTTTTGTTGTTGTAAAATAGGTTTCAATATCATTACCCGAGGTTAGGTTTTGGATTGATTTGCTATACCGCGCAGTGGCTTCGGTTTTACCACTGTAAAACTGACCGTAAAAACCAGATGAAAAAGTCTTATTGTTAACCGTATCGGCAGATATGTATACAAAATGCTGGCCGTCAATATCAAAACTCGAAACCCTGTCACTCGCCAAAATATAATTCGAAACTTTATTGTAAAGTTGTACTACCAGTAAATCTTTATTTAAATCATAAAGCATGGGTACCTTGGTAAAAGTATAGCCATCAAACATTACCGTGCCCGCAACCAGGTCTTTCAAATCGTGAAAATTGGCATTGCTTTTTATCAGCGGGCTATAGGCCGTATATTCAATCCCATTATATAACCGCGATTGCTCACCAACGGCTTTATTGTAATTACTTACGATATAACTTTCAACATAACTGCTTGCAGTACTGTCGGCGCTTGCTTTTTGGGCATAGCTGCTGGTCATAAAAAAAAGAGGCAACAGGCCAAGGGCCAGTGCGCTTATAATTGGTTTCTTCATTGCAAAAAAGAGGAGAAAGATGCAATATCCCGAGACGTTATCGTCTCAAAACCAAATCTATAATTAATACTATAAAGAGTTAAGTTTATTTGTAAAAAAATGACTTTTTAGTATTTATCATTTGTAACAACATCGATGTATTAATTGTTATAAACCTGCAATACCTGTATTTGTACTGCGCTGTATGTTATTAAACCGGTTTATTCACTAAATCCATACTACTATGCGGCCCTTCATTATAGCTCACCAGCAACCCGAAAAGCTCCGGTCATTTCTGCAAGAACTGGAAATACGAGTGATACCTTACCAAACCAGTAACCAGCTTAAACATCATTTTTGTATTGAAGAAAAGGCGCCCCGCTTCGGTGTATTTTATAACCTGATGGGGCTCTCTGCTTACCTGCACCACGGCATGCATAGCGTATTCTATATGTTTGGCTATTTAAGGCACCTGGAAGAGCATGGCGTGCGGGTTATTAATGGTTCGAGGGCCTTCTCGCACGATGTATCTCAGGCACTTCAATTAATTTTATTGCAGCAACTGGGCATAAAACACCTTAAAACGCATGTAATAAACCATGTATCTGAATTGAAGGCAGCTTGCGATGGGTTGCGTTTCCCCATCGTAATTAAACCTAATGTGGATGGCAACAATACTCTGGCCCAATATTTTAATTCGACCGATGAAATAAACGATGCCGTTATTAATAACCGCATTGACCTTGGTGCCGACCATAGCGCCCTAGTGCAGGAATTTATTGAACCCGCCGGTGGTTATATTACCCGGGTAGAAACCATTGGCGGCAAATATTTATACGCCACAAAAAATCATATTCATAAGTCGGAAACGGAAACCTGCACACCATCGGCGAGCATCATCAGGTGTGTGGAAACCATTGTGCAAAATGCAGGCATTGATGTTGGCGGTGTAGAATATATTATTGACGAACGCACCGAAGAAGTGCTTTACACCGCAGTAAATACAACATCGAACTTTGTTAATAATGCAGAGAATGGTCCCGGCTTTAACCCAACTGAAAAATTAATTGATTTCCTGGAACACGAAATGGTGAGACTGACGGATGATGTTGCGGTGGTGTGATTCGGTTGTCAGTTATCGGTTGTCGGGAAAATAATAATCGCATTCTACAAGAAATAACGAATAAAAAGGTCCCGACAACTGACAACTGACAACTGACAACCCGTATCTTTACGCCCTATGGGATTGCCAGGCAGCAAAGAGCGCATTATTTTAGGGATTGACCCCGGTACACAGGTTATGGGTTATGGGGTGGTTAAGGAGCTGGGCTCTAAAACCGAAATGATAAGCCTCGGCATTGTGAAAATACCGGCGGGCGATGACCACATGATTAAGCTGCAGCGCATTTTCGAAAAAACGGTTGAACTAATCAACATGTATCATCCTGATTGCCTGGCCATTGAAGCTCCTTTTTACGGCAAAAACATCCAGGTAATGTTAAAATTGGGCCGGGCGCAGGGGGTTTGTATAGCGGCGGCGTTATCTCGCAATATCCCGGTGAATGAGTATTCGCCGCGGAAAATTAAGCAGGCTATAACCGGCAATGGTAATGCCACCAAAGAGCAGGTAGCCGCTATGCTACAGCAATTACTTCAATTTAAAGAAACGCCTGAGTTTTTAGATGCCACCGATGGCTTGGCTGTTGCCGTTTGCCACAGCTTCCAGAAAATAACCACAGGCAGGGGTAGTAAGATCAGCTATTCGGGTTGGGAATCGTTCGCGAAAGAGAATAAATCACGGGTAAACGCGCCGATTAAGTTTAAGAAGTAATTGTAGTTATTTGTTATTAGGTTATTGAGTTATTATTTGTGAGCGTAATAAATGGTACGAAACTATACATCCTACCAGTAACTTAATAACTAACTGCAGTTACTCGCCGTCTTCTTCCCTAATTTCGTTGTGAATCGTCGTCTTAATTTTAGCTGCTGTTGCAGCTAACTCTTCGCTGCTGAACGATAATTTCGGACGCGAAAAATCGATATCGCTCACCTTGTTAATCGGGATTAAATGGATGTGTGCATGCGGTACTTCGAGCCCGATTACTGCAACGCCAACCTTAAGGCAAGGGATGGCACGCTTAATACCACCTGCCACAATTTTGGCAAACATTTGCAGGCCGGTATAAGTCTCATCATCCAGATCGAACAGGTTATCAACTTCCTTTTTGGGGATCACCAGTACGTGGCCCTCAGCCAGCGGACTAATATCCATAAAAGCCAGAAACTCGTTACTCTCGGCAACTTTGTGTGCGGGTATTTCGCCTGCTATGATTTTGGAGAAGATGGTGGGCATTGGTTATTAAGTTATTTGTTATTGGGTTAATGAGTGTACTAAGCGCAGTTGTAATAATTTGTTTTAACAACCAATAACTTAATACACTCAATAACTAAAATCTATCTACTGATTTCCAGTATCTCAAATTCCATTTTACCGGCAGGTACGGTGATTTCTATTTTTTCTCCTACTTTTTTACCTAACAAACCTTTGGCTATTGGTGATGCTACAGAAATTTTACCGGTTTTAAGATCGGCCTCATTTTCTGATACCAGCTGATAGCTCATGGTAGCGCCGTTTTTTACGTTTTTGATTTTAACTACCGATAAAGCCAAAACTTTTGATGTATCCAGTTTCGACTCATCCAGTAAGCGGGCATTGGCCAGCAATTCGCCCAGTTTGGCAATTTTGGCTTCGTGCAAACCCTGTGCTTCTTTAGCTGCATCATATTCTGCATTTTCAGAAAGATCACCCTTATCACGTGCCTCTGCTATTGCTTTAGCAATATTAGCCCTCCCTGTAGTTTTTAACTGCTGTAATTCTTCCTTTAAATTTTCTAAACCTTCTTTGGTGTAGTATGCAACATCTGCCATAACTCAATATTATATTAAAACTTCTCTTAATGTCATTAAATAAAACCGCCCTTCCGATTTTACGTTACGCAAGGGCTTTAAAAACAAACAAGACTATAACGGCATACCGGCATAGTCTTGTTTGGTGTAAAACGAAGATAAGCGATTTAAATTTTAAAATCCAAATTTTTTAACCGCCTAATGTTCACGTGTGTTTATAAGTACAGCTACGGCTGTGCAATTGTTTTTAATTTATCGGCCAAAACCTCGCTTATCCGGCGATACGAGTCGAATGTCCAGCCAGCTACGTGCGGGGTTAGTAATACCTTGCCCGAAGTGCGCAACTCTTCATACCAGGCCTGTTCACCCAAACCCGGAAACTTCTCTACCTCCAGCACATCCAGCCCTGCTCCCAGAATCTTACCATCTTTAATGGCGTTTAGCACCGCTTGAGTTTTTACAATCGGGCCACGGGCTGTATTTAAAAAGAAGATAGGCTTGCGGAAATGGAATAAATATTCGTCATCAACCATGCCTTTGGTTTCTTTGGTGAGGGGGATATGCAAGCTCAGCACATCGCTAAGCTTTACAATTTGCTCCATGCTTACTTCACGGGCATAACCATCGCTAAAGCCGGTTTTATACTTATCATAAGCAATTACATCAACCCCAAAACCCGAAAGCTTTTTGGCCAAACTGCTGCCCATAAAGCCATAACCAATTATACCTACGGTTTTACCGCGTAACTCATAACCACGGTTGGCCTCTCTACGCCATTCGCCTGCACGCACTTCATCATCGGCACGGTTAAAATTATTCATGAGTGATAGCAGCATACCAATGGCATGTTCGCCAACGGCATCGCGGTTTCCTTCGGGTGCGTTAAGCAGGGTTATGCCTTTCTCAAGTGCGTAAGCCTCGTCAATATTATCCATACCGGCACCGGCACGGGCTACAAACTTTAAATTAGTGGCCAGGTCTATCACCTCTTTACTCACCTGAAATTTAGAGCGGATAGCCAAACCTGCGTACTCCGGCAAAATGGCCAGTGCTTCCTGTACTGTTATTTTAGGCTGATAGTTGCAATTGAAACCTAAAGCTTCGGCACCTTCCATAAAGGCGGGGTGCAAATCATCAACAATGAGTATGTTTTTATTATCCAAGGCCTTATTATGCTAATATTGAGGCGCAAAAATAATGTAAACCCTGATAATTAGTGTAGATAGCAAAAAAGATGCAAATCAACTGACAGAATGTGCCCTCCAATCGGTATAAGCACACAACAACGGGCCGTTCAACTCCCCGGCAAAAGATTTAGCTATTTGGTAAAAGCCCGTTTAGGATCAATGATGTTCATGAACACCATAGTGGGTTTCGAGCTCATGCGGCACGTGGCGATGCGAGTGGAAGTTTCCGTTTTCAATATCCCGTAACCCGGCTTCAATGCTTTGCTTAACGGCATCGGGCAGGTAATGGTAAAAGTCTGTACTGTTACGCTTCAGCACGGCTTTAATCTCACACAGCACATCGGGATCATTTACCTCCAGCAGCTGTTTTATCAACTCTAATTTTTCGGTTTGCAGGTCCATAATCAAATATACATAAAAATATACCTCACAAACACAATTAACTACCTGATAATTAATGCTATTTATGTATGTTCTTTAACACTACCGAAGTTGATTTTATATATGGTTTAAGCTGTGCATAAGTAATCAGCAAAACACGGTTAGGCTCGTGGTCCTGTGCTTCCTGCGGTAATACGGTATCTGTTTTTAGCAGTATGCCCTTGTCGGCAAAAATGTAGTCGCTCGTAATCACTTTGGGGGTTAATGCTTCTGTCGAATTAAGCAAATCATCATAAACATCTTTCTGCGCGTCTTCATCCTCCTTTACTATTTTTTCATCGTTGATGTTCTGCGTTAGCCATTTTTTATAACGCGCTGTTAAATAATCAACACCAGCCTGGGTAATTTCGTTATCGAGTGTAAATGGTTTCCCGGTATGCACATCAAGCGTTAGCCACTCACCGAATGATGTTGGGTGGTCGTCCATCCGGTTATAATATATTTCGATCGATATTACATCGGCATTTACAAACCCAACGCTATAAGTTACACCCGTTATACCACAGCCGCATTTTTGATAATTAGCCACAACATCTTCAAGCTTGTCGCCCTGCAATAAATTCTTTGGGGATAGGGCCTCTGTTAGTGCCGGATACTTAGTTGAAACTTCCGGAAACATCAGGCTATCCTTTTGCCCCTGGTAATGGATAAAAACCGTTTTGGTTGAAATTATAATATCGCTGCCCGGCTTGGTTTGGGCATAAGTAGTTTGGTAGGCCATTAGAAACAGAATAGCTAACAAGCAATATTTCATCTAAGCTTATGATTTTATTAGCTGTAACGGAATAGGCTGCCTTTAATTATTACCGAGCTTAATCAGTATTGCGATTTTCATTATTAGCTCCCTCTAAGTCTCCTCCGGTACTATGGTGCATTCACAAGTTTGGTCGGCCTAACGTTATACCCCTTTTTAACATTTGGGCAAGTTGCACTGACAGTAGTGTTCCCCTAATTTAGGGGAATGCAATGACTGTGCTACCACTCCTAACATTAACAAGGGGTAGAAAAGCCTTCTATACCAGGGAGGATTTAGGAGGGGTTTACCTCGTTTCGCTTATTTTATTAGTCAAGTTCACAAAATCAGCAACGGTTAAACGTTCTGCTCGTAATTCAAGTAATGCCTCCTCGCCCATTTTTTCTTTATTGATGAGTGACGATAGCGCGTTACGCAAAGTTTTTCTGCGCTGGTTAAAGCCTGCTTTTACCACCTGCCAAAATAGTTTTTCATCACAATCTAAAGTAAATACCTCATTACGGGTTAATCTGATTACGCCCGATAAAACCTTTGGTGGCGGGTTAAACGCACCGGCTTTTACGGTAAACAAATATTCTACCTTATAATAGGCTTGCAGAAAAACGCTTAATATGCCATACTCTTTGCTTCCGGCTTTGGCAGCGCAGCGTTCGGCCACTTCTTTCTGGAACATACCAACCACCTCAACAACCTGGTGGCGGTTATCCAATACTTTAAATAAGATCTGCGAAGAAATATTGTAGGGGAAGTTGCCGATGATGGCGAAGTCCTTTTTAAATATGGTGTTGAAATCCATCTCCAGGAAATCAGCATTGATTATGCGCGGAGCAGCAGTGGGGTATTGTTTCAGCAGAAACTCATACGATTCGGTATCTATATCGATGAGGTAAGTTTCGTATTCGGTCTTCTGTAACAGCACGTCCGACAGGATTCCCATACCCGGCCCAACTTCAAGTACCTGGGTATAGCCTCGTTCCGGATTTAGTCCGTTTACAATACGGGCAGCAATGTTTTTATCAGTCAGAAAGTGCTGACCCAGGTGCTTTTTCGCTCTGACCAATGACATATTCGTGAGTTTATTTGCAGCAAATTACGTGATATTTACGCTTTTGTCATGAATATTGGTGTTAAAATCTTTTATTTGCAGCGATTATGTTGATTCGACACGATATCGGTGCAATCAATTTTCTATCGGTGTAATTCTGTAAGTATGAGCGAAAAAATTAAAGTAGGTATTAGTATTGGTGATGTAAACGGCATTGGGCTCGAAGTAATTATAAAAACTTTGGCCGATGCGCGCGTTTTTGATTATTGTACACCTATTGTTTACGGGCATACTAAAGTTGCATCATTTCACCGCCGTTTAAGCAACGTACACGACCTCAACTTTAACGTTATCAGCCATGCATCGCAGGCTGTACACAAAAAAGCCAACATGATTAATTGCTGGGAAGAGGACGTGAAGATAGAAGTTGGCGTTAACAACGAAACCGGCGGCAAATACGCGTTCCTTTCTTTGCAGAAAGCCACTGATGATTTAGTGAACGGCGATATTGATGCGTTGGTTACCGCCCCCATCAACAAAGAAAACATCCAGAACGACGAGTTTAAATTTCCGGGACATACCGAATATTTGCAGGAGCGTGATAATGCGCCCGAGTCATTAATGTTTTTAGTAAGCGATACCCTGCGTGTTGGCGTAGTTACCGGCCACATACCTGTTACTAAAATAGCAGAGAGTATTACCGTTGAGAAAATACTGGGTAAGCTGAAGCTGATGAACGCTTCATTGCAAACCGATTTCTGGATCCGGAAACCACGTATTGCCGTGCTGGGCTTAAACCCGCATGCAGGTGATAACGGTTTAATTGGCACCGAAGAACAAACTACAATCATTCCGGCTATTGAAGAAGCCCGTGCCAATGATATTATGGCATTTGGCCCTTACCCGGCTGATGGCTTTTTTGCCAACGGCACTTACATGCAGTTTGATGCAGTGCTGGCCATGTACCACGACCAAGGATTAATTCCGTTTAAAACCATCGCTTTTGAATCGGGTGTTAACTACACTGCGGGATTAAAATTTGTACGCACATCGCCCGATCATGGCACGGCGTATGATATTGCAGGTAAAAACCAGGCCTCAGAAATTTCATTCCGCGAAGCTTTGTTTACAGCTATCCATATTGTAAAACACAGACGCGAGACAGCCGAACTGAACGAAAATCCATTGAAGTTTACCAAGTTAAGCCGCGACCGGGATTAACTACCCCGATTGTTTTTTAACTTACAACATACAGTTTAATGTAAAACTGCGTTTACATTAAAACAAAATCATGCCCGTTAACATCTATCTACCTAATGAATAATGTTTACAACCGGGTAAGGTCAATAGATGCGTTCCGCGCGGTTACCATGTTCCTGATGATCTTTGTAAATGATCTGGACGGGATTCCCAAAGTACCAACGTGGCTTAAGCACGCCGGAGTTAATGCAGATGCCCTTGGCCTTGCCGATACTATTTTCCCGGCCTTTTTATTTATAGTAGGCCTTTCTATACCCTTCGCTTTCGAAAAGCGGATGAAACAGGGTGATACCAAAATCCCGATGCGGATCTTTACCCGCTCATTTGCCCTGATACTCATTGGTTTTTATCATGCCAATATGGAAACCTACGATGAACATGCTGCCCTACTCCCTCAACCCGTTTGGGAAAGCCTGCTCACCTTTAGTTTCTTCTTCATATTTCTCGATTACAGCCAGATCACAAAGGCAAAACGATATATACTACAAGGTTTTGGAATTGGTTTGCTGATCGTAATGTCACTCCTCTACAAAACCAGCGATCCCGGTCAATCATGGTTACACTTAACCTGGTGGGGTATATTGGGTTTAATTGGCTGGTCGTATTTGTTGTGCAGCCTTATTTATTACTATTCTGGTGGGTTGTTGTGGATCCAGGCCGCAGCATGGATCTTCTTCCTGTTCTTCAACCTTGATTTTCATTTCGGCATGCTTAACTTTTTGAGCGGTGTGCAAAAATATGCCTGGATAGCCGGTAATGGCGCTATGCAAGCCTTTACCATGGCAGGCATATTTGTATCTGTAATGTATATGCGCCTTAAACAAAGCCAGGAAGTCAAATTGCTTTGGGCAGGGATGATCCTGTTGGCCATTATCCTTTTCAACCTCGGCTTTATTGTACGCTACTTTAGCGGTGGTATTTCTAAAGCGCACGACACGCCATCGTGGGTATTTATCTGTACCGGTATCAGTTTAGTGGTATATGCTTTCTTTGCCTTTGTGGTCGATTTTAAACACAAGTACAACTGGGTTAAAATTATAGAACCCGCAGGCAAGCAAACTTTTACCTGCTACCTGGTGCCCTTCCTCTTCTACCCTATCTATCAAATGACCGATTTGGGTTATCCCGAATACCTGAGCGAAGGCACAGGCGGCTTAATTAAATGCCTGGTGTTTTCATTCCTGATGATCTGGCTGGCCGGATTGTTAAATAAGATTGGGATTAGGTTGAAGATTTAATTTGGTGAGTGGTTGTACCCCTTTTGTCATTCCGAGGTACGAGGAATCTTCTGCGCCCTGTACAGCAGCAATGCATTACGAAGAAGATCCTTCGCTATCGCTCTGGATGACAAAAGAAAGTTAACAAATCTTTCCGTCCATCCCCTACAAATATCTTTCTCTCAAAATATTCAAATGGTGCAGTTCATGCCCAGCCATAGCATACAGTAATGCTTTAACAGTAATGGTATAACCGGTGGCATTTCCTCTGATGGCCAATTCTTCAGGCGTTAAACTATTGATGAAAAATAGATTACCGGCACGCACGGTTTTAAACTCCTCGGCCAAACTGGGTAATGTGCGGGTATTAGAGTGCGCTGCTGCCTCATAATCATTCTGACTAAATCCCGGCATGATTTGCTTTTCGCCACGGGCGAAGCAGAGCAGGCGATACGCAAAGATTTTTTCGGTATCAATTATATGGTTCAGGCATTGCTTTACCGTCCACTTATCTTCGGCGTAGGCATAGTCTCCTTTCTCGGGAGGCAGTTGCATAAAGAAATTATAGGTGCTGTCTTTTAGCTCAGTGAGTAATTCAATAACATCACCGTGTTCACTGGCCAGTTGTACATAACCGGCCTGCATCGGCGAGTATTCATCGGGTTGGGGTGCATTCATAAATTGTGGTATTGGTGTACCATCAAATATAAAATAATTTGAATAGCCCTACTCTCCTCCGCAGTCGCTCGGCTCTTGCCGGGTGACCTGTATTGCGCGGCCTCCGGCCGTTATTAAAATAGGCCTGAGGCCTGTTGATAGTCGTCACTCGGCAAGAGCCGAGCGACTGCAAAACTTTCGTTTCTTTTTCTTCCTTTCTCTTTTGTCCTCTCCTCTTCCTCTACAAATATCTATCTCTTAAAATACCCAGGTGATGTATTTCGTGCCCGGCTATTACATAAAGCAAACCGTTAACGGTCATAAAATAACCATTGGCGCTGCCGGTAAGGGTTAGCTGCTCGGGGGTTAGGCTTTCATAAAGATACATGTTGGCCTCGCGCGTTGCTTTAAATTCGTCTGCAAGGCTTTTTATGCTTCTGCTCTCAGCATCTATCGCAAATACATACTGGTCCTGGTCAAAGCTTGGCAGTTCCGTCCTTTCTCCGCGCGAAAAGCAGAGCAAGCGGTAGGCGAATATCCGTTCGCTATCAATCAAATGGCTTATTACCTGTTTAACAGTCCACTTACCTTCGGCGTAGGCAAAGCTTGCTTTACCGCGGGGTATCTGGGTTAAAAACTCGTAGGTATCGTCTTTTAACTTGTTTAACAGTTTAACAATATCACCGCGGTTACTGGCAATTTGTACATAGTTGGCCTGCAAGGGGGCATATTCATTTGGTAAAGGTGTACTCATAAGGGCTTGTAACAATAGCTTTATAGCATCAAATATAAATTATAATTTTACCCGCTTCTATTTTTTTAGATGCAATATTGCGCAAATAGAAACGTCTCATAATTTACTAACAAACAACTAACTATAAAATATGAACCTGAAAAAAATTTCCGGTCTGTCGGCACTGGCACTGCTCGCTGTTGCGGGTGTATCCTGCAAACGTTTAAGCACCGCAGGCGCAGATAATGGCGAAGCCACTAATCCGTTTTTCGAGGCAAGCAAGCTACCCTTGCAGGCACCAGATTTTACCAAGATAAAAGATAGCGACTACCAGCCTGCCCTTGAAGAAGGCATGAAGCAGCAGCAAGCCGAGATCAGCAAAATTGCAGATAATACAGAAGCGCCTACTTTCGAAAACACTTTAGTGGCCCTGGAAAAAAGCGGACAATTGCTTAACCGTGTAAACGGCGTTTTTAACCTCGTAACCAGTGCCAATACCAACCCCACCTTGCAAAAGGTACAGGAAGATGAAGCATCTAAACTGGCTGCAAACACCGATGCCATTTTCTTAAATACCAAATTGTTTAAACGTGTACAGGCCATCTACCAAAAACGCAACGATTTAAAACTGGATGCCGAATCGAAACGATTGGTTGAATATTACGAACAACGGTTCGAGCTGGCCGGGGCTAACCTATCTGAAAGTGCAAAAGATACGCTTAAGAAATACAACCAGGAAGAAGCCGGACTGAGCGCCAAATTCACCAACATGGTACTGGCAGCTAACAAAGCCGGTGCATTATTAATTACCGACAAAAGCGAATTAGCCGGCTTATCAGATGCCGAAATCCAGGCTGCTGCCGAGAATTCAAAAGCCGCTAAGCAGGATGGTAAATGGTTATTATCATTACAAAATACTACCCAGCAACCATTACTGCAGTCGCTGAGTAACCGGGCAACCCGTCAGAAATTATTTGAAGCATCATACACGCGTGCCGACAAAGGCGATGCCAACGATACCCGCAAAACCATTGCACGTATTGCCGAACTGCACGCTTTAGAAGCTAAGTTGTTAGGCTTTAGAAACTATGCCGACTGGAAACTGCGCGATCAAATGGCCCAAACACCAGAAGCTGTTGAGCAATTTCTGGGTAAACTGGTACCAGCCGCTACTGCAAAAGCAAAAGCTGAGGCTGCCGATATTCAGGCTGTGATAGATCAACAAAAAGGTGGCTTTAAACTGGAGCCCTGGGATTGGAATTTTTATGCAGAGCAGGTGCGCAAAGCAAAATATGACCTGGATGAGAACCAGATTAAACCATATTTTGAACTGGATAAGGTTTTAAAGGATGGTGTATTTTATGCAGCCAACCAACTGTACGGATTAACGTTTAAAGAGCGTAAAGATTTACCTGTATACCAACCTGATGTACGTGTATTTGATGTATTTGACAAAGACGGCAGCCAGCTAGGTATCTTCTATTGCGATTACTTTAAACGCGATAATAAAAACGGTGGTGCCTGGATGAGCAACATTGTAGGACAATCTAAATTACTGAACCAGAAACCGGTAATTTATAACGTGTGCAACTTTACCAAACCAGCACCAGGTAAACCGGCTTTAATTAGCGCCGATGATGCTAAAACCATGTTCCACGAATTTGGTCATGGGTTGCATGGTTTGTTCGCTAATGAGCAGTACCCAACCCTGGCCAGCCCGAATACTGCGCGTGATTATGTAGAATTCCCATCGCAATTTAATGAGCACTGGATGATGGATCCTAAAGTATTTGCCCACTTCGCTGTACATTACCAAACTGGTGCGCCAATGCCACAAGCTTTAGTTGATAAAATTAAAAAAGCAGGCACCTTTAACCAGGGCTATGCCTTAACCGAAGCTTTGGGTGGTGATGCTATTGATATGGCATGGAACACCCTTAGCGCCGATAATGCCAAACAGGATGTAGATAAATTTGAAGCAGCATCTCTGGCAAAAGCCGGATTGAATTTATCGCAGGTACCGCCGCGTTACCGCTCAAGTTATTTTCTGCACATCTGGTCTAATGGCTATGCCGCCGGTTACTATGCTTACGCATGGACTGAAATGTTGGATGATGATGCCTTCTCCTGGTTTGAAGAAAACGGTGGTTTAACCCGCGCTAATGGTCAGCGTTTCCGCGATATGATCTTGTCTAAAGGTAATACCGAAAGCTACGCAGATATGTTCAAAGCCTTCCGCGGCCACAACCCGGATATTAACCCGATGTTGAAGAGCAGGGGATTGGTGAAGTAAGGAAAAAAGAGAATAAAAGAAAGGGTGTCATGCTGAGGCACTCGAAGCATGGTGGGCAGGGTCTCTGCTCCCTGCGCTTCGGGCTTTAGGATGACACCCTTTTTTATTAACATATCGTAGAGGCCAACGCTTATGCTTCGTCCCAACGGAGTCGGGACAGCATAACAGCGCTCTTTTTGCATCTTCATAAATTAAATAAAGGAAAGGATGTCATGTTGAGGCACTCGAAGCATGGCGGGATGGATTAAATGCATAGTGAGAAAAAACCTTACGCCACCACAGCAGGTTCTGCCACTTCCTTCATCATACTTTTCAGCGCAATGCGGAAGGTGGTGCCTTTACCCAGTTCAGAATCTTTTACAAATATTTGCCCGTTGTGGTAGTTAACCACCATACGGCGGGTGAGTGAGAGGCCCAGGCCCCAACCTCGCTTACGGGTAGTGTAACCTGGCTTAAATACGGTTTCGAACTTATTACGCGGGATGCCTTTACCGGTATCAGTTACATCTATATAAATTTTCTTTTCGGCCTTGCTGCCAGATATGTCTACCCTGATGCTTCCGGTGCCATCAATGGCGTTAACGGCATTTTTAAGTAAATTTTCAATCACCCAATCAAACAACGGGATATTGAGGCCGGCCTTTAAGTTGCGGTTACCGGTTACCTCGAAGGTTATTTTATTACTTACACGTACCCGGAAATAATCAACATAATCTTTCACCACATCATAAACATATTGTGGCTCCAGTACCGGCTTCGAACCTATTTTCGAGAAACGGTCGGCAACAATTTCTAAACGGTGCACGTCGTTCTCCATTTCGGCAATCAGCGGGTCGTCCTCGGCATTAAATTTCTCTTTCATCAACTCAATCCAGGCCATTAATGAAGATATTGGCGTACCCAACTGGTGGGCGGTTTCTTTAGCCAACCCTACCCAAACCTGGTTCTGTTCAGATTTTCGTGAAGAGTTAAATGCAGTATAAGCAACCATTAAAAACACGGCAATAACAGAAAGCTGGATATAAGGAAATACCCTTAACTGGGTAAGCAACGGTGAATCTTTATAGTATACCAGCCAATAGCTTCCGCGAAAAACATCAACCCTAATAGGCTCATGTTGTTTTTTCATGCTGGCCAACTCATCTTTAAAATATTGCAGGTCGTATTTGGGTAAGTTTCTATCCTTTAACCCGGCAGATACTACTTCGGGTATAAATGTTTTAGTGGTATCCAGTCCTTTCGAAAATTTTAAATCTCCTTTTTCGTCAACAACAATGGCAGGTACCGACAAGCTGTCGCGTACAGACAAAACATAATTTACATTATCATTATCATCAGACGAGAGCAATTGTTTCATACTCAACGCCCACACCTGCGCACGGGTACGCTCGGCCCTAACCAGGTTATTAACAAGGTATTTGGTGTATAACAATGATCCGCTGGCTATAACTACAGCAAAAGCAAGCAGCAAATATTTCCAGCGTTTTCTTTGTTCGTAAGGGTTCATCATGTTGTGGTACTTCTCAAATTACGTAATTTTTTTTCAGTTAGTATACGAGGGTTCATTTAGTTGAGTTGTTGATTGGGTTGATTAAGTTTTAGGCAACCACTCAACTTAATCAACATTTCAACCTAATCAACTATAAACCTATCTTTGCACCCGATATGAGTGACCAGAAAGTAAGGGTGCGTTTTGCACCAAGCCCAACCGGTGGTTTACACCTCGGCGGCGTACGTACCGTATTGTTTAACTACCTTTTTGCAAAGCAGCACAATGGTACTTTTGTTTTACGGATTGAGGATACCGACCAAACCCGCTATGTTGAGGGTGCCGAACAATATATTTTAGACTGCCTTAAATGGTGCGGTTTACAAGCCGATGAAAGCCCTGTGGTTGGCGGCCCTTATGCGCCGTACCGCCAGAGCGAACGTAAACCGCTTTATCGCGAGTATGCCGAACGCCTGGTTGCACAAGGCCATGCTTACTACGCCTTTGATACCCCGGCCGAGCTGGAGCAAAAACGTAAAGAGATCCCTAACTTTCAATATGGCCAGGCACATCGTAACGAGATGTGCAATTCCATTTCATTAAGCCAACATGAGGTTGATGCCTTATTAGATGCACATGCCCCGCACGTGATCCGCATTAAAATGCCGGAAGACGAACAGATTGGTTTTACCGATATGATTCGCGGCGCGGTAAGTTTTGATACCAATTTGGTTGACGATAAAGTGCTGTTGAAAGCTGATGGCATGCCCACTTATCACCTTGCGGTGGTGGTAGACGATTTTTTGATGAAGATTACCCATGCTTTCCGTGGCGAAGAGTGGCTGCCAAGCGCCCCTGTACACCTGCTGCTTTGGAAATACCTGGGCTGGCAGGAGCAAATGCCGCAATGGGCACACTTGCCATTAATATTAAAACCAGACGGCCACGGCAAACTAAGCAAACGTGATGGTGCACGTCTGGGTTTCCCGGTTTATGCCATGAACTGGTTTGATGCTAAAACCGACGAGTTAACCCCGGGTTTCCGCGAGTTAGGCTTTTTACCCGAAGCATTTATTAACCTGCTGGCAACTTTAGGCTGGAACGATGGTACCGACCAGGAGTTATTTACGATTGGAGAACTGATCCAAAAATTCTCGATTGACCGCGTAAGCAAAGCCGGTGCAAAATTCGATTTCGAAAAAGCAAAATGGTTCAATGCCGAGTGGATCAAAAAGGAAAAAGGAGAAAAGATAAAGGACGAAGTTAAAGGGATACTTGCAGATAAGGGTATTGTTATTAGCGATGATGCCTACCTGTTAAAAGTAATAGATACCATTAAAGACCGTGTGGTTTTACTGCCGGATTTTTATCAGCAATCGGCCTACTTTTTTGCAGTGCCTGCCGAGTATGATTTGGCTGCCGTAAAACCAAAATGGACTGACGCTAAAACCGATTTCTTTAACGCATTAATAGCAACTTACAAAGCCGCCCCCGTTTGGCAACCTGCCGAACTGGAAGCTACCTTTAAAGCATTAGCCGAAGAAAAAGCATTGAAGATTGGTGATGTAATGCTACCTTTCCGCATTATGCTGGTTGGTGGTAAATTCGGTCCGCATGTGTTTGATATTGCTGCACTACTTGGCCAGGATGAAACTGTGAAAAGGATTGGATTGGCTTTAGAAGCGTTTACAGCTTAGGCTTCAGAAGCAAGAATCAGGAAACAATATTTTGAAAAGCGGCGATGAGCCGCTTTTTTTGTTTGATACTTCCCATTTTGTCATTGCGAGCGATAGCGTGGCAATCTCGTCGCCAATGCTTATTCGATCTGTACAGCTACGAGATTGCTTCGTACCTCGCAATGACAAATTGGATAAATACATCTCGTTATTGCAAGGTCCATTTTTGAAAAGTTAAAAAGCGTTAAATAATCCGCTCGCTTCTTAAAATTACAGACATTTAAGCTTTATGCTTAAACCTGTATGAAATTAATTTTTACTTTCCTTATTTCACTTCTTTCACTTACCGTATTCGCACAAAGCCCTCCCGGAAAATACATTCAAATCAACAATTCCAATTGCCTGATTTTCGATTATAATTACACTACTAAAGACACCGTTACCTGGACAGGAACCTGCCTGAGCAATTATGCCGATGGTTATGGCATTGCTACCTGGAAAAAGAACGGACAAGATTCATGCAAATACACCGGCTATCTAAAAGCCGGCAAACCCGAAGGCCGGGGTAAATTAGCATATGGCGATAATTATACCTTGCAAGGCACATTTAAAAATGGCCGGTTACAAGGTAAAGGCCTGATCAATGATGATGGGAATGTAATGAAAGCTCAATTTGTAAATAATACTTTACAAGGTCCGGGAACTATGACCTTTAAAACCAGACTATCAATGAAAGGACATTTTCTCGACGGGCAGTTTATCAACCTGGATAATCAGTATTTGAATCGCCTTGCGAAGGTTAAATCAAACCTTCAGAATACAGAACATATTTATAGCGATGTTAAAAAGACTGACTCGTTATTTTACTACACCGTATTACCTGAGGGCAGTATTAAAGGCGTATTGGTTTTGCTACCTAGCAGCGGCGAATCGGTAGAAAGTGTTATTTGCAACAATAAAAAGTTAGTTGAACAGGCATCAGATCAGCATATCATTACCATATTGTTATCTATTAATAACGCTGCTATTGATGAAGATAATCTAACCCTTAAATTTTTAAACAACACATTTCAACAAGTAACAGATCGTTATCATTTGCCTAAAGATAAATTTATAATTGGTGGATTATCAGGCGGCGGCATGCTTGCATTAAGGTATACCGAAATTGCAAAAGCAGGCGGCAACAAAACTTATATTATCCCTAAAGCCGTATTTGGTGCCGATCCTCCTGTTGATATGGCTGGGCTGTATAATACTTCGAAACGTTTTATAACCATGAACGATGGCCGGGCCAACTTAAGTCAGGGAATGATGAACGGACTGGCAGAAGCCAAATGGCTTGCTAATTCATTTAATAAAATTTATGGCGGTTCGCCCGACCAATTTCCTGATGAGTATATCAAACATTCTATGTATTCCCGGTCGCAGGTGGACGGAGGTAATGCCAAGTATCTTACAGATGTGCCGGTAAGAATTTACTGCGACCCCGATATATTATGGCAAATGAAAGAACGCAACCGTGATTATTACGACATGAATGCCGTTGACCAATCGGCCATGATTAACTTTCTGAATATAATCGGTAATAAGAATGCATCATTTATACCGGCGCTTGGTAAAGGTTACAGGCTTGATGGTACAAGACACCCGCACTCCTGGTCGATTGTTGATGCGGAAGGTTTGGTTGATTGGATTGGAGAGTTGGTTGATTAATTTTTGATTATATTACATATCGATCCCCCCCTCTTGTCATTGAGAGCGTTAGCGTGGCAATCTCGTCGCCAGTGCTTATTCGATTTACACAGCTACGAGATTGCTTCGTACCTCGCAATGACAAAATAGGAAAACACTATTTTCCATTTGCTAATTCTCCCTCAAACCAATTATATTAGCAATTCATAAATTCTTATCACCTTGTTAGTTAAAACCTTTGGCAGCGCTGTTTACGGTATCGATGCTACAACCATTACCATAGAAGTTAATATTAGCGGCGGCAAACCTTTATATTTTATAGTTGGCCTGCCCGATAATGCCGTGCGCGAATCAATGCAAAGGGTTGAGAGCGCCTTAAGCACATCCGGCTTTAGGATGCCGCGGCAAAAAATTGTGGTTAATATGGCCCCGGCTGATATCCGCAAAGAAGGTTCGGCTTATGATTTAACTATCGCTACCGCCATACTTGCGGCATCGGGCCAGGTGGTTACTGAAGAACTGGATAAGTATATCATCATGGGGGAACTATCTCTTGATGGTAGCCTGCAACCGATTAAAGGTGCTTTGCCTATTGCGATACAAGCACGTAAAGAAGGGTTTAAAGGTTTCATCCTTCCCAAACAAAACGCCCGCGAAGCTGCCATTGTAAACGACCTGGAAGTTTATGGGGTTGATAATATTAAAGAGCTTGTAGGTTTCTTCGATGGCGACCTGAAGCTGGAACCCGAAATTGTAAATACCCGAGATGAGTTTTACAACAGCCTCTGCAACTACGACAGCGATTTTAGTGAGGTAAAAGGCCAGGAAAATATTAAACGCGCCTTGGAAATTGCCGCAGCTGGTGGGCACAATGTGATACTGATAGGCCCGCCGGGCGCGGGTAAAACCATGCTGGCGCGGAGGTTGCCTTCTATCCTGCCGCCATTGAGTTTGATGGAAGCACTGGAAACCACCAAGATCCATTCAGTTGCCGGGAAGCTTTCGGCAGCAGATGCCTTGGTTACGGTTAGGCCATTCCGTTCGCCGCATCATACTATTTCGGACGTAGCCTTAGTTGGCGGTGGTGGCAACCCGCAACCGGGCGAAATTTCGCTGGCCCATAATGGCGTTTTGTTTCTGGACGAGTTGCC
Source organism: Mucilaginibacter jinjuensis (assembly GCF_028596025.1). Lineage (NCBI taxonomy): Bacteria > Pseudomonadati > Bacteroidota > Sphingobacteriia > Sphingobacteriales > Sphingobacteriaceae > Mucilaginibacter > Mucilaginibacter jinjuensis. The sequence goes on from NZ_CP117167.1 coordinate 5,921,160, forward strand.
CGAATTTAAGCGCAGCGTACTGGAAGTAATGCGCCAACCATTGGAAGAACGCCGGGTTACCATCTCGCGCGCCAAGTTTACTGTTGACTATCCATCGAGCTTTATGCTGGTGGCCAGTATGAACCCATGCCCGTGCGGTTATTATAATCACCCCGAGAAAGAATGTGTTTGTCCGCCGGGTGTGGTGCAGAAATATTTGAGTAAAATCTCCGGCCCGTTATTAGATCGTATCGACCTGCATGTAGAAGTTACCCCGGTAAATTTTAATGAACTATCATCCGAACGCAAGGCGGAAGAAAGCGAATTGATCCGCGAGCGGGTAATTAAAGCAAGAGAAGTCCAGATAGAACGTTTTGTGGATAGGCCAGACCTGCATGCCAATGCACAAATGAGCCCGCAAATGGTACGCGAATTGTGTAAGATCAGTACCGCCGGGCAGAACCTACTTAAGAAAGCGATGGAAAAACTGGGCCTCTCTGCCCGTGCCTACGACCGCATCCTGAAAGTAGCCCGCACCATTGCCGACCTTGCTGCAAGCGAAGATATTCAAATAGAACATTTGGCCGAGGCAATACAATTCAGGAGTTTAGATAGAGAGGGATGGGCCGGGTAGAAGAGAGACAAGAGGCGAGAAACAAGAGACAAGATCATATCTTGGCTGTCACACTGAGGCACTCGAAGTGTGGTGCGGATGGTAGCAAGCGGCTATATAGAGCGCGAAGGCTCTTCACTGTGTTCAGAATGACAAAAAAATTTAGTTACTTCATTCCATAAATACCCCTAAAATAATGGCACAATCGCTTTACAAAACAGTATCAGAAACAAGCCCGGTTAACAAGCGTATCTACATTTCCTGTATGGTTGTTATGGGTGCTGGCATTATTTCTCTTGCATCGTATGGCACTTATTACGCTCATGGAATTGTAAACAACATTCAGTTTCTGTTACTTTATGCCTCTGCGGGCTTATTGCTGGCACTGCTTCTTATTTTAATAATAAGATCTAAGCAGCCTGATGTGTTTACCATTCCCTCCCTTAAAAATGGAGTTTGTGGTTACTTAATAATTGGGCTTGGCTTACTTGTACCTTCGGTTGCTTGTTATGTCAATTATAAATATGCTGACCCGGCAGTTATCTATCACATCTTTAAGGTTGAGAATAAAAATATCAGTACCTCAAAAGGCAGGTCATACTATCATGTATTTCTTCATTACGATCAGATAGATAAGCATATTAACATTAACAAGTGGGTTTACCAAACATTAAAACTTGGCGACAACGTGAAAGGCGGCGTAAGGCATGGCGCATTGGGCTATGATTTTGTAACCTTTTATGATCTGGAGTTGCAATAACCTTCAATCCCTAAACCTGGGTGAAGCGGATACCGGCCATGTGGCTAATGCCTGTGCAGTATGAGCGGAACACGGGGCTGCTGTAACCGATGAGTACTGGCATTGCTTTACAAACAATATTACTCAATAAATTTTGCTCGTATCCTGCTATATTTCAGCATCTTCTTTGTAGGACGAAGATTGCTTCGTTCCTCGCAATGACGTTCCGGGGCTTATAATTCTCAAAACACCCTGTCATCCAACTGTAAAATACTTAGAACGTTTCTAAATAGCCAATTCCGCTATAATAAGTGTAAAGCGTTTATATCTTTCCCGGCATAAATAAATAATTTTGCCCCAATAAATCTGTTAATAATGAGCGAAACTAAACAAACCTTTAACTCGTCACTGGGAAAAAAGCTGATTATGGCTTTAACGGGCTTGTTTTTGTGTACATTTTTAATTGTACACCTTGGCGGTAACCTGTTACTTTTTTGTAATGATGGCGGTTACAGCTTTAACATGTATGCCAATTTCCTGACACACTTTCCACCGATTGAGGTTGTCGCTTACATTTTGTATGCCAGTATACTGGTACACGCTTTGTATGCAATTATCTTAACCACCAAAAACCGCAAGGCCAGGCCAATTGGTTATGCAGTAGCAACCAAAGCGCCTGCAACATGGTCGTCAAAAAACATGGGCCTTCTGGGTTCAATCCTGTTTTTGTTCATCGTAATCCACATGGGCGATTTCTGGTACAAGTACAAGTTTACCAACACGGTAGCTTTTAAAGAGTACCGCACCAACCTGGCTACAGGCGAAAGAACCGAAGCAGCCTACACACCAGAGAAAGCTGATTTTGAGCACTCACAATCATTTGATGGCAATACCGAAGTTATCCGTGTTAAAGATTTACATGCACGTGTGCAGGCAAGCTTTAGCTTATGGTGGTATGTAGCTATCTATGTAATTGCAATGGGGTCATTAACCTTTCACCTGGTACATGGTTTCCAAAGCGCGTTCAGAACTATGGGCTGGGTACACCGCAAATACACTCCAATTGTTGAGTTTATCGGCACCTGGTTTTTCGGGGCTATTATCCCGCTTGGTTTTGCCGCAATGCCGGTTTATTATTTTTTCATGAAGTAGAATTAGTTGAAAAGGTTCTTAAGCAAATGGTTCTTAAGCAGAACTACTCACTTAATCAACACAATCAACCACTCACTAAAATAAATTAGAAAAGAAATGGGTTTAGATGCAAAAGTTCCTCAGGGTCCATTGGCCGAAAAATGGAGCAAGCATAAGTTTAACTTAAAGCTGGTTAACCCGGCCAACAAGCGTAAATACGATGTAATTATTGTAGGTACAGGTTTGGCAGGCGCATCGGCAGCAGCTTCACTGGCCGAATTAGGTTATAATGTAAAAGCATTCTGCTTTCAGGATAGTCCACGCCGTGCGCACTCTATTGCTGCGCAAGGTGGTATAAATGCTGCTAAAAACTATCGTAACGATGGTGACAGTGTTTACCGTTTATTTTACGACACCATTAAAGGTGGCGATTACCGCGCACGCGAAGCTAACGTACACCGTTTGGCTGAAGTATCGGTAAATATTATCGACCAGTGCGTTGCACAAGGTGTCCCTTTTGCCCGCGAATACGGAGGTTTATTAGATAACCGTTCATTCGGTGGTGCACAGGTATCACGTACTTTCTACGCACGTGGCCAAACAGGACAGCAATTATTATTAGGTGCATACTCTGCCCTAAACCGCCAGATCCACGAGGGTAAAGTAAAAATGTATACCCGTACCGAAATGCTTGATGTTGTTGTTGTTGACGGCAAAGCACAAGGTATCATCACCCGTAACTTAAAAACAGGCGAAATTGATACGCACACCGGCCACGCTGTATTGTTATGTACAGGTGGTTATGGTAACGTATTCTATTTATCTACCAATGCAATCGGTTCAAACGTTACTGCAGCATGGCGTGCACACAAACGCGGTGCTTACTTTGCTAACCCTTGCTATACACAAATTCACCCAACTTGTATCCCGGTAACGGGTACACACCAGAGTAAGTTAACCCTAATGTCGGAGTCGTTACGTAACGATGGCCGTGTTTGGGCGCCTAAAACTGTTGAGATAGCAGAAAAACTGCAAAAAGGACAGATTAAGGCAAGCGACGTTAAAGATGACGATCGCGATTACTTCCTGGAAAGAAAATACCCAGCTTTCGGTAACCTAGTTCCGCGCGACGTGGCTTCACGTAACGCCAAAGAAATGAGCGACGAAGGCCGTGGTGTTGGTACAACAGGTTTAGCGGTATATCTTGATTTTGCTGACGCGATTAAACGTTTAGGCGAAGAAACCGTTAGGGCTAAATATGGTAACCTGTTTGATATGTACATCCAGATTACTGACGAGAACCCTTACCAGCAACCAATGCGCATTTACCCTGCGGTACACTATACAATGGGTGGCCTTTGGGTTGATTATAACTTGCAAACTACCGTACCTGGTTTATATTGCCTGGGTGAGGCTAACTTCTCTGACCACGGCGCTAACCGCCTTGGTGCTTCGGCCTTGATGCAAGGTTTGTCTGACGGTTACTTTGTTATCCCTTACACTTTGGGTGATTACCTGGCTACCATTGGCCCGAAACCGATTGATGCTAACCACCCTGCTTTTGCTCAAACAAAAGCTGATGTTGTTGCTCATGTAAACAAACTTCTTGCATTAAAAGGTACCAAAACCGTGGTTGAGTATCACCGCGAACTGGGCTTAATTATGTGGGAATATTGTGGTATGGCCCGTACAGCCGAAGGCTTAACCAAAGCTAAAGGCCTGATTGCTGCGCTGAAAGCTGATTTCTGGAAAAACGCCATTGTTACCGGCGAAAATGACGAGATCAACGCAGCTCTGGAGCGCGCCGGCCGTGTTGCCGACTTTATCGAACTGGGTGAACTGATGGTTGATGATGCTTTAATGCGCAGAGAATCATGCGGTGGCCACTTCCGTTTAGAATCACAAACACCAGAAGGTGAAGCTTTACGCGATGATGAAAACTTCGCATTTGTTGCTGCCTGGAAATTTATGGGCGAAAACCAACCAGAAGAACTTAACAAAGAAGAGCTGGTATTTGAAAACGTACATTTAGCACAAAGGAACTATAAATAAGGGGGTTGATTAGTTTAAGGTTGATTAGGTGAGTAGTTCTGCTTTCATAACATAATCAACTTAATCCAACTCAATCAACTTAATTAACAATATTCTAATCTTACAAAAAGATGGATAACGCAAATATGAATCTGACGCTTAAAGTATGGCGTCAAAAAGATGCAAAAACCGCTGGTAAGTTTGAAACTTACAAAGCTGAAAATATTTCGCCAGACATGTCATTCCTTGAAATGCTTGATGTGGTTAACGAAAGCCTTACACATGCCAAACAGGAGCCGATCCATTTTGATCACGACTGCCGTGAAGGTATTTGCGGTATGTGTTCATTGTATATCAATGGCCACCCGCATGGCCCTAAACGAGCCATTACCACTTGTCAGCTGCACATGCGCAGTTTCCACGATGGTGAAACTATTACCATTGAGCCCTGGCGCGCTGCGCCATTCCCTGTAATTAAGGATCTGGCTGTTGATCGTTCTGCTTTCGACCGTATCCAGCAGGCTGGTGGTTATATCTCTATCAACACCGGTGGTGTGCCAGATGCTAACGCCATCCCAATCCCAAAAACCATTGCAGATGAGGCTTTCAACTCTGCTACCTGTATCGGTTGCGGTGCCTGCGTAGCAGCTTGTAAAAACGCTTCTGCCATGTTATTCGTATCAGCTAAGGTATCTCAGCTGGGTATGTTGCCACAAGGCCAGCCAGAGCGTTACCGCCGTGTGCAAACCATGGTAGCACAGATGGACGAAGAAGGCTTTGGTAACTGTACTAACACCGGTGCCTGCGAAGCAGAATGCCCTAAAGAGATTTCGCTTACCAACATCTCGTTCATGAACAACGATTTCTTAAGCGCTAAACTATTCCGCCAGGAAGAAGTGCATGAAGTTAAACATGAAGGTGCATAAGCAATAGCTTTATGATATTGAAAAGGCGGTTCTTTATTTAAGAACCGCCTTTTTTGTTTGCCTTTCCGCACGTCATGCCGAATTTATTTCGGCACCCCACACGCTAAGTATCAAGTTCGCCGAGCACGCTTTATTAAAGTCTACTACCTGTCCTGTGGGGTGCCGAAACAAGTTCGGCATGACGGGTGGATAATTACAATGCGAAGATTGGAACAAAAAAAGCCCTCAAACTTTCGTTTGAGGGCTTACACATATATTAATTTATTAAACCCTATTTACATTTTAATCTGACCGCCCGGCTGGCCACCTTTGCCAGCGCCCGGACCGGCTCCACCGCCATTTTGAGGCACATCATCAGGGTTAGTATCCTGTTGATCTGGCTGTTGATCCTGTTTCTTTTGCTGACGCTGACGGCCTGCCGGTGTGTTAGCCCCAAAACGGTAAGCCAGTGTAAACAACACTATACGAGTAGCAAAGCGGCGCTCTGAGTACTGGTTTAAAGCACCATTATCGCTCACCACTACCGAAGTAAACTTCCGGGTATTGAAGATGTCGCGAGCATTGGCGCTAAAGTTTAAGGTTTTAGTAATATCATACTTTAAGCCGCCATCCATACCGTACATGGCTTTCATGTTACCCTGTGCAATTACTTGCGGTCCCTGGTAATCGCCGCGTAACTGGATTCCGAATTTTTTGAACGGCTTAATGTTACCGGTTAAGTTGGCATTCCATGCATAACCAGAGGTTGATTGAACACCCAGTTCTGGGTCGCCCTGTATGTTGCGGTAGTAAACGTTTACGTTACCGGTTAAATCAACCATGCTGCCTACGTTTACTTTGGCAATTAACTCGTAACCTGCGTTAGATGCGCTTTTCAGATTTTCAAACTTGGTTAAGGTTACCGTGCTGCTATTATCATACAGCGTACGGATCTGCTGAATATTATCATTGGTTAAGCGGTAGTATAGCGATGAGGTCAGCGTCAGGCTTTTCCAATAGTTAATATAGCTTAATTCAATTGAGTGCGTATCCTCCGGTTTCAAATCCGGGTTACCTTGCTGGTAGTTCTGGCGGTTACTTCTATCCAAAAACGGAGAGATCTGCCTATCACGCGGGCGGCTTACACGGCGGCTATAGCTTAACTGCAAAGTTTGGTTTTCTGTGATCTTATCTGTTAAGAACAAACTTGGGTAAACCCTAAAGTAATCTTGCTTATGCTGCTCGGTAACACCAGCCGAATAGGTAGTAGTGTTGATACGGGCATCTTCCAAACGTAAACCACCTTGAATACCAAACTTGCCAAATTGCTGCTGATAATTAGTATATACCGAGTGGATCTGCTCATTATAGATAAAATGGTTACTCAATGTATCAGCAAATACATATTGGTTACTTAAGTTATTAAGCGTATCAACCAAATAGTTATTATCGTTTTTGTTGAAGGTACTGCGGTAACCCATCTCTAAACGATTATTGTGGTTTAGCGGCAATACATAATCGGCCTGGATGTTCCAGTTGTGCTGGCGGCCAATGGTTAAGTTGTTTTGCAATAATGATGAGATAGAATCGATGCCGTTTTGGATGGTATTGTAACCTGTATTTAAATTATCAGTACTGTTATTTTTACTGGTTGAGTAGCCAATGTTAGCCGTAAACTCCTGTTGTGGCTTTTTGTATTTATGATCAAAATCCAGGTTAAAATCCAGGTTATTACCATTACCAGAACTTACGTTGTTTTGGGTTTGCTGTTGGTTTATGCCACCACCCATAATGCTTGTTGTACCGGTTTGGTAACGGTTATTATCCCGGATGTTGATGTTGTTCGAGAAGCTCAACGTGGTTTTACGATCCAGGTTAAAATCGATACCACTACGAATGTTGTTAGAAGTGATTTTAAATTCCTGATCGTTGATCGCATTTTGCTGAATGGTGCGGCGTAAGCTATCTAAGGTTGTAGTATTGGTTACACCGTTACCAATACGGGTACCTTTACGGTAGCTATAGTTGGTATAAATATTAATCAGCTTATTTTGATAGGTTAAGTTTACCGAACCATTATAAGTATGCTGCGTACCTGCAGTAGCCGTAACCGAACCGTTGAAACCTACCTGCGCATTTCTTTTCAGCACGATATTAATAATACCAGATTGCCCCTCTGCATCGTATTTAGATGATGGGTTGGTTATCACCTCGATGTTCTCGATTGAACTTGCCGGGATTGATTGCAAGATGTCGCTTAGGTTGGCACCTGTTAAGGCCGATGGTTTACCGTTGATTAACACGCGCACACTGCTCGATCCACGCAGGTTAATGTTACCGTCAACATCCACCTGTACAGATGGTACGTTGCTCAATAAGTCGGTAGCAGAACCGCCCTGACTTACTAAGCTTTGGTCAACACTAAAAACTTTTTTATCGGTGCTTAACTGGATCTGGCTGCGTTGTGCGGTTACAGTCACTTCTTTTAATACCCCCTTTGACCCATGCATTTTAATATTGCCCAGGTTTACGGCGTTGCCCTTAATATTTAAACTATCTTTTGTAAAAGAAATATATCCAACAAATGTAGCGCGGAATAAGTAATAGCCATCTGGTATCCCGCTTAGTTTGAAGTTACCTTGTAAATCAGTCTGCATGCTTTTAACAGGCTGATTATCTGACTTGCGCACAACAGCTACAGTGGCAAAGTCGAGTATTTTGCCGGTAGAAGCATCAACCAGCTTTCCGGAAATAGAACCACCGGTTGTTTGCGCCCGGGTATTAAAAGCAACAAACAGTAAGCCGGTTATAAAAAGTAATTTTAATAGTACACGTGAATTCATGCTGCAAAAATCAACGTTTTTAACATCGATAAGCCATAAAGCGTGTAACTTTGTTGATATTTCAGGGTTAATTTCAGGTAAAATTTCTATTACCTAAATGCGTAGTTATATCCTTTTAATAAGAATATATAATAACCTCATAAGTAAATTTTGACAATAATACCCTGAAAAATATGCCGAATTAATTGCTCATAAAAGCGAGGGAGCCACCCCAAAGGCCTTCTTAAAAGCAAATGAAAAATGCGACAGGTTTTCGAACCCAACATCCAGATAAACCGCCGAAGGTTTGGCGCCTTTTTCTTTAATCAGATAATAGGCTTCAGATAATCTTTTCTGCTGAAGCCATTGCCCCGGCGAGGTACTGAAGATTTTCCCGAAATCGCGTTTAAAGCTTGCCAGGCTGCGCCCGGTTAATTTGGCGAAATTATCAACCGGCACATTATACATGTAATGCTTGTTCATAAAGGCCTCAAGGTCTATTTTGTAGGGCTCGGCAAAGTCAAACAGTAGATCTTTGAGCGATGGGTCAATTTTTAATACCAGCTCTAAAGCTTCTTTTGTTTTCAGTTCGATCAATGCATTATTAAGCCTGTCGGGTTGGTTAAAATAAGGCAGCAGTGATTCAAAATATCCTTTAATAAAGGGGTCATCGGGCAACATCCTATACTTATCGCCGGTATAAGGCCCTACTGCTTTTATATTATTCTCCAGGCTATACCTGCGCAGAATGTCCTGATTAAAAAATATGTTGATCGACTTAAAATCGCCGCCGCCTACCGGCGGGATCTTAATTGTCTTTAATAATTGATTTCGCCTAACCAGGCCTACTATACCTTCGTTAACAATAGCCTCACCCTCGGTTGTTGCGCAGAGTACAGAGCCGGATATAATGTAACCCAGCGAATGCTCGTGCACAAACTGTTCGTTACTCCGCTTGGTTTCGTCAACGCATGAGTATAGCAGGTTATTCAACAGTATATGATCCTTATCCTGTACCATAACCAAATTTACTTTAACTGGCTCATAAATAACTTATCCATCATGCGGTCTGACAGTATTTTCCGCAGAAACAATAAAGGCCCAGCCATAAAACCACCCGAATATCTTGTTTTAGGGTTTTGGGATTCAATGGCCTTTTTCACCAATTTGGTAATTACATCAGGTTCAGCAACACTATGGCCTCGCTCTTTAGACATGGCGGCAAACTTTTTAGCCATCTTTTCATACTCGCCGTTGCCCGAAATTTTTACCAGGTTATCCATCGCAATATCAGCCCACTCAGATTTTACACCACCGGGTTCAATCACCACTACATCGATACCGAAAGGCTTAACTTCATTACGCAGGGCATCACTCAGGCCTTCTAACGCAAATTTACTGGCATGATACCAACCACCTAAGGGCATAGCAAGTTTACCACCTATGGATGAGATATTAATAATGCGCCCGAAATGCTGTTTACGCATTTGCGGTATTACCAATTGCGAAAGGCGCGCCGCACCAAATACGTTAACATCCAACTGGTACTTAGCATCTTCAATCGGTACATCTTCAATAGCGCCGTAAGAACCGAAGCCAGCGTTGTTAATCAGCACATCTAAACGGCCTTCTAATTTTATTATAGCATCTACCCCGTTAACCATCGAGGTTTCATCGGTTACATCCATACTTATAATTTTTACGCCAAGCGCTTTAATGTCATCCATCTTGTCTAACCGGCGGGCAGCACCGTAAACAGTGTGGCCATCTTTTAATAGTTCGCGTGCAAAATCTTTACCCATACCAGCTGAGGCACCGGTTATCAATATTACTTTTTTCATTAGTTCTGATCTTTAATTTGTTAAACCAAAGGTCGGCGATAAATAGACGAACAGGTTTGCTGTGGAGCTCAATTTTACTTTGGTGTATGGTTCACAAAAAAGGCCGGTGTTAATTGAATAACACCGGCCTTTTTCTTTTTGTCATTTCGAACGAGGTACGAGGAGAAATCTTGTATCTCTTGATTAACGAGACGCAGACGATTTCTCCCTACGGTCGAAATGACAAGATGGAGAATGTTTAAATACTATGCTTTCTTAGCAACATCAACCAATTCTTTTACATCTGGTGCTTTCTCGTAAGCCTTAACCAGTTTGCCATGTTTATCATAAATGGCAATATATGGTGTGGTTTTTATTTCGAAGTATTTTTGCATTTCGTAAGTATAACCCTCGGTACCAACAGTAATGTTAGGATAAGCTGATAAACCGAAATCGCGGTAAAATTCTTTAATCATTTTGTATTGCACAAAGCTGATCATTACAATCTGTATGCCGGATAACTCTTTCAATTTTGGTTTCAGCTCATACATCAGGTGCTGACAATGGCTGCAATCGGGCGAAAAATAAATGATCATTACCGACTTATCTTTTTTCAGTTTAGTGGTGGTCACATTAACACTGTCGGTATTTAAAATATGGTACATCGGCAGGTTCTGGATGCGCTGTGGTTGGGTTTGGGTGAACGTTGATTGGTTCTGTGCCCATGTACAGCCTGTAATAGCTACGATAGCTAACAGGGAAAGAAAGAATTGCTTCATTATAGTCAGGGGATTATAGTTGGTTGTCGATTTTAATTTTTTGGTCATGATTTATCAGGCTTCCAGCATTTCTATTTGCCATGCAATTTGCTCTTCGCTTACAGGGAATAACGCATTATCCCTTACAGTATGATATACAGCTTCAAATATATCATTATAATTTGCCCGCGCTGAAGGGATCATAAAGGTTTCTTTCTCGTTATCTGCTCCCATAATTACCAGTTTACCTTCGCTGCCAGGCGCTTCAATGCCGTAGGCTGGGTCTGTTGGTAGCATCTCCGCGATTAACTGGGCTTCCTGCACATCAGTTCGGCCTTTAATATAGCTGCCGATTGTACCATGTACTACAGACGATTCCAAACGCTCGGCCACCAGTAAACTTCCGGTTAAAAACACATTCAAGCCGTTAGGATAGCTCAGCCTGAAATGAAAGTAATCGGGCACCTGCGAATTAGGGCGATGGGTTGAGGTTACTTTATCATAACTCAGCGGTTTGCCAAACAATACAAAAGCCTGATCGAGCATGTGCGGACCAAGATCATACATTAAGCCATTGGCCGGGAAACCACTGCTTTCCTTAAATGCTTTGGGGCCGATGCTGAGGCGATAACGATCATAGCGGAAATGTACCTCTACCAGTTCGCCCAATCTGCCGCTTTCTATCACTTCTTTTACCGATTGAAACTCGCTATCGTAACGGCGGTTTTGGTAGATCATTAGTTTCTTGCCCGTTTCGCGGCTGATATCAAACAGGCGCTTTACTTCTTCTAAGGTTGCAGCGGCAGGTTTTTCCAGCAAAACGTGCTTGCCTGCTTCCATCGCTTCTTTAGCCAGTTGGTAGTGGGTATAACTTGGTGTGTTAATAACAACGAGTTCTATTTCTTTGTCGTTCAGCAATTCGAAGGTATGATCGTAGCTGATGAGATCGGGATAGCGTTCGGCCGCCTTTTTCTCGTGGCGTTCTACAATAGCCTTAAATTTAAAATGCGGATTAGTGCTCAGAAACGGTGCATGGAACAATTTGCCCGACATGCCATAAGCCAATAATCCTGTAACTATGGGGTTTTCCATTTTAATTAGATAATTTGTCAATTCGGTAATTTGTCAATGCCATTCGCTATTAGACAATGATTTTGCGAATAGAACAAATTAACGAGAATATTTTTAAGTCAATTAAGTAATTCGAAAATTAGCAATCTCAAACTTTACATCATTGACAAATCGACAAATTAACTAATTGACAAATTCGTACGACAGTACGCTAAAAGTTTTTATTTTTGGGCTCAAATAAACAAAAGATATGGAATTTCCAGCCGAACTAAAATACACCAAAGACCACGAATGGATCCGTGTTGAAGGTAACACCGCATACATTGGCATTACCGAATTTGCACAGCGCGAATTAGGCGACATCGTTTACATCGACGTACCATCTGTAGGTAAAGAAATTGAAGAAAATGATGTTTTTGGTACCGTTGAAGCAGTGAAAACTGTATCAGACCTGTTTATACCGGTAACAGCAACCATCGAAGAAACCAATCCTTTACTGGAGAGCCAGCCAGAACTGGTAAATACTGACCCTTACGGTGATGGTTGGATGGTAAAAGTTACGCTTAAAAATGCAGATGATGTTAACGCACTGCTTTCTGCTGAAGACTATCAATCGATCATAGGCGCTTAATGCTGCAATTTTTCAAGTATCAGCGATTCACAATCCTGTGGTCGCTTTTTATATTGATTATGTGCAGCATTTCCATGGGCAAGGTCGGGGAATCACATTTGTTTTTCCCCGGCTTTGACAAAATGGTGCACTGTGGTTTCTTCTTTATGTTTGTACTGCTGGCCAGCAATGGTTTAATCAGGCAAAATAAAGGTATCTCCATTCCCGTTATCTTCCTCATTGCTTTCTTAGGCGTATTTTTCGGTGCACTGATCGAAATACTCCAACTCTATGTTTTTACCTGGCGCGATGGTAACTGGGGCGATCTTTTTGCCGATACCGTTGGCGTGGGTATGGCTACATTTAGTATCTTAGTGCTAAAATCTGCTTTCAGCTATGCCAAGGCTTAAAATACTTCTGCTTCTACTGGTCGTTATTTCAATGACTGCCCCTTCATGCGGCTTATTTCATAAAAGCTGTAATTGCCCTCATTTTAGCAATACTGTTAAAAAATCATCTTCACGTGCAACGTTAGCCGCTTAATAGCGTCTGTTGGTTAGTTTTATTAAACTAAGAATTTAGTTAAAAAATGTTAAATTATTTTTTCAACTAAATTCTTAGTTTAAATTTGACTTAACCTTTAACAACGCATAATGAAAGCAAAACTTTACCTCATCCCTATTTTCTGCCTTCTATCAGCATCAATTGTATTTGCACAAAAACCGGGTGGTAGTGTACACGCCACAATAATAGATCAAAAGAAACAAGCTATAGAATATGCTACCGCTACGGTGGTAAATGCAGCCGATTCGTCAGCAGTAAAGAGCATCGCATCCGGCAAAGAAGGTAATATCGATATCCATGGGTTGAAAACCGGGAACTATAAACTTGTGGTTTCACAGCTTGGCTTTAAAAAGCTGGTACACCCTTTTAGCATAAGCAATCAAAACCCATCAGTTCAGCTGGGCATTCTAATTATGGTACCCGATGTAAAAACTCTGGATGAAGTTGCCGTAAAAGGTGTTAAAGCAACTGCTGCCATTAAAGGCGACACCACCGAATTTAATGCCGCTGCATTTAAAACCCAACCAAATGATAATGTAGAACAGCTGATAAAAAAGATACCAGGGGTTGATGTAGATAAGGATGGTAAAGTAACCGCACAAGGCCAGCAGGTAACCAAAGTTTTGGTTGATGGTAAAGAATTTTTCGGCAACGACCCCAAAGCCGCCACTAAGAACCTGCCTGCAGACGCGATTGATAAAGTGCAGTTCATTAATGATAAAACCGAGAAAGCCAAAAATACAGGTATTGATGATGGCCAGCGCGATAAGGTAATGAACCTTACTTTAAAGGACGATAAAAAGAGCGGCTGGTTTGGTAATGCCACTGCTGCCGGCGGCACAGATGATCGTTATCTCGGTCAGTTTAACATTAATCATTTTGATAAAAAGCGCCAGTTCTCGGCCTTGTTCCTTAGTAATAATGTGAATGAATCGGGATTTACGATGGAAGATTTAAACGCCTTTACCAACGGCAATATATTCGATGCGTTTGGTAATAATGGTTCTATCAACATAAATATCAACAGCAATGGCAGGGCTAACATCAATGGTGCTTTTGCAGGTATAAACGGTGGCTTAATTACTAACCATACCGGCGGTTTAAACTACTCGGATATGTGGGGTAAAAAGAACCAGCTAAAGTTTAACGCCAACTTTATTACGGTACTATCATCCAACAATTTAACCGAGACAGATAATATACAAGATCCTGTTCAAAACCTACTCACTAATAAAAACATCATCGGCAACAATACTTATAACAGCTATCGCCTTAACATGAAACTGGAGTATAAGCCGGATACCTTAAATACATTGACGCTTAAACCCAACCTGTCAAGCAGTTATACACACAATAATGACGTAACCGGTATTACCAGCAGCGATTTAAACAACGCTTTGCTTAACCAGGCTAATCAGTCGTTAGATCAGGTTATCCATACCCCTGTTGTCGGTGCTCAATTTACCGCTAACCATAAGTTTCAGCATGGCAAAGGTTCTGTCAATTTGTTTACTACAGATAGTTATTCGCCTTATAAGAACAACTCCACCAACATCTTCAACTTACACTACCCTACCAACAGCACCCTGCCCGATAGTACAGCTAACCTGCAAACCGGGCAAACTGATCATGGGACTATCAGCAATACTACCCTATCGTTCATCAGGCAATTGAGTAAAGTGCACAAGCTTAATTTAACGGTTAGTCAGGGTCTGCAATATCGTAATGATAATGCCAACCAAACCACAGTGGATTATAATCAGGTAACCGGTCGATATGAGATACTGGCTCCAAACCTTAGCGGTGTATATGATAATACCAATTATCGTTACTCATCAACCGTGGGGTTAAATAAGAACAGCCCCAAATCAAACCTGACTATAAATGCAGAGCTGGCCGACTTGGGCCTGAAAGGTGATTTTACCGGTGCACAAGCCAGCAATGTAGATCGCCAGGGTTGGGCTTTGGTGCCCAATGCCAGTTTTTCATACAGACCTAAACCAGGCACTAATGTTTATATGAGTTTACGAAGCGATGTAACCATGCCTTCGGTTACCGACTTGTTGCCTATTATTAATACCACCAGCACTACGTATAAAAAGATAGGCAATCCCGATCTGCGGATGTCGCGCTCGTTAAGCTTTAATGGTAACATGAATAGTTATGATCCTAAAACCAATAACTATTTTAACATATACGCCAATTTTGTAGAAACCTGGAAAGGGTTTTCGACCGAGAGTTATTATGACAACACAGGCATTACCACATCGCGCCCGGTGAATACTGATGGCAACTTTACTTCTAACTTCGGTATCAATTCGGGCATGCCAAGTAAAATAAAAGGGTTGCGTTTTAATTTGGGCTTCAACGGCAATATTAACCGTAATGTAAACTACATCAACAATAATAAAAATGCGGTATTGCGCGTGGCTCCTGGCTTAAGTTTGGGTGGTAATTATGATGTTGATAAATTTCAGTTCGAATTGCATACTTATACCAGCTATAATAACGCTACAAACTCTTTCCAGCACGAGGCCGATAACCATTATTACAACTTTAATAATAGCGCTACAATTGGCGTTAAACCCGCCAAATCGTGGCGCATATATAGCGAGTTAAATCAAAGCCTGTATCGCGGGATGCCAAGCAGTGCAAACACTTCGGTTTATTTGCTCAACGCAGGTATCGAGCGCTATTTCATGAAATCGCAAAACTTAACGGTTGCCTTAACCGGTTTCGATCTGCTCAATCAAAACTCTGGCATACAGCGCACGCTTTCAACCACAGGGCAAATTACCAGCACCCAAACCAATACCATCGGGCAGTATTTTTTCCTGAAAATTATCTATAAGATTAGCAAAATGGGTTCGGGCTCAGACAAGCCCGGTAATAGCGGAATTGTGATCATGAGGTAATCTTTTCAGATACCCGACAAATGGAACTTTGCTATTTGGATTTAATTTAAATAAGATATACATTTGTCGGGTTATCAAAAGAAATAGATGAAGCTTTCGCAACTTAAAGTAGGTAGTAAAGGAATAGTAAAGGAGTTTACAGATCTTGAAATGTCAATTAAGTTGATGGAAATGGGCTGCCTGCCCGGCGAAGAAATTAAGGTAGAACGCATTGCCCCAATGGGCGATCCAATTGCCATTAACGTTGCCGGTTACCAGTTGAGTTTACGCATGCGCGAAGCTTCAACCATCATATTACTGTAGTTGGGCGTTGAAAGCAGATATCAGAGTTGCACTTGTAGGGAATCCCAATACCGGTAAATCAACACTTTTTAATGCGCTGACCGGTTTAAACCAAAAGATCGGCAATTTTCCGGGGGTTACTGTCGATAAAAAAACAGGCTATTGTTCGCTGCCTGATGGCCGGCAAGCCGAAATTGTAGACTTACCCGGCACCTACAGCCTCTACCCCAAAAGCCGCGACGAATCCATTGTATTTTCTGTACTCGCTGATCGAAAAAGCACCCACACGCCCGATCTGGTTGTTGTGATCCTTGATGCATCAAACCTTAAACGCAACCTATTACTTTACACCCAGGTTGCCGATTTAAAGATCCCTGTAATTGTAGCCCTCAACATGATGGACCTTGCCAAAAGCGGCGGGATTACCATTGATGTTAATGCATTTGCCAAAAAGCTGGGTGTACATGTAGTACCTATTGCAGCCCGAAAGCTCGAAGGGATTGATAAGCTAAAAGAAGCTATCTCTTATGCCAGCAAACTGGCTTTGCAGGAAAACACGATTGATGTAAGCACCATTGCCCCGCAACTGATTGCGCAGATAGGCGAAGAAATGCAGATCGAGAATCCGTACTTCGCTTTGCAACTGGCACATCAGCACGAGCACTTAACTTTCCTTTCCGGAACCGAGAGCGACCGTATTGAAGAGCTGGAGCACATCCACTTCTTCCACTCGCAAAAAGCGCAGGCTACAGAAACCATAGCCCGTTATAATTATATTAACGATCTGCTTTATGATACCGTGCACAAAGCAGAAAGTGCCGACAGCGAAACGGTAAGCAACCGTATTGATAAAGTTTTAACCCATAAGGTATTCGGTTTTATCATTTTCTTCGCTATCCTGATGTTCATGTTCCAGGCCATATTTGCCTGGTCAGCATACCCGATGGGTTTGATTGAAGACCTGTTTGTATGGGTTGAGGGATTGGTTCACGACCATCTACCGGCCGGTCCGCTTACTAATTTACTATCAGACGGTGTACTGTCCGGGTTAAGCGGTGTAATGGTATTTATCCCGCAAATTGCTATCCTGTTTGCCTTTATCTCCATACTGGAAGATACCGGCTACATGGCCCGTGTTACCTTTATGATGGATAAGCTGATGCGCAAAGTTGGCTTAAACGGCAAATCAGTAGTTCCGTTGATCGGCGGCTTCGCCTGTGCGGTGCCATCTATCATGAGTACCCGTACCATCGAGAATTGGAAAGACAGGATGATCACCATTATGGTTACGCCACTGGTTACCTGTTCGGCACGGTTACCTATCTATACTTTAATGATAGCCCTGGTAGTGCCCAATAAAAATGTATGGTGGATCTTTAACTGGCAGGGGTTGGCTTTAACTGCCATGTACGTGCTCAGTTTAGTATCGGCTGTGGTTGTAGCTTTTGTAATGAAACTGATATTGAAAGGTCGAGAACGTGGCTACTTTATTATGGAACTCCCGGTTTACCGCATGCCCCGCTGGAACAACGTGTTGTTGACGATGTACGACCGTTCTAAGGCCTTCGTAGTGCAGGCCGGTAAGGTTATCATTGCCGTATCGGTAATACTTTGGGTACTGGCGTCTTACGGCCCGGGCAATCGCTTTGAAAGAATTGATCAAAAATATAGTAAACCTGAATACACCAAAACCGTTCCGGCTGCGGATTTGAAACACATTATAGCTTCCGAAAAACTGGAAAACTCTTATGCCGGTGTTCTGGGCCATGCGATGGAACCGGCTATCCGTCCGCTGGGTTTCGACTGGAAGATTGGTATTGCACTAATCACCTCTTTCGCTGCTCGCGAAGTATTTGTAGGCACCATGGCCACCATTTACAGTGTGGATGGCGATGCTGATAATATACAATCTGTTCAACAGAAAATGGGTAGCGCTAAAAACCCGCAGACCGGGCAGCCTGTATTTACCGTTGCTGTGGCATTTTCTTTAATGATGTTTTACGCCTTTGCTATGCAATGCGCCAGTACCGTAGCTACGGTGTACCGCGAAACTAAAGATTGGCGCTGGCCGGCAGCACAGTTTGCTTATATGACTGTGCTGGCTTATGTGATAAGTTTTATAACCTACCAGTTGCTGAAGTAGTATTTTTTTTATTGAGAGTTTTCAAGTAAATTAAATACTGTAGATTGATCCACATCACTGTTGTTTTTATCTATACTATTCAAATCAAATTTCACCATATCCAGAATAAAATCTGCAACTTCATCCTTTGGATGATTTCCCTGCGGAGTATTAAGCTTTCGATTTATAGCACCTGTAAAAAGGTCTACGACTTGAATATAAAAGTTACTCTTCGAAGAAATTGCTTGGAAATCCTCAGCGTAAAGCCCCTTAATTTTTTGCTGTGATATTCGTTCTTTAATGTTTTCAATTTTTAATTGATCACTTCCAGCCTCTTCTTCGTCAATCCAAGCTGATAAAATTCTTGGCAAAGGGGCTCTACCTGTTTCATTTTCATGAAGAACTCCTTTTATAAGTAAATGAGATGTCAAATCTGTAATCGCAGCATTTTTGTTTGACAATCCTTTGTTATTTACCACTATTACCTTGAATCCCACTTCTGGATGTATGGATAAGAATTTTGTAAAAAATTCTTTATACTCAGACGCTTTATTTTTTGTGATTTCATTAAAATGAAATTCATAATTTATCTCTCTGTCTTCTTTCCATTTCAATAATTGACGCCGAGAATCAATTTTAAAGGATTTTAGAACCCACATAGAACCAACCGAAAGATAGTCTTGCGTTTTTCCAGTTTCATCAATATAAACTGTGTATGTTCCTAATCCAGATGGTTTGTCTGCGATAGCCGCCTGTCGGTTTTTTTCTTGTAATACCCCCCTAAACTTTCTAACTTTCTCGTCAGCTTGAAACAGCTTGTATTCGTTTTGTATTTTTGCCCTCATACGAGAAAGAGAACTTATTTTGGTAAGACCTTTTAACTGTTCCTTCGTAACTGATACTCCATTTAAAATTTCGGTCTCAAATAAATACCAATATGACCAAGCTAATTCTACATCAGAATTTCTTGCATCATTTGAATTATTCAAAACAAAAGCCACCCTGTCTTTAATATTCTCAATCTGTCCACTCAGCACACGATTTAATAAATCTTTTTTTTCTTCCTCGATCTTTTGCAGTTTCGCCAGTTGCTTTTCATTTAATTCTTCTGGTTCTGCATTTTCATTTAGATTGATCGAATCATCATTTAAGTTTGGAGTTTCCATTTTATTAGATTTAGGTTTTTGTTGATAGTCAACTATATAAATATATACATAAGATACTTCATCCAAATGCAATTACATAAAACTTTAATCCAGAGTAAATTAAATTAAGATTATAGTAGGCTCTTTTTCTTTTCCTTATCTTTGTATAGAGGTCCCCTTTGGAGAAAATAAAAGTTTTAGAAAGATATATGCCACCTGCCGCAGCCCCGCTGATAGGCCGTTGGATTGATTACTTTAAGTGCGAGTTTAAAATTTCGCGCAACCGCAACACCAAGTTTGGCGATTACCGCCCGCCACACGCAGGCAAAGGTCACCGTATATCGGTTAATTTCGACCTTAATCCCTACGCTTTCCTGGTAACTACCGTACACGAGTTTGCACACCTGCACACCTGGAACGAGCACAAGCATAAGGCCAAACCACACGGCACAGAATGGAAGCAGAATTTCAAGAAAATGATGCAGCCCTTCTTCGACCAAAATGTTTTTCCGCCGGATGTTAAACAGGCCATTACCAATTACCTGAATAACCCCGCCGCATCCAGCTGCTCCGACTTAAATCTATACCGTTCCCTGCGCCAATACGACGCCCCTAAAGAATCGATGTTGACGGTAGAGAAACTACCTGCCAACGCCGTATTCAAAATCAAAGACGGCCGTGTTTTCCGCAAAGGCGAACAATTGCGTAAGCGGTTTAAATGTGTAGAAGTAAGTACAAAGAGGGTTTATTTGTTTAGTCCGGTGGCGGAGGTAGAGGTGTTAGAGAGGTAGGTATTAGGATAGGGAAACTGAATGCTCATATTACCGTCATTGCGAGGTACGAAGCAATCTCATACCCACAATGTACAAAACATTCATAATTCATTACACTAACAACTCATCATATAAATCCTTCCATTCGGGATTAATTGAATTAATAAGTTGCTCTTTATTTTTCCTATTACCGCCCTTTATTAATTTTTCTGTAGCAATCGCTTCTTCAATATGCGGGTAGAAACAATAATATACCAATCTATCACAATTGTATTTTGAAGTAAAGCTGTTAGAGTGAATATGATTTTTATGTTCCCAGATTCTTTAAATTATATCTGATGTTACACCTGTATATAAAACACTCTGGCGTTTGTTTGTCATGATGTAAATGCAGCCGCCTCTTTGCATTTGCGTGTTTGTGCTTTATTTAAGTTAGTTTTTCATAGGACTGAGATTGCTTCGTACCTCGCAATGACGTGCAATTTAAAAGCCAGTTACAAATTTAATACCTCAATAACCTCTCCATCACTTCCTCTAACCTCGAATTAGCCAGAAACTGTTTTTCTAAACCGGCATCCATTGGTATGGCAGTATCTAAACCTGCACAACGCATAATAGGGGCATCTAAGTAGTTAAAGCAATGCTCTGTTAGCGTGGCCGAAATTTCTGCGCCGAAACCACAGGTAAGGGTATCTTCATGGAGAATCAGTGCACGCCCCGTTTTTTTAACACTGGCCATTGCCGTTTCTTTATCCCAGGGTTGAAGGCTGCGCAGATCGATGAGATCGATGGAAATATCCGGATACTTATTGGCATACTCTAAAGCCCAATGTACACCGAGGCCGTAGGTTATAATAGTTACATCTGTACCTTCCCGCACTGTTTTGGCTTTGCCTATTTCTACGTAGTAATCGCCTTCAGGTACCTCGTCCGTTAAAGTACGATACAGGTATTTATGTTCGAAATAGATTACCGGATTCGGGTCATCAATGGCCGACATCAACAAGCCCTTAGCATCTGCCGGAGTTGATGGATAAACTACTTTTAATCCGGGAGTCTTGGTAAACCATGCTTCATTACTTTGCGAATGGAATGGCCCCGCCCCAGTCCCCGCACCGGCTGGCATACGAATTACTACGTCGGCGTTTTGCCCCCAGCGGTAGTGTGATTTCGCCAGGTTATTTACAATCTGGTTAAAGCCAACACTTACAAAATCGGCAAACTGCATTTCTATAACCGATTTATATCCGTTGATAGATAAGCCCAATCCAGCTCCTATTATAGCCGATTCGCACAAAGGAGTATTACGTACACGGGCTTTACCAAACTCGTTCATAAAACCGTCTGTAATTTTAAACACACCGCCATAGTCTGCAATATCCTGCCCCATTAATACCAGGTTGGGATATTTCCGCATTGATAGGCGCATGGCATCGCTAACGGCATCCATGTAACGTTTAGGAATACTTGCGTTATCGCTATTTTCCACAACTGGCTTATGCGGCATGTACATATCATCCAGTTCCGTTTGTATATCAGGAATAATCGCCGGTTCGTTTAAAGCCTTTTCTATTTCGGCTTCTATCTTCGGCACAAATTCGTTGAAGGTATAGCTCACCCAACTGGGCTGTAATATTTTTTCATCAAGCAAAAATTGTTCGAAACAAGTTACCGGGTCTTTGGCCTTCCAGATCTCGAACAAATGCGGCGGTACATATTTTACGCCAGAAGCTTCTTCATGACCGCGTCGACGGAAAGTCATACACTCAATCAATACCGGACGAGGATTTTCTCTGATCTCCGTTGCAATTTCATTAATAGTATGGTAAACCTCAAGCAGGTTATTCCCATCAATCTGCCTACCTTCTATTCCATAACCTTTAGCCTTATCAATCAGGTTCTCGCATTTATATTGCTCGGCAGTTGTGGTTGATAGTGCATAACCATTATTTTCTATCAGAAATATCACCGGCAGGTTCCATACAGCAGCCACGTTAATAGCCTCGTGAAAGTCGCCTTCACTGGTAGCACCCTCGCCGGTAAAAACCAATGTGGCTTTCTTCCGACCAGCTAAAACATCGGCAAGGGCAATACCGGTGGCTACCGCCATTTGCGGGCCGAGGTGCGAGATCATCCCTACAATTTTATAATGCTGTGTACCGAAATGGAACGAGCGGTCTCGCCCTTTGGTAAAACCTGCAGCTTTACCCTGCCATTGCGCCATCAAATTAAATAAAGGTATATTGCGCGTGGTAAATACCCCCAGGTTACGGTGCATGGGTAATATGAATTCATCCGGCTGCATGGCAAGCGTACTGCCAACAGCAATGGCTTCCTGACCAATGCCCGAAAACCACTTACCAATGCGACCCTGGCGTAAAAGCACCAGCATTTTTTCTTCTATAAGCCTTGGCCACACAATTGCCTTGTAAAAGTTCAGCAAAGTGTCATGACTAAGATCTTTACGGTCGAAATTCATAGAGCTAAACTAATGGAAATTTTAAAACTTTGTATGTTTGAGCAATTATTACTACTGAAATGAAAAAACCTTTACTTATACTGCTGTTTTTAACCTGTACTATCGGCTCTGCCTTTAGCCAAACCGGCTATTTTTTATTGCCCGAAAACTTCTACCCGCAAAAAGGCGAAGACTTAAACCTTCACTTATTAAGCGGAAATGCTTTTAGTAGTGGATCTGAGCAACAATTTGATGCACAAAATACAATGAAAGCGATGTTGTTTGATGGCGGGAAGCCAACAGATCTTAGTGCTTTATTCAAACAAAAGAATGTGCCCGTTTTAACCAGTAAGCTATCAAACACAGGTATGGTTCTTTTAACCGTGGTTGAACAGCAAATTGCAGACATCAGCCGAAAAAAATATGTTAATTATTTAACTGATAACGGCCTCGATAAAATTGCCGACGGCTTGAAACAGTTTCAGCAAAGTTTCAGGCAAAAAACTATCTGTACTGCCAAAACATTGGTAGCCGTTGAAAAAAACGGTGGTAGTGTACAAGAGAAACCTTTGAAAGAAGACTATGAGCTGATTTTAAAGCAAAACCCCTACAAAGGCAGTTATGGCGATGATATTACCGCGGTATTGCTTTTTAAAGGCCAGCCCATTAAAGGCGAAAAGGTAACATTAATAGTGCGCACACCTAAGGGGACTGAGTTTCCTCAGCTTTTAGCTACCGACGAAACGGGTTCTGTATTTATCAAATTAAGCCGTGAGGGCACGTATATGTTACAGTCTATCCATATCGAAGCTGCTAAAGATCAGCAAGCAGCTGATTTTGATGCATGGCAAACCTCATTCACCTTTGCATTTAGCAGTACCAATACCCAACCTAACACTTACAAAGAGTTTGGCATGGGTAACGTACACTAATAATCGGCCCCGGCTATATTATTAAGATCGAATTTGGGGAGTAATTGGTACCTCAGTTGTACCAACCCGCTCGAATAAGGTATTGTTTCAACCAGTTGCAGGTCGGTACGTTCGGTAATTGATTGAAACAATGCTTTGCCCCCACCCAATAGTATCGGGTGGATAGAAAGCAAAAACTCATCAACCAAGCCATTTGCCATAAAACTGCTTAATAAAGATGCCCCTCCAAAAAACCAAATGCTTTTACCCTCCTGGTTTTTAATCGCGTTTACATCTTCAACCAGGTTTGCGCCCGAAATTATCTCTACATTATCGTGTTGTACTTCGGCAAGCGTATCCGAAAACACATACATTTTAGCAGAACTGAAATGACTTATCTCGCCTGTATTGGTCAACAGTTCGTAGCTTTTTCGGCCCACAAATAAGGTGTCAATACTATCCCAAAACTCTGTTAGGCCGTAATCCTGATCCATCAGGCACCAATCGTATTCACCATTAGGTCCTTCAATAAAACCATCGAGGCTTACAGCCAGGTTTAATATTACTTTACGCATTATGAGTTTTCGTTATGGCCTTTTTTCCAAAGCTCGGTAAAAGATTGTTCGGCCACTTTGGGTAATTCGCGGTGCGGGCCGAAGCTCTTTTTAAAGAAAGTTTTGAGCATAAAGTTTTTGGTTCTTCCTTTAAAAAAATCCATCCACTTACGGTTAAGCATCATTTTGGTAAATCCGCTCCAGCCCCATTGCTCCTTTTTATCTACCAATTGCTCTTTAACCGCATCACGGCGGTTAAGCAGCAGCATTTTGTGTATATCTATCTTAACCGGGCAAACCTCGGTACAACGGCCGCAAAGGGTTGATGCGTAGCTGAGGTGCTTAAAGTCTTGCATGCCCTGCTCGTGCGGGGTAATTACAGAGCCTATTGGCCCGCTATAGGTAGTATTATAGCTATGGCCTCCAATATTTTTATAAACCGGGCAGGCATTTAAACAAGCCCCGCAGCGGATACAATATAAACCCTGGCGCTGCTCTTTTTGTGCCAGCAGATCGGTGCGGCCATTATCCAGCAAAATCACATACATTTCTTCCGGCCCATCGCTTTCACCTGGTTGGCGGGGGCCGCTTAAAATGCTGTTGTAAACTGTTAAATTCTGACCGGTGCCGTGTGTTGAAAGCATCGGCCAAAACAGGTTCAGATCCGTTAATGCAGGAATGATCTTCTCGATACCTGCAATGGCAATATGTATTTTAGGGAAAGTTGTGCTTAAGCGTGCGTTGCCTTCGTTCTCGCTAATGGCAATGCTGCCGGTATCTGCAATTAAAAAGTTAGCGCCGGTAATACCCACATCTGCCTGCACGTATTTTTCTCTCAATAATTCGCGGGCTTTCAGGGTTAGTTGTTCGGGTGTGGCATCTATCGGTGTACCGAAACGTTCGTTAAATAACTCTGCAATGTTTTCTTTAGAAAGATGCATGGCAGGCGTTACGATATGATACGGCTTCTGGCCGAGCAGTTGTACTATATATTCGCCCAGGTCTGTTTCTAACGATTCGATATGATGGCTTTCCAAAAACTCATTCAGTTCGAGTTCTTCTGTAGTCATTGACTTGGATTTCACTACCGTTTTGGCATTAGCCCGCTGGATGATATTCAGAATTTCGCGGTTAGCTTCTTCGGCATCATTAGCCCAAATTACCTTGCCTCCCCTGCGTTGAAAATTAGCTTCAAACTCGGGTAAAAACTTATCGAGGTTCTCCATTACACGCCATTTAATCACATGCGATTTACGTTTAGCGTAATCAAGGTTGATTAATCTGGCTAGTCCTTTTGTTACCGCCGCATCATACTTACCAATATTATAATTGATAATACGCCTGTGATCAAGATCAAAGGCCTTATTCTCAGCGGCTGTCAGGAAATCTTCGGCAATGGTAGGCATATCGGTAAAATTAAAATATTTGCAGCCAATAAAAGAAAAAAGCGGCTCTTGGCCGCTTTTTTCTTTTATTGGAGTCCGAAAGTCCGTGAGTCGGCAAGTCCGAAAGAAAAAGCGATAGCTTAGATTCTTCTCTTTCGGACTTCCTGACTTACGGTATCTTCGACTTACTTCGCCTCTACATCAACAACCGGGCGTTTATCGCGGTTAGCTAAATCCCAGCCTGTGTAAAACACCAGTTGGGCACGCTTAACCAACATCGGGAAGTTGATTTTACTTACCTCATCGCCAGGTTTGTGGTAGTCCTGATGTTCGCCATCAAAATAAAAAATGATGGGCACACCATGTTTAGCGAAATTGTAATGATCAGATCGGTAGTAAAAACGGTTAGGATCATTAGGGTCGTCATATTTATAATCCAGTACCAGGTTTGTGTAGTTGGTATTAGCGTCCTCGTTTACTTTGTGTAAAGTAGTGCTCAGCATGGCCGAACCAATTACATAAACATAGTTAGACGAATCTGCTTTACCCTGGTGCTCATAACCTGTACGGCCAATCATATCGATGTTTAAATCGGCAATGGTACGCTCCAATGGAATAACCGGATGATCTGTATAATACTCAGAACCCAACAAGCCTTTTTCTTCGCCCACGTTACCTAAAAATAAGATACTGCGGCGCGGGCCATGTCCTTGCTTTTTAGCCTGCGTAAAGGCAGTAGCAATTTCGAGGATACCGGTTGTACCAGAGCCATCATCATCGGCACCGTTATTGACTTTATCGGGGCCATTAGGGTTAAGGCCGATGTGATCGTAGTGTGCAGAAAATACTAAAACCTCGTCTTTAAGTTTCGGATCAGAGCCTGGTAAGAAACCTACTACGTCAACCGCTTTGGCATCTTTGGTAATATATTCATAACTAACAGCGAGCTCAGTTTTAAGCGTTTGTACTTGCGGGGCCGCAATCAATTGTGCGTAAGTTTTACCGCTGTTTTTCAACAATTGGTCTGCTGTAGCCACATTAATATTAAAATATGGTATTGTGGTAGCTGTGGTAGCATTTTCTTTCTTCAGCCCGATACGTTCTGCTCCGTTAATACCGCGGATGCGTGAGTTGGTACTTGCTACAAAAATTAAAGCCGGCTTTTTAGCCTGGATATTTTTTAACACTTGCTGAAAGCGCGCCATTACCTGTCTTACACCTTCATTAGCGCCTGGTTTAGCTTCGTTAGAAACCAATACTACTTTTCCGGCAATGTCAACAGCACTAAGATCGGCATCGGTAGCATTACTTATAAATACAATTTCGCTGGCTTTTACATTGCCGTTTGCAGAAATACCGGCAGCGGTGTAATCCTTACCATAAACAGGCTGAGAACCATTAATATCGAGCGCACTTACTTTTGCTGATATAGCCGTAAGCGGAACATCTAGAAAATATAAGCCATTATTAGCGCCCTGCAATCCAAGCTTTTTAAACTCTCCCGAAAGGTAATTCGCTGCTTTGTCTGCTCCGGGCTGACCGGTTTCGCGGCCTTCAAAATCATCAGAAGCAATAATAGAAAGATGTTTATGTGCATCTTCTACGGTGATATACTTAGCAAATTTTTCGGCAACAGGGTCTTTCTGCGCGAAGGTGCAATTTGCAGTAAGCAAGGCAAAAGCGCCTAAGTAAATTTTTCTCATACAAGGGTTATTTATCTAAATAACAAATATGTATTTTTTATACCGGCTTGCGTAATATGTTGCAATACCGTTACAAAAGGAGAATAATACTTAGCAGCTTATTTTATTAACCCTATCAGCATGGCGGCCACCTTCAAACCCGGTGGTGAGGAAAATTTCTACAATTTGTTTGGCTTCTTCTACCGAAATAAACCGTGCCGGGATACATAATACGTTGGCATTGTTGTGCTGACGAACCAATGCAGCAACTTCGGCATTCCAGCACAAACCTGCACGGATGCCCTGATGTTTATTGGCTGTAATGGCTACACCATTGGCACTTCCACATATCAGGATACCGAAATCATATTCGCCGTTTTCAACAGCACTGGCAACGGGATGCGCAAAATCAGGATAATCAACAGAAGTGGCACTGTATGTACCAAAATCTTTAAGCTCAGCTGCCTTAATAAAGGCAGCTAAAGCTTGTTTATATTCAAAACCGGCGTGGTCTGAGCCAATCGCGATTTTTAAATCAGTATTCATCTTATAAGTCTAACTCTTTCGCTCTTGCTAATTTCCTTTTCTCTACAATAGCCGCTACAACTATACCCACTTCATATAATACAAACAACGGGATACTTACCACGGTCATGGTTAACATATCGGGCGTTGGTGTTACAACGGCGGCAATAATCAAAATAATTACGATGGCATAACGACGTGTTGAGCGCATAATTTTAGCCGTAAGCACACCCAGGTTAGCCAGAATATAAATTAAGATTGGCAACTCGAATACCGCACCTGTAGCCAGTGTTAGCGTGGCCACCGATGAGATGTAAGAATCAATATCAAACAAGTTTTTGATCTTATCGCTAACTGTATAACTTGAAAGGAAGTTAATAGACATTGGCGAAATTACATAGTAGCCAAAAAGCACACCTAAAGCAAACAGGAAGCTGGCGTAAAATACAAATCCGCTGGCTGCTTTACGCTCCTTTTCGTGCAATGCCGGTCTGATAAAGCGCCATAATTCCCACAGTAAATAGGGGAAACCCAAAGTTAGGCCTATAAGCAGGGATGAGTTGATCTGTAAAGTAAACTGACCGGCCATTTCCGTATTGATCAGGTCTACATGGATTTTGTCGAAGCACCAGCCCGAGCTATGTAACATGTCACCAATCTTACACATCATGCGGTAGGTCCAGAAGGTAGGCTTGCTGGGGCCCATAATAACCACATCAAAAATCTTATCGTAGTAGATGAATACACCTATGGTAATAATTACAATTGCAATGGATGACCTTACCAGGTGCCAGCGTAACTCTTCTATGTGGTCAAAAAATGACATCTCGGCCTCCATAGACTTACTTTTTTGCTTGATGGCCTTTACTATTCTATTGTCGCTCATGTGTGGGTAAACAAAAATACCATTCTATTTAAATTTAGAATGGTATTTGTAATATAAATCTATATACGAAAAAACGTTACTCAGCGTACTCAAATGTTTCCATAAATTTTGTGGTGAAATTACCTGCCCTGAAATTAGGGTCTTGCAGTAATTGCAGGTGAAAAGGTATAGTTGTTTTTACCCCTTCAATCACAAATTCAGAAAGCGCGCGTTCCATTGTGTTTAATGCTTCTTCGCGTGTTTGTGCAACACAGATCAGCTTGGCAATCATCGAATCATAGTTCGGCGGGATTACGTAGCCTGTGTAAACATGCGTATCAACCCTTACACCATGGCCACCCGGTGAGTGGAAGTTGGTAATTTTACCCGGTGAAGGGCGGAAATTATTAGCAGGGTCTTCGGCATTTATACGGCACTCGATAGCGTGCATGGTTGGCTCGTAGTTTTTACCTGAGATAGGGATACCTGCGGCAACCTTAATTTGTTCTTTAATTAAGTCGAAGTTGATCACCTCTTCGGTAACCGGGTGCTCTACCTGGATACGGGTGTTCATCTCCATAAAGTAGAAGTTACGGTGTTTATCAACCAAAAATTCAATAGTACCGGCTCCTTCGTATTTAACAGCTTTAGCGCCTTTAACAGCAGCTTCACCCATTTTTTTACGCAGTTTTTCGGTCATGAATGGTGAAGGTGCTTCCTCAACCAGTTTCTGGTGACGGCGTTGGATTGAGCAATCGCGCTCAGACAGGTGGCAAACTTTGCCAAACTGATCGCCTACTACCTGTATTTCGATGTGGCGCGGATCTTCTACAAATTTCTCCAGGTATAAACCATCGTTACCGAAAGCTGCGCCAGACTCAGCACGGGCAGAATCCCATGCGTTTTCAAACTCTTCGTCTTTCCAAACAATGCGCATACCACGGCCACCACCACCGGCAGTAGCTTTCAATATAATAGGATAACCTATTTTATTGGCAATGGTAATACCTTCTTTAACGCTGGTTAATAAACCTTCTGAACCTGGTATGGTTGGTACACCAGCCTTTTTCATGGTTGCTTTGGCAGAAGCCTTATCGCCCATGGCATTAATCTGATCGGCAGTTGCACCGATAAATTTGATACCGTACTCGGCGCAGATAGCTGAGAATTTAGCATTCTCTGACAAGAAACCATAACCTGGATGGATAGCATCGGCATTGGTTAACTCTGCAGCAGAAATAATATTGGGGATATTTAAGTAAGAATCGCGGCTGGCCGGCGGGCCGATACATACGGCTTCATCTGCAAAACGCACATGAAGGCTGTCACGGTCGGCGGTTGAATATACAGCTACGGTTTTGATGCCCATTTCCTTGCAGGTGCGTATAACGCGCAGGGCAATTTCACCTCGGTTAGCTATTAATATTTTTTTAAACATGCTTTTAATTTGTTGATTTGTCAATTAGCTAATTTGTTAATTGTAATCATCGCTCAATAGTGATCATCAACAAGAGGGGCAAATTAACTAATTGCTTGACAAATAATCATTTTTATTAATCTGTCAATTATTAGGTATCTGTTTAACAAGGCTCATTGACAAATTCCCAAATTACCTCATTAACAAATTAATTACATTGGTTCTACTAAATACAAAGGCTGGTCGTACTCAACTGGTGATGCATTATCAACCAATACTTTTACGATACGGCCCGAAACTTCTGATTCTATTTCATTAAATAGTTTCATGGCTTCGATGATACACAATACAGTACCGGTTTTAATTTCATCGCCCACGTTTACAAACGATGGTTTTTCTGGCGTTGATGAGCGGTAGAAAGTACCGATCATTGGCGATTTAATGGTGATGTATTTTGAAGTATCAGCTGCAGCAGGCGCTTCGGCCGGGGCAGCAGTATGCTCAACAACAGTTGCTACCGGTGCGGCAGCAGGTGCAGCCGTAGGTAATGCCGGGATAGTGGCATTAACATAGGTTGGGGCCTGTTGTGTTTTTATCGTGATCTTAAATTCTTCTTGCTCAATCGAGACTTCGCTTACACCTGCTTTGGCAACAAAGCGAATCAAATCCTGAATTTGTTTAATATCCATGTTTAAGGAAAATTGGTTTTGGATAAAGATTAAATATCTAAGTTATAACAATTTAAACGAAAAAAGTTGGCCGAAGGTTAATAAGCCCATTTGATATACATAGAACCCCATGTAAACCCGCCGCCAAAAGCAGCTAAAACCAGGTTATCGCCTTTTTTAAACTTGTTTTCCCATTCCCACAAACAAAGCGGTATAGTACCGTTGGTGGTATTGCCATAACGCTCTATGTTAATAATAACCTTGTCTGAGTTTACACCCATACGGTTAGCAGTAGCATCTATAATACGTTTATTTGCCTGATGCGGCACTAACCAGGCTACATCGTCTGATTCAAGTTTGTTGCGTTCCATTACCTCGGCAGCAACATCGGCCATGTTGGTAACGGCAAACTTAAATACGGTTTTACCTTCCTGGTAGGCATAATGTTCATGCGCATCAACAGTGGCATGTGTAGCCGGTTTTAATGAACCACCTGCTTTCATGTTCAGGAATTCGCGGCCCGAGCCATCGCTTTTCAGAACCGAATCTATAATACCATAACCTTCTGTATTAGGCTCAAGCAGGGCACAGCCGCAACCATCGCCAAAAATAATACAGGTAGCACGGTCCTGGTAGTTTACGATCGACGACATTTTATCGCCACCTACTACCAACACCTTAGTATAACGACCGCTTTCTATAAATGCCGCGCCGGTAGCCAAACCAAACACAAAGCCCGAACAAGCTGCCTGTAAATCATATCCCCATGCATTTTTGGCGCCTACTTTATCTGCTAAAATATTTGCCGTAGCCGGGAAAGGCATATCGGGTGTGGTGGTACAAAAAATAATGAGTTCAATTTCTTCGGCGCCGATGCCCCGTTTTTCGAGCAGGCCCTTTACGGCCGGTACGGCCAAATCAGAAGTGGCAAGGCCTTCGCCTTTTAAAATACGGCGTTCTTTGATACCTGTACGGCTGGTAATCCACTCGTCGTTAGTATCAACCATTGCTTCCAGCTCTTGGTTAGTAAGTACGTATTCGGGCACGTAACCATTCACAGCTGTAATAGCAGCGTATATTTTTTGCATTTTATATTAAAATATCTTGTTACTGAAAAGCCTGTTTTATTTTTTCAATCAAACCGCTCTCCACCATATCTCTTGATAAAAGTACCATGTTTTTAATAGCCTTAGGGTTTGAGATACCGTGCCCAACTACAACCGGCGCATTAACACCCAAAATTGGGCTACCACCATATTGCTCATAGTTAAAGCGATCGAAAAACTCATCCCTCAGCCCTTTTTTCATGGTAATCACGTAAAAGGACTCAGCCATTTTCAATATCACATTGCCCGTAAAGCCATCAGTAACGATTACATCTGCCTGATCGCCAAAAATATCACGGCCTTCCACATTACCCACAAAATTAAACAGCTTGGTTTCCTTCATTAAAGGATAAGTGGCCAGGGCAAGCATGTTGCCCTTCTCTTCCTCTTCGCCAATATTTACAAGGGCAACGCGGGGAGACTCAACGTTATAAATAAGTTCTGCATAAATGCTGCCCAATACACCAAACTGCACCAGAGTTTCTGGCTTACAATCGGCATTGGCACCTACATCCAACAAAATACCCAAACCGCCTTTCAGTTTGGGTACAATGGATGCCATGGCAGGGCGAATAACGCCCGGAATACTTTTTACGCTAAATACAGAACCCACAAGCATGGCGCCTGTGTTTCCAGCGGATGAAAACGTGTCGATCAAACCTTCTTTAAGCATCTTAAAGCCTACGCTAATGCTCGAATCTGGTTTTTGTACAATGGCTTTTGTTGGGTGTTCGCCCATACCAATCACTTCTGTGGTATGCACAAACTCAAAATTATCAGCGCTAAAACCCTGCTCTTCGAGCAGTGCTAAAGCGGTAGGCTTGTCCCCAATGAGCACAAGCTGATGATCTGCTGATAATACTTTACAAGCTTCAATTGCCCCTAAAACAGTTGCTTTGGGAGCGTAATCACCGCCCATAATATCCAAGCCAATCTTCATTCCGGAAAATTAACTTAAGCTACAGCAGTTTTTTCAACAAGGATTTTACCGTTGTAGTAAATGTTACCATCAACAGTATAAGCTCTGTGTGGTAAGTGCACTGCGCCGGTAGTTTGACATGTTGTTAAACCAGGAGCCTCAGCTTTGTAATGCGTTCTGCGCTTATCTCTTCTTGATTTCGAAAATTTCCGTTTTGGATTTGGCATAACTTTCTATTTTATGATCATTTAAATTTTTTGAGTGCATCCCACCGTGGGTCATGCTGCTCGTTGTTTGTTTCACTTTCACCCGATGCAAGTTTATTCAACCGCTCGAGCATTTCTTTATCACAATATGGGGTATTCCCCTCGTCGTTGCACCGCGCAAAAAACGGCACAGCAACGGTTACATATTCATATATTAACCCTGCAACGTTTATTTCAAAATCGTTTTTACGCAAGGTGATGATCTCCTCATCCTCGTCTATTTCTTCTTCGCCAAATTTGGCAATCTGCTGCTCGTGAATATTCACTTGCTGCGGGTACTGCGATAAACACTTATCACAGGTAAGCCCAATGGTACCCGCAATATCAAAAGTAAGGATCAGCATAGTTTCCTGCTTATCCAACTCAACCTTGCACGCAAGGTCGGCTTTTTTTACCAGCGAATAATCGAGCTCTTCGAAAAAAGCATCTGTTATAGCATACTCAAAAAGATGCTTCCCAAGCTTAAGGCCTGTAAAAGGAATCGAATATGTTTTTAACGATTTCAATGAGCGATAATTAGCCCGCAAATGTAGGGATTTTTTCAATAAACCTAAAACGTTTTTTACTAATAGTTTTTACGGGCGTTTTTGGCAGAGAAATGAGGAATAAAAGAGGGAGGAAGGAAGATGGATTAAGGACGATGGACTACCTTTATCACAAGTAGACTTTGTCATATTGAGCGATAGCGAAATATCTTCTGCGGCATTGCATTTTGGGGAGTGAAATGATTTAAATATTCAACGGTCTGTTTTGCTCGTAATGGTTGTTGGTAACAACACCAACAACGGCGATGAAGCCATTGTTAGCAATAACGAAGAAAAAAGGGGCGCTGTCATCCTGAGCTCCGTCGAAGGATAAGGGCAGGCCTTATAAAGCACGCAAAACAAAGTATATGGCTTTGTAAACGAAAGCTATTGCCCATCGGTCGCAACAGCCCCGTGTTTCGCTCATACTGCACAGGCCTTAATCACTGGCCGGTATCCGCTTCACCCGGGTTTAGGTTGAACGGGACGGTGCTTTTCTATTATATTTCTTCTTGCGCGCGTTTACAACGCGTGCTTAAAATTTCCCGGCGTTTGCAACGCCTCTCCAACAAAAAAAGCCTCCCGGATAACTCGGGAGGCTCTTTAACACTACAATATTAAAAACGCTTATTCTTCTATTTTGTAATCGTCCTTACGGGGCATGGTTTCTTTCTTTTCAATCAGGTATGAGGCAAATAAGCCCAAGCCACCAAACACGGCTATCAAACCAAAGTAAATAGCCTCGTTATCACTATCGTTGGCAAAAGCAGTGCGGTCTAACAAGTAAGCTATAAATAAGCCCAAACCTGCGCCAATTAGCAACAACCCCCACTTAAGGTTTTGAAAAGGAGCTGATTGCGCTTTATACCGGCGTGGATCCATCCCCCG
This sequence comes from Mucilaginibacter jinjuensis, assembly GCF_028596025.1. NCBI lineage: Bacteria > Pseudomonadati > Bacteroidota > Sphingobacteriia > Sphingobacteriales > Sphingobacteriaceae > Mucilaginibacter > Mucilaginibacter jinjuensis. Next base: position 5,955,608 of record NZ_CP117167.1, read on the forward strand.
CTCTATCATGGCCATGCGCTCACGTTTGTACAAATAAACTATACCAAATATTGTTAAAAACATTACTGTTGGTACTACTATCGGGATTAATATTTCTGGACCTTCCATGACGTTTATATTTTTTAAATTTATTAATTTTTTGTTTGTTTCTCACACACCGCTATTGGCGTATTTGTAGTCTATGACCACACCGTTTTTAAACAGGTTACACCTAATTACACTTTTTTTATTTTATTTTTGAAGATAGAGGCAAGAGCCAAGAAACAGGAAACAAGATCATTGGCGACAGCCCGCGTTAGGGATAGCAGTGGAAAGCCCGGAGCGTAGCGAGGACTTGCAACGGATAGCCCGGCCCGCCGATAGGCGGGAACGCCCAAGCTATAAGTGAAGGAGTGAATTGTGAATGAGTGAATAGAAAAACATGAACTCAAAACATTCTATTAATTCTAAAATTCCGAAAACAGCGAAGCACTCTTGAGGACCAATTTAAAACAAATTGAAAACGAAAAATTCTGGTTCACGACAAGAAATCGAGACCATATATAATAATAGTAGCAGTGGCAAGTTGCAGTAGCACTATTAGGATATCAGACAAATGATCGTAGACACCTGTATATTTCGGCTATGATCTATGAACCATCAACTATGAACTACTATCTATAAATAATTCGCACTACCTGTAACCTCAATATAAAAGCTGTCGTCAGAGACCATATACAATGCAAAGTAAGCTCTCGGATATAGAATTGATTGAACAGACTCTTGGTGGAAACCAGGCAGCTTATGCCGATCTTATAAAACGCCATCAACGTTTTGTATTTACGTTGGCTATGCGTTTTGCCAAAAGCCGCGAAGATGCCGAAGAGATAGCACAGGATTGCTTTGTAAAAGCATACAAGTCGCTCTCGAGCTTTCAGCAGCAGTCAAAATTCAGTACTTGGCTTTACAGTATTGTATATACCACCGCCATGACATTTTTGCGTAAAAAACGGGTAGATACTACCTCTATAGACGATGAGAATGTATACCTTCAGGTTGAAGAGCATGGCAGTTTTGAAAATAACCTCGCCGAAAAAAAGTCGAGGTCGTTTTATGTTAACCAGGCTATATCGCAGCTGCTGCCCGATGATGCAACTATAATTACGTTGTTTTATACAGGCGAACAGTCGCTCGAAGAAATTGCCGAAACTTTAGGTATGGAGGCCAATACCGTTAAAGTTAAACTATTTAGGGCCAGGCAGCGTTTGAAAGAGAAATTAGAGAAGCTGTTAAAACACGAAGCTAAAGAACTGATATGAACAGCATAGAAGAAAAACTTTGGAACTATATTGATGGCACCTGCACACCCGATGAGCAGCAGGCTATTAGTATATTAATTGAAACCGACGAGAATTACCGCCGCCAGTACGAGGAGCTGCGTTTACTTAACGCCGAATTTGAAAACATAGAGCTTGAAGAACCACCTATGGCCTTTACCTACCGTGTAATGGAAGCCATACGCACCGAAGAAGCCAGTGTGCCGCTTAAAGCATCCATCAATAAAAACATCATCAGGGGACTATTTGGCGTGTTTACCTTTATTATTGCGTCGGTTTTTATATACGCTTTGTTTACTATTAACTGGAGCGCAGGCAGCACACATGCAGCCAGCTTTAGCGTACCCGACGTAAAACTACCGGTAAGCCTGCCCAACAAAAATATTTTAAGCAGCACCCCGGTATTAAAAGCATTTATATTTTTTGATGTGGTATTTGGCTTATTTTTCCTGGATGCCTACTTGCGCAAACAACGCGCGGCACGCCAACTTTAAGCCAATGTTAGAGAAATGTATACACCAGTGTACAACTTTGTAAACAGTTTGTGTAGAAAATTCTACCATCACATTGTAACGAAATTACACAGTAACGCCTCCTGACAAATTTAGGGGGCGTTTGCTATTAATATGACGTGTTGTGCTGACACAATAACTTTGGTACAGTAATTGTATTACCTTATACGAACTGGCAAACTTGCCGGTTTAATTGTGATAAGGTTTAGGTTGAAAGTCCCCCGGTGCAAGACTGGGGGGCTTTTTATTTATAGCCGTTTTTCCAATACGCAATCACACCCATCTTCACCCAGCGAATTGTCTCTTTATATTTCAGGTTGTTATCCAAAGCATTTTTACGGAAATTTATTTAAAAAGTTATATTGTTTTCATTAATGAAGCCCTCGGTTTACTAATACAATAATAGTTTGCCGCAATGGCAAACACAAGGCATAAAAAAAGAGACACAAAGTATTGTGCCTCTACAGTAGAATATTTTTTTATCGAACGATCTTACTTTCGTTCACCCTTCATTTTTGAGGCAATCTGTACCGCTTCGTAAGCATTTACAATACCGCCGCTTTTGCTTAATGTGGTAAAATCAACACGGTCTTTAGTGCCTGGCTTGTTAACCATAACGCCGTTTAGAGGATGTGCCGATTGCATAATTACCTGTTTCAATTGGCGGGCACTCAGATCTGGGAAGTACTCTAATACCAATGCGGCTACACCTGCGGTTATAGGCGATGAAAAACTGGTACCATCCTCTGTCTCAGTCTCGGCATTAACGGTTACCGAGGTCACCTGTACACCGGGTGCAAATACATCTACATTTTTTTTACCGTAGTTGCTAAAATCAGCTGCTAAAGCCTCGTCGGCTTTCATGCCTGATGCGCCTACGTTAATCACATTATCTGCATCAGTAGCCGATCCATCCAGGAAAGTATCATTCGGGAAATCCTGGTTATCGTCAACATTCTGGCTATCGTTGCCCGATGCCAGCACCAGCAGTACATCATGTGCAGCAGCATATTTAAAAGCAGCATCAACCCAATCCTTATGCGGCGATAGTTTTTTACCGAAGCTCATGTTGATGATTTTAGCACCGTTATTCACTGCATAATAAATCGCGTTAGCCACATCCTTATCATATTCATCCCCATCCGGCGAAGCCACTACCGACATAATGCGCACATTATCAGCCACACCATCAATACCATAACCGTTACCACGAACTGCGCCAATAAACCCTGCCACCATTGTACCGTGGAAAGATTGGTCCATTTTAAGCTGGTTGTTGCCGTAAGGCTTATCGTTCAGTATATCCGGGTTATCGCCTACGGTATGCTTGCGCATATCCAAATCGGGGTTTACATCATTGGTCAATTTGGTTACGTAATCGGTGTAATCTTTTAAAATCTTAACATTGTTGGCATTATCACCTGCGGCAGATAGCGTGGTTGTCCACATATATTTAATATCGCGCAGGGTATCATTGGTGGCTTTAATACGGTTAAGATCTGCCAGGGTGAAGCTTTGGTCGCCTTTTAAATTGAGTGCCCGTTTCACCATAGCACTGGTTTCAACCAGGGCGCTCATAATTGGGGTCAATTGTTTTAACTCGGTATCCGCTTTGTTCACCGTCGAATCGCGCAAGTGCTTTACATGCAGCCAGTAAGTATATTCTTTTTTATCTGTAGCGGTTGATGCCGTAGCCGTAAAGTATTTAGGTTTCAGTCGCTCATATTCGCGCACTTCTTCCGATGTTTCTTTACAGTCGCATTTACCATCGGGGCCACCTATAAAGTTCCAGCCATGTATGTCGTCAATAAAACCGTTTTTATCGTCGTCTTTGCCGTTGCCCTTTTTCTCTTTGATATTAGTCCAAAGTACAGGTTGAAGATCTTTTTGAGCGGTATCAATACCGCTATCAATAGTAGTTACCACTACCGTTTTACTTTTTTTGCCTTTTAAAAACTGATAGGCCTGGTTAAGACTTATACCGTAATAACCATCGGCTTTGGCATCAAGGGCAAACCAGTTGGGAGGCACCGGGGTATCGGCAACCCGGCTTTGTGCACCGGCAGAAAACCACGCTAATAAACTCGAGCAAATAACAATTCCGGTAACACTTTTAGAAAAGAACTTCATTAAATAATTATAATATATAGGTCTACAGATCAAATTTTATTCCCTGAGCCAGTGGCAAATCGGCAGAGTAATTTATGGTATTGGTTTGGCGGCGCATATAAGCTTTCCAGGCATCAGAGCCCGACTCGCGGCCTCCGCCCGTTTCCTTTTCACCACCAAAAGCCCCGCCAATTTCGGCACCCGATGTACCGATGTTCACATTAGCTATACCACAGTCAGAACCCGCGAAGGATAAAAATTGTTCAGCCTCACGCAAATTATTGGTTATAATGGATGACGACAGCCCTTGTGGTACTGCATTTTGCAGTTCAATGGCTTCATCAATAGTATCGTATTTTATTAAATATAGTATCGGCGCAAAGGTTTCGTGCTGCACAATCTCGAAGTAGTTTTCCACTTCGGCAATGCAAGGTTTTACATAGCAGCCAGAGGCGTAGGCATCTCCCGTTAGCACACCACCTTCTACAATAAACTTACCTCCTTGCGCTTTACAGGCTTCTATCGAAGCTAAGTAGGCATTTACAGCATCGTGGTCAATCAGCGGCCCCATGTGGTTATGTTCATCCAATGGGTTACCAATCCTCACCTGCGCATAAGCACTTACTAACTTTTGTTTAAAGGCTTCGTAAATACTTTGATGGATAATCAGCCTGCGCGTTGTAGTACAACGCTGACCGGCGGTACCCACCGCGCCAAACACAGCACCTACCAGGGCAATTTCCATGTTAGCATCCTCGCTAATAATAACTGCATTATTGCCACCAAGTTCTAACAGATATTTACCCAAACGCTGCGCCACGGTAACTGCTACAGCCTTACCCATGCGGGTTGATCCTGTTGCAGAAACCAAAGCCACGCGGGCATCAGCAGCCATTTGCTCACCGATAACGCGATCACCGATTACAAGGCATGATACGCCCTCGGCTATATTATTCGCTGCAAACACTTGTTGAACTATATGTTGACAAGCAATTGCTGTTAGTGGCGTTTTTTCTGATGGTTTCCAGATGCATACGTTACCGCAGATCCAGGCCAGCATGGCATTCCAGCTCCAAACCGCAACCGGGAAATTAAATGCCGAGATAATCCCTACCACACCCAGCGGATGATATTGATCGTACATGCGGTGGTTAGCCCTTTCAGAAGCCATGGTGTTACCATACAACTGGCGGCTTAAACCAACGGCAAAATCGCAGATATCAATCATCTCCTGTACTTCGCCCCAGCCCTCTTGTAAGCTTTTGCCCATTTCGTAGGATACGAGCTTGCCTAACTGGTCTTTATTTTCGCGCAGCGCTTCACCAATCTGGCGTACAATTTCGCCGCGTTTAGGGGCTGGCAGGGTGCGCCATTGTTTAAAGGCATCTGTTGCTTTATCGGCAACTTTGTTATAATCGGCAGAGGTAGCCATGGTAACGGCTGCTATTTTTTTACCATCAACCGGCGAAATAATATCCTTTATAAAAGTAACCTCACTGCTGCCCCAGGTAGCACCTGTACTAAAAGCAGGGTTTGCTTCGTTTATATTAATATTAAAATGACTAAGAACTGCTGCGATATCAACCATAACAATAATTTTCTTCAAAGGTAAACATCTGCCACAGGCATCCTATATGTTAGTTAATTTTTAAAGTTATTAACGCAATAAATAGGGTCTTAATATCAATCACTTATAAAACTTCGTGTTGAAAACGTTTATATGTTGAAAACTTAATTGTTTGGTTAGGGTCTTATAATTGTAATTTAATTGCTGAAAAGTGAAATCAGATGTCACTTTTCGTGATATTGCCAGTCTTAGTATTAAAACCTATCGGATGGAAGAAGAATTTGAATTCGGTTTTACCGAGGATCCTAAGTTTTCCGTTGAGAGATACGAGGAAATGATCCGCAACCAAGATCAGTACTTTTTCGATGCACAGGCCTTTGAAAACATTATTGATTATTATATAGAGAAGAACGATCCGGCAAAGGCTTTACAGGTAGTAGAATACGCCCGCAACCAGCACCCCTTCGCAGCTATCTTTTTAATTAAACAAGCACAGCTGTTGGTAGTAACCAACCGCATGAGCGAAGCATTTAGCGCGTTGGATAAAGCCGAAATGCTGGAAGCATCAGAAGCTGATATTTACATCATCAGGGGTAACCTGTATGAAAATATGGAGCGCTTTGCCGAAGCGCTCGAGAACTATGAAAAGGCCCTTGATATGGCCGAAGAGAAAGATGACATACTGTTGCACATTGCCTACGTTTACCAAAACATGGGCGACTATGAGAGCGCTATCTCTTACCTTAAACGTTGTTTAGAGCATAACATGGAAAACCAGGATGCCCTTTATGAACTGGCTTTCTGTTATGATGTAATGGACAACCAGCAGGAGAGCGTGCAGTTTTACATGCAGTATATCGATAACGAACCATATAGCTATGCGGCCTGGTATAACCTAGGTAATGCCTACACCAAGCTTGGTTTGTTTGAAAAAGCGATTGATGCTTACGATTATGCTATATTAATTAAGGACAGCTTTGCATCGGCCTACTTTAATAAAGGTAATGCTTTGGTTAACCTCGAAAAATTTGCAGAGGCTATTGAGGTTTACCGACAGACTTTTGAGTACGAACAACCCAACGGCGATACTTATTGCGCCATTGGCGAGTGCTACGAAAAACTGGAGCAAATGGACGAGGCCCGTTCTTTCTACAAAAAATCGGTTAGGCTTGACCCTAAACTGGCTGATGCCTGGTTTGGTATTGGTGTAACGCTCGATTTTGAAGAACGCTATTTCGAAGCCCTGCACTTTTACAAAAAAGCGCTGGATATTGATGCCCTTAACCCCGACTACTGGTTTGCCATTGCCGATGCCGAATATAAGCTTGGCCACCTCGACAAGGCAGAAGAAGCTTACGAAAAAGTAGTTGAAATGAACCCGCTTGATGTTGATGCATGGCTGGATTATTCGTCTATCCTGTATGAGCAAGAGCGTTTGGTTGATGCCATCGAGGTAATGTCGCAGGCCATTAAGAACAATCCCGAAGCAGCAGAGCTTTACTACCGCATGGTAGCTTACCTGTTTGCCAAAGGCGAGTATAACGAAGCTTTATCTCAACTAGAAACTGCTTTAAGTACAGATCCGGAGAAACACTATATTTTGTTCGATTATTTGCCTCAGCTGCAAAAGAATAAGATCATAGTGGACATTATTGCCCGCTATATGAATTAATTGTCATCAATATATTAAAAAACCAAACCTGTTTTAAGGTTTGGTTTTTTTTATGACCTTTGCGCCGATAGTACTTTTTGTTATAGCTTATAACTACATTAATTTAACGATGAATTACCATTTAAATAACTTACCCGAACGCACAGCGAAACCAAGAGAAAGCGGAATGACCATGATGATGGATAAAGGGCTTAGCTTACGCCAGGTTGAAGATTTTATTGAAGTAAGCGGTGCCTATACCGACATTGTTAAACTGGGCTGGGCAACATCATTTGTTACCCCTAACCTGGACGAAAAGTTAAAGCTATACCGCGATGCAGGCATCCCGGTTTATTTCGGCGGTACTTTGTTCGAAGCATTTATTATCCGCGGCCAGTATGACGATTTTTGCCGTACGCTCGATCGTTATAAAATGGAGCATTGCGAGGTTTCTGATGGCTCAATCACCATTCCGCATGATGAAAAATGTGAATACATCAGCAAACTGGCTAAACAGGTAACTGTAATATCTGAAGTAGGATCTAAGGACGTTACCAAGATCTTCGCACCATATAAATGGATCCAGTTAATGGAGGCCGAACTGCAGGCCGGTTCATGGAAAGTAATTGCCGAAGCACGCGAAAGCGGCAACGTAGGCATTTACCGCGACTCAGGCGAAGTACGTCAGGGCTTGGTTGATGAGATCCTAACTAAGATACCGCAGGATACCATTATCTGGGAAGCCCCGCAAAAGGCACAGCAGGTATGGTTTATTAAATTGTTAGGCGCTAATGTAAACCTGGGTAATATTGCCACCAATGATGTTATCCCATTGGAGACATTACGTTTAGGGATTAGAAGCGATACTTTCGATCATTTTATTAATTTGTAACACAGATTCTCACTAATTAAAACGAATTACACGAATTGATTTGCGTACTATAAAATTTGTGTAATTCGTTTTAATCGAAATAATTCGTGTTATCGTAATTAATTCGTGTTATGTCATTCGTGTAATTCGTTCTAATCCGTGAACATTAGTGGGTAATCTTTATCTTTACCGCTATAGCTTTAGGCTTAAAAGTATCAATTATATGAAAACATACGGGATTATTGGCTACCCGCTTTCGCATTCGTTCTCGCAGAAGTTTTTTACAGACAAGTTTGAGCTGGAGAAAATTGAGGGTGTTAGATATGATGTTCACCCGCTCGAATCATTGGGCGATTTTGACGAACTACTGAACAAGCATTCTACCCTATGCGGTTTAAACGTTACCATACCCCACAAGGTTGAGGTAATGAAATATTTAGACTGGGTTAGTGTAGAAGCCAAAGAAATTGGCGCAGTAAACTGCATCCGCATAGCCAAAGAAAGCCCTGTAACCGCAGCCCTAACCGGCGAACTTGGCATTGAAGGTAAAAACTTTATGCTCGAAGGATTTAATACCGATGCTTATGGTTTCGAAGCCTCATTAAAACCACTGCTTACATCGGCTCATGATAAAGCCTTAATATTAGGCGACGGCGGTGCAGCCAAGGCTGTAAAATTTGTATTGCGCAAACTGAACATCCCTTTTACAACTGTTGTACGCAAACCAACCCCTGGTTGTGTATTGTATGAAGATTTAACAGCAGAGTTAATTGAGGAGCATAAACTCATTATTAATACAACACCTGTTGGCACCAGCCCAGATGTAGATGCTTGTCCACCGATACCTTACCAATACATTGGCCAAAGCCATTTACTATACGACCTGATTTACAATCCGGCAGTCACTAAATTTCTAAAAAACGGAATAGACCAGGGAGCAGCCATAAAAAATGGATATGAAATGTTAGTATTGCAGGCAGAAAAATCATGGGAAATATGGAATTCAAAAGCACTGCATCCGTAGGCATTAAATTACTTTGCATTGCTGTACTGTTTATAGCTGGCTGCGGAAATAATCACGATTATTCGCCCAAGCCGCGTGGTTTTTATCGCATTAAATTTCCTAAAAAAGAATACCAGGAGTACACAGGTGGTTGCCCCATTAGCTTTACCTATCCAAAATATGCAAAGCTGGAGCCCGATTTGTCGCGCGGTGCAAAACCATGCTGGTTAAATATGCAGTTCCCCGAATTTCATGGCACGCTGCATTTAAGCTACCAGCCCGTTACTTCTAAAAAAGTATTTAATGAGCTGGTTGAGGATGCCCGCACTTTTGCCTTTAAGCACACGGTTAAAGCCACATCTATAGATGAAGGCGTTATCCACTACCCCGACCGTAAGGTATACGGCATTTATTACACCATTGATGGCAACGCGGCATCATCGGCCCAATTTTATTTAACCGATAGTACGAAGAATTATCTGCGCGGTGCGCTCTACTTCAACTCAGAACCACGCTTGGATTCTATACAACCCGTTTTAGATTTTGTGAAGAAAGATGTGGATGTGATGATTAAGAGTTTTAAGTGGAAAGGGAAGTAAGAACAACAACGCACGTCATTGCGAGGAGGTACGACGAAGCAATCCCCGACCTACATAGCACTGACTTTAATTTCGCATAGACTACGACGAGATTGCCACGCTGGCGCTCGCAATGACAAATTAGAGAAACACCATGTCTACAGTAAAATCATTTACCAACAACCCATACCAGGAAAACACCTATCTGCTCTACGATGAAACCGGCGAATGCGCCATCATTGATCCGGGTATGGAAACCGGTGCAGAGCAAAATGTGGTGGTAAACTTCATCAAGAATAATAACCTGAAACCGGTATTGCTGTTAAATACACATTGCCATATCGATCATATTTTAGGCAATAAATTCGTGTTCGAACAATATGGCCTTAAACCACAATTTCACGAAGGCGAACAATTTGTGATGGATGCCATGGTTAACTGGGCGCAAGAGTCAGGGATCAGATATGATCTTTCACCAATACCGGATACCTATCTGCCAGAAAGCGGCGAAGTTAAATTTGGCAATACAACTTTAGAGTTAATATTCGCCCCCGGCCACTCCCCTGCGCATTTATGTTTTTACGATAAAGCGGATAAAATTGTAATCGGTGGCGATGTGCTATTTCGCAATAGCATTGGCCGTACAGATTTGCCGGGCGGCAACCATCAGCAACTGATAAAAAACATCGAGGAAAAACTTTTTACCCTGCCCGATGATTGTACCGTATATCCAGGCCACGGCCCCGAAACAACTATTGGTTATGAGAAAGAAACTAATCCGTTCTTTTAGCCCCCCCCGCCCCCTAAAGGGGAGGCTTGGAAACTTTTGCTCCCCCTTTAGGGGGTTGGGGGGCTCCGCTTGAATACATCTGTTTATATAGCGAAGCGGTACCTCTTTTCTGTTAAAAAGATGCATGCCATTAATATTATTTCGGGCATATCCATGCTCGGGGTATTTATTGGCAGTGCTGCGCTTATCCTTATTTTGTCGGTGTTCAATGGGTTAGAACGGGTGATCCTTTCGCTCTATAACAACTTTACGCCCGAGCTAAAGATTGAACCCAAACTGGGCAAAACATTTGAGGCCGAGGGTTCTATATTTAACGATCTGCGTAATAACTCCAAAGTATTATCCTACACCGAAGTATTGCAGGAACGCGCCCTGCTGCGCTATGGTGACCGCCAGGTAATTGCCACCATGAAAGGTGTAAGCAATGATTTTCTTAAAAACCCGCGATTAGACAGTACCATTATTAAAGGTTCATTTATGCTCGATTTCCGAGGGCAGCCTACTGCGGTTATCGGTGCAACCATACAGGGTAGTTTAGGTGTAAATGTAAGCGATATATTAAGTCCGATACAGGTGTACTCGCCAAGTCGCAAGGCTTCGGTTAGTAGCATAAACCCAGCCGACGAGTTTACTGTGCGCTACGTTTACCCAGCCGGGATATTCTCTGTTCAGCAGGATTTTGATGACATGGTGATTGTTCCCCTCGGCTTTATGCGCAACCTGCTCGATCAGCCTACGCAAGTATCGGCAGTGGAGCTAAATTTTAAACCCGGCACAGATATCAATGCCATAGAAAAAGACGTTAAAGACAGGATTGGTACAGATAAGTACACCGTTAAAAACCGCTACGAACAAAATACGTTATTGTATAAATTGTTACATTCAGAAAAGTGGGCAGTTTTTTTAATACTCAGTTTTGTGTTGGTTATTGCTATCTTTAATATAATTGGCTCATTAACCATGCTGGTTATTGATAAGAAAAAGGATATTGCCATACTAAACAGCCTGGGCGCAAAGCCCCGTTTAATCCAGGGAATATTTTTTTACGAAGGGATGATGATTTCCCTGGTGGGCTGTATAGGCGGTATGCTGGCCGGATTAATTTTCGGGCTATTACAGCAAAAATATGGCTTCATAAGCATGGGTGGTGGTTTAACCGTTGTAAATGCCTACCCTGTTAATTTTAAAATAACTGATTTTATATTGGTTTTTTTAACCGTAACAGGCATCGCCGTAATAGCATCGGGCATTAGTGCCCGATTAAGTGTTAAAGGACTAAATGAATTTAAACAGGATTTATAAATTTGCTGCATGCAGTTAAGGCTGATCAAATATTTTACGCTCCTCTTTGTTGTTTTTCTGTGCTCGTGCGGCCGGAAATCTGGCAGCGGCGACAGTACGGTGTACAAAGGCCTTTATAGCTTTGGGCCCGATGCTAAATCATTTAAAGATTGTGATAACGGCGGACGCGAGTACTGGGTTACCGACGAATCGGCTAAATTGGAGCTGCAATATTCACAAATGAATATTGAGAAACCTTATGTACCTGTTTATGTAGAAATAGAGGGTGAGAAGGTAAAATCGGGAAAAGAAGGCATGGGTGCCGAATTTGACAGCACCATTGTTGTAAAGAAATTAATAAAAATAACCAAAGAAATACCGCAGGATATGTGCAATTAAGAGGCTGAAGGACGAAAGATAAAAGGACCAAGGATCTCACTGGGTAAACTTTTTACTTTTCACCTTTAACTTTTAACCTATCACTACTTGCCTAATTATATAAACCCTATGGAATCAAAACGTCAACAAAAATTTGCCGGAATTATACAGGAAGATCTGGCCGCTATATTTCAGCGCGAGGGTATGAATTATTTACCTAACACCCTGGTTACCATAACCAAGGTACGCGTTACGCCCGATCTGGCAATTGCACGTGTGTTCCTGAGTTTTTTTAACAACGCCAATGCGCAAACATCGCTTGCTACGGTTAAACAACACGCATCAGAAATTCGCTATAAACTGGGTGCACGCATTAAAGACCACGCAAGGATAGTCCCTCAACTCGAATTCTTTATTGATGATACCAACGAGTATGTGGAGCGTATGGACAAGATCTTCGACAAAATAAGCAAAGAAGACCGCCAACCGGATACCGACAGCGAATAAATTTCATGGACAAACATTGGCAGTTAAACAACTACATTACCAAGCACCCCGATGCTATCAGTAAAGTTGTAGCGTTTAACCCGGTGGTCGATCATTTTTTTCACTTCAACTTTACCGAAACTAACACCGAATTGAGCGGTGCTGATGTTGCTAATACCGAAAAGTTCAGCAAGTATATCAACTCGGAATTAGAGCATCATAATTGCCGCCTGGGTATTGGTGGCTATATGGAACACCGCACCATTTACCAGCGCAGTGTTTTGTTTGATGACTATGAGGAGCCACGTACCCTGCATCTGGGGGTAGATATTTGGGGGCCTGCCGGCACTCACGTTTATGCACCACTGGCAGGTAAAATTCACAGCTTCCAGGATAATAATCATTTTGGTGACTACGGCCCCACCATCATCTTAGAACATGATCTTGATGGCTTAACACTTTATAGCCTTTACGGACATTTGAGCCGGGCAAGTTTAAATGGCTTAAAGGTTGGCCACATTATCCAGTCAGGTCAAAAAATAGCCGAGCTCGGGCATGCCGATGAAAATGGCGATTGGCCACCTCACCTGCATTTTCAGCTCATGTTCGACCTGCAGGGCAAAAGCGGCGACTATCCCGGCGTAGGCAAATTCTCCGAGAAAGAAGCCCTGATCTTAAACATTCCCGATCCGAATCTGATTTTACAAATTCCTGTAGCAACTATCGTCGGCTAAAAGCGTTATATTGGTATATATCTCTTTGCCATGCGTTTACGATTATTCATTTTATTGGCGCTTATTTTTGCTGCCTTTATTAAGGTTAATGCACAGCCTCAATTTAAGGGCGGGCAACAAGCATTAGACCAATTTTTAAGCAACAATATTGTCTATCCCGAATATTCGCGTCAAAACTGCATCCCTGGTACAATCAAAGTAAAGTTTAGGCTGGATAGTCTTGGTAAGGTGAGTGAGGCTTCGGCAATTGATGGCTTGGGCATTGATCTGGACGACGAGGCCGTTCGCGTTATTAAAATGACGTCGGGCAAATGGCAGCTACCTGCTAATTATAGCACCAACAATAATATTGTTTTACCTATCCGTTTTGTGCCGGATAACGCTCGTTGTGCCAACGCCACAAACGCAAGTATTAATGCTGCTATAGCCAACTATCAATCCCGTCAGGAACTACAAAACGCCGTTACCAATTATTACAAAAACAAATACATCGGCAAGGCCGATACTACCAAAGAAACCCAGATCATCATCCTTAAAAAACAATTGGGTTACGATGATGACTTTATTGCCGATGTTTTAGAACAGGCCAGCAAGAAGTTAAAGCAAGGCGATAAAGATGGCGCTTGTGAAGACTGGGATTTTATCCACAACATAGGTAGCGACAGGGCTGATGAATTGATTAAGAAGTACTGCTCTGGGAAATAGAATCAAGGGACAAGAATCAACACATTTTTTTGTAGAGACACAACACCTTGTGTCTCGCTGCATACAAGCATCCTATCTTAAAAGAGACACAAAGTATTGTGTTTCTACGGTGCAATAAAAAGCCCTCCCTTTCGGGGAGGGTTGGGAGGGGTTCTACACCAATCCCAACCCTTGATACTGTTTCCCCAAAATATCACTATTATTTACATCCAGCCATTTATCCAATACATTGGCGTAAACATCACGAAAGTCTACCTTGTATTTTAAATCGCCATTTTCCAGGTCGGCTAAATCGGGCGCATCATTAAAAATGCCAGGCTTTTGCAGTTTGCCACCAAATAAAAATACATTACTTGCTGTGCCATGGTCGGTACCTGCGCTGGCATTTTCTTCTACGCGGCGGCCAAATTCAGAGAAGGTCATAATCAGGGTATCGTCCAGTTTACCGGTTTGTTTCAGGTCTTTCACAAAAGCGGCAACGGCATCGGCATACGTTTTTAATACCCTGCCCTGCTGCCCTTGCTGGCCGGCATGCGTATCAAACCCTCCCAACGATACATAATAAACCCTCGTCTCTAATCCCGAATTAATAAACTTCGATACATTCTTTAACTGGTAGCCAATACCTGTAGCCGGATATTGCGCTGTTACATTATAAGTTTTAGAAGTTTGCTGTATATAGTTAGCCGATGAGTAAGTTTCAATCATCGTTTTATACAGATAACCCAGGTTCTCTTCGCTTAAATGTTGCGCTTCGTGATCGCGCACAATATCTTTAAAGAAGGGCTCGCGTGTGGTTTGGAATAATTTATTGGGGTCTGATACCGCAATGCCTTTCATGTACTCGCCCTTCATAGCCAGTGAAAGGGTATCATCAACCTCCATGGCCGTATATGGGTTCTTTAACGTTTGTCGATTGGCATCAAGGTAACGCCCTATCCAACCAGTAGTTAAAAACTGGTTCGAATCACTTCCTGTTTGCCAAATATCCATCGACCTGAAATGTGACCTATCCGGATTTGGATAGCCTACCGAGTTCACAATCGTCATCCAACCCTGATCATAAAGCTCTTTTAAGGCAGCCAGGTTGGGATTTAGTCCCTGCATATCATTCAGCGTAATTACATCGGGCACCTTAATGCCAATATTTTTACGTTTCTGGTAGTAAATATCGTTGCAGTATGGGATAATGGTATTCAACCCATCATTACCACCCGAAAGCTGGATCACCACCAGGTTTTTGTGCCCGGTAATATCATTTATGGCCAAAGCCTCAAAAGGCTTTAAAAAAGCAGGCAGCATAAACGCGCCCGAGGCCAGCATACTTTTGGTTAAAAAATCTCTTCTTTTCATGGCACAAAAATTTAGCAAAGTTGGTACTCGGGTGTAGATGCTATCTGTATCACCATCGATTTAATATCAGGCGCCTGGTTTACCTCATCAATTACAGCTTGGTTAAGTTTAGGCTCCAGCATAAACTCAGCCACCTGTATCCGGGGCATATCCAGCGGAATATCCTGCAAAAACCGCCCCCAATCGGGCACGGCCTGGGTACGTTTAATTACGTTAAACTGTTGTTTATGTGTAGCGGCTAAAAAGGCTTCATCTTCAGGCGTAGCTTTACCTGTAAAGTCAATAACACCCGCATTTAACAAAGTCGATGCTATTTTAATACGATACATTAATGATGAACTATCAATCCATGCCCTACCGCCCGGCCAGCCTGCCACATTGGGTGGTTTAAATAGTACCTGACCCAGGGTACGTTGAAATTGTAGTAATACATCGGGATTATGGTAATCGATATAAAACTGTCGCGTTAGCGAAACCAGCAATTGTGCAGGCGATTTTATAATTACACCAATGTTCTTATCGTCGTAAAACCAATCGGAAAGAAAAACATATTCAAGCAAAGGTTTTATTTCGTAGTTGGCCTGGTAAAACACATCGGCCATCTGGTTTATGTTCGTTTGATCTGGCGCGTCATTAACCAGGTAACGATATAGCTTGGTGCAAATAAATACGGCAGTTTGTTTATTGCTGAGTATAATATCTATAATATCCTCGCCGCAAAAGTTGGCTGTTTTACCCATAAAGGTTTTCTGGCCATCATCATGGATACGTGGCACAAAGGTGTATTGTGATGTTTTACCATCAAAGTGCCAGCCCGTAAACGACCGGGCCGATTCTTTAATATCCTGCTCGGTATAATGGCCAATGCCCAGGGTAAACAACTCCATCAACTCACGCGCAAAGTTCTCATTTGGGTGCCCCTTTACATTTTGCTGGTTGTTTAAAAATTGAAGCATAGCCGGCGATTGTGAAACCGCCGTTAGCAATGTTTTGAAATTGCCGAGCGCATAAGTGCGCTCTATATTATTAAGCTGTTGCTGATGGTAGGCATTATTAATGTTGCAGGCAAAATGGTTATGCCAAAACAACGTCATCCGTTCGCGTAGCTGGGCATCTGAACTGGCCATTTGTTTCAGCCAAGCTACATTAAGGTCTTTATCCTGTTGGTTGCGATCTTCCTGATTTTTCTTCTTTACTTCAGGATCATTAGTCTTGGGGCGGAGGTCTATATTTTCGGTTACAACTGTAATATGCTGATCGGCTTCCGAGTTTTTGAAAAGCTCTTTAACTTTCTTTCTAATCGAAGCACTCTCATGGTCATGCAGCTCCTTAAACCTGATACCAAAACCAGCTCTCGAATACAGATGTTTTATTTGCCTTGCATTATTCATAGGGGTAGCTATTGAATATATATGACGTTTGTTTTTACAATAGGTTTAAAGCCCTTGATATTTACTACATAAATTTAACTGAATGTGTTTGGATTAACATTAATGAAACCATGCATTTTAATCCTGTGCTGTTGTAATAATCTATAATTTTACGCCCAATGATTTTCGGGCTCGATGAACGCTTAATATTTCCAGATCCATCACTTGCAGAAGATGATGGGCTATTAGCCGTAGGAGGCGATCTTTCTGCAGATCGCCTTCTGCTTGCTTATCAAAACGGCATCTTCCCCTGGTATAGCGATGATACACCCATTCTTTGGTACTCACCCCACCAACGATTCGTGCTTTTTCCGCAGGAACTCAAGATCTCTAAAAGCATGCGGCAGGTACTCCGTTCGGGCAGGTTCAGGGTAACTGTAAACAAGGCATTCCCTTCTGTTATTAAAGCCTGCGCGGCCGCCCCGCGCGAAGGGCAGGATGGCACATGGATAACCAATGAAATGCAGGAGGCTTACATCAATCTAAACCGCCTCGGCCACGCACATTCTTTCGAGGTTTGGGAAAACGATACTTTAGTTGGCGGCTTGTACGGCGTAGCCGTTGGCCATGTTTTTTGTGGCGAAAGCATGTTTAGCCATGTGAGCAATGCCTCTAAAACAGCGCTTATCTATCTCTGTCAAAATAACCCCTACACATTGATAGACTGCCAGGTACCTACCGAACATTTAACATCAATGGGCGCCCGCCTTATTGACCGCTCTGAATACCTTGAGATCTTAAAATCTTAAGTTTTTATCAACAGCGTTTATTGCCCTTACTTATATAAGGAAGGCGAAAACGCCGTTTGTAATCAATCATTTACACTACAGCATAAAATATTTCTTAAACTTTACAGCTCTAAGATTGTCATATATCCGAATTACAAACAACTATGAAAAACACCGGGAGCTTATCAAAAAAACACTCCCGACAGAATTTTAAATTTACCCAAATGAAAAAAATCCTTTTTGTTGCAGTGCTGCTTGTAGGCAGCCTCACAGCTAAATTAGCCGATGCCCAAATAAGCTTTAGCCTTAATATTGGCAGCCAGCCAGAATGGGGCCCAACCGGTTACGACCACGCCGAGTTTTACTACATGCCGGATATCGACACTTATTATGATGTGCCGAATCACCAGTATGTATATCTAAATGGCAATACATGGACCCGTTCAGCATCATTGCCTCCACGTTATGCTAACTATGATGTATACCACGGTTACAAAGCGGTAATTAACCAGCCTACTCCTTGGAGAAATGCTGCTACATACCGTACTAAATTTGCAGGTTATAAAGGCCGTCACGATCAGCAAGTAATTCGCGATAGCCGTGATGCACATTATCAAAACCATTGGAAAGGTGATAACCACAACAATAATGGCAATCATAACGGAAATGGTCATGATAACCATGGCCACGACGATCATCATGATGATCACGGTCACCACAGATAGTCTTTCAGTTAGTTGAAAATAAAAAAAGCTCCCCGGTTCGGGAGCTTTTTTTATGCTCTTTGCTTTAATTTATGGCCGTTAGTGCCTTTTTAATCCCATCCTCATCCTGGTTCAGCACTTCAAAGTAGGCATTATCGCCCCATTTAAACCGCGCAGCAAAAGCTTTGATGTATAATTTGAGATGCGGCTTCGCCAGCCTTATCTCCTGCGAATCCATTTCTTTCAGCGTTCTCGAAGCGTAGATGATAAAATCATACAAACGGTTATCGGTTATATTAAATTGATTAATAAAATCCTGCTGGTTAGTCTGCTTAACTAAATCGGGCTGCATCCTATCTATCACATAGGCGGTAAACAGTTGCTTGTTGGCCAGCTCTCCTATTAATCGCACGTTGGCAATTGTATCTTCGGGTACAAAAACATCGGGCATAATACCGCCGCCGCCGTATACCTTGCGACCCGAATGCGTATAGTATACATGCGACCGAAAGGCACTGTCGGTTAAATTACTTTGTGCCGATGTTAACTCGCCCTTTTGCTGGCGGTTACTTATATCTTTCCGGTAATCATCAATGCCATTTTTGTATGATTTTTGGATACTGCGGCCAGATGGTGTGTAGTATCGCGCCACTGTTAAGTTAAGCGCAGAGCCATCAGCAAACGGGAATTGCTGCTGCACCAAGCCTTTACCATACGAGCGGCGGCCTACAATTACAGCACGGTCCAGATCCTGCAATGCGCCAGCCACAATTTCGCTTGCAGATGCTGAGTATTCATCAATCAGCACCGCAACCTTACCCTCTTGAAACAAGCCCGAGTTGCTAGAGTAATAATTAACCCTTTGCTCGTGCGCGCCCTGCGTGTAAACAATCAGCTGATCTTTAATTAAAAATTCATCGGCCAATGCGGTTGCGGCATCAAGGTAGCCACCTCGGTTACCTCGCAAATCAACAATTAGTTTTTTTACACCCTTTTTCTGCAGTTCGGTAAGCGAAACTCTGAAATCACTATCTGTGGTAGTAGAAAACTTGCTGAGTTTAATATATCCAGCTTGTTTGGTAAGCGGGTAAGCAGCGTCTAAGCTACTTAAAGGCACATGTCCGCGCATCAGCATATAACGCTGTATTTTATCGCTTAACAAGTGTTTTACACTCATTTCTACCTTGTTCCCCGCCGTGCCTCTTATTAATTTATTAATGCTATCAGTACCCAGTTTAACGCCCGATGCTTTTTTGAAGTTAATGGTAATTACGCGGTCGCCGTTAACTATACCAGCCTTACCCGCCGGGCTGCCGGGGTAAACCTGCGATATAAACATAGTATCGCGCAGCAAAACGTACTCAATGCCAATGCCGTTAAAACGGCCCTCCAGGCGCTCGTTAACAGATTGGGCCTGTTGCCTGCGCAGATATACAGAATGCGGGTCGAGCTCTTCCAGCACACTGCTGATGGCTTTGGTTTCTATCGTATCGGTATTAACGGTATCCACATAATGCCGTTTGATGATCAGCAATGCGCTATCTATTTTGTGGTTACCGGCAACCTGCCGGGCTACAAATCCCTGATTATTAATCAGCAAACCTATTGTGATGCCGGCAAGAAGTATAACAACCGTTCTGAAAATTACAGATGCTGTTTGTTTCATTTTTGTTACCTGCAAATTTACGTTGTTGATACTCAAAACATAATTATTTAATTAATTGATAATTCATCTAATTAATTTTTTGTTGAATTTTGTACTAGAGCGATTACATCAATGGAAAACACTACCGAAAAAGACTCCTACTACCAGAATCTCGACCAGATGCCCGTGGCCGAACTGCTACAACACATCAATGAGCAAGACCGTACGGTGCCCGATGCCGTAGCCAAAGCCTTACCACAGCTGGAAGCACTGGTAAACGTGGTTGTAGACCGAATGAGTAATGGCGGACGCTTATTTTACATAGGCGCAGGCACCAGCGGCCGTTTAGGTGTGGTTGATGCTTCTGAATGCCCGCCAACCTACGGTGTTCCGTTTGATTGGGTAGTTGGTATTATCGCCGGTGGCGACGGCGCTATACGCAAAGCGGTTGAGTTTGCCGAAGATGATGCGGAACAAGCCTGGAAAGATTTGCAGGAATTCAATATAAATGATAAAGATGTAGTGGTAGGCATTGCCGCCTCTGGCCGTACACCTTATGTAATTGGCGGCCTAGATACTGCCAATAAAAACGGCGTTGCAACAGGTTGTATTGTATGCAATGCTGGCAGCCCGGTGGCCGAAGTGGCACAGTATCCGGTAGAAATAGTGACTGGTCCGGAGTTTGTAACCGGTTCTACAAGGATGAAAGCCGGTACAGCGCAAAAACTTGCTTTAAACATGCTGAGCACTACCGTGATGATACGCCTTGGCCGGGTAAAAGGTAATAAAATGGTGGATATGCAGTTAACTAATCATAAACTGGTTGATCGCGGTACCCGCATGATTATGAATGAAACCGGCCTCGATGAGGCTACTGCTGCCGGGTTATTACAGCAATATGGCAGCGTACGTAAAGCAGTAGAATTTTATAACGAACAAAAATAGAGTCTCCTCTTTAGGGGAGGTTGGAGGGGCTAATGCACGAGATAGAACCATATTACCGCTGGCGGGATGATTACGTAGCTGCCGAAGACGAATTTTCGCCGTTCTACGCTACCGTATACAATGAGTTTGAGTTTGATAAGCAGGTATACAACTATTTGTTGCACCCGCAATGGGATTCGTTTGGCTCAAACACACTTTATTTAAAAGTACTTTTTGCCGATTACGAACGTAACTACAGCATTATTGAGCTGATAGGTGAATGGAACGATGCCATTAACAACGATGTAATGCTGATGAAGCGCGAGCTGATTGAGCTGATGATTGATAATGGCATTAACAAGTTTGTGCTTATTGGCGAAAACGTGCTGAACTTTCATTCCTCAGATGACTGTTATTACGAAGAGTGGTTTCAGGATGTGGAGGATGGCTGGATAGCGGGCGTTAACTTCCGCGAGCATGTGATCGAAGAGTTTAAGCGTAATAACATCGACTATTACATTAACTTTGGCGGCGAACTGGACGATTTTAATTGGCGCGCCTTAAAACCGTTACAGGTATTTAAAAAAATTGAAGAACAGTTAATGCGCAGGCTTACTTAATTTGTTCTTCATAAAATTGTACTAACTTAGATCATTAATTATAATTCAAAAAATGGAAACTAAAAGTAATTACACCTACGACGATAACGTTATCCAACTGGACGACGAAGTTGCAGCATCTCGCAGGTTTATAGCTAACGTATTTATGTGGATGTTTGTGGCATTGGGTATTTCTGCCTTCTGCGCATTCTTATTTGCAACCACACCAAGTTTATTAACATTAGTAATTGATCCGTTAACCGGCCGCAACACCGGTTTGGGTACTATCTTAATGTTTGCACCTTTTGCCTTTGTAATGGCAATTTCATTCGGTTTAAACCGTCTGTCGTTCCCGGTACTGGGTATCTTGTTTGTGGCTTTTGCTGCGCTACTGGGTGTTAGTTTAAGCTTCATCTTATTAGTTTATACGGCTGCTTCTGTAGCTGGTGTATTCATCACCGCATCGGCAGTATTTGGTGTTATGGCCATTGCAGGTTACACTACTCACCAGGATTTAACCAAATTTGGTTCATTAATGATCATGGGCCTAATTGGTATGGTTATCGCAACCGTGGTAAACTTCTTTTTACACAGCGAAGGTTTAAGCATTATTTTAAGCTATGTAGGTGTTGCCGTATTTACCGGCTTAACTGCTTATGATGTGCAAAAATTAAAACGTATTGGTGCAGGTATTGAGTATGGCGATGCATCTGGCAAAAAAATGGCCATTATGGGTGCCTTAACCTTATATCTTGATTTCCTGAACCTGTTCTTATCATTATTAAGAATTTTCGGTAGAAGGAAATAATAAGCAAGCATAATTTAAAGAAAGAGCTGCCTGAGAGGGCGGCTCTTTTTGTTTTATATGTCGCCCAATCGTCATGCTGAACTTGTTTCAGCACCCCACTTGCTAAGTTTACAATTACACAGTCTGCTACCTGTACTGTGGGATCCCGATCCCAACGATAGTCGGGACGGGATGACGTGAGTTCAATAAACCCGGGTGAAGCGGATACCGGCCTTGCGATTAAGGCCTGCGTAGTATGAGCGTAACACGGGGCTACAGTACCGATGAAATGCTGACATTCATTTTCAGAATTGCACTACGAAGAAGATCCTTCGCTATCGCTCTCCAAAGGAGTCCTTCGGACTGGATGACAAAGTTTATCGAATAATCAATATCTCTCGATCATTGAAAACCATCCTCAAATCACATCACTATTAATTTCTCAAATCATTTTCAACTCATTTTCAAATTCTCAAATCATCTGCACATCTTCATATTCGCACATCTGCACATCCTACTGTCATCTTACATTCCCCTCATCTGCACATTAACGAAACCACTTGCATATTACCACTTTATTGTGCAATTTTGTTGCGCTTATAGAGAAAGATGGAGGGATTAGACCCTGCGAAATCTTAGCAACCTGTGCCAACAAGGTGCTGCATTCTACTCAAACACGTTTGGGAAAGATAAGCGAATTTAGAAGGTATATAACCGACTTTTTCGAATAAGCTTTATTTAGATGTGAGATATTAGATGTGAGATCTGAGATGCATTAGCATGTCTGTTTCAGGCTGATAGCTCAAGTAAATTTAATAGATGATGTGATTTTGCGGCTTGGGTATTTTCTCAAATCTCATATCTCACATCTCATATCTCAACATGAGTATTAGAGAAGAATTACAGAAAAGAGTATTAATAATTGACGGCGCAATGGGTACCATGATACAACGGTACCAATTAACCGAAGAAGATTTTCGTGGCAACAGGTTTAAAGATCACCCTTCTGATTTGAAGGGTAATAACGACCTGCTTAACCTTACGCGCCCCGATGTGATTAAGGCCATTCATAATGAATACCTGGAGGCCGGTGCCGATATTATTGAAACCAATACCTTCAGCACCCAACGCATTTCATTGGCCGATTACCACATGGAGGAGCTGGATTATGAAATGAGTTACGAAGGTGCCCGCATTGCCCGCGAAGCGGTTGATGAGTGGAATATAAAAACGCCGGAGAAGCCACGCTTTGTGGCCGGTGCCGTTGGCCCTACCAACCGTACTGCATCATTATCGCCCGATGTAAATGATCCTGGTTACCGCGCTGTTACTTTTGATGATTTGGCCGAGGCTTATTATGCACAGGTGCGCGGTTTATTTGATGGTGGCAGTGATGTGATTTTGATTGAAACCATCTTTGACACACTGAATGCAAAGGCGGCATTATTTGCCGTACAACGTTATTCGGAAGAAAGTGGCAAGCAATTACCGATCATGATTTCGGGTACTATAACCGATGCTTCGGGCCGTACGCTATCAGGGCAAACGGTTGAGGCTTTCTGGAACTCGATCCGTCACGCCAACCTACTTTCTGTTGGTTTAAACTGTGCACTTGGTGCTAAAGAAATGCGTCCGCACATTGAGGAACTTTCGCAAAAGGCCGATGTATTTATTTCGGCCTATCCTAACGCCGGTTTACCAAATGAGTTTGGTGGTTACGACGAAATGCCGCACGAAACAGCGCATTTGGTAGACGACTTTTTAAAAGCAGGTTTTGTAAATATTGTAGGCGGCTGCTGTGGTACTACGCCAGAACATATTAAATGTATTGCAGACCGTGCTGCGCTATATCCACCACGACCAATCCCGCATCCCGAACCACACATGCGTTTGAGCGGCTTGGAGGCTGTTACCATAACGCCCGAGGCTAACTTTGTTAACGTGGGTGAGCGGACCAACATTACAGGTTCGCCTAAATTTTCGAAGTTGATTTTGGCCGAGAATTATGAGGAGGCCTTAACAGTAGCCCGCCAGCAGGTAGAAGGCGGCGCACAGGTGATTGACATTAACATGGATGAAGGGATGATCAACTCGGAAGAGGTGATGGTAAAATTCCTGAACCTGGTTGCGTCTGAGCCCGATATTGCAAAGCTGCCTATCATGGTCGATTCATCAAAATGGACCGTTATTGAGGCTGGATTGAAATGTTTGCAAGGTAAGGGTATCGTCAACTCGATCTCCCTCAAAGAAGGCGAAGAAAAGTTTAAAGAATACGCCCGCAAAATTATGAGCTATGGCGCCGCAACGGTTGTAATGGCGTTTGACGAACAAGGCCAGGCCGATTCATACGAGCGCCGTATTGAAATCTGTAAAAGATCGTACGATATATTGGTTAACGAAATTGGCTTCCCTCCGCAGGATATCATATTCGATCCTAATATTTTAACGGTTGCTACCGGCTTAGAGGAACACAACAATTACGCGGTAGACTTTATTAACGCCACCCGATGGATTAAAGAAAATCTGCCGATGGCTAAGGTGAGTGGTGGTGTAAGTAATATTTCGTTCTCGTTCCGCGGTAATAACGTGGTGCGCGAGGCAATGCACTCTGCCTTTTTATACCACGCCATTAAGGCGGGCATGGATATGGGCATCGTAAACGCAGGTATGCTGGAAGTTTACGAGCAAATCCCTGCTGACTTGTTGACTAAAGTAGAAGATGTTCTTTTAAACCGTCATCCCGAAGCTACAGAACGTTTAGTAGAATATGCCGATACTGTAAAGAGTAAAGGTAAAGAAGTGGTACGCGACGAGGCCTGGCGTAATGCCCCAGTAGAAGAGCGCCTGTCACACGCCCTGGTAAAAGGTATTATCGAATACCTGGATGCCGATGTGGAAGAATGCCGTCAACAATACGCCAAACCGCTGGAGGTTATTGAAGGCCCGCTAATGAGTGGCATGAACATCGTAGGTGATTTGTTCGGCGCGGGTAAAATGTTCTTGCCGCAGGTGGTAAAATCAGCCAGGGTAATGAAAAAGGCTGTAGCTTATCTGCTACCTTTTATTGAAGAAGAAAAACTAAAAAATGCCGATACCACTTCGCGCAAAAACGCTGGGAAAGTTTTAATGGCCACCGTTAAAGGTGACGTGCATGATATCGGCAAAAACATAGTTGGTGTAGTACTGGCTTGTAACAACTTCGAGGTGATAGACCTTGGGGTGATGGTACCTGCTCAACGAATCCTGGACGAGGCCAAGAAACAAGAAGTTGATATTATCGGGCTAAGCGGATTAATCACGCCATCATTAGATGAAATGGTCCACTTCGCTAAAGAGATGGAACGCGAAGGTTTAAGCATTCCGCTGATTGTGGGTGGTGCTACCACTTCACGCATCCATGCTGCGGTTAAAATCGCACCAAATTATTCTGGCCCTGCCATACATGTGTTGGATGCATCGCGCAGCGTAACAGTATGCAGTAACCTGATGAGCGAAGAAAATAAAGCACCGTATGTAGAGTCCATCAAACTCGAATACGAAAAAGCCCGCGAAGCGCACCTCAATAAACGAAGCGACAAACGTTTTGTAAGCATTGAAGAAGCACGTAAGCAATATTGCGAGATCAACCTAAACGGTTCTGTTCCTCCTAAACCAACATTTACAGGTACAAAAGTTTTTGAAAGTTATCCTTTAGAAGAACTCGTACCATATATTGATTGGACGCCTTTCTTCCATACATGGGAGTTAAGAGGCAGTTATCCAAAGATCTTTAATGATAAATACGTAGGCGAGGAAGCTAAAAAGCTTTATGACGATGCACAGGTATTATTAGATAAAATTATCAAAGAAAAACTACTGCAGGCTAATGGAGTAATTGGTTTTTGGCCAGCCAACAGCGTGGGCGATGATATCGAATTATATACCGATGAAAGCCGCACACAATTATTAACTAAAATACATACACTACGCCAGCAATCAGAAAAAGTTAAGGGCGAACCTTATTATGCTTTGGCTGATTTCATCGCCCCAAAAGATAGCGGTGTGCCCGATTATTTTGGCGGCTTTGCTGTTACTACTGGTATTGGCTGTGACGAATTGGTTGCCAAATTTGAGGCAGATTATGATGATTATAACAGTATTTTAGCCAAAGCACTTGCTGATCGTTTAGCCGAAGCATTTGCCGAGAAAATGCACGAACTGGTACGCCGCGAACATTGGGGCTATGCCAAAGACGAGTTGTTGGATACCGAGCAATTAATTAAGGAAGAATACCAGGGTATTCGCCCGGCACCGGGATACCCCGCCTGCCCGGATCATACGGAGAAAACTACATTGTTTGATTTGCTCAAAGCCGAAGACAATGCGCACATGCACCTGACCGAGAGTCTGGCCATGACACCTGCAGCTTCTGTGAGCGGTTTTTATTTCGCACATCCACAAGCCCGCTATTTCGGGTTAGGTAAAATCAGCAAAGACCAGGTAGAAGATTATGCGAAACGTAAAAACATGTCGTTAGAAACCGTTGAAAGATGGTTAGGGCCAAACTTAAATTATTAAAATCGGGTGCGAGTTTTTTAGTTTCGGGTTGCGAGTAGAATACTCAGTTAGTTTTATTAGATTATGATATTTACAAATTTGGAGGTTTGGAAAGAAGCAAGGATTTTAGTGAAACTCATTTACAGTCACGTAGCTTCTTTTCCTCGGGAAGAAATGTTTGGTCTGCAATCTCAAATTAAGCGCTCTGTAATATCTATACCATCAAATATAGCTGAAGGATGTGGCCGGAATCATACCAAAGACTCTCTCCAATTTTTTTATGTAGCTCGTGGTTCTGCTTACGAATTAGAAGCTCAACTTTATCTTTCTTGTGATTTAGGATTTATTAATGAAAACCAATTAAACAACATACTTAAACAATTAGAATTAGTTCGAAAACTATTGGCTGGCTTTATAAACTTTTACAAAGCGCAACTACCTGGATAGTCCCGGCAACTCGTAACTAATTACTCGCAACTAAACCCAAATGAAAATCACCGAACATATTGCCAATGCTAAAGGCAAAACACTTTTTTCTTTCGAATTACTGCCTCCCGTTAAAGGATCGAGCATACAGGGCATATTTAACTCGATTGATCCTTTGATGGAGTTTAACCCTCCGTTTATCGATGTAACATCTTCGCGCGAAGACCATGTTTACAAAGAAAAACCTAATGGATTGCTCGAAAAAGTAACTTATCGTAAACGCCCGGGTACGGTAGCTGTTTGTGCGGCTATTATGCATAAGTATAAGGTTGATACCGTTCCGCATTTAATTTGCGGTGGCTTTACGAAGGAAGAAACAGAATATGCGCTGATAGATCTGCAATTTTTAGGCATTGACAACGTACTGGTTTTACGTGGCGACGCTCGCAAAGGCGACTCTGGTTTTGTACCAACCCCCGGCGGGCACTGTTATGCAACAGATTTACTGGAGCAGGTAACCAATATGAACAACGGCATTTACCTGCACGAGTATCAGGATACTTCATTTAAAACTAACTTCTGTATTGGTGTTGCCGCCTATCCCGAAAAACATTTTGAAGCGCCCAACCTTAAAACCGACTTTAAATACCTGAAACAAAAGGTTGATGGCGGGGCCGATTTCCTGGTTACTCAAATGTTTTACGATAACAGCAAATACAAACAGTTTGTAACCCAGTGTCGCGAAAACGGCATTAACGTGCCGATTATACCAGGCTTAAAACCATTAACCACAGCTAAGCAATTGATCAATCTGCCGAAGATATTCCACATTGATATACCGGAAGATTTGAGCGATGCGGTACAAGCTTGTAAAAACGATAAAGAAGTAAAAGAAGTG
Source organism: Mucilaginibacter jinjuensis (assembly GCF_028596025.1). Lineage (NCBI taxonomy): Bacteria > Pseudomonadati > Bacteroidota > Sphingobacteriia > Sphingobacteriales > Sphingobacteriaceae > Mucilaginibacter > Mucilaginibacter jinjuensis. The sequence continues at coordinate 5,983,619 of NZ_CP117167.1, forward strand.
GGTATTGAATGGATGATTAACCAGTGTAAAGAACTGGTTGAATTTGGAGCCCCGGTACTACACTTTTATACCATGGGCAACCCCGAGCCCACTAAACGTATAGCAAGCGAGATCTTTTAAGATCTCGCTTTTTTATAATATTACTCCGTATTGAGGTAATTCTTCTTGCAGTTCTGCTGCCGAAGTAAAGTGAATACTATTTATACCCAGCTGCCGCGCAGCTAAAATATTGCGATAATTATCGTCAATAAACAGGCTTTCTTCTGCCTTAACATTGTAGCGCCTTAACAAGATGTTATAAAACTCAGGTTGTGGTTTGCGCATCTTCTCATCGCCCGAAACCACAATGCCATCAAACCAACTCAGAAACTCAAAACGTTCTTTAGCAATCCCAAATGTTTCGGCCGACCAATTGGTTAGCGCATAAATCTTGTATTTCCCGCTTGCTTTTAGTTTTCTGAATATCTCAACTGTATCATGGAACGCATCACCCAACATTTCATCCCATCGGCCATAAAACGCCCGGATATTATCCTCATGTTCAGGGTGCTTTTGTACCAGCCATTCTGTACCTTCCTGTAAACTTCGCCCGGCATCCTGTTCTTCGTTCCAATCGGAGGTGGTGATGTTGGTGAGAAAGTGTTCCATCTCAGCTTCATCCGTAAACAATTGTTTGTACAGATGACGAGGGTTCCAGTCAATCAGTACAGCGCCAAGGTCGAAGATAATGGTGGTGATCATTTTTATTTCGGATTTATTTCCCTTTGTCATTCCGAACGTAGTGAGGAATCTTCTTCACCCTTTAAGCTGCAATTGCAAGGTGAAGAAGATCCTTCGCTGTCGCTCTGGATGACAAAAAAAATTTAGTTATTTTCTAACAAATACGCCTTAAATCCTTCAAAATCCTTACCCAACTCCACAGCCTGCTTCGCTTTACCTTCCAACTCCTTTACAGACTCAGGCACTTTAATAGCAGCTGCAATATCAGCAGGGAAAGCATCCGGGAATTTGCATGGATGAGCGGTTGATAAAAACACGCCGGTAACATCTTCAGCAGGGTTTTCAGCCTGCCATTCTTTTAAGGCTTTCCAGGCAATAGCAGTGTGCGGGCAAACCACATATTTATATTCGTCAAAAACTTGTTGAATGGCTTCTTTAGTTTGCTCATCATTATAACTAAAACCAGTGATTAAGCCTTTCAGCTCTGATGCATCTTCTTTAAACAGATCGGCGATACGCGCCCAATTGCTTGGGTTACCAACATCCATCGCATTTGACAAGGTTGATACCGATGGTTTCGGCTCGTATACGCCTGTTTTCAAATAAGCCGGCACGGTATCGTTAGCATTGGTTGCTGCGATGAATTGCTCTACCGGCAAACCCATTTTCCAGGCCAGTAAACCAGCTCCGATATTACCGAAGTTACCGCTCGGTACCGAGAATACTACCTTACTTTTACCCTGACGCAGCAGTTGTGCATAAGCATTAAAATAATAAAATGTCTGCGGAATTAAACGTGCAATATTAATTGAGTTGGCCGAAGTAAGACGGAATTTCTCATTCAGTTCTTTATCTGTAAAGGCTTGTTTAACTAAGGCCTGGCAATCATCAAAAGTACCATCAATTTCCAGGGCGCGGATGTTTTGGCCGTTGGTGGTTAATTGCTGCTCTTGTATTTCGCTTACCTTTCCTTTAGGATACAGGATCGTAACACGGGTATTAGGTACACCTAAAAAGCCCAAGGCCACAGCACCGCCAGTATCGCCCGAGGTGGCTACCAGTACATCCAGTTGCTTCTCTCCTTTCTCCAAAAACCAGCTCATTACCCGGCTCATAAAACGGGCGCCAAAATCTTTGAATGCAAGCGACGGCCCGTGGAATAATTCCAATACGTATACTTCTTCTTCCAGTTTTACAACCGGTGCTAAAAAGTTAATGGCATCGTGGATAATAGCTTTCAGGTCATCAGCCGGGATAGCACCATCCAGCATGGCAGTAGCTACATGTAAGGCAATTTCCGGCAGAGTATATTCGTCCAGATGCTTCAAAAATTTATCATCCAGTTGCGGGATAAACTCTGGCATGTATAAACCTTTATCCTGCGGCATGCTGTTAAAAACTGCCTCTTTAAATTGTACCTGGTGGTTGGTATCGTTAGTACTGTAAAAATTCATTTTGATTTCGGAATTCGGATGTTCGATTTCGGATTTATATTAATTTATTTTAGCAAGTCGGTTCTTAGCTTCATCTATCGAGCCAACAAAGCCAACCAGGTTACCCTTATTACTTTCGAAAATAAAGTCTTTCAAGCTTTTGCTGGTAAAGCCGCTATAATCGCCAACTATAGCAACCTGTACCTGATAGTTAGAAAACTTCTGCAATATTTCACCGGCAATTCTGGTCTTCAAATCAAAAAACTCAGGAATGATTTGATCTTTGCTGATGATGATTCTATCGGCACCCTGATATCTGCAATTGGCTAATAGCTCCACAGCATCCTGAACCGTGTTAACTACCACTTTGCTATCCATCACCTCTGCAACGGGTATATTATTGATGTTAAATATATTGAGTTCCATTTGTAATTGCCTAATCTAAAACTCTCGGCCCTGCATCATTAATTGGCGATACGTAGGCCTGTGAGCCTATCTTAATTTTAGTTAAATGATCCTGCAGTTTTTGGGTGATAGCATGCGCCGTTTGTTCATCGCGCGTAAACGCAAAAACAGACGGGCCGGAGCCAGAAATGCCAAAGCTAACTGCTCCGGCTTCCATTGCCATTTCGCGCATTAGGTAAAAATCAGGGATCAGCATGGCGCGTACGGGTTCAATTAAAACGTCCTTCATGCTACGGCCAATCAAATCGATGTCACCTGTATAAAGGCCGCTTACCAAACCGGCAATATTACCCCATTGGGTTACTGCATCTTTCAGCAACACACTGTTACGTATAATCTGGCGGGCTTCACGAGTTGGCACATCCACATCAGGGAATACAATAGCGCAATACAACTCTTTAGGGTGCGGCAAACGGATCACATCCAATGGCTCGTAACTGCGGATCAATACGAAGCCACCCATCAATGCCGGTGCAACGTTATCAGCATGGCCATGGCCGCAGGCCATTTCTTCGCCTTTCATGGCAAAAGGTAATAGTTTGTTAGCAGGGCTTTCGTCGCCTAGTAAAGTTTTAGCGGCAAATAAACCAGCTACCGTACTAGCCGAGCTTGAGCCCAGACCACTACCGATCGGCATTTTTTTATGTAACTCAATATCGAACCCAATATCTGAACGGCCGATACTATTCAAATAATGCTGCACGCTTACACTCACCGTATTTTTTGCCGGGTTAAGCGGCAGGCGGCCATCATCACCGGTAATTTTGCTGATGGTAATTCCTGGTTTATTGGTAAGGCGCATAATTACCTCGTCGCCCGGTGCCTCTACAGCGAAGCCGAGCACATCGAAACCGCAAACCACGTTGGCTACAGTCGCCGGTGCAAAAACGCGGATAGTATCGGTACCCAAAGGCTTAAATTGGGTATCCTTCTTTATATCTTCTGGCATTAGTATATCGTTTTCCATCGAATTATATTTTACTTACTCTATAGTTGAGATAGTAATTTTCAGCTTATTGATATCTTGACTCTTGTTTCTTATCTCTTGTTTCTAGTTAGCGCCTACGTTTATTAAATCGGCAAACACACCTGCGGCAGTAACTTCGGCACCGGCACCCGGGCCTTTTACTACCATAGGGCGCTCGTAATAACGATCTGTTGTAAAGGCAATGATATTATCAGCGCCCGACATCATGTAGAACGGATGGTTTTCATCAACCATTTGCAGGCTGATTGTAGCTTTACCATTATCCAGTTTACCTACGTAACGCAGTACTTTTTTCTCGGCTTCGGCTTTATTTTTCAGGTCGTTAAAGAAAGCGTCTTCGTTTTTAAGTGCGGTGTAAAAATCTTCAACCGTTTGCGCGTCAAGGCACGATTGCGGCAAAATATTATCAATCACAATGTCCGATGCCTCCATCGCGTAACCCGCATCGCGGGCAAGGATCAATACTTTGCGCATAAAGTCGGTGCCACGTAAATCATCGCGTGGGTCTGGTTCGGTATAGCCAGCTTCCTGCGCCATTTTAACCACATCGTGGAAACTCGCATCGCCTTTAAAGTTATTAAAGATGAACGAGATAGTTCCCGATAGGATAGCTTCCATGCGTTGCACACGGTCGCCGCTCACCATTAAATCACGCAGGGTACGGATAATTGGCAAACCGGCTCCAACGTTGGTTTCGTAAAAGAAATCAACTCCATGCTGCAATGCAGTTTCTTTAAAAGTACGGTACTGCGCATAAGATGATGAATTACCGATCTTATTACAGGTAACTACTGATATATTAGCTTTAAAGCATTGCTCATAAAAAGCAATTGGCAACGGGCTTGCGGTATTGTCTACAAACACACAATTAGGCAGGTTCATGCTTTTCATCCGTTCTACAAACCCTTCCAGGTCGGCCTGCTCGCCATTGCGCTCTAAATCTTCGGCCCAATTTTCTAAAGATAAACCATCGCTGCTGAAAAGCATTTTACGGCTATTGCTGATCCCTGCAATTTTAACCTGGATCTTATTTTTGTCGCGCAGAAACTGGTTATGTTGGTTCAATTGTTTAAACAATGTGCGGCCGATGTTTCCTGTTCCTAAGCAAAATGCATTCAACGTTTTATTAAGTTGGGTAAAGAAAGCATCATGTACTGCATTTAGCGCTTTAGCCAGATCAACAGCTGAAATAATTACCGAGATATTGTATTCTGACGAGCCTTGTGCAATTGCCCTTACATTTACACCGTTACGGCCCAGTGCATGGAACAGCTTGCCACTCATGCCGGGTGTTTGTTTCATGTTTTCGCCAACCACGGCAAGCACAGCCAGTTTATCTTCGATAATCGGGTCTTCCAGTTTTTTAGCCAGAAGTTCCAGTTCAAATTCCTGCTCAATTAAAGCTTTTGCACGGTGTGCATCTGCCGGGTTAACAGCAAAAGTGATGGTATGCTCTGATGATGATTGGGTGATCAATATCACATTGATCTGCTCCCGCGATAATAAAGAGAACAGCCTGCCGCTAAAGCCCGCTTTACCCACCATCCCGCTACCGGTAAGGTTAATAACGCTGATCTCATTTACAGATGAAATACCTTTAATTGGCAAATGAGATTCTTTAGAAGTATGGCTGATCACTGTACCTTCAAACTCAGGCTCGAAAGTATTTTTAATCACAATCGGAATTTTCTTCAAAAACGCCGGGATCATGGTTGGCGGGTAAATCACTTTTGCACCGAAGTATGATAGCTCCATGGCTTCAGTATAAGTAAGATCTGTTAATGAGAAAGCCTTTTTCACAATGCGTGGGTCGGCAGTCATCATCCCATTAACATCTGTCCATATCTCTATAGCGGATGCATTAAGTGCCGAACCGAAGATAGCAGCTGTATAATCGCTGCCACCGCGACCAAGTGTTGTTACCTGTCCGGCATCATTACTGGCTATAAAGCCGGTTACTACTAGCACTTTACCTTTATTCTCAGCATAAAAACCGCTGATCAGCATTTCACTTAATTCAGTATTTACCTTGGCCTGTCCAAAAGTGCTGTCGGTTTTTATAAGGTCGGTGCTGTCAACAAAAATAACTTCGGGGATATATTGCAATGCAATACGGCTCACCATTAAAGCGGCGCAACGTTCGCCATAGCTTAAAATAAGGTCGCGTGTTTTCGGGGTCAGTTCGCGCAGGGTTAAAACACCTTGCAACAAATCTTCCAGCTCATTAAAATAAATTTTAAGGCGGGTAAGTAGCGGGTTTTGGTTATGGATATCAACCAGGTTTTTAGCTGCATCAAAATGGCGCGTTTGCAGTTCGGCCAGCTGAGGTGTAAAACTTTCGCCCGAAGCCGCTTTCTCTGCCATTGAAGCCAGCAGGTTGGTTACGCCACTCATGGCTGATAGCACGATAACCGGCTTATCATCAGCCTTGCTTTCCTGCTTTAAAATCTCGATCAGCGTTTTGATACTTGTTGCCGATCCTACTGAGGTACCTCCGAATTTTAATACTTTCATAAGCTTTTAAAACAAAAACGCCTTCCCCATTTTCTGGAGGAAGGCGCCTTGTTGGTTTTTATTTATTTACACCATACGGTTATCTTCCTCCATGCTTTCTGCATGTGGTAATAATAATCGAAGTAATAATGGTGCTGTTAGTAATCACGTTGTTATGTCGTTGTTTGACGGGTGTAAATTAAGGGTATAATATTTAAATATCCAAGAACAAAGCGTTTTTATTTTTTAGCGCAACATTGTTTTGTAATTTTGGCCGGATGCAGGGACTTGTAACAAAATCAACCGGAAGCTGGTACCAGGTACAAACACCAGAAGGTGATGTGGTTGATTGCCGCATTAAGGGCAAGTTCCGTATTAAAGGGATTACCACCACCAACCCTATTGCCGTTGGCGACCGTGTGGAGTTTGAAGCCGAGCCCGACCAGGCCACCGGTGTAATTACCAAACTGCATGATCGTAAAAACTACATCATCCGCAAATCCATCAACCTCTCTAAACAAGCGCAAATCATCGCGGCCAATTTAGATCAGGCTATACTGGTGGTAACGCTCGCTTCGCCACGTACCTCATTAGGTTTTATTGACCGCTTTCTGGTTACTGCCGAAGCTTATGACATACCTGCCCGTTTAGTGTTTAATAAACTGGATTTATTTAGTGATGAAGGACTGGAAATATTAGACGAATACAAACAGGTTTACGAAAGCATAGGCTATCCTTGTTTCCAGGTTTCTGCCATTGAAGGCACTAACATCCTTGATTTAAAAGCTCAATTGAAGGATCGCATTACATTATTTACCGGTCACTCGGGTGTAGGTAAATCGAGCCTGATGAACGCTATATTGCCCGAGTTGAGCCTGCGTACCAGTCAGGTTTCTGATTGGAGCGATAAAGGAACACATACCACCACTTTTGCCGAAATGTTTGAACTACCCGAAGGTGGTTTTATTATAGATACGCCAGGTATCCGTGAGTTAGGCATTATCGATATTGAAAAACAAGAGCTCGGCCATTTCTTCCCCGAAATGCGCGAGCGTATGCATGATTGCCGTTTTAACAATTGCCGACATATTAATGAGCCGGGCTGCGCTGTATTGGCTGCGCTTGAAAATGGCGAGATTGAGCCGTCGCGGTATGAGAGTTATTTGAGCATTTATCATGGTAATGATACACGCGCGTAGCTCAGAGGCAAGAGATAAGACACTCATCGCTTTTATAAGAGACACAAAGTATTGTGTCTCTACGTACAATTTTCCTTTGTAGAGACACAAGGTGTTGTGTCTCTCGCCATGCAGATCAACAAACAAGGTTCTCATTAATTAAGAGACACAAAATATTGTGCCTCTACGTGAAGGCAAACCGAACAAATTCCCATCCCGATTCTTGATTCTCGATTCATGATTCTATTTTTGAACATGCGCGCAGTAATACAAAGAGTAACCCAGGCATCATGCACGGTTGAAGGCCAGATAACCGGCGAAATACAAACTGGATTCATGATATTATTAGGCATTGAAGAAAGTGATAATACCGACGACCTGCAATGGCTGGCCACCAAAATTGTAAACATGCGGGTGTTTGGTGATGAAAACGGGTTGATGAATAAATCGCTTGCTGATGTTAACGGTAACATCCTTTTGATCTCCCAATTCACGCTCTATGCCCAAACTAAAAAAGGCAATCGCCCATCATTTATTCGCGCAGCAAAACCTCCTATTGCCATTCCTTTATATGAAGAAATGATTGTAATGTTGGAATCGCTGTTAGGTAAAAAGATAGCTACCGGAATTTTTGGAGCAGATATGAAGGTTGCCCTGATTAATGATGGCCCGGTTACTATTGTGATGGACACGAAGGATAAAGAGAATTTTTAAATCCCTGCCACATACCCTTTTGTCATTCCGAGGTACGAGGAATCTTCTGCTGTAGACAAGTATATTGAAGAAGATTCTTCGCTACCGCTCTGAATGACAAATTGCTTTTTACTATTACTTTTGCCCTATGCAAATCAAAGAAGCTCAAGAATTAGTCGATAAATGGATCAACACCATGGGTATCCGTTACTTTAACGAACTTACCAATACCGCCATTTTAATGGAAGAAGTTGGCGAAGTTGCCCGCATTATGGCGCGGCAATACGGCGAGCAATCTTTCAAAAAATCTGATACTGAAGTTAATTTGGCCGATGAAATGGCCGATGTACTATTCGTATTAATTTGCCTTGCTAACCAAACCGGCATTGATTTAACTGAAGCATTGGAGAAGAATTTGGTTAAGAAAAGTATCCGGGATGCGGATAGGCATAAGAATAATGAGAAGTTGAAGTAGCAACCCCTCCCAACCCTCCCTGGAAGGGAGGGCTAAAAAGAAGTCTCCCCAACCGGGGGAGATTTAGAGGGGGTTTCGACGAGATTGCCACGTCGTTCCTCCTCGCAATGACAAAATTTATGGCATATCTTGATTCCTGACTCTCGATTCTTGATTCTATTCTTAGGGAAATCCAATAACTTTCACTTACTTTGAAGGTTATTATTTTTTATAATTACTTGTTAACCAACGGCAGACTAAAATTAAGGGGTTAGCTCGCTACATGGTATAAAACATTCAGGGTGAATAAAACTTTACAATTTAAAGGTTTATGGGCAGTAATTTTAGGCGGATCCGGAGGCTTTGGGCTGGCGGCTGCCGAAAAACTAGCTTCTCAAGGCATGAACATAGCGGTAATTTACCGCGAAATGGCTACTGCTGATAAACTTGTTCGTGAGAAATTTAGTGCGATAGCATCTGCTAATGATGTAGAAGTATTGGCTTACAATATCAATGCCTTAAACGAAGCCGGTCGCGAAAATTTTCTACAACAATTCACAGCATCTGTTGGCAAAACACAGTGTGTAAAAGTGCTGCTCCATGCTATTGCCCGCGGCAATTTAAAGCCATTAACGGCAGATACCCCCGAAGCCGAAACTTATGGCACCTTAACCGCCGAAGATATTCAGCTCACCACTTACGCCATGTCTAACAGCTTGCTGGATTGGGCAAACTTGCTTATCAGCAATAATCTTTTTTGTAAAGGCGCGCGCATTATTGGTTTAACCAGCGAGGGTTCGCACAAATATTGGGATGGTTATGCGGCTGTATCAATGGCCAAAGCGTCTCTGGAAAGCCTTTGCACTTATATGGCGGTTGAGTACAGCAAATACGGTATCAACACTAATGTAATACAGGCGGGGATTACCGATACTTTTTCATTGCGGAAAATTCCGGGGCATGATCAACTGATTGAAATGGCTACAGCCCGTAACCCTTATGGTCGCATTACCCAGCCGGGCGATGTTGCCGGGGTTGTTTACCTGCTTTGTACCGATGAAGCTGCCTGGATAAACGGCACAATAATTCATGTCGACGGCGGCGAACATTGTCGCTAATTCCCTGTTAATTAAACCTATGTATAAAAATATATTAAACCTTTTACCTTATAAATCATCTTTTAGGTTTGTAGATCATATTTCGTCGTTGGATATGGACGGCGTTGTAGGCGAATACACCTTAAAAGAGGATGCTTTTTTTTACGAAGACCATTTTGCCGGTAACCCGGTTACACCAGGTGTAATTGTAACCGAGATTATGGCGCAGATTGGATTAGTAGTATTAGGAATTTTCTTGATATTACACGAAAGTGATGTTAATTTTACAGACGATGAGTTAATGTTCCCCCTGCTTACCTCAACAGATGTATCTTTTTATAAAATGGTGCTGCCGGGGCAAAGGGTTATTGTGAAATCGCAAAAGCAATACTTCCGTTTCGGTAAGCTCAAGTGCTACGTAGAAATGTTGGATACCAATAATGAACTGATTGCCAAAGGCATGTTTTCGGGCATAATTAAAAATACGGGCTTCAAGAAATGAGCAGGCGCGTTGTTGTTACCGGCTTAGGTGTTGTTTCTCCTAATGGAGTTGGTATTCCCGACTTTCTGAATGCTATTCAAAATGGTGTTTCGGGCATCCGCTTTAACCCGCTTTACGAAGAGCTTAAATTTAGCTGCCAGGTAGCCGGTACGCCGCTTTTTGACTGGGAGGGTTTAAGAAATTACATTTCTGAAGTTAGTTTTTATGGTTTAAAAGCCCGTGGAATTGGCTACGGCCTTCAAGCAGCGCTTGATGCCTGGACAGATGCCGGAAACCAGATAGAAAGCGACGAAACCGACTGGGATACGGGCTGCATTTTCGGTAATAGTATTGCCGATACCGAGGCCATGAAAAACGTGATCAGCCGGGTTGATAATAAAGAAGTAAAAAAGTTAGGTTCGCGCGTGGTTGAACAAGCCATGAACAGCGGCGTAACTTCATACATATCAGGCCGTTTGGCTTTGGGTAATAAGGTAATCACTAATTCGGCAGCATGCGCAACAGGCACGCAGGCCATTTTAATGGGTTACGAATACATTAAACACGGCTATGCCAAACGTATGTTAGTTGGTAGCACAGAGCATGTAGATACTTACGTCTTTGGTGCATTCGATTCCATGCGGGTATTATCACGTAAGTTTAATGATCAGCCCGAACGTGCTTCGAGGCCAATGAGTGCTACTGCAGGCGGCTTTGTACCGGGGTCGGGCTCAGCAGCTTTGGTTTTAGAAGATTTGGATTACGCACTTGCTCGCGGCGCAAAAATTTATGCCGAAGTTTTAGGTGGATCAACCAATAGCGGGGGCCAGCGTGGGGGAGGCTCAATGACGGCTCCAGCACCGGCAGGTGTAATACGGTGTATTGAAGATGCGGTTAAATTATCGGGCATAGAGGCTAATCAGATTGATCTGATCAGCGGGCACTTAACAGCCACTTTGGCTGATAAGTTCGAGATACAGAACTGGAGCACCGTATTGGGAAGATCGGGAGATGATTTTCCTTATGTAAATTCGCTGAAATCGATGATCGGGCATAGCCTCAGTGCGGCAGGATCGATTGAATCTGTTGCATCAATTTTACAGATTGTGCATGGTTTTGTGCATCCAAACATTAATTTAGAGGATCCAAATCCCGAAATAACAAACATTATCGGTAATAATTGTTTACCTACTACTATAGTGAAAACTGATGTTAATATTGTAGCAAAAGCTAACTTTGGTTTCGGCGACGTTAACAGCTGTTTAATATTTTCAAAATTTAATAACTAATGACCAGACAAGAAATTTTAGACGAATTAAAAAAGGTACTTACGCCTTACACGGCAGATAAAGAAGCACTTGCAAAAGTGGATGAGAACACGGACCTGATAAAAGACCTGAAGATAAATTCTGCTAATCTTGTTGATATTATCATTGACGCCGAATCGAAATACAACATCGAGATCGACTACGATTCGGCCGACCGCATGACCAATGTAGGCAGCTGCATTGATGTAATCTCAGAAAAAATGGGCCAGGGCCAGGTATGATCAGTATCGGCAACGATATTGTAGACCTTAGCGCGATTGATAAAAATCGCACCCAGCAAAAAGCATTTTACTCCAAAATACTTTCAGATAAAGAACAGCAGCTCTATAGCCGATCATCACAAATGCCATTCGAAATCTACGTATGGTTGCTATGGTCGGCTAAAGAGTCTGTATATAAGTTTGCCAAACGGCTCAATCCCGAGCTGATATTTTCTCCGGCAAGGATTGAGATTGTTTCTGAACCTGTCTTTGAATCAGAATTTTCGGAATTCAAGAATTTTCAGAATGTAAATTCAAAAGGAAGTGGATTCGACTTATCATTTGAATCCGGGGAATTCTTTAATTCTGTAAATTCTGCTCCAGAAAAATTTTCAGAATACAACTACCAAATAAACTATCTTTCGAAAACCTATCATCTGCTCTCTCTTATTTCCGATAAATTCATTGCAACTATTGCTTCACAATCTTCAGATTTTACCAAGATAAATTGGGGTATAAAATATATTGATCAAAACGATTACGAATCTCAAGCTTCTGTAGTAAGATCATTTACACTGAAAAGAATAAATGAAGTGTTTCCCAACGAAGCCAATTTCAGCATTGGCAAAAACCCGGTTGGCGGCCCTACCATTCTAAAAGAGCAAGTCGAAACAGATTTTAAGGTTTCCTTTGCACATCACGGCAATTATGTGGCTTACGCCTTCGCAACTTAATTTCAGATAAAACACTTCTTCCTTTTCCGGCATTATTGTTTTATGCCATCATCTGTAGTAGCCAATATGGAATATGACGAAAAGCGCAAGGTATTAAGGATCACTTATACCTCGGGAAAAGTGTATGACTATTTGGCCGTTCCGCAGCAGGCTTATGATGAAATGAAAGCTGCAGATTCTAAAGGCCAGTATCTTAATTATAGTATTAAAGGGAAATACAGGTATAAAAAGGTTAAGGCTGTTTAGTTAAATATCTGCTTTGTCGTTTCGACGATAGGAGAAATCTTATACGAGATTCATTCATTAACAAGAGAGAAGCAAAACGCACAAGATTCTCCTATCGTCGAAATGACAAATTGTTTATTGATAATGCGCTAACTCCCCTTTTAGGGGGCCGGGGGGCTCAATACCCATACCTGTTACCCCACTGCTTCTTCAATTTTTCTTTCGCCTCATGCTCACGGGCATTGTTGCCGGGCTCGTATATTTTAGTGCCCTTTATTTCGAGTGGTAAGAAATCTAGGTCAACAAAATTGTTTTCGTAGCTGTGGGCGTATTTGTAATCTTTACCATAGCCTATGTTTTTCATCAACTTGGTTGGTGCATTACGCAAGTGCAGCGGCACTGGCAGATCTCCTGTGCGGCGCACCAATTCCATAGCAGCGCCTATAGCCGTTGTTGCCGAATTACTTTTAGGCGAAGTCGCCAGGTATATACAAGTTTGCGAAAGGATGAGTTGCGATTCTGGCATACCAATCTTATTCACCGCTTCAAAACAACTTTGTGCCAACAGCAAAGCATTTGGGTTGGCATTGCCAATGTCTTCCGATGCCAGTATCAGCATTCGGCGGGCAATAAATAGCGGGTCTTCTCCTCCAACCAGCATGCGGGCCAGCCAGTAAACCGCACCATTAGGGTCGCTGCCGCGCATAGATTTAATGAAGGCCGAAATAATATCATAGTGCTGCTCACCGGCCTTATCATACAAGGCCATGTTTTGCTGCACATGTTCCAATACAATCTGGTTGGTGATGGTGATATTTTTGGTATCGAATGCATTCACCAGTAATTCGAAGATATTGAGCAACTTGCGGCCGTCACCACCTGAAAGGCGCAGCAAAGCTTCGTGTTCCTTAATGGTGATCTTCTTTTTGCTGAGCACTACATCTTCTTTCTGTGCTTTCTTCAGCATACTTACCAGGTCATCTTCCTCAAGTGCTTTCAGTATATAAACCTGGCAGCGCGAAAGCAAAGCCGAGATTACTTCGAAAGAAGGATTTTCTGTAGTAGCACCAATCAGCGTAACAATACCCCGTTCAACCGCGCCCAGCAATGAATCTTGCTGCGATTTAGAGAAACGGTGGATCTCATCGATAAATAAAATCGGCAAAGTTCCACCCTCTTCTTTCAACAACGAAGCTTTTTCTATCACCTCGCGCACATCCTTCACCCCTGAATTTATTGCACTTAAAGCAAAAAACGGCCGGTACAAACTTTGCGAAATAATATACGCCAGCGTAGTTTTACCAACGCCCGGCGGCCCCCAGAAAATCATAGAAGGCAAAGTACCGGCCTCTATCGCCTTTCTTAAAACGGCACCGGGGCCTACCAAATGTTTCTGCCCAACATAGTCATCCAGTGTTTTTGGGCGCATGCGCTCGGCCAGCGGCGGTAAATTATTCATGAAAGTAAATTTCGTGAAAGTAAATGAAAGAAACGAAATTTAGCTATAATTTTTAGCAATAGAGTTTTTAGCTGCATGCATTTAGCATTGGTTTAAAGCGAGTAGACGCGGTTTCAATCAATATCTAAATCAATATAATTAACTGTATTACAAATAATTACGAAATCGTTTTCGCAAATAAATTCACATTTTTGTTACACATTTTTGTTTTAGTTAAATAGTTTTGATTCAACGCTCCAACGTTGTTTTGATTAGTGCAGTAAAATCAATTTGCCAAATTGAGAAGAGAAGCTCAATTGGTACGTAATGCCAAAATCTTAATTAATTAACAAAAACCAATAACAAACCAATTTTTCTAAATCATGAAAAGAAACAAACTTTCTTACTGGTTAAGCTGTGCCCTGTTGTTAGCGTTAACCCTGTTTTTTTACGAGTGTAAAAAATCAGAAACAGCCAACAAAGATGCAAACACCTCAACTGCCACAGTACCCCGTTCTGTAACTACATTTGTGCATCCTGGCGTACTTAATACAGCCGCCAATCTGGATTTTATTGCCGGGCAGGTTAACGGCGGCGATGCAGGCCGCACCACATCATACCAAAAGGTGTTGGATTTTATCGCTAATAACCCATTACCAACCCAATTTTACAGCACCGTTTACGTGGGTTCAAACGGGCACACCAGTCCGTCTAAAAGCCAGATCCGTAAGGATGCCGAACTCTCTTATGCCCTGGCGCTTCGTTTTGCAAAAACCGGCAACATTACCTATGCTAACCAATGTATTGCCATATTAAACGGTTGGTCATATACATTTCAAAACTACGCACCTATTGATGCTACCGACAACCCTAACCAACCCGGATTAGAAGCATCATGGACTACCCCAAGTTTTGTTGCCGCTGCCGAAATTATCCGTTATTATAAACCAAACGGCGTTTCTGCTAATTGGTCGGCTGCCGATATCAATCAGTTTAATGCCTATCTTAACAATGTTAAAAACAACTATATTAACAATGTACCTGGCCTAGGTTATAACAATAACTGGAATGTTTCTGCCGGCTATGCAAAAATAGCTATTGGCGTTTTCTTAAACAGTGCCAGTGTATTTAACGATGGCGAAACTATCCTGAACAATGTAATGAACAGTGTTATCCAATCAGGCGGTACCATGCCAGAACTTTGTGTTCGTCAGGATTGTGTACATTACCAATATTCACTAACCGGCTTAACCTACGCAGCCGAGATTGCCAGTATACAGGGCGATAATTCACTTTATACGGCATTATCAAACCGCATTAGCCAGGGTTATGATTTTGAGCGCAGCGCTTACAACCAAAGCACCGGCTGTAACTATTGTACAACATCAAGCCCTATATTTCCAGGTGTAGAAGTAGCTTACAAACATTATGGCACAAATAACATGCTATCATTACGCAATATGCAAGCACCTTTTGGTGTACCTAATGATAATACCTTTTTAGGCTTCACTACTTACACACACTACAACCTATAAATTATAATTAATTGTCTTATTAACCATTGTAAGGCAAGCCGTTACGAAAACGATTGCGTGAATAAATAAGTCCAAATACATCAATCTCTCCCGCAGGGTAAATAATTTTGAATATCATTCCTGGTTGAGGTGGCTGCTTTAAAAACAGCTATTGATTTATTACGATTGATTGAGCTTGAGGTTCTGTGTGAGAGCAGGACCTCTTTTTTGTATAAAAGCCTACCTTTACAGGTACATGTTTGCCAGTTTTAACCACGATAATTTTCATCATATCTGCGATCAGCTGGCCGCAGCAGATACCGATTTAGCTTTGATCATCAATAATTATGGCTATCCTCTATTATGGTCACGCCCTAATTCGTTTGAGTCGTTGGTGCATATTATTCTAGAGCAGCAGGTTTCACTGGCTTCTGCTTTATCAGCCTTAAACAAATTAAAAGAGGCCATACAGGAAATTACACCCGGCCGTGTACTGTTGCTTACTGATGAAGAATTAAAAGCATGTTACTTCAGTCGACAAAAAACGGCTTATGTACGCTACCTGGCCGAGGCATTATTATGCGGCCAAATTAATTTAAAGGCATTCGAAGATCTGCCTGATGATGAGATCCGTGCCCAGCTTACTGCCCTCAAAGGCATTGGCAACTGGACGGTGGATGTTTACCTGATGTTTGTGCTGCACCGGGCAGACATCTTCCCCATTGGCGATCTGGCTGCTGTACAATCGATGAAAAAAGTAAAAAAATTATCGCCCAACATTAGCCGTGAAGAAATGGTGTTGCTTGCCCAGCAATGGCAACCTTACAGAACTGTGGCTACGATGTTGCTATGGCACGATTATCTGAGCAGGAGAAAAAATTCCGTTTAAACCACAAACCTAAAAAGTTTACGTTAAGTGCACGTATTTACCACACTGATAATCAAAAGAATATCATTTTATAAAATACATACAACTTATTCATTAAACACTTATATTTACGTACTGATGATAATTAGTTTCAGTTATATAACCGTATATTTGCGTACTAATTAATTTAATTAAACCCAAAGGCAAAATCCAAATGAGATTAACCCTACTTGTCGTATTATGCGCCATCAGTATGTCCGCTTCGGCGCAATGGTTCACCAAACACGAGCGTTTCGCACAGTTACCACAAATCCAGGATCATTCTGTCAGCCGTTTTGCTAAAGCAGACCTGCGTAAAGATCAAAAGATCAGAAATAAAACTATTGCCCCAAGCCAGTACAACCTTGAGGTGTCTGAAGACTTTGTGATGAAGACCGCCCAGCATAATATGCGTTTCAGGATATACAACCTGGCCAGCTACAATTTTAGCGATCTGGCACGCCTGTATGTACAGCAAAACCGTTTTTCTGAAGCCAAATGGTACTTTTTGCAAAGTAACTTTTTATCGCGCCAGCAAAATAACGATAAGCTTACCATCAATAACCTCATTAACCTGGCCGGTGTAAAAGCTGATATCGGTGATTTTAGTTTAGCCCAGCAAGACCTGTTCGAAGCCCGCGATATGGCATCAGCCCATGGCTGGCTGATAGACCTGATATCGGTAGAAAAGAAATTAAAATCGATCCAGAATTCCCGCATTACTTCAACCCGTGCCGAGCTGCGTTATGCCAGCAATGCCATGCTTAGCCAACCTGCCGTTGACTAAGTACAAAGTATTGAAATACTATATTTTATAATACCACGTTTGTCATATTGTAAAACTGGTTCAAACATTATTTAGTAATATTTTATTAGTAACATATTGAGACGGCTTTGCAGCTGTCTCTTTTTATTTACATTAGCAAATAAATACTTATATATTTTGATGTTTGGTAACCGATTTGATTTAATAACTGCTAAAGACATGTTTAAGAAACTATATATCCTACTTGTTCTGGGCACAGCATTGGCATGTAAAGCTGCGCCAGGCCACCCGCCAGTACCTGCAGGCCCCGGCGATTTACACCCCGATGAGCAACAGAGTGTTGTTTTAAAAGAAGTTGCCGAACTGATATCAAAATACAACTATAAAAAGGTTGAACTGAACGATTCTATTTCGAAAGTGATTTTTGATCGCTATTTAAAATCACTGGACGAAAACCACAATTACTTCCTGGCTGCGGATATCAAAAGTTTCGAACCATATCAAAACGTGTTGGATGAGGATATTAAAAACGGTAACCTCGATGATGTTTTCTTCATTTTTAACACTTACAAAAAGCGTTATAACGAGCATATCAAATACTCTTTAGCACAGCTTGACAAGAACTTCGATTTCACCAAAAACGAAAACTTTACTTACGACCGTGATAGCCTGCCATTTATTGCCACCCAGGCCGAGATGGATGCGCAATGGTCGCAACGCGTAAAATACGATCTGCTTAACCTTAAACTGGCTAATGCAGACATGGCTAAAAACAAAGAAACGCTTAGAAAACGTTACGAAAACCTGTTAACCCAATCTAACAAACTGGCCAATACCGATGTATTGCAATTGTTTATGGATGCGTTAACCAACGCCATTGACCCACACACCAACTATTTTAACCCGGCCAATGCAGCTGAGTTTAATATTGATATGTCGCGCTCACTGGAAGGTATCGGTGCATCACTGATCTCTGAGAACGAGTATGTAACCATTAAAACCATTGTACCGGGCGGCCCTGCTGATAAAAGCCATCAGATTAATATTGATGACCGTATTATTGGCGTAGCGCAAGGTAAAACAGGCGAGTTTCAGGATATCGTAGGTTGGAGGGTTGATAATGCCATCACCCTGATCCGCGGCGCTAAAGGCACTGTGGTAAAATTGAAGATATTACCTAAAGGTAAAAATGCTTCAGACAAGCCTAAGATTGTAGAAATGGTTCGTGAAAAGATCATTCTGCAAGATCAATCAGCTAAAAAAGAAATCCGTACTTATAACGAAAACGGCAAAACTGTTAAAATAGGTATCATTTATGTGCCTGCTTTTTATCTCGATTTTAACGCCTACAAAGCCGGCGACCCTAACTACAAAAGCACAACCCGCGACGTAAAATTAATTCTCGATACCCTGAAACGCGAAAACGTTGATGGTGTAGTAATGGATTTACGCCAAAATGGTGGTGGTTCATTGGTAGAAGCGGTAGACCTTACCGGCTTGTTTATTAAAACCGGCCCTGTTGTACAGGTTCGTGATACTAAAAACCGCGTAGAAGTTGACGAAGACGAAGACCCAGCTATTGCCTGGACAGGCCCTATGGCTGTACTGGTTGACCGTTTCAGTGCTTCGGCCTCTGAGATCTTCTCTGGTGCGATCCAGGATTATGGCCGCGGTATGGTTATCGGCACCCAAACTTATGGTAAGGGCACTGTACAAAGCGTTATCGATTTAGACCAGGTGATCAGTCCATCTATCAGAGACATGGTGGCCAATATCACTACCAAAGGCGGCGCTAAAAAAGCGATCGGCAGCATGTCTAAATTCGGCCAGCTAAATTTAACTATGGCCAAGTTCTATCGCATCAGCGGTGGTTCTACCCAACATAAAGGTGTAACACCAGATATTACCTTCCCGGCTATTATCCCATTGGATAAATACGGCGAAGATACCGAGCCATCTGCTTTGCCTTATGATATGATTAAACAAAGCGAGTATACCAAGGTTGGCGATTTTAGTGCAGTATTACCGCAATTGCGTAAAATGCACGACGACCGCATGAACGCCAGCCCTAACTATAAATACCTGCAGGAAGACATTGCCGACTTTAAGAAACACGACAACGAAAAAAGCGTAACCTTAAACGAAGAGCAATTGAAAAAACAACGCGATGCCGATGAAGAAAAAGCCTTCGAACGCAACAACCTGCGCCGCGTAGCTTTAGGCCTACCTGCATTGAAAAAAGGTGAAAGCCGCCCTAAGAAAGAAGACCTCGACTTCCTGAAAATTGAAGCCGGCCAGATATTGACAGATTACATTAGCCTGGGCAACAAATTAACCGCTGCGCCGGTTAAAAGCAACCCATAAATAAAAATTTATTACCAATAACAAAGGCCTTAAGTATACTTAAGGCCTTTGTTATTGGTGGTGAATACTATTTAACTATTTGCCAAAAGCATAGAATACCGAGAAATTAACACTCGAAAAGAAATTAAAGCCAAAACTATCGGTAGTTGATTTATAATTATACGACGGTTCTTTAGAATCCTGGTGGGTATAACTTAGCGAACCCATTGATGCTGCCAGGCCCACTTTTTTGTACGGGAAGTAAACAAAATCTAACAGTACACCACCAGCTACTGTGGTAGATTTTTGGGGTACAGAATAAGGTACATTTGGTACATTAGGAATGTCTGATAAACTATTGGTGCTTTTACCATATTGGTAAGCAACAAAAGGCCCAGTTCTTATCCCTATCTTATTATCATATAAAAAATACTTTCTTAAATAAACTTCAGCCAAAAATGATTGCGTTTTAACTTTTTCAGGATTATCGGCAAGTACGTCCTCGTCAAAAAACTTCATGTTTTGATAACTGTAACCCAAACTGGCACCCAGATCAAGCTTATTGGCCACAAAATAACTATAGTTGGGCCCTATCGAAAACGTGGTTGTTTTAAGTATGTAGCTATATGGGGTATAACTACTTGGAGGGGCCATATCAACCGTGTTTTTACTTGTAGATACGCCAATAGTACCGCCTAATGTTTGGGTTCCTTTTTCTGTTTGGGCTTTTAAGGTAGTAGCAGCGCTGCTTAATGCAAGCAGCATCAGAACAATTTTTTTATTCATGTGATAAAATTAAGTTGAGGCTAAACTATTACTTTTAAGTTAAACCCTGCGTTAATTTCACCCACCACTACTAATTCTTTAGTTAATCTACTGACTGTGAGATAATTTAATTTATTGTTTAAAAAACTATTTAATTAACGAGATAAGTCCTGATGTTTTTTAGCTGATGGATATGCCTTTGTGTATGCACATCAACAAAATTAATTAACTCTATACGGGTAAGGTGGCCCAGGTTAGGCATTTCAAAATCAGTGCAAAGCAGGTTTAGGTCTTCAACTTTAGCAACTGCGGCAATACCGGCTAATGTGTTTGCCAGATCAGCAGCAATAACCTGCCTATCGTGTGTATTATGCGTTGGTAAAATAAATTCGAGCGATTTCATTTTATGATCAAAGTCCAGGAATATATCCCTTAACATTTGCACATGCTCTTCAGCATTCCTATCTGCAGGTTTTACATTTCCTTCTAAAACATCTACGAATCCTGCGCATGATTTCAGCACATGTTCTGTCACCTGGCCTGCGGTCCAGCTGCCCTCAAACGGTATGGTATCGAACTTTTCTTTAGGGATCGATAAAATTACTTCCAGTAATGCTTTTGATGTGTTTTCAATATTATTTGCAATTGTATTCATAGTATTGTGTATTAACTAACACAAAATTAGGCACATATATGTAGCACCCGGTGTGTATAAGCGACAATGTAAGGGGCTGATTGCGACAACCAAACATTTAACTACAGCCGAAGTTATATAACCATGCCCCGCAAACCACTGCTCGAGTTTACTGATAAAGGCATTTACTGCGCCAAAGGGAAATTTTACATTGACCCCTGGAAACCTGTGGATGATGCCGTGATTACCCATGCCCATGCCGATCATGCTTACGTTGGTCATAAACACTACCTTGCGCATCACCTATCGCGCGAGGTATTGTACTACCGTTTGGGCGAAATCAATTTACAAACCGTGGAGTACGGCGAAACCGTAATGAAGAACGGTGTTGAAGTTACCCTCTTTCCTGCCGGGCACGTAATTGGCTCTGCGCAAATCAGGGTAGTTAGCCAAGGCGAGATCTGGGTAGTATCAGGCGATTACAAAACCGAAGATGATGGTGTATGTGCGCCCTTTGAACCGGTAGCTTGCCATCACTTTATATCAGAATGCACCTTTGGGATGCCCGTTTATCAATGGAAACCACAGACACAATTATTTGCTGATATGAATAACTGGTGGCAACACAACCTCGAAAATAACCAGGCCACCGTTGTTGTAGGTTATTCTTTAGGCAAAGCACAGCGCATCATTCAGAACCTCGACCTATCTATCGGTAAAATATATACACATGGAGTGATCGAAAACACGAACGAAGCCCTGCGTCGTAACGGTGTAATACTGAACCCTACCACACGCATTACGGTAGATTCTAACAAGGATGAAGTTCGTAAAGGCATTATCATAGCCCCGCCATCAGCAGTAGGTTCGCCCTGGATGCGTAAGTTTCAACCTTATAGTTTTGGTTATTGCTCAGGCTGGATGGCTATTCGCGGGGCCAAACGCCGCCGCGCCGCAGATCGTGGCTTTGTACTTTCAGACCATGCCGACTGGAACGGACTCATCAGCGCCATCGACGCGACGGGTTGCGAGAGTGTTTATCTCACCCATGGTTATACCGCCAGTTTTACCCGTTATTTAAGTGAAATTGGTTTCGATGCGCATGAAGTGCATACATTATATGGTGGTGAGGAAGAAGAAGTTGCCCCTTCCCAACCCTCCCTGGAAGGGAGAGGTCTGGATGAACAATTAAATAAAGTCTCCCCTCCGGGGGGAGATTTAGAGGGGGCTATTCTATGAAAGCATTTGCCCAACTTTTCCTCTCGCTCGATGAGACTAATAAAACCAACGAGAAGGTTCGCATACTGAAAGAATATTTCAATGCCGTACCCGATACCGACAAAATGCACATGCTGGCCTTGTTTACCGGGCGCAAACCCAAAAGGCAAATCAACAGCACTTTGTTTAAACTATGGGCTCTGGAAGCCTTGCACTTACCGGCATGGCTGTTTGAAGAAAGTTACCACGTAGTTGGTGATCTGGCCGAAACCATTGCGTTGCTCTTCCCTCAAAATACGGAGCAAAGCAGCAGCAAAACATTAACGGAATGGATAGCAGAAATTAATGGACTATCTACTTTTACTGAGGAGGAAAAGAAAACCTGGCTGCAATACTCCTGGTCTATCCTGGATACCCAGGAACGTTTTGTATTTAACAAGTTAATGACGGGCAGCTTCCGCGTAGGCGTATCGCAAAATCTGGTGGTAAAAGCCGTTGCCGACATTGCCAATCTGGATGCCAATGTACTTACACACCGTATTATGGGCAGCTGGGCTCCCGAGGAATATACTTTCGCGCAGCTTATTCAACCCAAACAGGACGCGGAAGATATATCGCGCCCCTACCCCTTTTTCCTTGCTTATCCTATCCAGGAAACCTCTACTGTACAAAAATCTGTGGAGGATTTACAGTCAGCATTAGGCGATGCATCTGAGTGGCAAGCCGAATGGAAATGGGATGGCATCCGTGCGCAATTAATTAAACGCGATGGCCAGCTTTTTATATGGAGCCGGGGCGAAGATCTTTCAACAGATAAATTTCCTGAATTGCATCCTTTTATGAAGGATTTGCCCGACGGTACAGTACTCGATGGCGAGATACTTAGTTTTCGTAACGGTTTGCCTCTACCCTTTAATGTGCTGCAAACCCGTATCGGGCGAAAGAACCTGACGAAAAAAATTCTCGAAGACAGCCCGGTTTCGCTCATTGCTTATGATTGTCTGGAGTATAATGGCGAAGACATCCGTTATAAAACACAGACAGAACGCAGGGCGATTTTGGAAGATTTGCATCGGGATAATACTTACCCCGAAATCTTCAACATCTCACCATTAATTAATTTTAACAGTTGGAACGAACTCAGCGAAACCCGCGGGCAATCGCGCGAAATGATTGCCGAAGGTATTATGCTGAAACGCAAAAACGCTACCTATCAGGTTGGCCGTCGCCGGGGCGATTGGTGGAAATGGAAAATAGACCCGCTCTCCATCGACGCAGTAATGATCTATGCCCAGAAAGGCCACGGCCGCCGGGCCGATTTATACACCGACTATACCTTCGCTGTTTGGGATGGCGATAAGTTAGTCCCCTTCGTCAAAGCCTACTCTGGCCTAACCGATGCCGAGATTAATAAGGTAGATTACTTTGTGAAGCGCAACACGCTCGAAAAATTTGGCCCGGTACGCACCGTTAAACCCGAACTGGTTTTTGAGATTGGCTTCGAAGGGATCAATAAATCAACCCGGCATAAATCAGGCGTAGCATTGCGCTTCCCAAGGATACTGCGCTGGCGGCATGATAAATCGAAAGAAGAGGCGGATAGTATTGAGACGTTGAAAGCATTGTTGGGAGGAGAGTAAAACGGGCTGTCATGCTGAGGCACTCGAAGCATGGTGGGCAGGCCTCTGCGCACGATCCTTCGACGGAGCTCAGGATGACAGGCTTACACCTACAAACAAACGTTTCATCTTCCCCATGTCACATATCCAAAACATCTAACCAACAAATCGTCCAATAACATACCTTTATCCCTATGGAAAAAGCACTCCACATCCTCAACGGCGACGATACTTTAAAAGGTTTTAACGATAGCGGCCTCGATGGCGATGTTATTGTTTGGCGCGAGGTACTTTCAGAAGGCCCGGTGTGTAAAACTATCGACAGTGAATTTTGGAAAATGCGTGCTAAATGGATCAGCGAAACTTTTAAAGTTACGCCCGAATATTATTTTGAACGGCAGGTTGATAAGCTCGCCCAATTTAATTGCCCGCATGAAGAAATTAACCTTTGGTTCGAGTTCGATCTGCATTGCCAAATCAATATGCTGGCAGCCATGCAACTGATAGAACAGCAGGTTGACCTGAGCGAAAAAGCCATCTATTTAATTTCTCCCGATAGCTATCCCGGCATAGAAGATTTCCGTGGTATGGGCCAACTCGACGGTGAACAACTGGAATACCTTTTCGATGGCCGCCTGCGCCTTACCGAATACGATTTCCGCCTGGCTGAAGAAGCCTGGAGCTTATATGTAAAAGGCGATATTACCGAATTACAAAACTGGATAGATACCAACCCTTTCTGGGGTAGCCTGCACCTACTTAAAGCCGCCATGCAGGCCCATGTTAAACGTTTAACCGTAAATGCAGATGGTTTGGGTTATATCGAGCAAAAGTTATTAGGTATTCAGCAAAGCGGTGTGGCTGACAGGATTGAGATTTATAAGCATTTCTGGGCTGACGAAAAGATTTATGGTATGGGTGATAGGGAATTGGATATTTATTTGGATAAATTAGGTTTATAAAATTGCCTCCTTTGTTATTGCGAGGTACGAAGCATACCTGGCTTATAGGGACAGTGCTTGATTAACGCAAACGCTATTATAAATGGATTGTACTACTATTATCGTCAGTCCCGCTCAATCGCCGCGGGTTGGGCTGTTACTTTTGGCTTGATCCAAAAGTAACCAAAAGATCAAGACGCAAAAAAGCTCCACCGCACAATCCCACTTCACGGCCACGCTTTTGCGTCGGGGCCACCGCTCGCAAGGTTTAGAACCATTCTACAAGCCGACGCAACCACTACATTAACATAACCTCTCCTCAGGCAGCATTGGCAATGTTGCGGCAACCACTGTCCCTGCTCAACCACAGGTAGTTCATAGCAACAGGGCCCGGCTGCGACTTTTCTTTTGGTTACTTTTCTTTTGAGAGAAAAGAAAAGTGACATCCACTGACGTTTCATAAAGTACACTACCCTCCCTAATGAAAAACGGATTTCTGTCTTATATATTAAAGACCGTATTTATCAATCTTAGATTACTTCGTACCTCGCGATGATGCGCTTTTAATAATCCTAAATTCCTCACCCTATCCCTCATTATATTTTCCTAAATTTACCCGTTTAAATATCTATCATATTACAAAAAACTTGCCCATGATAAGTGTTGGACAAAGCACGTTGCCCTTAAATGATTTTGCAGAAGTTATTTTCAATAACCAGCAGGTTGAGCTGGATAAAACGGCTTTAGATAATGTTACCACTAACTATAATTTTCTTACCAAGTTCTCGTCAAACAAGCTGATTTACGGTATCAATACCGGTTTTGGCCCAATGGCGCAGTACAAAATAAGCGACGATAGCCTTTTACAACTTCAATATAACTTAATCCGCAGCCACTCATCTGGCAGCGGCAATTTGCTGCCTGCCCATTTGGTGAAAGCCCTGATGGTGGCACGATTGAATAGCTTTATGCAAGCCCGCTCTGGCGTGCACCCGGATGTGGTTCATTTGCTGGCTGATCTCATCAACAAAAACATCGCACCTTGTATTTTTGAACATGGTGGTGTTGGTGCAAGCGGCGATTTAGTGCAATTAGCTCACTTAGGCTTGGTGCTGATTGGCGAAGGCGAAGTAATTTTTGAAGGCGAAGTTAGGCCAACTGCAGAGGTATTTGCAGAGCAGGGTGTTAAAGCCTTAACTATTCACGGCCGTGAAGGCTTGGCCATTATTAACGGTACTTCGGCTATGACGGGTATCGGAATGACTAACGTGATCCGCGCACAAAAGCTGCTGGATTGGTCGGTTATGCTGTCATCAATGGTGAACGAAATTGTAGAAGCTTATGACGATCACTTCAGTTATGAACTGAATATTGTTAAACGCCACCGCGGCCAGAACGAGATCGGCACGCAAATGCGGGAGATACTAAAAGACAGCAAACTGATCCGCGACCGTTCGGAACATTTATATAACCCTGATAATTTAGATCAGGAAGTATTTGAGGATAAGGTACAGGAGTATTATTCGCTTCGCTGTGTAACCCAAATCCTGGGTCCGATTTATGATACCATCCAGTATGCGGGTGATGTTTTAGAAAACGAGCTGAACTCGGTAAACGACAACCCGGTGATCGACCACGAGAACAATAATGTTTTCCACGGTGGTAACTTCCATGGCGATTATGTATCGCTGGAAATGGATAAGCTGAAGATTGCCATCACCAAGCTTTCCATGTTGTCAGAAAGACAATTGAATTACCTGCTGAACCAAAAGCTGAACCAAAAATTTCCGCCGTTTGTAAACCTGGGTGTATTGGGCTTAAACTTTGGTATGCAAGGTGTGCAGTTTACGGCAGTATCAACTGTGGCTGAGAACCAAACGCTATCGTTTCCGATGTATGTACACAGCATCCCAAATAATAACGACAACCAGGATATGGTGAGCATGGGTTGCAATGCAGCTTTGATGACCAAGAAAGTGATCGATAACTCGTTCGAAGTATTAACCATTCAATTGATGACCATCATTCAGGCGATTGAGTATATGGGTTGTCAGGATAGGTTATCGTCTGCATCTGCCTCGGTTTATAGCCAGGTGCGCGAGATATTCCCGGCGTTTGTGGAAGATGTGCCGCAATACAAAACGCAGAAAAAGATCAGGGAGTTTTTAGAAACGGCAGGTTCATTTATCCCTGCACAGGCAAACTAAATATATGAAGTGCGCACTAATTACCGGCGGATCTCGTGGCATTGGCAGGGCAATTTGCCTTAAAATGGCCGCGCTGGGTTATTATGTACTCATTAATTATAAAAGCAATACGGCCGAGGCTGAAGAAACACTTCGGCTGATTAAAGATAATAACGGTGATGGCGAACTGCTGCCTTTTGATGTATCTGCCAAAGAGCAGGTGCAGCAGGTTTTAGGGCTTTGGATCGAAGCCAACGAAGCCAAACCCATCGAAGTGCTGGTAAACAACGCAGGCATTCGCGACGATAGCCTGTTGGCCTGGATGACCGACGAGCAGTGGGACAACGTAATAAGCACTAATCTCGACAGTTTTTTTTACACCACCCGTTTAGTGCTAAACAGCATGATGATGAACCGTTTCGGTCGCATCATCAATGTGGTCTCGTTGTCTGGCATTAAGGGCTTACCGGGCCAAACCAATTATTCGGCCGCTAAAGCTGGGCTAATTGGTGCTACCAAAGCACTCGCGCAGGAGGTTGGCCGTCAAGGCATTACCGTAAACGCACTGGCACCCGGCTTTATTAAAACCGATATGACAGAAGGTTTGGACGAAAAAGAACTCCGCAACCAAATCCCGGTTCGTCGTTTTGGTTTGCCGGAAGAAGTAGCGCATGCAGCGGCTTTCCTTGCTTCGGCAGAATCGGGTTATATCACCGGTCAGGTTTTATCTATTAACGGTGGTTTATATTCTTAATTAGTATGCTACCGCAATCTGCAATTCCACTCATCCCGCAAAAGGCGCCATTTGTAATGGTTGATGAGTTGTTGCATGCCGATGAAACTACGGCAAAGTGCAGCTTTATCATTCGAAAAGATAACCCATTAGTGGATCAAGGCATTTTTCAGGAAGGCGGCCTGCTCGAAAACATAGCCCAAACCGCAGCTGCACAAGCAGGCTATAAAGCACAAGCCGAAAACAAACCGGTTGCTGCCGGGTTTATCGGTTCAGTAAGAGATTTCGAAGTTTTCGCACTGCCAAAAACTGGTGATGAACTTATAACTGAGATTACGGTAGAAGATCAGGTTTTCGATGTAACGGTAATATCGGGTAAAGTTTGGCACAGCGCTAAACTACTGGCCAGCTGCGAAATGAAAATATTTATACAGCAAAATAACGTGTGAGCCGCCAATGGGAACCAACAATAAAGATGTATTTATTATAGCAGATAACGTCTACTCCCCTATAGGCATTACTACGCAGCAAAATTTTGAGCAAGTAAAAAACGGCGTTTCGGGCGTTCAAAAACATGATCGACCTGATTTATCCGATGTTTCGATCTCTGCTTCTATCTTCAACAAAGACCAGGTTTTTATTTCCGGTGAACATAATTACACCAAGTTTGAACAGTTGCTTATTGCCTCTGTCACAGATGCATTAAGCTATACCGATATTAAGATTGATGATCCTAAAACGGGATTGATTATTTCATCAACCAAAGGCAACATTAGTCTGCTGGAAACTGAAGAAAATAACGAAACTTTACAAAAGCGCATCAGCCTGAATACTTCGGCACAATTAATTGCCGGGCATTTTGGATTCGTTAATCAACCCATCATTATTTCCAATGCTTGTATTTCCGGCGTTATGGCGATTGTGACGGGTATGCGAATGATCCAATCAGGCCAATACAATCAGGTAGTAGTTACGGGTGCCGATGTTATTTCAAAATTTGTGGTGTCAGGATTTCAATCGTTCCAGGCCTTAAGCTCGGAAAGGTGTAAGCCTTTTGATAAAAACCGTACAGGCTTAAACTTAGGTGAAGGTGCAGCCACGGTAATTTTATCGGGCGATGAAAAATATAAAGGAAATATCAGGGTAACAGGCGGTGGCATTAGTAATGATGCTAACCATATCTCGGGCCCATCACGTACCGGGCAGGAACTGGGTGGTGCGATAATTAAAGCAATAAACAATGCCGGAGTCAAGGCAGAGGATATCGGTTTAGTCTCAGCACACGGCACAGCAACTCCATACAATGATGAAATGGAAGCCAAGGCCATAACACTCGCCGGCTTGCAGAACGCCCCCGTAAACGGCTTAAAAGCCTTTTACGGCCATACATTGGGTGCTGCAGGCTTGATTGAAACTGTACTGGCTAAACAGTGTATGGAACAAAACACGCTTTTACCTACTTTAGGTTTTAAGGAAACGGGCACTGCACCATTAAACATAACCACCGCTGTAAACCACGTAGAAATTAAACACGGTGTAAAAACAGCGTCGGGCTTTGGTGGTTGTAATGGGGCTTTGGTATTGAGTAAATAAATTAGCAGAAAGAGATTGTCGGCACAGAAACAACATATTACAAGCAGCTGTATCATTAGCAACAATGCAGTGTACAAGAGCGGGGAGCCGGTGTTCAGAGCTCAGGGCTCAGACCCTGCTTCATTCTTGCTATCAGTTTATCAGCATTTCGAACTCAACTATCCAAAATTTTATAAAATGGATAATCTGAGTAAACTGGGCTGGCTGGCATCAGAAGTTTTGTTGAAGGACGGTTTCGACAAATCGAAGTATCAGCCCGAAGAAATCGGCATTGTTTTAACCAATGCCAACTCGAGCCTCGATGCAGATCTAAAATATTGGGATTCGGTACAGGATATGGCAAGCCCTTCGTTGTTTGTGTATACCTTGCCTAATATTGTAATTGGCGAGATATGTATCCGCAACGGTTTTAAAGGCGAAGATGCGCTTTACCTCACCCCGCTATTTGATGCCGCATTTTTGCAGCAGCAGGTAAGTTATTTGTTGGATAACGACATTTTGAAAGCCTGCATTTGTGGCTGGGTAGATGTAGTTGGAGATGATTATAAATCGGCGTTATTTTTGGTAGAGAAGAGTGATAATGGGATTGAGTTTAGTGTTGAGGAGTTGAATAAGATATTTACGGCACAATAATATAATTTGTCATTGCGAGGAGGAACGACGTGGCAATCTCGTCGCAAGTATATTTGATCTGTACAGCTACGAGATTGCTTCGTTCCTCGCAATGACAAAATGAAATAAAGGATAATAACAAAAATGAGTTCACCGGTTTACGTTGCAGGCTTAGGCGTTATATCTGCCATTGGAAACAATGTGGCCGAGAACCTGGCTGCGCTTAAAAGCGGCAAGGCGGGCATGGCCGATATTACTTACCTTAAAACGAGACATGAGCATGAAATCCCTGCTGCCGAAGTAAAATTTAGCAATCAGGAGCTGGCTGAGAAAGCCGGGTTTGCAGCACATATCAGTCGCACAGCATTATTGAGCAGCATTGCAGCGAAAGAAGCACTGGACGATTCAGGGGTTAAAAACCTCGAAGGCCTGCGTATCGGCTTTATCTCAGCCAATACCGTTGGTGGTATGGATAAAAGCGAGCATTTTTACGAAGATTTTTTAAAAGACAACCAAACCGGCGATTTACTCGATGTAGTAAACCACGGCTGTGGTAATATTACCGAACTGGTAGCCGATCAGCTGGGTATCAACAGTTATGTAACTACCATTAGCACAGCCTGCTCCTCATCGGCAAATGCGATATTTTTTGGGGCGAGATTGATTCGCGCCGGGATACTGGATGCAGTTGTAGCAGGAGGAACAGACGCTTTCACTAAGTTTACATTGAATGGCTTTAACACGCTCATGATCCTTGATCGTGAGTTCTGCAAACCATTTGATGAAAACCGCGAAGGCCTTAACCTGGGCGAAGGCGCAGGATACGTGGTTTTGGTATCAGATAAAGTAGCTCAACAACTCAATAAAGAATTTTACGGTAAATTAAGTGGTTATGATAACAGCAATGATGCCTATCACCAAACCGCAACCTCACCCGAAGGTGATGGCCCATACATGGCCATGCAGGGTGCATTGAAACGCGCAGGGTTACAGCCATCAGATATTGGCTACATTAACCTTCACGGCACCGGAACTCCCAATAACGACCAAAGTGAAGGCACAGCTGTAATGCGATTATTCAATGGCAATTATCCGCCCATGAGCTCAACCAAATCATTTACCGGGCATACACTTGGGGCAAGTGGTGGTATTGAGGCTGTGTTCTCCTTGCTGGCTTTAAAACACGGCTTGGTATTCCCTAACCTGCGTTTTGAGACCCAGATGAAAGAACTGCCATTTGCACCGCAGACAGAATTGCTGACTGACCAAGCCATCAATCACGTCCTGTCAAACTCTTTTGGCTTCGGCGGTAATTGTTCATCATTAATATTTTCGAAAGCATGATGATGAAATTATATATCAGATCGGCATCAGCAATATCGCCTCAGCAAACTTTTGGCGATGTGCCGTTTTTAGCAGAAACAATTGTTTACGATACGCCGCGCTTGGCAGCTATTGAGCCGGACTATAAACCCTTCCTCGATCCCAAGTTAAGCCGACGTATGAGCCGGGTTATCAAGATGGGCGTAGCTGCGGCAAAGGATTCCCTGCAACAGGCTAATGTAACCATGCCCGATGCTATTATCACCGGTACGGCCTACGGTTGCGTAGAAGATACCACCATTTTCCTCACCCGCATTATTGAGCAGGAAGAGGAGATGCTGCCACCTACGGCTTTCATTCAATCTACCCATAACACCGTAGCTGCGCAAATTGCATTGATGCTGCAATGCCATGCTTATAACAATACGTTTGTACATAAAAGTTTTTCGTTCGAAAGCGCTTTAATGGATGCCGCGATGTTGTTTGCAGAAAACGAGGCATCAACCATTCTGGTAGGCGGCATTGATGAAATTACCGATGCCAATTATGCCATTTTTGGCCGCTTCGATACCTACAAAAAAGGCGACTTTACTAACACAGATTTATTTTCTGTTGACTCACCGGGTACTATTGCAGGTGAAGGTGCTGCATTCTTTGTGTTATCGAATGAAGCCTCTGCGGGCGATATTGCTTGTCTCGATGCATTTCAAACCTTTTACAAGCCTGTTGATATTGAAAAGGATGTTACCAGCTTCTTAGCTGCGAACGCTGTTTCATTAGCCGACATCGATCTTATTATTTCGGGCAAAAACGGAGATGTGGAAACAGACCCTCCGCTCGATCAGTTGGAAAACAGCTTATTCCAAAACAATCAAATCGCGCATTATAAACACTTATGCGGCGAGTACCCAACGGCTTCCTCTTTTGCTTTATGGATGGCTGCAAATGTGGTAAAAAATGGTACGCTGCCCGATAGTCCGGTCGTTATTAAAAAGGTGTTGATCTGTACCCATTATCAGAATAAATACTGGTCGCTAATGCTGGTTTCGGCATGTTAAGGGGCGATTTATATACGTTAGAGGATTTTGCATGTGGTGATGGCTCTGCAACTGCTACCCTATTACTCAATTCTACTCATCCTATATTTAAAGGGCATTATCCGGGGCAACCAGTGTTACCAGGGGCATGTATTTTGCAGATTGTGAAAGAAGTTTTATCATCTGTCATTGAAAGCGAGGTTCTGCTTGTCATTGCAAATAACTTGAAGTTTCTTTTAATGATAGACCCTGGCTTAATGCCAGCATTAGCTTTTAAATTGACTTATCAGGAAGTTGATGAACAGTTTTTAAAGGTTACTGCCTCGTTGCATTTTGACGAAAAGGCTTGTTTTAAGTTTCAGGGAAGTTTTAGGAAGTTTTGAATATACCTTTCCCACTTTGTCATTTAGGACGATAGGAGAAATCTTGTATAATAGGACTTATCGCAAGCAGAAGATTTCTCCTATCGTCGAAATGACAAAAACACAAAATTTCAGAAGGATTTGAATAGTATCGTCATTGTTTCTTATCTCACAATGACGTAGTAGATGGCTCTGTATACGACGAGATTGCCACGCTATCGCTCGCAATGACAAGATTGATATGATCGGGAAATCTGAACAGGAGAACCAAACATAACCTAATAATTGTGGCCTCTTAATTTTCGGGCAGCACCGCAATTGCTTCAGCACACCCTTTCATAGAAAATTGAGCAGCCACGAGTTTTCTTTGGTTACTTTCTTTTGCGGAAAAAGAAAGTGACATCCACTGACGATTCATATATTATTCTACCCTTCCTAATGGAAAACGGATTTCTGCGATATGTAAGTTACCACTCTGTAGGTCGGGGATTGCTTCGTTCCTCGCAATGACGCGGTGGGAGACTC
This sequence comes from Mucilaginibacter jinjuensis, assembly GCF_028596025.1. Taxonomy (NCBI): domain Bacteria; kingdom Pseudomonadati; phylum Bacteroidota; class Sphingobacteriia; order Sphingobacteriales; family Sphingobacteriaceae; genus Mucilaginibacter; species Mucilaginibacter jinjuensis. The sequence goes on from NZ_CP117167.1 coordinate 6,016,624, forward strand.
TATATACGACGAGATTGCCACGCTATCGCTCGCAATGACACAAGGAAAAAAGCTTCGACTTATTTACTCGAATGCTCTAAAATATAATCAGCCATTGAATTTACATCAACCAAAACCTTACGCCCATCTTTAGGATCTTTAATGGTAATGCCGTATTCTTTTTTCAATAATACGATTAGCTCTAATGAATCGATAGAATCTAAACCTAAACCATCGCCGAATAGCGGCTCATCATCTTTAATATCGGCCGGGCTAAGGTCTGTTAAGTTTAAGAATTTGATGATCTGACCTTTTAGCTGTTCTTTCAGCGCTTCTTTTTCCATTATATATATTCTCCTAAATCAGGTTCTTCTTTTTTAATCCAATGTATGCTGCCAGTTGTATCAGCACGGTAATGCCCAGCAAAGGTAGCAGATTTGGGATTACATCTTTTAGTTTTCCGCCTTCTAAAAATAAGCGGTAGTAAGCCTCAATGCTCCAGTGTAATGGCGAAATCACAGCAATCGTTTTAAAACCATCCGGCATGGCAAAACTTGGCACTAACAAACCACCAATGGCTGCCAGTATGACGATAGATACCGCGCCGAAACCGTTGGCCTGCTCCTGCGTATGTGCATAAACCCCCATACATATCGCATAGCTTACCGCGCACCAACCACAAACTAAGGTTACCACCAACAGCGCAAAATAATCGCTCGGCAGATTTAAAGCTGGTAATCCAATTAAAGGGAACAACCAGATCCCCATCGAAAATATGACCGCGGCTTGCAGCACAGTAACGCCCAGGTAGGTAATTTGTTTAGAGATGAGTGCCACCATAAAATCGGTTGGTAGCGTTTTAAGGCGGATAAAGCTGCCGCTTAACTTCTCCCTAACTACACTACCACCAAGCGAAATAATGATGAAGAACATGGCAAATATCGTCCAGGCGGGTACATTGTGTTGCGAGGCATTAGGCATAATAGTACCTCCGCTGATAGACACAGGAACCTCGTTAATATTGGTCTGGTTATTCAGCAGGTCTTTCTCTAAAGCTTCGGGCAAAGGCTTTTCGTTAATGGCGAAGTAGAGTTGGCGCAGTGTTTCGCGGCTTTCAACAATTTGCAATGCACTGCGTAAAGCGCCATTGATTGAGAATCTGTACGATTGCTGCAAAATCGGCTGGAAGTACATCGTCAGCGGGTTCACCGAAATCTTCTTACTTGCAGTATCACCCTGCAAGCCGAAACTGTTTAGCGCTTTGCCCGATACGTTTTTAGCTTTAGCTGTAATCTTCTGTGTATAATCAGCCGGGATCACGATAGCCAGCAATGCATCTTTGCCTCGCATGCGGTTTTTGATGGCTTCTTCCGATTCACTCTTTGGAATGCTGATCATCTTGAACATCCCGATCTTATCGATCGATTTGATCAGCTGCGTACTCAGCTTGCCGGTATCCCGGTTGCAAACCATCATGGCAATGCGGTTCTTATTTACCAGTTGAAAGGTGCTGTTCTGGATACTGGTAACAATAACCACCAATATAATCGGCATCACAAACATCAGCGCAATCCCTACTTTATCGCGAAGCAAGATCCTGATGTCTTTAATAATGGTTGCCTTTAATTTATACATCAATCGCGGTATTGTTTGCCGGTTAAATTTAAAAACAAGCCTTCTAAAGTTGGCTGACTGTATTTTTCCATCAAGCTATCCAAGCCGCCCTGGGCAATGATCTGGCCGTCGTCTATCAAGGCTACTTCATTACACAAATCTTCGGCTTCGCTTAACTGGTGCGAGGTATAAACCAGTGTAGTACCGGCATCATTAATTTTATGCAGATAATCGATAATGGCATGGCGGGTTTGCACGTCCACTCCTACCGTAGGTTCATCCAGAATCAAAATAGCCGGGTTATGGATTACGCCTATCGCCAGGTTTACGCGGCGTTTCATCCCGCCCGAAAATTTCTCTACGGGTTGGTTCCGTACATCCTGCAAGCCCAGCACTTCCAGTAATTCGGTAGTCCGTTGGTCGGTTTGTTTTTTAGTCAGGCCTGCCCATGCACCGAAAAACTCTAAATTTTCGGCCGGACTCAGTTCCTGGTAAAAAGAAAAATCCTGTGGAACGAAGCCAAACAGCTTATTAACTGCCTTATCTTTTTTAATCCCAATGGGTTGACCCAGTAACTTAATACTTCCGCTTTCGGCAGATATCAAACCGGTCATCAAACTCATCAAGGTAGTTTTACCGGCACCATTTGGGCCGAAGATGCCAAAGCGTTCGCCTTTGGGTATTTGCAGATTCAGCCCGGCAAAATGCACCCCTGCATCTTCAGTATAACTGAAGTTGAGGTTTTGTATATCTACCGCTAAATCTGCCATGCTTACCATTTTATATTTTTCAGTTCAGTAAAAGCTTTACGTTCAATTTCGGCAATCTCCATCAGATAGTCGCCCATCTGGTTAAAATCTGCCTGCGAACCTAATCGCCCTTTATAGATCCCTGCAGCTAATACGGCCGAAGTGCGCCAAAGGTCACCTGTCTCTGTAAATTTTTCTGAACTTTTTAATAATTCGTCGTTTGGTAGAAAAGCATGTGCTTCCTGCAAAAAGGCACCATACATATAACGGAAACCGCCGCCACCTGTACCAATCTCTTCCTGCATACGCACCAACTGGGCTAAATACAAGCCTGCTTTCTCTAACCCTAAACTGTTGCGCCATTTTTTAATGCGGCCTCCGGTAAACTTAATTCCATCAACACCGGCAAACCAGCCGGGTATGTTCAGCATATTATTTACGTTGAGCTTGATGCCATTTTTAATAGCCTTGCGGATAGTATCGTCCGTAATATCTACATGTTTAGCCGGGTAATAGATTTGCCCTTTAGGCGCCAATGCGCCTTTGGCAAAACGTACCCGTTCCAACTCGTAAGTGGTCAACGTGGTCGGGAACTCCATAATCGGGTCACTGATGAGGTAATTGTCATCTTCCTTGCCAAAAACAATTAAGTTATGGGCATTGAAATGAAAACGGTACTCGCGCGGGAAATACGAAAGGTAATAAACACCAACCTGGCAACCCACAGGGCTTCCAGCGACTAAGGCATCCTGCAAATATTTCTCGGCTTCAGCTTTCGAATTGAATTTTTTGCGAACGATGGGAATACCCAGCGCCTTGCAGGTACGTTTAAATATCAACCCCGGAAATGTGCGGAATGCAATAGCCGGGCCGTTATTAACTTTTATGAGCGGGATGTAGGCGAAAAACAAACCGGCACCCATGCCAAAGGCCAGCGGCTCGGTTATTTTTGCAGCACCAATATTTTGTAATAAACTCGAAGTAACACCTGATTCGCAATGTGCAGACTGGCGGTGTACAAAATCAACTTTCATGCACATTCATGCTTTTAAGATCGGCGACCTTAACATTAAACGCCTCGGCGTATTTTTGTAATTTTTTGTCTGATAAACTATCGAACACTTCGGGCTTTAAATGGCGTTTAATTTGCCATTGCCAAAAGCCCGTATAATCGGCCAGTATGGATGCATCCATCAGCCTGTATTCCATAAAAAACAAAAGGGGGCTTGCTTCCTTATTTAACACTCTTTGTTTGGCGGTGGCTATACGCTGGTCAATATCCTGCCAGGCTAAGTCAAGGGCCTGGGCTTTAACCTCCCAGCCGCTGCTTAGTTGGGTGGTGTACTTGCCATCCTTATCGGTAGCATAGCAAACCTCGCGGGTAATTTTACCCAGCGAACCCAGATCCTGCGGAACATCTTCCTTTTTCATTTAAACACTCTTAAAGCTTACACCACAGTAAGCATTGCATACATATATGAGAAGCGTGAGCTTTCTGGTACCAGTAGTAACAACTTCTCGCCTTTTTTCAGTTTACCTGTATTAAACATTTCGTTAATCATGAGATAGATGGATGCAGCACCCACGTTACCAACGGTATACAAATTGATAAACCATTTCTCGTAAGGGATACCGCCGCCATAGATCTGGATCAGGTCGTAAATTTTACTCTTGAAGAAATTGCTCGAAATGTGCGGCAAGAAGTGGTCAATATCATCAACCGTTAAACCACGTCTTTCAAAAATCTCTTTAATTTTTTGTCCGCCCAGGGGTACAATATTATCGCTCAGCAAACCGATATCCTGTTTTACACTGAAGATCGATTTATTCATCACTTCTTCCGGTGTAAAGTCCATAAAGCCTTTCAGCGTACCATCGGCTTCTTTTTCGGCGCCCATGTACATACAGGTTTCCATTTCGTTGGCATACGATACACCTTCTATCCACTCCACACGTAAACTCAGGCCATCGGGGTTAGGCGTATCACTCATCAAAAATGCCGAAGCTCCATCTGACAACATCCAGCGTAAAAAATCTTTCTGGAAAGCGATATATGGGTTTTCGCTCAGTTCTTTAATTTTCTGAACCTCTTCTTCAAAAACATCAGAAACCAACAGACCAGAAAAACGCTCTGAGCCTGTAGCAATGGCATTTTTCACTTCGCCTGCCTTAATAGCCAGGTAAGCATATTTTAAAGCATGCATCCCGGCGCAGCATACACCCGATGGCGATACCACCTCAATCGGGCCGATCTCCGGTAACCAGCCATGCGTCATAACACCGTGGCTCGGCATCATCTGGTCGGGCGATGAAGTACCGCATGAAAGCAGTTCTATTTCTTTTAACTTTTCAGGGTCATTTTTAAATAATTCCTTAACCGCAAGGGCAGTCATCTCGGCATTGGTATGCGTTGATTTGCCACCTTTTTCTAAAGCATAATAGCGATTAGTGATCGCATTATTGCGCAGTACTATTTTTTTTGATTTGGATGGTTTATTATCGATATAACCCAAATAGGCCTCCATATCGTCGTTAGCGACAGGCTCATTCGGAAAAAAAGCAGAAGTGGCATTAATATATACCTGATTAGACATCGGTTTTAATTTAGTAGTAAGTAGTGTAGTTTTTTGTTTCGTATTCGTTTACCCGTAAATGGTCTCAGTAAAATATTGTCTAATATAAGCAGTACCGGCGCGCCCAAAAACAGGGCAATAAAAAGGTAATACTTAAAAGCAGTTGTCCATGGCAATTGGTTTTTACGTTTGATAATTACCTTGGCCCATACGCCAAAAATAACCCGGGCTTTGCCCTCAATTACCATCAGCGGGTATTTGATCTTCACCGCGCCGTCATCAACCAGTTGCTGTTGCATACCGTCCCAGTTTCCGCTGTTCAGGTGTTGTATAACGGTTTCACCATAAATTTTAGTACGTTCAATATCTGCATCGCTAACACCTGGCTTGGGGAAAATGTTTAAGTAACGCTCTTTTTTACCGCTTAGCATCCAGTAAAAAATGGTTACAAAACTAACCGGATTAGAATGCCTATCTACTAACGCAACATTGCCCACATGGTTTGCACCGGCATCGCTTAGCAGTTTCTTTATTTTATCGAAAGCGTTGAGCCACATGTTACGGCCCGCGCTAATGGTTACCACCGGGGTATCTTTGATGATGGCCTTAAACTTCTCGTCCTGTAATAAAGTACTTGACGGGATACTGGGTGATAAAAACCAGGGCTGATAGGCCAACACTACCAGATCATATTTTTCTTCCTGTAAAGTATAAGGCTGCAACGGTCGTGGGATGCCCATTACGCAATCGGGCATTACGCTGAAGAAGCGGCTGCCGGTCCAGGGGAAATCGAAATTAGTTTCGGGGTAAATCCGTACTTTTTCTACAGATGCACCGCCTACAGCCATAGGCGCTGTAAACGAGTCGATGATATCGCCCATTTGGCCGGATTGACTGTAGTATATTGCTAAAATCTTTTTGCCCATTACAGCTCTTAGTTAAAATCTTCGGGGTGAAGTACTTTAGAAGTTTTGCTATACTCTAACACCGCGTGCTGCACCACGGGCGACAAGCTTTTAAAGTGTTCTTTAATATAAGCTTTATCTACGTTGATGTTGCTGCTGTATTTCACAATTTTAGGGGCATGCTCCTGGATACCAAGGCGCAGAAAACGGAATTCGGTATTATTGCTATCGGCCATAAATGCGGTTTGAAACTTAATACGGCCGCTTTTAAAAGACCGTAGTTTATCTTTTGGCTTTTGTAGCAGCCCGCCTTTACGCATCAGTAAAACGCCTTCATAAGCCTCACGTTCATTGGCTGGAGCATTAACAACGGCATCCAACTGGCTATTAATATCATCTAATGTGCCCGAGGCCATGGCTTGATAAAAGGCCGATTTTTCGAATTTCTGGAAAAGGTTTCCGGCTTTTGCAAACCCGGCCAACGTTATTAAAAACAATAAAAAGGTGGTTCTTATTCTCATAAAGTCAATTCAGGGGCGTACCAAACATAATAAAATATAAACGACCTCACAACCGTTTATTACACGTTGCAAGGCCGCATTTAATTAGTACGACAAGTTGAATTTAGTTTGGTTTAAATTAGTTTCACCAATTTCTCTCCCTGTAGAATCGGGATGGCTGTGGTAATGTCCACATTAAGGCAGAACGCAATATCTTTTTCGATACCCAATTTGCGCATCCGTTCGCCGTGCGAAGTTTTGCTGAGGTAGGCCGAAATATCTCCTTTGGCTAACTGGTAAAGATCGAAAGCAGCAAGTGCCGGATCATCCAGGGTATAATTTCCATCTGCTATGAGATGATCAATTACTGCACCTGCAAAAGTGGTGTCTTCGAGGTTAAAATTGTTCTTCCAACCGGCACAAACCAGCAAAATGTTCTCATTTTGGGTCTTTAAAAAGTTACTTAAAGAAGTAAGGTTTAAAAACGACCCAATCACTACTTTTTTAGCTTTTCGTGATAAATGCAGCGCTTGTGTGCCGTTTGTAGTGGTTAAAACCACAGTCTTCCCAGCAACCTTTTCGGCAGTGTACGAGAACGGCGAGTTACCAAAGTCGAAGCCATCAACCACACTTCCGTCGCGCTCGGCGGCGAGTAAGTAGCCGGTACCTTTTTCGCGGTAAGCTACACACTCTTCAACCTGTGCAACCGGGATTATTGCTTCGGCACCATTTTCAATTCCGTAGCAAATTGATGAGGTTGCACGAAATATATCGATGATGACTACGATGTAGTTTTCGACACTATAAAGGGATAGTAAGGCTGGTGAAAGGCAAACCTCAAGGGATTTCGGATTTCGAATGTTCAATTTCGAATTTATTTGATGTAAATGAAAAATTTGTCATTGCGAGGAACGAAGCAATCTCGTAGCTATACAATTCGTGTAAGCATTGGCGACGAGATTGCCACGCTATCGCTCGCAATGACAAATAGGATATGTTTTAGTTTCGATTCCTGATTCTCGACTCTTGACTCTCTATTTAAAAGGCGGCTTCACAACCTCAGCCTTTACTTTATTATCGCGGATCTTGATATAAATCTCAGAACCTTCTTTGGCAAATTTATTTTGCACATAGCCCATACCAATTGCAATTTGCAGTGATGGTGATTGCGTGCCCGAAGTTACTTTACCAATGTTATTACCTTCTGCATCAACAATTTCGTAATCGTGGCGGGGGATACCGCGTTCTATCATTTTAAAGCCAACCAGTTTTTTGGTAACGCCTGAAGTTTTTTGCTCCTGCAAAGCTGCAGAATTGGTAAATTCTTTATTGAACTTGGTTACCCAGCCTAAGCCTGCTTCCAGAGGCGAAGTAGTATCGTCGATATCATTACCGTACAGGCAGAAACCCATTTCCAGACGCAGGGTATCGCGGGCACCTAAACCAATTGGTTTAATACCGAATGGCTCACCTGCTTTAAATACTTCGTTCCAGATGTGCTCTGCATTGGCGTTATCACAGTAGATCTCGAAACCACCGGCGCCGGTATAGCCGGTTGCAGATACAATTACATTATCAACACCGGCAAATTTGCCTTTGTTAAAGGTGTAATATTCCATAGAACCTAAATCGATATCAGTTAATGATTGTAATGCTTCGGCAGCTTTAGGGCCTTGTACGGCCAGTAGTGAAGTACGATCTGAGATATCTTTCATATCCACACCATTGGTGTTGAATTTAGAGATCCAGTTCCAATCTTTCTCAATGTTTGATGCGTTAACCACCAGCATGTAGGTTTTATCGTCGATTTTGTAAACCAAAAGGTCATCAACAATACCGCCGGTTTCATTTGGCAGGCAAGAATATTGCACTTTACCATCATACAGTTTGGCAGCATCATTACTGGTAACACGCTGGATGAGGTCTAAGGCGTTTTCACCTTTCAAAATAAACTCGCCCATGTGGCTTACATCAAACACACCTACCGCTTTACGCACGGTTTCGTGCTCAGCGTTAATGCCTGCGTATTGCACGGGCATGTTGTAACCTGCAAAGGGCACCATTTTAGCGCCTAAACTACTATGTATATGGGTTAAAGCTGTATTCTTCATGCGTTATTTAATAAAACGCAAAAGTAACATTTATAAGTTAGTGGTTTAATACCTGCTGATAAAAAGCCACCAGCTTATTTGTAACAACCTTAACATCGTGGGTGTCTTCAACCAATTTGCGGGCGTTAGCACCAATTTGTTTGCAAAACTCCTCATCCTTAATACATTTGCTGATGCAGTTATAAAATTCTTCGCGGGTGTTGGCTATCATAATATTTTCGCCGTGGGTATAGTTAATACCTTCGGCACCAAGCGAGGTAGAGATAATGCATTTTTGCATCGCCATACCTTCCACAATTTTTACCCGCATACCACCACTCGAGAGCAGCGGCACAATCATGATAGACTTGCTGTTTACAAACTCCAGTGCATCGTCAACCTCGCCCTGGATATAAATTTTACCCATCACATCGTAATCATCAAACTGCTCGGGGATATCGTTTCCGGCTACGTAGAAGCGTACGTTTAAATCGCCGGTAGTTAGATCGTGGTAGAATGTATTCAGAAACCATTGGATGCCTTCGCGGTTAGGCATCCAATCCAGCGAACCTAAAAAGAAAAGGCTCGGGAATTCGGTACGGCTATAATCAGGATGGTATCGTGCCATATCCAAGCCAACCGGCAATACGTTTACCTGTTGCTTAATATCGCACTCGAGCATTGTTTTTTTATCCTGATCGGTAAACACGGCAATGGCATCAAAACGGTTTAACTGGTGCAGCTCGTATTTTTTAATGCGCGATGCCATCAGTTTCAAGTACCATTTTTTAAACGGGTCGCCTTTTTGTACGGCGAGGCGTTGCCAAACCTGGTGTTCTACATTGTGTGAACGATAGATGAGTTTAGCCTTGCTATGTTTACTTGCCGCATTTAAATACGGCGCAACAAATAAACCTTCGAACTGGATAATATCGTACTGATGGATTTTCAGTTCTTCGATCAGCATTTTTTCGAAACCGTGATTAAAAAAGCGGTCTACATACTGCGCCTGGCTGTTAAACAGGTTGAGCGCAGCCTCATACATAGAGATGCCGATATTAATAGGATATGTTTTATAATTGATGCGGCTGATTAATGCCTTCGATTCATAGCCATCATCTTCCTGGTAATGGGCATGCTGTTTGGCATTGAGGGCGAAGAGCGAAACCTCGTGACCCAGATCTAAAAGGCCTTTAATTGTATTACATACCACAATAGGGTATCCGCCATTCTGCGGAAATGGGATGCGGTGTGTAAGAATAAGTACCTTCACTTGGTTTTGTTGGTTTGTAGCAAAAATAACATCCAAACCCACCCAAACAAAGCTTCTTTAAAAAATAGTTAGCTGCGGGTCTGTAACGCGGAAAGTGCGGCGATGGTATGGCGTAAAGCCTAACTCCATTACGGCATTACGGTGTTTAATAGTAGGATAGCCTTTGTTGCTATGCCAATCGTATTCGGGATGCTCATCGGCAATTTGCTTCATAAAATCATCGCGGTAAGTTTTGGCTAAGATGGATGCAGCTGCGATGCTGAAATATAAAGAATCGCCTTTGATGATACATTTATGCGGTGTGGTGCCAAATTTGTTAAAGCGGTTGCCATCAATAATTAAAAACTGCGGCTGCAAATGTAGTTTTTCGATAGCACGATGCATGGCCAGGAATGATGCATTGAGGATATTGATCTTGTCGATCTCGTTATTATCTACAACCCCAACGGCGTGTGCAATGGCTTTTTCCTCAATCTCTGTACGTAGTGCATAACGGGTTGCTTCGTCCAGTATCTTTGAATCATTCAGCAAATCATGTTCAAAATCATCAGGGAGAATTACAGCAGCGGCAAATACAGGCCCGGCCAGGCAACCACGACCGGCTTCGTCACACCCTGCCTCCAAAAATTCGTATTGATACCTGGCTAATAACATCTTTTAATTCTGATGCAAATATCCCACTTATGATCGAAAGTTTTTTAAAAAATTCTCAACGTCAACAGGGTAATATCGTCAATCGCTTTGCCTTTTATCACCAGATTTAGGTGGTCCATCAAAGTCTGATTGAATCTATCGGGGTTTAGGTGTCCGTTGTTAATTACAAACTCCATCAACTGCTCATCCTTCCAGTTAGTGTTGTTACGCAGTTCGTAATCCATCAACCCATCGGTATAATTAAATACCAGTGAAGCTGGCTCAACATCAACTTCGCCCTGGTTTATAAACGGCAGTTCCTCAAACACACCCAACATGGTTGTACCCAATTTTAATGACGAGGCTTCGCCGTTGGCATATAAAATTGGTGGGTTATGCCCGGCATTGATATAACTTAGCTTGCGGGTTTGTTCATTATACTTGGCGATGAACATGGTAATAAAACGCTCGCCTTTGGTATTGCGGATCACAATTTTATTTAAGCGCTCAACCACCATACTTAAATCATTCTCCACAGTTGCCCAGGCGCGCAAACTTGCCTGGAAGTTTGCCATCAGCAAAGCTGCTGAAATACCTTTGCCTGATACATCGGCCACGCACCATAAAATTTCGTGTTCGTTAAGGCGGATAAAGTCGAAATAATCGCCACCAATATCTTGGTGTGGCAGGTATTTAGCGCCAATTTCAACCGCCTTGTCTTTATGCAAACGCAGCGGGATCAGCATACTTTGCACCTCAACAGCAAGTTCCATTTCGCGCTGAAAACGTTCGGTTTGTAAACGTTCCCGAAACAGCTTCTTATTCTCTAATGCTACCACAATTACGTTGATAAGCGTTTGGATAAAGTTAAGGTCATTGCTCACCATATCGCCCGAGGTATTAAAATCGCCGATGAGTGCGTAGGCTAATGGTTTGTTTTTATGATGGAAAGGGATAAAATAGTAGTATTCTTTTAAAATAGGGTCGCGGTGGCCGGTAAGCACCATGGGCGATTTTACCTTGCTTAGCTTTTGGCAAGCCTTAACCAATGCCGATGCATTCTCACTTTCGCCTCCGTATTTAGATACGCACACAAACGTGTTACCCTTCTCAATTAAGAAGCGCAGCTTACCAACCTGCAGGTAATTCTTTAAAATCACCTCCAACATTTGGATAAGAACGGGCGTAGACGTGTTTTTATTGATAGCCCGGGTTACCTCTAAAAGTGAGTTTAACTCTGATTGCCTTTTAAGCAATAATCGTATTAACTCATCTTCGCCCGAACTTTGATCAACTGGTTCCATTAAGCATTAGCAATACCGTCTAAAATAGAAAATTAATTATTGTAAGCAGAAGAGTTTTTTCATTTATCAGTCTGGTTAATTTATCTAACCATCCGCCCCTTCCAGGCATACGTGCGCGAGTTGCCAATTAAGCCTACGTAAACTACATAAAATATGTGTATTGGCGATAAAAGCAGCAGCCATTTAACCAGCGACTTTCTGTTGAAAAATGAAGTGACTAACATTAAAAATATACCCTCAAACAAAATTTTCAACAAAAGCTCAAGCCCTAAAATCTTATAAAATCCGCTGTAAAAAATACCGCCTACCACATTAAATAATAGCGAAAGATTAAACAGCCAGATGCCAACTGCCAGCGCTACTATCTTTTTATCTTTATAATGGGTTGATTTTGATGCCCACCTGCGCCTTTGCTGTATAAATGCGCTTAAATCTGGCTTGGCATAAGTATAAACCACAGCCTCAATATCTTTTAAAAAACCAATACGGCCCGGGTATACCTTAGCTACTTTTTGCAATAACAATTCGTCATCGCCCGATGCCAGGTTATCTATGCCTTTAAAGCCGCCTACTTCGTAAAACACATCTTTACGATAAGCAAGGTTTGCGCCATTACAGGTTGATGCCCGGCCGTTGCCAATAAAGGCGGCGCCAATACCAATCAGGAATGAGAACTCCAGTGTTTGTAATCGCTCAAAAAAAGTTTTCTCATGAAAATAAGTAACAGGCGAAGAGATCATAACCAGGTTATAGGTTTCGTAATAACCCACCACTGTGGAGAGCCACTTGCTGCCCATGCGGCAATCGGCATCTGTAGCTACCAGCAGATCGCCTGTGGAGCGGGCAATGGCCTCTGTTATAGCTTTCTTTTTATATGAATTTAATGCCTGGTCTTCCTTTAATTGCAGCAACTTTACGCCCCGGTTGGCATAGCTTAAAATAATATGGGCGGTATTGTCGGTAGAGTGATCGTCGACAATTATAATTTCAGTCAGCTCGTGCGGGTAATCCTGCGCCAGTAAGTCATCAATGGTTTCGGCTATGTTATCTTCCTCATTACGGGCAGCAATAAGTACGGTTACTTTTGTTTTAAATGGAGATGGATCAGATAATTGCGGACGTTTTAGGGCACTCCATCCTTTAATAAGATAGGCCAAAACCAGCAGATACAACCCGGTTAAAAGAAAAGAAATGAAAGTGTAAAAAGCGATCAAAAGAACTTCATTTTAAAAACAAATATAGACCCTAATATAGCCGGAACAATAAGGTTGATAAACCAGATTGAGGAAACGGCTGCAATTACGGCTACCTGCTGATTAGTAATATAGGCGAAAAACATGGTAGCGGTTGCCCCGCGAACCCCCACATCAAGCAAGTCCAAAGATGGTAAAATAGACTGAACAAAGAATAAAATAAGCACCATCATTACCATCGGCAGCGGCTGCATTTCGGGCACTAATAAATGAAGTATCAGGTAATATTGAAAGGTAAAAACAGCGAAACGGGCCAGGCAATACAGCATGATCCGGTCAAGCTCGGCCACTTTGTACCGGTTCATAATTTCGAAGAAACGGTGATATTGTTTCAGAAATTTAACGCTATTAAGCACCGATACCAGCCAGCTGATATTAAAATAGAAGATAAGCAAAAGGCTGATAACCAATGCGCCCAAACATACCGCAGCCAGGTACATCCAGATTTGCATGTGTAAAAACGTATTACCGAACCAAAGCAGGGCAATAATACCCAGCACATTGGTAATAACCATTTGCCCTATTGAACCCACAGCCATAGAGAACACGCCGTGGATGCGTTTACGTGGCGGTAAAAACATAACACGGCCACCATACTCGCCCAGGCGATTGGGTGTAAAAATAGCCCAGGTTAAACCGCAGAATACAGATTCGACAGCCTGGTAGACTGTAATTGGCGATATTACGCGGGTAATGTACCGCCATTTTAAGGATTCCAGAAACCAGTTAAGCAACATCAGCAGCACCACCAATACCAGTACAAAAACTACCTCGTTGCGGTTTAGCGCTTCAATAAGCCTTCTAAACTGGGTTAAATTAGCATTGTTGTTTACCTTACGATAAATGAAGGTAAACGCCAGTATCAGAATAGCAGCCTTTATGAGGTATGAGAATATTTTTTTTGCGGCGCGGGTCAAATGCTGAATTTTGGTACAATGTTACAAAAATAGAGCAAGCCCTAAGGCCTGCTCTACCAGTTCTATATTTTTATGACATTATTTTAAACGTGCCTTCAGGAAAGTTAGTGTATAACCGTAAGCTTCTTTAGTGGCAGCACTATCATAAATAGGGCTGCTTGGATTGGCAAAACCATGGTCGGCATCATACTGGTGTACGTATAATTTTTTACCGTCAGTTTTCATATCGGCTTCAAATTTGGCAACCACTTTAGGGTTAATCCATTGGTCTTTATTGGCAAAATTACCCAGCACATCGCCGTGCAGCGTTTTCAATTTGGCCAGATCCTGCTCGGGCATGCCATAGTACATTACACAGGCTACAGTTTGGTTGCCGGCCAGCAAAGCGCTTTGCAAACTCCAGCCACCACCAAAGCACCAACCTAATGTAGCGATATGCGCTTTGGGGCCTGCATAGGCAATTGCGCCTTTAATAATGGCTTCTGCCCTATCTTCGTTTACACCCTGCATGTATTTACCGGCTTCTTCGCGTGTAGTGGCTACTTTGCCATCGTACAAATCGAGGGCAATCACGTTGACGTTACCAATGTCGTTATACAGTTTTTCCGACTCCTTTTTTACAAAATCATTAAGGCCCCACCATTCATGGATTACAATGAGGTAGTTATTAGTTGGGGTTTTAGCTTTCAGCTCATAAGCTGCTGACTCTTTACCATCAGGCGTTTTGTAAGTAATTACCTGCCCGATACTGCTCTGGAAATGAATTTTAGATGGGTTAAGGTGTGCCATTCGAAAATCTTTGTTTGATGCCAGCATGGCAAATTGCTGCGTAGAGCTTGGCTTGCCGCAGCACAGCACTTTACTTTTGGTTTGGGCAAAACCCATTAAACTGCCCGCAATTAATAGCGTAAGTAGAAATAGCTTTTTCATAAAAATGATTGAGGTTATGTTTATACAAATAACGCGGCAGGATGTTTAATGGTTGCCGAAGAAAAAGAATCGTTGGGAAAAGAATCAAGAGACAAGAACCGAGATGCCAGGGGAATACTTAACGAATATTGGCCTGCCCTTATCCTTCGACGGAGCTCAGGATGACAACGCTCGATCAAGTTAGATTAGAATAATATGCGAATACCCGAAAGGCGCCATGCTGTCCAAAGGACTCCTCCGGAGAGGTTACTCGAAGCATGGTGTGTTGGGCTTCAACAATTATTTATTGAAGTGGAGGATTAAACTCGTGCCGTTGTTGGTGTTGTCACCAACAACTTTTATGATTGAAGCGATAATATAATTGGAGAGAGGAAGACTTCCGTCCATCCGTCATCCCGAACTTGTTTCTTATTCGCCGTTGTTGGTCTTGTCACCAACAACTTTTATGATGATTGAAGTAGTTTATATAATTGTTGGTGAAAACACCAACAATGGCGCAGAGTAAATGTGTTTGATTTTTTAGTTATTAAACTTTGCTGCGATAGTTTTAACTACTAAAAATAATGGAGCTGCCTGTGCTACGATGCCTGCTATAACGATTGAAGTATTCATGATTTCTAAGATTTGATTGGTTAGTAAAAATGGTTAACTGGTTAGTTGTTGAATTTTGCTGCGATAGTTTTAACTACTAAGAATAAAGGAGCTGCCTGTGCTACGATACCTGCGATTACGATTGAAGTATTCATGATTTCTAAAGTTTGAATAGGTAATTGATTAGTTGTTGAATTTTGCTGCGATAGTTTTTACCACTAAGAATAATGGTGCTGCTTGTGCTACGATACCTGCGATTACGATTGAAGTGTTCATGATTTTTATATTTTAAATGTTTTAATTAATGTTTGATGTATAGGTTAAGGCAACATCAATGCCGATCGTGAATAAATCTCAAAAATGGCCTCTAAACAGGCATTAAAGCTATTTTTAACGAGTGTGGAATATTTCCCCAAAAGAAAAACCGGGGAAAAAGTTGTGGAAATGGGGAATTTGTTACTTGCATACGGTGGCGTTGCAAACGCCGGGAAGTGTGCGCACGCGATATAATCGCGCGCGAGTAATTACGCCATGAATTTGTATTCTGTTAATTCTTTAATTCAGAAAATTCTGGTTCAAGACATATACCACAGAAGATTCTTCGCCATCGCTCTGAATGACAAATAGATCAATAAACAAGAAAGCCCCGGAATAAATCCCGGGGCTTTCT
This sequence comes from Mucilaginibacter jinjuensis, assembly GCF_028596025.1. Classification (NCBI taxonomy): domain Bacteria; kingdom Pseudomonadati; phylum Bacteroidota; class Sphingobacteriia; order Sphingobacteriales; family Sphingobacteriaceae; genus Mucilaginibacter; species Mucilaginibacter jinjuensis. The sequence continues at coordinate 6,032,605 of NZ_CP117167.1, forward strand.
TTAAAGATATCGTTAAACTTAGTTTACTTTTATCTTATCTGCAGTTTTGAGATAACTCTTTTTACCACTTTCTGACAAAGTGTACTGTCCGCCTTTAGGGCCAACATATACGGTTCTTCCCTGTGCGTCTTTTCCAATCGCTTTATCAGTCGATTTGTTTACGCCTTCGGTAACAGTTTTTGTAGCAGTGGTAGTTTTTGTTTTGGTTTCCTTTTTCAGGGAATCAGTTTTTTGCGCAAACGTATTTGCACTTAACAGAATAACGCCAGACAGCGCCAATGCGAATAATTTTTTCATTGTGATAAGAAATAAATTTGGTTTAAATTATTACCCCAAGAAACAAATAAATATGCTTTTATCAAACATATTTTATCTTTTTTAATTCTCAAATTTCCCTATTTCAATATCTCCCTGATATCATCAGCAGTAAGCGTTTTAATAAAGCTTTCTTCGGTGGTAATCAATGCCCGGGCAACACTTAGCTTACGTTGTTGTAGTGCCAGGATCTTTTCTTCAACCGTATCTTTAGTGATAAATTTGTAAATGAAGATATTTTTAGTTTGCCCGATGCGGTGCGTCCGGTCAATGGCTTGCTGCTCAATGGCTGGGTTCCACCACGGGTCGAGGATGAAAACGTAATCAGCGCTGGTAAGGTTAAGGCCGACCCCACCAGCTTTTATCGAGATCAGGAACACGCTGGTTTTTTCATCTTCCTGGAAATTTTTTACCACATCGCCACGGTTTTGGGTGCTGCCATCAAGGTAGGCGTAAGCAATATCATGCTTATCCATATAATCGCGGAAGATGCTTAACTGCTTCACAAATTGTGAGAAGATGAGCACCTTATGCCCAGCCTCCAACACGTTGCTCAGCGTATGTACCACATCCTCAAACTTACCCGAATCGCCTTCGTAAGTATCATCAATCATAGATGGGTGGTTGGCGATTTGCCGCAGCTTGGTTAAACCCTGCAACACCTGGATCTGGCTTTGTACAAAAGTACCATTCTCCAACCCTTGCAGTAATTCATTGCGGTATTCCGATTTTACCTTTTCGTAAACCTCGGCCTGCTCCTCGCTCATCTGGCAATAGAACAGGTTTTCGGTTTTAGGTGGCAGCTCGGTAGCTACCTGCTCTTTAGTCCGGCGGAGCACGAAAGGTTTGATAAGGGTTTGCAGTTTATGCGCCTTTTCTTCGTCTTTCTTCTTCTCTATCGGCGTTACAAACTCATCGAGAAAATACTTTTGAGAACCCAGCAATCCCGGATTAATGAACGACATCTGCGTCCACAAATCATTCACCGAGTTTTCTACCGGCGTACCACTCAATATCAGTTTATAACGCGATTTCAGCTGCTTAACCGCCTGGTACGATTTGGATGACGGGTTTTTGATATTCTGGCTCTCGTCCAAAATCACGTAATCAAAAAAGAAACCCTTGAGTAATTCAATATCAATGCGGCTTACGCCGTAGGTAGTTACAATCACATCATAATTGGCAAACACATCGGCATGTTTGTAGCGGAATATACCTGTATGCACCATCAGCCTCAACTGCGGTGTAAACTTTTTAGCTTCATTTATCCAGTTATAGATCAACGAAGTTGGCATAATAAGCAGCGATGTGCTCTTGGTTCCGCTTTCCTCGGCCTCTTCTTTGTTTTTTTGCAGCATAGCCAAAGTCTGGATGGTTTTACCCAAACCCATGTCATCGGCCAAGCAACCGCCAAAGTGGAATTTCTTCAAAAAGTGGAACCAGTTATAACCAGCCTTTTGGTAACTGCGTAAGCTACCGTTAAAGTTTTCGGGCATCGGCATATCTTCCAGATCGTCAAAGTCGGTCAGTTTTTGCAGCTTACGGCTCATAGTTATACTGGCCAGTTCGCCTTCGGCCAGTTCATTGATGAGGCCGATGTGGTGTTTCTTTAATTTCAGGTCCTTGCTACCATCACTAAAATGGAGCAGGTTGCTGTATTGCGAAAACCATTTTTCGGGGATCACCGCAATCTCACCTGACGGTAGTACGAACTCTTTCTTGCGGTTGAGGATATGATTACGCAGATCAATGAACGGGATCTGGTACGGTCCGAAATAAACGACAGCATAAATATCGAACCAGTCGTTACGCTCGCTTACCTGTACATCTATTTTGCTGCTGCCAAATAAGTAGCGTTTATTGCCTTCGGGCTGCTCGATCAAAAAGCCTTCTTCCTGTAATTTATCGTGGTGTTGGTTTAGCCATTCTAAAACAGAGAATGAGCGGTCGCCCTCTTCTCCATTGGTATCAACTTCGAGATTCTGAAATAATGACGATGCCGGTTTTAAACCCATTTCTTCCAACAACTGCAGTTTACCTTTTTCCCAGGTAACAGAGCGTTTAATACGGTGAAAAAGGTAGTCATCGCCATGATGCTCAATCCGTACCGATACCGTACGGCCATCGCCATAAGGGAAAATATAACCGGCATACCTGAAATACAGTTGTAGTTGCGACGTGCCGCCATCCACAATAATGGGTTTCAGCATGGGCACGGCATCGTACTTTTCTGTATTAATGGTGAAGCCTTCTGCATGCACGTGGTGCTTCTCAATCAGTGGCGCAACAAAACGCTCCATGTACGATTGTTCTGATGTACGCGGGATAGCGATGTACCGCTTATTTAAAAAGGGCTGTAGCTTTTTACCCTCAATATCTTTCTCGAAGTAATATAAAGTATCATCCAGCAGCAACCAGGCCGGGTGGTTACAAACAATTTCGGCACCTTTAAACATGAACTCTATCTTCATGTTCTGGTACTTGATGGTAGGGTAATATCTAATCTCGGTTTCGTTGCGTTTGAAATGGAATAGTATAGTGGCAGGCTCTTCGGCAATGGTGAGTTTACGGCCCGCCGGGTACCCCTCCTTACTCATCAAATAAATTTCTTTATCGCGGATGGTATTGAGCACATCAGCCATTTTCTTCTCAATCTTCGGCCTTATTACATCAAACATCGTTTCATTAAATACCTTGGCAAAAAACTCATACGGGCGTATCGGCTTTTTGTAGTATTTTTTGATGATGTTGCCTTGCTCAATATCTTCCAAGACTTTAATCAGTTTAAAATCGCTTTCGTTTAAACAGTTGGCAAATTCTGATGCAGTATTAGAAAAAAGGCGTTGGTAAGTGAGCGAAAATTCGCCGTTGGGATTAAGCTGAACAATGTGCGGCTCAATAACATAAGACAGGTACTCGTGCCTGGCGAGGGAATAAATAATCTGGCAGGGTTTGGTACTGTCTACGCGCAACATAAATTTCAGGTAAAAAATTTATGTAAGCTAAGTAAGAAAAAATTCAAACGTAGTTAGAAATTATAGCAAGTAAAAGCATTTAGGCCATTTTTTTTGTAAACAATGTTAATAACTTGTTATGTCGAAAATTTATTTCGCCCAAATAAATATTTGATTTAACATTTGCAAAATATCCGGATTAAGCGCTACTTTTACTAAAACCAATTATTAAACAACCATACTATCAATATTTTAAAGCACACAAAAAAGTCTTTTTACAATTGAAATATGGCCTCTAATACTCTTAAAACCCCATATTAAATGAGAAACATTTACGTGTTGCTGATGGCACTGCTTGTAATAGGCGGTACCGGATGCAAGAAAAAATCTTCTTCTGACGATCTTTCCGGGAACGTTACCGGGAACGGTACCGGCAAAGATGTGCCTACCGGAACTAATGATGGTGTTACGTTTATTAACAGTGGCAAGTCGGCCATTTTTAATTTGTATGCACCCAATAAAACTTCGGTATCTGTAATCGGTGATTTTAATAACTGGCAGCCTACCGCCATGACCAAATCAACCGACGGTACCCGCTGGTGGGTACAGGTTGATAACATCGACCCTACTAAAGAATACGCTTATCAATATTACATCGACAATACCATTAAGGTAGCCGACCCCTATACCGAAAAGGTACTCGATCCGGATAACGACAGCAGTATCCCATCAACCGTTTACCCTAACCTACTGGCCTACCCTGCTGGCAAAACAACCGGCATTGTAAGTGTAATGCAGGGCAGCCCGACAGCTTACAGCTGGAAAAATGCAACCATTACCCGCCCCGATCCTAAAAACCTGGTAATCTATGAACTGCATGTTCGTGATTTCATCGGCACACATAGCTATAAGACTCTAACTGATACTTTAAATTACATTGCCAACTTAGGTGTTAACGCTGTTGAGCTAATGCCGGTTAACGAGTTTGAAGGCAATGATTCATGGGGTTACAATACCAACTTCGGTATGGCGCTCGATAAGTATTATGGCACTAAAAACGACTATAAAGCTTTTATTGATGCCTGCCATGCTAAAGGCATTGCGGTAATTCAGGATATTGTTTTGGAAGATCAGTTCGGATCATCACCAATGGTGCAGATGTATGCAACTGCAAGCGGTTCGCCATCAGCAAGTAACCCCTGGTTCGATACACAGAATATGCACCCCGATGCGGTTGGTTACCAGATGAACCACCAAGCTGCAGCCACACAATATTATTTTAAAAACGTGGTGAAATACTGGATGCAGGAATATCACATCGATGGTTTCCGTTTCGACCAGGCTAAAGGCTTTACCCAAAAACAATCGACTACAGAAGATGCCTGGGCTGCTTATGATGCAACACGTGTAGCTTTATGGAAAAGCTATAATACTTATATCAAAAGCCTCGACCCTAATTTTTATGTGATCCTCGAATACTTTTCTAATAATCAGGAAGAATCTGAACTGGCCGCACAAGGCATGATGAGCTGGACCAATTTAAGCACACCTGCACAACAAGCTACCATGGGTTACCCAAGCGGACCAAGCTGGGATTTGTCGGGCTTGTTTTATGATCAATATGGATTTACCAACCCTTACGGACTGGTTGCTTATTTCGAAAGCCATGACGAAGAGCGTACCATGTTTAAAAATGAGGCTTACGGCAATGCCAGCGGCAGTTACAGTACTAAAGATATCCCTACCGCACTAAAACGCGAAGAGGCTTTAGCGGCATTGCTCATTTCATCACCCGGACCGAAAATGCTTTGGGAGTTTGAAGAACGCGGCTACGACATAAGCATTGATAATGGCGGCCGTTTAGGCGATAAGCCACCGCATTGGGAATATATGAATGATGCCAATCGCCATCACCTATACGCTACCTACTCGCATTTAATTAAATGGAAAACCAAGAATGCAGTATTTAGCACTACTAGCTATAAATACAGTTTAACCGGCGCTATAAAATGGGCTGCCTTAACCGGCACAGATAACAATGTGGTTATTGCAAGTAATTTTGATGTAGTTAATCAAACCGCCACAGTTACCTTTCCGTCAACAGGTAACTGGTATGATAATATTACCGGCGCTGCTATTAATGTGCCATCAACAGCATATAGCCTAACACTTGCACCGGGTGAATATCATGTTTATAGCAGTACTGCACTGAAGATGTAATTCTGCGCCATTGTTGGTGTTGTCACCAACAATCATAAAATATTTCAATTAAACAAAGTTGTCGGTACAACACCAACAACGGCGGAGAGAAAAGAAGTTTAATTATATAAATGAATTAAGCGTTTGTCATTTCGAACGAACCGGTAGGGGATTGTGTAGTTGGGGTGAGGAGAAATCTTTTGCGCCCAGCTTTAAGGTGTACAGTATAAGATTTCTCTGTGTCATTGTTGGTGTTGTCACCAACAATCATACGATATTTCAATTAAACAAAGTTGTTGGTGACAACACCAACAACGGCGGAGGAACGTATCATCAACAGCCTACAGCATTACACTTGCGCCGGGTGAGTACCATGTGTTTAGTAATACGGCGTTGAAGATGTAAGATAGTCCGAAAGTCCGTGAGACGGAAAGTCATATAAAAGAAAGCCAGGTTGTTTGCAACCTGGCTTTCTTTTTATCTAACAATTAATACCCAACCTGCTGGTTTGGGTAAATTATCATCCTGTAAATCTATTATATAATAATATGTCCCCACCGGTAAAGGGCTGCCATTATAAGTACCATCCCACGCAGTTGAACCACCTTTATTTTGAAATACCTGCTGGCCGTTTCGGTTATATACACTTAGTAAAGCATTGGGGTAAGTGATCAGGTTTTTAATCTCCCATTTATCATTAATACCATCACCATTGGGCGTAAATGTATTGGGTATGGTTAGTAGTTGATAAACCCTTACAAACACATCGCTGGTACTTTCGCCGCAGATTGTGTTTGATACTACATGTAGGGTATAAGTTATATCCTGCGGGGGTGTGGCAGTTGGTGTTAAAGAAGTGCTGGTGTTTAAATAGAGATTTGGTGTCCAATAGTAATTTACCTTATCCCCTTTAGCAATTCCATTTAGCTGTGCGCTTTGGCCGGCAAATATTTTGATAGTTTGCCCGGCATCAGCCTGTGGTTTTTTTAAAACGTTTACGGTGATATGTGTATAGGGTGCTACATCGGGGCAGCCGCTATTACTTACAGTTACCTCATAGGTGGTGGTTACAGCCGGGTTCGCAATAGGGTTCGCAATATCATCATGATCGAGCCCTATTGCTGGGACCCATTTATAGGTGGTTGCATTTTTTGCATCGACCGACAGTTGGGTTACATCGCCCTCACAAACATCAACATTTGTGGCACTTGTTGAATTTATAGTTGCCGGTAAACTAACATTCACGATAGTATGTGCAAAAGTAGAACACCCATTTTTAGTTACCTTAACCGTATATACACCATTTAGGGTTGGATCGCCATTATAACTAATAAAAGGGCTGCTTTCTGTTGATGTAAAACCACTGGGGCCGCTCCATTCAAAAGTGGGGTCGCCGGCCAAGCTCAAACCCTGCGGATAAACGGTAATAACGTCCAAACTTAACTGCACAGGATAACCTATACAACCGCTGGTTACTGCATCAATTTTAAGAACCGGGTCGGGATATACATTAATTGTTAACGGATCTGAATAAATACGGCAACTCTCTGAAGTGCTTGTACCGGCTAAAACACCAACCCGGTACTGGTAAATACCAATAGCCGCATTGGGGATGCTAAGCGGCAAACTGGATGTTTGAGCGCCGGGAGTAGTCACATTTTGCCAGTCGCCATAGGTTTCGTTTCTAAACTGCCATTGATAACTTGGGTTAGTATAACCTGTTTGCTGAGATACCAGTGTATAATTGATATTGGTGTTTTCGCAAACGCTTTTTGGTGTAACATCTCCTATCACATTAAACCCGTTTGTTATCATTGGCCCGCAGGGGCTGAGGGTAATATCATCCAAGGCGAGGTCGTTCCCGTTGCCATTTCCGTATGAATTATTTGCAATCTCAATAATTACGTCAGCCCCATCAACAGGTGAGGTAAACAATGTTCCCACCGGTATCCATTGCGGTAAATCTGTAGCCTTTAAATTACCAGTATTAATGGATTTGATAATGGCCTTAGTCGTCGCATCCCTGATATTGAACGTTATATTTGGTTCTACATAACCCTGGGTGCTGGGCAAATCGCGCAATATGTTCATTATAAAAGCTCCGAAATAATAGGTTGTTCCAGGGCACAACGTATTTCCAGGCACTCTCTCTGTAAAAAATACATCAGGCTGGGCCCCGGCATTAATAATCATCATATAACCGTGCGGGTCTCCGGTATGGTCTTGATTAAGAGATTGCCACGTGCCGCCCTTACAAGTAGGCCCCATAACTGATTGCAGCGTATACATACCTGCATCCGGGTGATTTGGAACTAAATCGGGACCGCCGCAATTATCAGCAAAATAATACAGGTCTGTAACGCCATCAGGCAGAGCGGGACCGGGCTCATAAAGTGTACCATGCCCAAATGTTTCACTAAATGCAGGTGCGCCCAAATTACCTGTACATTGCTGCGCACAAACAAATTGTGCACAGGCAATAAATATTGCAATTAGTAGAACGGTAATAAATTGGCGCATTAAGTTTATAAGCGTAAGGACACGCGGTTTGTAAAAATAGCAATTTCATTCATTGATGAAACATTATCCAACTACCTAATACTCAGTATTTAATTGTTTATCTCACTATTAATACCCAGCCGGATGATTTGGGTAAATCACCATCCTGCAGATCTATTACATAATAATAAGTACCTGTAGGGAGCGGCGATCCATTATAAGTACCATCCCATGCCGTAGCATAACCCCGGCTTTGAAATACTTGCTGCCCGTTACGGTTATAAATACTTACCAGGGCATTGGGGTAAGTACTTATATTTTTAATTTCCCACTTATCATTTACACCATCGCCATTGGGTGTAAATGTGTTAGGGATACCCAATAGCTGGTATACCCTTACAAAAACACTGCTGGTGCTTTCGCCGCAGGTTGTGTTTGAGGCAACATGCAACGTATAAGTTATATCCTGTGGAGGAGTAGCAATTGGTGTAAGCGAAGAAGGATCGCTCAAATAATTTGCCGGTGTCCAAAAATAGTGCACGTCATCACCCTGGGCAGTTCCATTTAATTTGGCGTTTTGCCCGGCAAAGATCCGGGTTTCCTGACCGGCATCTGCCTGCGGTTTTTTTAAAACATTTACGGTGATATTGGTATAGGGAGCAACATCGGCGCAGCCATCATTACTAACAGTAACCTCATAAATAGTAGTCTCTTTGGGGCTGGCTATCGGGTTGGCTACATCATCATGATCTAAACCTGTTGAGGGTACCCACTTATAATGCGTTGCATTACTTGCATCAACCGACAATTGTGTTGCATCGCCCTCGCAAACATTTACATTATTAACGCTGGTTGAATTTATAACAGCCGGAAGTACAACACTTACCGTTGTATGTGCAAAATTTGAGCAGCCATTCTTGGTTACCTTTAACGTGTACGTGCCATTTATGCTAGGGTCGCCGTTATAGCTAATAAAGGGGCTGCTGTCTGTTGATGTAAACCCGTTGGGGCCGGTCCATTCAAAAGTTGGATCATCAGGCAAGCTCAAACCGGGCGGGTAAAGAGTTGTAACATTCGCACTAAGTTGCACCGGGTAACCTAAGCAACCGCCGGTTACTGCATCAAGTTCAATAACCGGGTTCGGGAAAACATTGATAGTTAATGGATCTGAATAAATTCGGCAGCTTTCATTAGTAGTAGCCCCGCCTAAAACCCCCACCCTATACTGGTAGATACCAACGGCCGCATTGATGATATTAACTGGCAAATTTGCTGTGTTCGAACCCGGCGTTGTCACATCCTGCCAATCGCCATAAGTTGCATTACGGTATTGCCATTTATAGCTGGGGTTACTATAGCCCGATGCCTGTGATGCAAGTATGTAGTTGACATTCGTGGCTTCGCAAATGTTTTCTGTTGCCGGCCCGTTAATCGTCCCAAAACCTGTTTTTATTGTGGGGCCACAAGGCCTGATGGTAATATCATCCAAAGCAATATGAAACACTTTTTCTCCAACTACATTATTAACAAGTTCTATTAATACACCTTTTCCGTCTGTAGGCGATATAAATAAAGCACTAACCGGTGTCCAGATCCCCGTACCCGGATCTGCAGATATTGGGCCGGTTGTACCTGTACCCAACAGCAGCGTTTTATCTTCATTCCATACATTAAAAGTTACATCGGGCTTTGTAGCATCCTGCGAGCCGGGTAAATCGCCCCTTAAAAGGTTCATAATAAATGCGCCCATATAATAAGTGGTTCCGGGGCATAACAGGTCGCCGCTCACCTTTTCTGTAAAAAGGGTTGGAGGGTATTCTTTAGCCGTAATAATCATCATGTAGCCATGTGGGTCGCCGGTATGGTCACTGTTTACAACCTGCCAGGTACCATTATTACATGTTTCACTAAGAAAAGATCCCAGTGTATAATAGCCATTTATGGGATGATTGGGCACCCCGCCGGTTCCCCCGCCACATGTGGCGTTAAAATAAGTTAACTCGGTAACCAGTTGCTGGGGTTGTGGCCCGGATTCGTAAAGTGTGCCGTGCCCAAATGTTTCGCTAAAAACAGGCCCGCCAAGCGTACCCGTGCATTGCTGCGCATTAGCAATACGTACGCTAAGCAAACCGGCGGCTATTAACAAAAAGGAAGCAAATTGGCGCATTAAGTTTATAAGCGCAAGGATACGCTATTTGTAAAAATAGCAATTTCATCGGCAGATAAACCATCATTTAAATACCTAACAGTCAATATTTAATTGTTATCTCACAATCAGCACCCAGCCGGCTGGTTTGGGCAAATCGTCTTCCTGTAAATCTATCACATAATAGTAAGTACCTACCGGCAGCGGGCTGCCATTAAAAGTGCCATCCCATGGTGATGGGTAACCCCGGCTTTGAAACACAGGCTGGCCATTTCTGTTGTAGATGCTTACCAGTGCATTAGGATAGGTATTGAGGTTCCTGATATTCCATTTATCATTTACACCATCACCGTTGGGCGAAAAAGTATTAGGTATACTTAACTGCTGGTACACTCTCACAAAAACACTGCTGGTACTTTCGCCGCAGCCTTCGTCTGATACCACATGCAGGGTATACGTAAGATCCTGCGGTGTACTGGTTATTGGTGTAAGGGATAATGAGTTATCGAGATAAAAATAGGGCGTCCAATAACTATGCACATGGTCGCCCTTGGCTGTGCCGTTTAATTTAGCAGTTTGCCCGGCAAATATTTTGATGGTTTGCCCGGCGTTGGCCTGCGGCTTTTTCCAAACCGTAACAGTAACCTGCAGGGTTGCCGTTACGCCCGAACAGCCATCATTACTTGCCGTAACCTGGTAGGTAGTTGTTTGAGTTGGGCTGGCTATGGGGTTAGCAACATCATCATGATCTAATCCTATAGATGGCGTCCATTTATAATGTGTTGCATTAGCGGCATTAATTATAATTTGCTGGCTGGAGCCCTCGCATATATACAAAGGCTGTATTGGATCTACCGTTGGGGTTGAATAAATGGTAACTGTTGTTTTTGCAAAAGTGGGGCAACCGTTTTTAGTGATGATTACATCATATTCGCCTTTATCATTTAAAGTAGCACTCTGGGTAATGATAGGGTTACTGTCTGTAGATGTAAAGCCATTAGGGCCTGTCCAGCTATAAGTATCGCCGCCTGTAGCACTGAGCTGCAAGGGTGTACCAACGCAGGCGCTTGTAGTAGCCGAAAGCGGGTTAACCGGGTAAGGATACACGTTGATAGTTAAAGGATCTGAGTAGATAATGCAGTTTGGCGATGTTTTGGTACCATCTAAAACACCAATACGGTATTGATATGTTCCGGTGGCGGCACCGGGTATATTAACGGGTAATGTTGTAGTGGTTTGTCCTGCTATATTAGCCCAACCACTACCATCATTTTTATTTACCTGCCACTGGTATGTAGCATTGGTATAGCCCGTTTGCCTGGCGGTTAAAGTATAACTTACATCCTCGCCTGCACACTTGCTTTGTGGACTTACATTGCCAACTGTGGCAAATCCGTTTTCTATCGTCGGGCCGTATGGGCTAAAAGTAATGTCATCAATAGCCAAATCGTTACCGTTGCCACCCGGTGCTTTGTTAGTCATCTTAATAATAACATCCTCTCCATCTGCCGGAGAAACAAACGTAAAACCAAAAGATCGCCACCTGGCATCCGGTGTTGATGGAATGGTGTTGGTTTCAAAGCTCCCCAAAGGTGTTCCGTCGGGTTTTTCTACACTAAATACAATATCGGGCTGGCTGTAACCCATTGTGCTGGACTGAAGCCTTAAAATATTCATCACATAAGCATTAAATAAATAGGTTGTACCGGGGCATAGTGTGTTGCCTGGTACTCTTTGGGTATAAAAAACGCTGGGGGTTTGCGATGCATTAATAACCATAAAGTATCCGTTAGGATCGCCGGTATGGTCTGTTGTATTAAACCAGGAATTAAAGCAGTTTTGAGTTAATGCGTTTACTATTGTATAAAAACCATCACCGGGACAGCTATCAGACGTGTAAGTAAGGTTTGTAATTCCCGAAGCCAGGGGTTGGCCGGGATTAGGCCCTGCGCCAAATGTTTCGTTAACAACCGGTAAACCCAGGCTTTGTGCATCAACATTTAAGGCAATAGCTGTACAGCCTGCAAATAATAAGAATAAAAATAAGTGGCGCATTTAGGAGTTGAGCGCAGAAATCTTACGCCGGGCATAAATGTAATAATTTCATCGGTTGATGAAATATTTTTATCCACCAAATAATTGGTATTTAACCAATTATTCCTAATTAATCTATTACAAGATCCCCTTCAAACACCTTCACAGCCGGGCCTTCTAAAAATATATTGGTGAAGCGATTATCTTCGTTAGTAAAACGGATGTTTAAATCGCCGCCTAAAACTTTAATCGGGGTGCTGATAGTACCTGTTTGCCCATTATGCTTTGCCATAGCCAGGGCAACTGCCGTAACACCTGTACCGCAGGCATAGGTCTCGTCTTCTACCCCACGCTCAAAGGTGCGTACAAAGTACCCGCCGTTATCGGCAGGTTCAACAAAGTTTACATTGATGCCTTTTTCGGCATAAGTTGCATTATTGCGGATGGCGTGGCCTTCGTGATAAACGTCTTTATCCTTTAAACCAGTGGTTAACGTTACATAGTGCGGCGAACCTGTGTTTAAAACGTACGCCTCAGCATCGCGGTTAATATCATCAACATCTATCATTTGCAGGCTTACCCAGTCGCCACTTTCTGAAATTTTGGCATAATGCGGGCCATCCACTGCCAAAAAGTTCGTTTCGGTATCAATTACATTCAGGTATTTAGCAAAAGCAACAATACAACGCCCGCCATTGCCGCACATGCTACTGGGCTGGCCATCGGCATTGTAGTAAACCATCTTAAAATCGTATCCGGGTTCGTTCTCCAGAAACATAGCACCATCGCCCCCAACACCAAAGCGGCGGTCGCATAAACCGGCTACAAATGCCGGATTATGATGATTTACAATATTTTGGCGGTTATCAACCAGTATAAAATCGTTACCGGCTCCCTGATATTTATAGAAATGTAATTTCACTTTAAATTTAAAATAGTAACGTTGCAATAGCCAGGCCAAACATGCTTTACAATAAGCAGTTTGACATATAAACTGATTTTAACATTTTTTAACAAATTTGCGAATAACTTCTTATTGTTCATACCGTCTTAATGGTATTAAATTTGAATATTTAGTTCATCCAAAGTAATAAAGTAATATAATTATATGAGAAAGATAGGTTTAACATTGTTAACTGCCTTCGTTGGCGGGGCAATGGCGATCGGTACCTATAAGGTATTTGAAGACAAAACTGCCAACAGCATGAGCTTCGAAGATCGCCAGAAAGTATATTTCGCCAGCAACAAATCTGCGGCCATTACATCATCGGCCGGTGAGGTTGATTTTACACAAGCAGCAGCAGCGGTAACACCAGCTGTAGTTTACATCCGTACTACTTATTCGGCTACCGCAAGCAGCGGCCGCGATCAGCAAATGGAAGATCTGTTTGGCCAGATGTTTGGCCAGCGCGCCCGTCCACGTTCTTCACAGCCTCAAATGGCTTCGGGCTCGGGTGTAATTATTTCGCCGGATGGCTATATTGTTACCAACAACCACGTGGTAGAGAAAGCCGATAAAATTACCGTGGCTTTAAATGACCACCGTACCTACCAAGCCAAAGTAATAGGTACAGACCCTAATACAGATTTAGCCCTTATTAAAATTACCGCAACCAACCTTCCTATTGTAAAAATGGGCAACTCTGATGACGCACGCGTTGGCGAGTGGGTACTGGCCGTAGGTAACCCTTTTAACTTAACATCAACCGTAACTGCCGGTATTATCAGCGCCAAAGGCCGTAACATCGGCATTATTGGCAGCGATGATAATGGCGACGATGAGGATCAAAACCCATTTGGCCCTACACGTAACCAACCGGCTACACCTAAGGTTAATAAAGCCATTGAATCATTTATCCAAACGGATGCTGCCATTAACCCAGGTAACAGCGGCGGTGCATTGGTAAACACTAAAGGCGAGTTGATTGGTATTAACTCTGCCATTGCATCACACACCGGATCATACGAAGGCTATGGTTTTGCCATCCCGATTAACCTGGCTAAAAAGGTGCTGGATGATATTGAGAAATATGGTAGTGTAAAACGTGGTTACATCGGTGTAAACTTCCTTGAGTTAAATGAAGATGCTGCCGAAAGATTAAACATTAAAACAACCAATGGTTTATATGTTAATGATTTAGTTGCAGGTGGTGGTGCCGAGCAGGCCGGCATCCGCAAAGGCGATATTATTACCAAGGTTGATGGTACTACCATTTACGAATCATCAGACTTGCAGGAGCGTGTAGGCCGCTTACAACCCGGGGATAAAGTTAAGCTTACTGTATTGCGCGATGGCTCTACCAAAGAGATTGCCGTAACGCTGAAAGGTGATGCTGTAGCAGCTAAAACTACTGTTGCCCGTACAAAATCTGCAGAAGAGCTTTACAACAAACTAGGTGCAAGCTTTAAACCACTAAGCCCTCAGGAAAAAAGCAAACTGCATGTAAGCAGCGGTGTGGTGGTAACACAAGTTCGCGCGGGTGGTTTCTTTGATGAGACCGAAACCCCTGTTGGCTCTGTAATTATCAGTATCAACAAACAGCCGATAAACGGCATTGCTGATATTGATAAAGCCATAACCAATACCCACAATGGCATGGTTACCATTACCGGTGTTTACCCGGATGGTACCAGCTTTAACAATACTTTTCAGGCACAAAACTAAAACTGGAAACTAATAACATAAAAAGACCCGGCCATAAGCCGGGTCTTTTTGTTTGTACCAATCATTCTTTAAAGCTCATTCTTAATTTCAGGCAAAATTTAACTTAAAACTACATTTTTTCCCGGGGGTTAAATTTGATTTTGGTGTATTTTTTACACTATGTGGCAGGCAATATTCCTAAAAAGAATGCGCCATAAAATCGATTTTTCAAAAAGAAGACCCTTTTGTTATTAGAATTTTAACATTATACTAAAAATGTTACAAGTACAACCATTATGGGCACTTCTTCGTTATCTTTATATAACTAATGAATATCACTATGAAATATCCACCATTAAAATACTTAGTACTTCAGTTTTTGACAGCTGGGGTAATGATGGCATTAGCATTGGCTATGCATAACGCCTAATTGCACAACACCCGTGCAAAACAGATTTAAGAGTCGGCCTTTTTAAAAGACGAACAGAAACAATACGGCTTGCTAATTTCTATAGCAAAGCACTATCTTTGCTGTAATGAAGATATGTGCAGAAGCTGAGCTTAACTTATTAGAACAAACCCTTTTATTACTTCCCGAAAAAGCTATTTACTGGCAGGAGGAAAAAGCGCTTATTGCTGCCGATGTGCATTTGGGTAAATCGGGCCACTTCCGCAAAGCCGGCATTGCCATACCGCAAAATATTGCGCAGGAAGACCTGGCCGTATTATCAGATCTTATTGCCCAGTACAAGCCCGCTAAACTCATTTTTTTAGGCGATCTGTTCCACAGCACACTTAATACCGATTGGGATTGGTTTGCCTTATGGCGCGAGCAATTCCCCAAACTTCAGATCATTTTGGTAAAAGGCAATCACGATATTATTAACGATGCCCACTATCATAAGCTCGATATTGAAACTCCAATGGAATACAGTATCGGCCCGTTTTTAATGCTGCATCACCCGCAAACAGAGGCACAATTAGCAACAGCAATTGGTTATGTAATGTGCGGACACATCCACCCCGGCGTGCGCCTGCAGGGCAAGGGCCGTCAAAGCTTAACCCTACCCTGCTTTACCTTTGGTGAACGGCAAGCCATTCTACCTTCATTCGGGAAATTTACCGGCAAGGTGGCCATCAGGCACAAAGGCGATGATCATGTGTTTGGGGTGTTGGAGAATAGGGTGATAAGGGTGTGAGAATAGAGGCAAGAAACGAGAGCCAGGAAACAAGATGGGCTTTCACTTTTTGTCATATTGAGCGACAGCGAAATATCTTCTTCGCCCTGCTGAGCTGCTCTGCTTATCGAAGAAGATTCTTCACTATGTTCAGAATGACAAAAAAATAACTTTTATACTTCTGTATGCTCCACCCCCATCTTCTCTTTCCTCCTCTGCTTCACCATATCAATCAAAATAATAATAACCCCTGTAGATATTGACAGATCGGCCACATTAAATACACCGGAGTGCAATGGGCCAAACTCTACGTACAAAAAGTCGGTTACCGAACCGTGGATAATACGGTCGAACACGTTTCCGGCACCGCCGCCAATCATAAAACAAATGCCAATTAAGGTTAAGTTAGATAACGAAGTAGTGCGGACTAAGTACCAGATACCGGCCACCAAAAACGCGGCGGGAATAATGGAAAGCAGTATGTTGTGCCAAATACCGTGGATCTGATCGCCCAGGCTTAAAAACGCACCGGTGTTCTCAACCCTGGTAAGCATAAAATGACCGTTTAGCAGGCGCAAACTACTGTATGCTTCTACATGGCTGCGCACAATTGATTTAGATATTTGGTCGCAGGCTATATTCAACAGCACTATAGCTATAATAATAGCCGCTCTTACCAGTTTATTTGTTTTCATTCACGTTTAACAGTTTGCAATGATACGAAAGATGGGGTAAAAGTTGAGATGATTAGCAGCAGTCCCAAAAGTACTTTCTGAAACTATTAAAATTTTGTCATTGCGAGTGATAGCGTGGACAACCGACCGTAGGGAGCTCATTAATACCGATGAAAACAAATACATCATTAATAATCTCGTCGCCAATGCTTATTCGGTCTGTATAGCTACGAGATTGCTTCGTTCCTCGCAATGACAAATTTGAAACTCACTTTTAGTGTTACAACTCAATACAGCCTCTCATGTCGTGCCTAAACCTTTCTCCTCTAAATAATTTTCTATTAATTAAACATATTCCCCTACTTTAGTGTTACATCTATCTATTTCTATGCTTGCCGATAATTTAAAAGAACAAACGCTTACGTATCACCAACAGCTCGAAAAAAAGCTGGTTAGCCAGATCAAAGGGCTTAACACCAAAGAAGATTACCTGCAACTGCTACAGTTGTTTTATGGTTACTTTGGCGGATTGGAAGATCGTATCAATTTATTTATAGACCAAAACATTTTGCCAGACCATGCCCAGCGACGCAAAACGGGTGCCATTGCCGATGATATACTGGCTTTGGGTGGCGAACCTGTAACCAAAGCAACCGGTGATGCGCTGCCAGAAATAAATAATGCAGACCAGGCTTTAGGCGCCATGTATGTAATTGAGGGCTCTACACTTGGCGGCAGTATTATCAGTAAAATGATTTCGGGGAAACTGGGGCTTACAACCGGGTTAAGCTTTTTTAACAGCTATGGCGAAAATACCCATCAAATGTGGGATGCCTTTAAGGCTGTCCTTAACAAACAGCCCGCAGAAATTGAAGCGGCAATAACAGAAGCTGCTAATAACACTTTCTTAAAATTTAAAAACTGGATAGAACAACATGATTAATGCGTTTTTCCGGACAATGATTTGTAACCGGAAAAGCCAATTAAACACCAAGTAAAACAATGATTTAAGCTTTTAGATTTCGTTTACCATGATCTAAAAAAAATTAACGTTTTTTATAATTAATAATTAGTTTTGTTTCCGCTTAAAACCACCAATGGACGCTTCTACAAAAAAGATCATCATATTTGATGACGATGAAGATATTCTTTCTATCTGTTCTTACATTCTGGAAGAACAAGGCTGGGAGGTACATACATTTACCGATTGCAATAATATTGTAGAGAAGGTAAGCAGCGTAAATCCGGCTGTTATCCTGATGGATAACTGGATCCCGGATGCAGGTGGTATTATCGCCACCCAAACGCTCAAAAAATCTGAAGAGTTAAAGCATATCCCTGTCATCTACTTTTCTGCCAATAGCGATATTCAGCTCCTGGCAGAGCATGCAGGCGCCGAAACCTACCTGGCCAAACCATTTGACCTGGAAGACCTGGAGCAGATTATCAATACTGTACTGGTTAAATAAAAGATTTTTTACTTATAAAAAGAGAAAGCCTCATCGCATAACGATGAGGCTTTCTCTTTTTATATCTTTCGGTTTATTCGTTAGGGCCACCGCCTGGGAAGCCGCCACCGCCACCACCCGGAGGAGGGCCGCCAGCACCCGGGCCACCACCACCATTACCACGGCGGAAACCTCTGTCGCCACCCTGATCACCTTGATTTGGTGCACGACCTGCAAATTTTTGCAAGCGAAGTGTAAAGGTCAGCAAGTAGTAACGTCCTAATCTGTTAACGCTGCTTTGGGTAATAGATGAACCACTTGTTGTACTGCTATAACCTGTGTTTTGGTTAAATGCGTCAAAGACAGATGCACGTATTGTAGCTGCGTTATTTTTAAGGAAACGACGCTCTACATAACCATTCAAGATATTAGGGTTAGTAACAGCAACTGTGTAACCAGAGTTCATTACGCGGCTAAAATCATAACTAACAGTCCAATCTTTCCAGAAGTAGTTTTTACCGTTTACACCCAATGTAAATGCACGCACATTTGAGCTGGCATTGGTTAAATCGTTTTTAATAGAGTTATCTGTTTTGTTAATAGAGTAGCTGGTTAAAAACTGCACATCAACAATATCAGTTATATCAAGTCTGAAACGGGCACCCGGCGTAAACACTAAGTTTTTCGCAACGTTCTTTTGCAGGTTCAAAGCAGTTGTAGTAGAATCTACACTACCAACATAACTAATGTTGTTGGTGTAAGTAACAGTACCGTTTAAATACAAAGTGTATCTACGATTAGCCCATGGCTTAGCGTACGTAACAAAACCATTGGCGGTATAATAACCATCAACATTTTGGTACCTGGTTAAAATGGTATTTTGTAGTTTGTTATAAATAGGGCTTGCTGCCAAGGCTGCACTTTTAGGAACCGTAATTACATCTGTAGAGATTTTATTATCCGTTTGGGTGAATGATAAGTTGGTAAAGATGATATCGTTGGTCTGGAAGTTAAACTTATTATAACGGATAGAGATGTTGTTGGCAAACTCGGGCTTTAAATCCGGGTTACCTTCTACAGGGTATAAGGCATTTGAGAAATCGGTTACCGGTTGCAACTGGCTAAATGTTGGCTGGTTGCTGGTACCGCTGTAGTTAATGCTTAAGGTGTTGCTTCGCGCAAAGTTGTAAACAAAACGTGCGGTTGGTGCAAAGTTAACCGTAGTTACGCGGGTGTCTGTACCGGTGGTAACAGAGTGTCCATCTAAAGTAGATGGCTGCACACCCAAACCTAATGTATAATTATATTTCTTTTGAACCACGCGGTAGTTTAAACCAACGCGGTTTGTGGTGAAGGTAAAGTTGTAATTATTGCTTAACAACTGGTATGGTACGTAGTTATTTGCGGTTGTAAGCGTATCGGTTTCCTTATCGCTCGAAGTGTAAGAATGGTTATAAGCATAATTTAACTCCAGGAATGATACCTTGCTTAAAGGTTCGATATATGAGAAAGTTGCACCTACCGATTTAGTAGTACCATTAATATCAATCTGTTGGTTAACCGGTGCCACTGCCTTACTTGGCGGTATAAAGTTGTAGATCGGGTTTTGTGACTGGTCGTTCTTAGCTGTACTTAAATTAACATTAATGCTAAGGTTACGGCCGTGCCCATTAAACCTGTGGTTATACAATGCTGTTAAACCCAGCGTTGGCGATGACGAATTGGCGTAAGTGGTAGATGTATAATTAGTATTAAGCTGTGTGTTTACTACCGCATCATTGGCGTTGGTAAGCGTTTTAGCGTAAGAAAACGTTGGTGTAACTTTTAAATAATTAATCGTATCCGGCTTGTACTCCATGTTCCAGGTAAAGCGGTGATTAATGTTATTATCGTTCTCTAAACTATTCTGGGATGTTGTGCTTGGGTTAGAACCCGTATTTTGTTGGTTAGAGGTAGTATTAGTAAACGTACTGTTATCGGCAAAGCTATAGCTGCCATATACGGCAAGGTGTTTACCCCACTGATCGCGAAAGTTGGCGCCGATAGAGTGCGCGTCTGTTATACCATTTTGGTTAGTGGTAAGCCCGGATGATGCCCTTGAAGCATTACCACGGCCACCGCCGCCGCCGCCGCCGAAGTTACCGCCTGCGCCGCCGCCACCAAAGCCTCCGCCTCCGGTACTACCGAAAGAGAATGTATTTACGTTGGTATTATTGATTGATCCTAAAACAGAGATCTGCCTGTCGCCTTTAAAATCAAATAAGTTAATTGATCCTAAATAGCGGTTATCATTTTCTGCCGGTTTAGGCAAGGCATCGCGGCCATCACCTGCAGTGCCCGAAAATGAGTAGCCATAGTTTTTATCCTTGCGGATGGTTACGTTCAATACTTTGGTTGGGTCGCCGGTTTTAATGCCGGTTAGGTTGGCCTGGTCGCCATAGTCATCCACAATCTGGATGTTTTCAAGCAGGTCGGCAGGTATATTTTTGGTAAGCGATGTTACGTCGCCGCCCATATAATCTTTACCGTTGATACGCACTTTGGTAACTGACTGCCCCTGTGCAGTAACCGCACCTGTAGATGGGTCAACATCAACACCGGGCGCTTTTTTCAAGGCGTCTTCGAGTGTGGCATTCGGCCGTACGTTTAGGGCGCTTACCTTATATTCTACTGTATCTTCTTTAACGGCTACTGCATTTACGCCAACAATTTTCACCTCGTTAAGAGTAGTATTAGAGGTACGAAGCATAATGTTACCAACGTCAACAGGCTTAGGGTCGGCCGTTAAAGCATAGTGTTTTCTTAATGATTCGTAACCTATTGAAGCAACTGTTATGGTTATTTTTAATCCTTTTACAGCAGGGAAAACAAACTTACCGTCAACATTGGCAGCAACGTTAACGCTGTCGCCCTGCTCAGAAGTAAGCGTAACCACACTGCCGGGCAGGGTTTGCTTAGTGGTATCAATTACAGTACCGCTTACCTGGTGGGTTGCCTGGGCATAAGCTCCTGTAATGGTTAAAAAGATGATAAGAAGTAATAAGGGTATTCGTTTCATACTATACGCAAGTGAATAAAATTGTTTGGGGTTATGTTAATACAATAGTTTGACTACAAAGGTTCAATTAGTTTATTATATATAGCTGATTTATATAGGATTGTTACATATAATGAGTGAAATGACCGTTTTTTTAACCTAATAGCCCATTTTTTGCTTATTACATTAAATATGATTGTAAAAAACATATTACCATTGCTTATATTTTTTTATGAATGTAACACGTGTGTAACTATTTACGTCATATCATATACCATTGGGAGAGTTTTTAACGTTAGAATACGAAAGAACGCGCCTGATGATGTAATGTTTACTTTTAAACAAATGGGGAGTAAAATCAATCGATAAAATTGAAACACATTGATTTTCTTTTCGTTATACTATCAAAGCATTGACTTATGACAAAGGCACGCGCTTCTTTGCACTCCAGAGTGCACAACTGGATTGACTCGGTAGGATTCCGTCTCAATACTTCAGATACCAACAAAAAAAGCAACATTACCACGCGTCATTATTTTTTCGAGACTTTCAATTTTATTGAAAAATCGAATAATGATGCACCAGAAAAATCAAAATTTTTATGCTTTGATACGTACGGCGAAACCATGAAAGTGCGCTCGCTGCTCGATCTGCAATCTGCTTTTTTTGAGAACATCAGCCAGTTGAAATAATATTGGCCCCAACAACCTTTACCCAACCCCAATTTGCTTAAAATAGCGACGGGCAACCCTTATATACTAATAGTACTAAAAAGAAAGCCCCCTGATGTTATCAGGAGGCTTTCTTTTTTATAATGTCGGTTGATCTGATCTTTAAAAATCAACATCTTTTGACTGCTCATCTTCAACAGCACGACCCGGCATCCCCGGTACCGGTATATTAATTACCGGGCGGGTTGGGTTTAGCGTTTCTTTAATACGCAGGTGTAAATCTTCGTAATGTGCTGCTGTTAATGCATCGCCACCTTTAGGTAAGCCTGCATCAATACGTTTAAGTTCGGCACGAACCATTGGTTTAATATCAGACAATGCTGTATTAATTGGCGTAAAGCCCATATTGGCTAATTGCGCCGATGTAGCGCCCGGAAAACCACGGCTAACATCTTCATTCAATAAACCTTTTAATTGCTCAATATAACCGCGTTGCAGGTTACGTTTAAATGCATCTGGTTTACCTGCGTTAAAAATACCGGCACGCAGGTCATTAAATAAATCGGCAACGGTATAAGCAGCCGCGCCGTTCTTGCTTTCGTTATCATACATACGCGCTAAACGGCTTGATGATAATACCGAACTGAGCGTACTAACCTGCACCGCTTTAATTCGGTTAAGCATTACACCGTTATCAAACTTGCTTAATTCTTCGTTATTGATCAACCAGGTTGGTGTAGTAAACAATTGCTTGTTTAAAAAGTCCGAAGCCTCGTGCTGGCGATCTTTAGCGATAAAGGTATAAACAGCTCCCTTTTGATCGTAAGTTTTAAAGTTTTCACTCATACCGCCGATGTTCATAGTAACGTGCCCCATGTAGCGGTTAAACTGGGTTACAATCTGGCCATACATTTCCTGCAGGTCATCAAAGTCCTCTCCTTTCTGGAAGGTCCATTTCTCCAGGTTAGGTAAAATACGTTTCAGGTTGGCAATACCGTAGGTGCTTGCTTTCATGGCGTTATCACCCAAATCTTCATTTTGTAAACGAGGGTCGATACTGGTACCCTGGCGACCGTAGTAGTACAGCGGATTACCGGCACGTTCTTTTGTCCAAACGTTTAATGCTTCTTTTTCCTGCTCCACAGTTTTATTACCCGGGAACCAGGTATAACCCCATTTAATAGCCCAATCATCATACTCGCCAATTTGCGGGTACAAGTGGGTTACACCATCGCCTGGTTGGGCAATATAATTAAAACGGGCATAGTCCATAATTGATGGCGCGGTACCGTGTGTGTCTGTAAAGTGTTTAGAGCGTAATGAATCAACAGGGTAAGCATAGCTCGAACCGAAGTTATGCGGCAAGCCCAATGTGTGGCCGATCTCGTGCGATGACACAAAACGGATCAGCTGGCCCATTTGCTCATCAGTAAATTTAGGCGCGCGGGCATTAGGGTTAACGGCAGCTGTTTGCACCATAAACCAATCGTGCACTAAACTCATCACGTTATGATACCAGCCTACGTGGCTTTCCAGAATTTCGCCGGTGCGTGGGTCAGAGATATGCGGACCATAAGCGTTTTGCACATCAGATGCAAAGTAACGCACTACACTGTAGCGTGCATCTTCGGTGCTAAATTCAGGGTCTTCTTTAGCGGTTGGGGCTGGTTTACCAACAATGGCATTTTTAAAACCGGCAGCTTCGAAAGCTTTGTTCCAGTCGTTAATACCCATTACCAGGTAAGGCACCCATTTTTTAGGCGTTGCCGGATCGATGTAGTATACAATTTGTTTCTTAGGTTCAACCAGTTCGCCGCGGGCATAAGCAGCCGGGTCTTTCGGCTCCAGCCTCCAACGGTGGATATATGCCGTCACTTCCGATTTTTGTGCATCTGTACCATAATCTGTCTGGCGCTGGCCGAAGAAACCTACGCGGCTATCCATCAAACGCGCCTTCATCGGTGTTTTTGGCAATAACAGCATCGAAGTGTTTAATTCGAAGGTTATCGCTGCATTTGAGTTATCCGTAGGTGATTCCATCGCACGGTAAGTTTTCAGCGTACTAACTTCTGTGTTGATCGGGAAGCTTTTAATAGTATCGATGTATGATCTGTTAGCATCAACCGCACTAATTTTATAAGCCTTTTTAATCTCGTCAGGGATACCCGTAGCTGTTACATCGCCATTGTAGAAATCGGTTACATCAATTAAAACGCCGGTAGTGTCTTTATTGTAAGCCTTAACATCGAAAGAAGCTAATACGGCATCAATGTTAGAGTTTTTTACAGCCTCGTACATATCTGTTGTGCTGTCGGCTTTCAACCTATAGCTTGGTACGCGGATCATGATCTGCTTATCATGGCGTTCCCATTTCCAAACCTGGTCGTTAACTTCTTCGCCACCATATTGTGAGCCGAAGGTTTTTAGATTGGCTGGCGTTTTTACAAAACGGGTTACCACCAGCATTTCGCGGTTAAGTAATGAATCCGGAATTTCGTAGTAATACTTACCATCAACTTTGTAAGTATTAAATAAGCCTTTATCAACCTTGGTTTTAGGTGTAATAATATCGCTGAATTTCTTGATGCCTTCTTTTTTCGCTGGCCCGCCAAGCATGGCTGTTGCAGAAGACCCGCCGCCCGGTGTAGATGTTGTTTTTAGGGTTACTTGCTGAGATGCATGCTTTTTAGATGCGCACGATGCCGCAAAAACGGCAGAAGCAATCATGGATGCATACAATCCCTGGTTGAGTTTTTTATTCATTGGGGTTGTTTAAATTAATGTTGGAAAAGGAGGTAAAAATATATTATCCGGGGTTATTTATCATAATCCACAATCGTAACAAGGTGTTTACAATCGGCGCTTCAGGGTAAGTATATAGCGGTAGCGCTTTTTATCGCGATAAATATCAAGTAGCAAACTGCGGTCGGGCCCCGATTTAAACAGGTCATCAATTTCCTGTATGCTCATATCGGCAACCGGCTTAAAGTTAATATTCAAAATAATATCATCTTTTTGCAGGCCGGTTAAATCCCCTGCCGATCCGGGCTCAACCCGGTTAATAATAACGGCATGCAAATCGTTGCCATCGGCATAGTACTCCAGCCCGCTCATATCATGCTCAAACGTGTTTTTAAAATCCTTTCCCGGTTTCAAAAACATGGCATTGTTCTGGTAATCAATAATAAGTGTGAATCTTTTTAGTATACCCAGGCCCAGGTTGCCGTCGCGTGCTACAGATCTTGCATTGGTAGATGCCGTATCTGTAAGTGTAAAGGAAGTGATCACGTTTTTGAACGCATATTTGCCTATATCCACTTCGCTTACGCGGCTTATTAAGCCGCTAACCGGCCCTGTTAAACCTACGCCCAAGTTGCCTACAATAAATTTTTGTGGCAGCGAGTTGTTTTTAATCTGGTTATCGAGCATCAACGGGTGGCCTGCACCCAAATCAATTACCAATTTGGCGTTTATCTCAGTTTGGTCCATCAACTTTACCCGGGCTTGCATATAAGGCTTACCTTGCTCTATCGTGATCGGGATACGGAAACCTTTTTTTAATTCTTTTAGTTCACCAGAGCGGGCAACCGTCATAGTGCTGTCGAAGAAGTTAAACTTAACGGCAAGGCTGTTAAAAAAATCGTAGCCAATAAGCCCGTGTATCTGCATACCGGCATAGTTAGAAAGCCCGAAATGATCTTTTTTTAATATCGCTGCGGATAAGTTATTGCCGCGGATCCCATCAATATCAAATTTCAGGTTAGAGCTTACCATAGCATCAAAATCCTCCCCTTCGCCCAGGCCAGATAATTTTATGGTGCGATGGCTTTGACGGCCTATAGAATCGGCAAGGGAAGGGTCTGTAATAATGATAATGCCAACGCCGCTATCAATAATAAAATTAAAGGGGCCTTTGCCATCAATTTTTGTTTTTACAATAACCATGTTGCGTACCATTTTAAATGGCACACTCATCTTTTTTTTACCCGGCGGCAGGTCAAAAAACTGCGCCTTTGCCCCTGTTATGCTAAAAGCAAAAAGTAAAACAAGCACATAGCATCGAAGCCGCAATATATCAGACGCTTTAAGCAACAATTTATGGTTATAATTGGATGTTAAAATTACATAAACATATACATCAATAACAAATAATATATGCCCCGATACCTGCTTAAATGGCTGGCCGTTGCCCTATTTATTTGCCTGGCGCTAAACGTTTGCCAAGCTGGTAAAATACGTACGCGCAAGATAAAAAAGCTATTTAAACACTCCGTTATATTTAATACGCATTTTACCGGCTTTGCTTTATACGATATTGATAAACAACAAACTGTTTATGAGCTTAATGCCGATCATTATTTCACTCCGGCATCAAACACTAAACTGTTTACGTTTTATACCTGCTTAAAGATGCTGTCAGATTCGGTACCTGCACTAAAGTATAGTATCCGTAATGATTCCCTCTTGTTTTGGGGAACCGGCGACCCTTCTTTTTTACATACCGAACTTAAAGGCACAAACGCTTATAATTTTTTGAAGCAAAGTGATAAAAAACTATTCTTTTGCCTCGGCCAATATCAAAACAACATATACGGAACAGGCTGGGCATGGGACGATTATAACGACTATTACAACGCCGAAATAAACGAACTGCCTGTTTACGATAACCTGGTAACCATATATGCAGATACAAATAAACAATTACAAACAATCCCCGCCTACTTTAGCCGTTTTTTAACTACAGATAGCAGCTACCGCCCTACAAACTACAGGCTTAATCGAAACTTTTTAAGCAATGAGATCATCTCTCCATCTACGCCTGCCCCAACCCATTTTAAGCAGGAAATTCCCTGGAAGACAAGTAACGAACTTATTGCCCAACTTTTGCAGGATACGCTGAAAAAAACTGTTGGCATATTAAACATTAATCTACCACCGAATGCCAAAGTGATCTACAATATAAACACTGACACCGTTTACCGCCACATGTTACAAGCCAGCGATAACTTTATGGCAGAGCAACTTTTATTAAGCTGTTCATCCGTAAAATTTAGTTACCTCAATACAGATTCGGTAAGGCAATATGCCATCCGCAATTATTTAAATGATTTGCCTGATAAACCACAATGGGCAGATGGCTCTGGCCTATCGAGGTTAAACCTTTTTACCCCAAGAAGTATTATAGTATTATTGAACAAGATACGCGGGCAAGTGAATAATGACGATTTATTACACAGCATGCTTTCTGCCGGAGGGGTAAGCGGCACACTACGCAATGCTTATAAAACAGATAACGGCCAACCTTTTGTATGGGGAAAAACAGGGTCGTTATCAAACAATTACAACCAGAGTGGTTATTTAATAACCCGCAAAGGCCACAGGCTCGCTTATTGCTTTATGAATAATAATTATGTTGACAGCACCCGCTCCGTTCGCGATGAAATGGCCCGGGTAATTACTTATATTCACGATAACTTTTAACGTAATGAAACCTATCGCCCTGCTTCTAATAGTGCTGGCATTGGCCGGCTGCAAATCGCAAAAAGAAAACCGCACCAAATGCGGCAGCGTTATTTGCACCAATGAATTTGTAATGATCCCCGTTAATGTAATTGCCACCAAGAGCAGCCAGATAGAGTTTAAAACGTATAAAGTAATTGATGTAGCCACAGGCAAAGAAGTTAAGAACAACGGCTTTGCAGGCAAAAACAGCCCCAATACGATCATTGTAGCCGACGATGGCCATCGCAAAAACTTTCCCGAAAAAGGCGAAGACCTTCAATTGCTAATAACCCGTAAAGATGACCGGGTGGTTAAAGTTGATTATAAAATTTCTGGTGGCCCCTGTGCCTGCCATGTAAGTAAATTGAGTGGGCCGGATGAGGTTGATTTGGATCAGTGAATTTAGTTTTGAATTAGTGAGTTGTGAGGGTGTGAATAGAGAGCGTATCATGCTAAAGCGCGTAGGCTGTCATGTTGAGGCACTCGAAACATGTGCGGAGGGAAAATACACATGCAAATCCGTTTTCCATTAGGAAGGGCGAGTGAATTATGATCGTCAGTGGATGTTCTTTTTCTTTTCTCTCAAAAGAAATTCACTCTTGTTTTGTCATCCAGCTATAGCGAAGGATCTTCTTCGTCAAGTTGTTTGAACCAGAATTTACTGAATTAAAGAATTAACAGAATGCAAAATGCATCTCACAGAAGATTCTTAATGCGGTGTTTGTTTTGCGGGTATTAATGGGCTCCTATCGTCGGCTCTTCATTACATTCAGAATGACAAAAAGTGAAGTGAAAAATTCCGGAAATTCTTTAATTCAGCAAATTCAGGTTCAGATTATAAATTCAGGTTCAAGACAAACAAAAACCCCTATATACAGCAAAGCCCCTGATGGGCAGGGGACTTTTACTAACCAATTATAAACCTAAATTATGAGAAGAGCTGTTGGGGAAGGATTCGAACCTCCACAGAGTAGTTAGCCCTTACGGGTTTCCCATATTCTCCGCCACCGGGACAAGGAGGTGTGTCTGCCAAAAATTTCACCACCCAACATTGTTTTTTTATTTAAGAACGCGCCCGTCATTTCCGACTTGCTTATTACAAATCTAACGTTGACAAGCATTCCTTGCAAATATTTCAATGAAATAATTTTATTTTTATTCAAATTTTAATTAGACTTGTGATTAAATAATGAATTGAAAATTTATGCCTCACAAAAAAGCTCAAAATTTAGAAATTGACAATCTCGATATCCAGATTTTGTCAATATTGATGAACAATGCAACTACACCTTACACTGAAATTGCAAAAGAGTTAATTGTATCGGGCGGCACAATCCACGTGAGGATGAAAAAGCTGGAGGAGATGGGTGTTATAAAAGGTGCCAGCCTCGAAGTAGATCCTCAGAAGTTAGGTTTTGATATTACGGCCTTTTTAGGTATTTACCTGGAGAAAGGCTCGCAATACAACGAAGCCGTAAAACGCCTTAAAGAAGTAAAGGAAATTGTTGAACTGTATTACACTACAGGCAGCTGGAGTATCTTTGCCAAAATTGTTTGCCATGATACCACCCACCTGCGCGAAGTGTTAAACGAACGCATACAAAGCGTACCCGGCATACAGCGTACCGAAACCTTTATCTCGTTAGAAGAAAGCGTAAAAAGGCAGATTAGTTTAGACTAACCTACCTGAACTTGTTTTTTAGTGCAGCCAGTTTACTCTGCATATCCATCTCGGGCTCTTCTCTCCTTTGTTGAGGTTTAGCCTGTGGTTGTGCTGTTCTTTTAATTCTGTTCTCTGGTTCGTCAGATTTCATGGATAATGAGATCCTTTTGCGGTTTGCATCAACCTCTGTAACAGTAACCATTACCTGCTGATGTACTTTTAGTACCTCGTTAGGGTCTTTAATAAAGCGATTGGTTATCTGGCTCAGGTGTACCAAACCGTCCTGATGTACACCTATATCTACAAACGCTCCAAAGTTGGTGATATTGGTTACTATACCCGGCAGTTTCATGCCGGTTTTTAAGTCATTTATTGTATTTACACCTTCGGTAAAGCTAAAAGCTTCAAACTTTTCGCGCGGATCGAGGCCTGGTTTTGCCAGCTCGGCCATAATATCGTTAAGGGTAGGTAAACCAACTGTTTCTGTAATATAATGTTTAAGCGGGATGCTGGCGCGAAGTTTACTATCGCTCATCAGGTCGCTTACCGAGCATTTCATGTCTTTTGCCATCTGCTCAACCAGGGCATAACGCTCTGGGTGAACGGCGCTGGCATCAAGCGGGTTTTCGGCATGGCGGATGCGCAGGAAACCTGCCGCCTGCTCGTATGCTTTATCGCCCAGGCGGGCTACCTTTTTCAATTGCTCGCGTTTTTTGAAAGCTCCGTTCTGGTTACGGTAGTCAACGATGTTCTGTGCCAGTTGCGGACCCAGGCCAGATACGTAGGCAAGAATTTGTTTTGATGCCGTATTCAGCTCCACGCCTACTGCGTTAACGCAACTCATTACGGTATCATCCAATGAGGTCTGTAATTTATTTTGGTCTACATCGTGCTGATACTGACCTACCCCTATTGATTTCGGGTCAATCTTTACTAATTCAGCTAATGGGTCCATCAACCTGCGGCCGATTGATACTGCACCACGCACCGTAATATCTTGCTCAGGGAATTCTTCGCGCGCAGCCTCTGATGCCGAGTAGATAGATGCACCGCTTTCATTCACCATTACCATGGTTACACCTGTCAGGTTCAGGTTTTTGACGAATAGTTCCGTTTCACGGCCGGCAGTACCGTTACCAATGGCAATGGCTTCGGTCTGATATTTCTCAACTATATGCTTCAGTGTTTTCTCAGCCTCTTTCTGCTGACCAGCACCTGTATGCGGGAATATTGCAGTGTACTCTAACAGTTTCCCCTGCTCATCCAATGCCACCACTTTACAACCAGTGCGGAAACCTGGATCAATCGCAATTAAACGTTTCTGACCAAGCGGCGCCGCCAGTAAAAGCTGACGGGCATTCTCTGCAAACACACGGATCGCTTCTTCATCAGCTTTCTTTTTAGTTAGCAAACGTACCTCTGTTTCCATCGATGGTTTCAGCAGTCGTTTATAGCTATCGCTTGCCGCCAGTTTAACCTGTGCAGCAGCCGGGTTGTTGGCGGTTACAAAAGTTCTGTCCAGCAAATCAATCGCCTCTTCTTCCTGTGGTTGGATATCAAGGTATAAGATTTCTTCTTTCTCGGCACGGCGCATAGCCAGTACCCGGTGCGAGGGTGCAGAAGTAAGTGGTTCTGTCCAGTCGAAATAATCTTTGTACTTAATCCCCACCTCTTCTTTACCCGGAATCACCTTAGATTGAAACGTGCCCTTGTTTAAAAACAGATCGCGCATTTTAGCACGCACTTCTGCATTTTCGCTGATTACCTCGGCGATGATATCTCTTGCACCGGCCAAAGCTTCGGCAGTATTGTTTACACCTTTTTCAGCATCAATATAAGTTGTGGCATCCAGTTCAGGATCGCCTTTACCCTGGGCCAGTAACAGATCGGCCAGGGGCTGCAAACCTTTTTCGCGGGCCATGCTGGCGCGGGTTTTACGTTTAGGGCGATATGGCAGATAGATATCTTCCAGCGCCACCATCGTTTCGGCATCATTTACCTGCTTTTCCAACTCCGGCGTTATTTTGCCAAGCTCGGTAAGTGATTTCAAGATAGCTTCACGGCGTTTATCCAGTTCGCGCAGTTGCTGCACGCGGTCGCGGATGGCGGCCACCTGTACCTCATCCAAAGAGCCTGTAAGCTCTTTGCGGTAACGGGAGATAAACGGCACAGTAGCGCCCTCATCTAATAAGTCGACAGTGGTGCTAACTTGTTTAGAGGAAATAGAAAGTTCCTGCGCTATCTTGATGTAATGATCTGGCATTCGATGTTCAATTTTAAAGAGTGCAAAGTTGAAGCTATAAGTACAGAAGTCAAAATTATTTTTCAGTTAACTTTCGGTTGTCGGTTATCAGTTGTCTGTTGTCGGGAGAACGCAGAAACATCTACGACTAACAGAGTTTTTTACCCACAACTGATAACAGACAACCGACAACAATTATCTTTGTACCCTATGGATCAGTACGCGCAACGGATGTATGAAATGAAGCTGGAAGAAATTTACAGGGGCTCGAGTTGGATCCCGGATGAGATTTCTCTGCCCGATTTTCTCGCTTTATTTCCGGTTGAATTTAAAGACGGTAAAGCCATCCGCCCCGATAAACCCAAAGATTTTGATTTTGACCGCGATACTTACCTGGCCATTATGGTGGCGTTTAGGCAGGCCTTTAGTTGATCTTAGGATGTATTAATTAACCCTAAATTCGCTGGAAACAACAACCTTTTCTGTTGCTGTAGCAGCAGCGCCATAATTCATTTTTAAACGGAAAACCTTGCCGTTCTTCAGAAACATCAAAGGAATTTTTGCCAGCACGTATGTTCCCAAAACCGGCTTTGAAGCGTTTGCTTTTTTAACAGCAGCCGCCCTGTCCGGAACATCTGAAGAGATATCCAAAACCACTTCCCGCCATTTATTATCCAAAAGCTGCTCGAGCCCTACGTAATAATAAACTACCTGTGGGCTTAATAATTGGTATTTTACAGTTTCATTTTTTTTAAACGCAGTGCCGTTAAGCACCTTAATAACAGTTGCGCCCGGCTGTGCCTTACAGGATATGCAAAGACTTAACAGTGCCGAAATAATAAGCAGTTTTAGTTTCATCTGATTTTTTATTTATCGCTTTCGCCGTAAGTGCTGGTATCAACATTGGCATAATCTACCATTAGTGCAACTTTTGTAAATGATTGGCGGGCTTTCATCAGCAAATCAAATATATGCGGGCTTGTTTCAATGCAACCGTGCGAATAGCCTTTGTGCGAGTCGTGTAAATAGAAATTGCTGCGGCCAAAGGTTTGTGTGCCTCTGTCGGCAAACAACCGGGCCCGCGTATTTCCCCAACCCGGATAAATCAGGGTGTGGCCGCCAACCACAACAGAGCCTGGTATTTTTTCAATTCCGCCTTCGGGGTTGGCCAGCAATTCGCCGGTGCGGCTATCGTGCTTTGCAACCCGTGCCGGGTTGGGCATCAGCAAAACCCAGTATTTACCTTCGGGAAGCGGGCCATAATCTTTAGTGCTTTCATAACGCGCTCGCTGATACCCCGGTGCGCCCGAAGATGCTTTATATTTAGCTACAACCATTCCCTTCTGTCCGTACGACCCTCTGTAGCAATAAACAAATGCACCATCATATTCTAACCAAATGGAGGCATTATCCTGAAAATGATCGTCAAGACCATAAGAATGGGCGTTAGTTTTTAAAATTGCTGCTAAGGTTCTGGTTTCCGATTCGGTTAGGTTTTCCATATTGAGGTTCAGATTGTTTAACCTTAACGAAAAACAAAGCCAAATGTTTTACCCAAAAGAAATACGCCGAAGTGAAATCAATATCCCATTGTCTATATCAAAGCTTAGAAACTCCCTCTTTACAAATAACTCAGCCACCAATCTTTCCTTCTTTGCTTTACTTTCATAAACCAGCGGCAAGGGAAATAGAGGATTGCTACAATGATGATCCATATCAAGTAAATCACTGGCAAATCGAAGCCCCAACCTTTAGGGATGCTCATGCCCGCATCCTGCAATTGCTTTATGGTGAAACCCATTGATAGGGCAACGATAATCTGCGAAATATGCACCAAGTAAATATGCGGCACATAATAAAAGAAAGGCACGCGACCATAAACGGTAAATATGCGGGTAAGCCAGTTGTTAACATGCTCTAAACCTGCAAGTGCAAGGATAGAGATTCCTAAGGTCATCAACAGGTATAATAACGACGGTGGATATTTCTGGCATTTAATAACCGCCAGTATGTTTTTCCACCATACATGCTGTTGTTCCCATGGGAAAGGATCGCCGTAAATATTAAACACTCGTAGGATTAAGAACAAGGCGAGGCAGCCTAACCCAATTTTTATAAACAAAGCTTGCCGTACTTTAGGCTCCAGCTTAAAGAAGGTGCCGAAACCATATCCTGCCGCCATTACGCCAATCCAGGGCACTATAGGATAAAGCAGAAATATAGATTCGTAGCTATTAATCTGGTAAAAACCTTGCTGGTGCAATATCAGCCACAACAATTGAAAATGACCGAATGAATTGGCCTTAATCCCATCGAGCGAGTTATGTCCGAATATCAATACCAACCCCACAATGGCAATGGTTCCCGGCTTTAGGTTGAGCCAGATTAAAAATGACAGGAAAAGCATACTGCAACCTATTGCCCAGATCACCTGCGCAAACATCATGTGGAAACCAATATCCAGTTGCCAGCCGAATTCGATCAGGGTAAATTCTAACAACAACAGCCACAAGCCCCGCTTCAATAAAAAACCAGCAGCCTCATTTTTAGTAGTCCGCTTTGCAAGCGACAAAAATGCGCTGGTGCCCGACAGAAATATAAACGTGGGCGCGCAAAAATGCGTGATCCAGCGGGTGAGGAAAAGCAATGGTGTAGTTTTACTCAGATCAAGCGGATCGAAGGGCACATTGGTAAAATAATCGCGCACATGATCAAGCGCCATAATAATCATGATAATACCACGCAGGGTATCAATAGAACCAATACGTTGACGGGGTTGCTTTATAGCTTCTTCCATAATTCAATTTAGGTAGCTGAATATAAGGATATTATATAAAATGAAAGATAGGTATAAATGATTTATTTATGGAGATATGGGTTGTTGGTATACCACATGTTGTAAGTTAATTGAGCAGGCAATCATTTATCAAGTTGACTACACGCTACCTAATAATCCGTTTTTCATTAGGAAGGGTGCCTGGTGCATGTTTAGCCTATGGATGTACTTTCTTTTTTCTCTCAAAAAAGAAAGTACCAAAGAAAAAAGTCACAGCCGGGCCCTGTTGCTACGCGGTTTCAGTGCTTTAGCACTACCTGTGGTTACCGCAACATTGCCAATGCTGCCAGAGAAGAGGTTATGTTCGGCAGGTGGTTGCGTCGGTATATTCTAAAGTCGGTATATTCTAAAAATTTGCGAGCGGTGGCCTGACAGAAACGCGGGCCATGCGCAGGCCTTGTGCGGAGAAGCATTTTTCTGTCTGATCTTTTGCCTACTTTTGGATCAAGCCAAAAGTAGGTAGCCTCTGCGGCAATGAGCAGACTGACGTAAATAAAACACTGACTTATAATCAATAGCAGTTGCATTAATCAAGCACAATCTCTGTAGTTCGGGGATTGCTTTCCCGAAATGAGTCGGGACAGGCTGTCATACCTCCTCGCAATGACGTGCAAGTGAAGGATAAACAACTTCTGATTTATAACAAAAAAGCCCTGCTATTTTCATAACAGGGCTTTTAATATTTACAATAACTAATTACTTAGTAACGTACATTACTTCTTTAACCGCTTTAATTACGCGTTCTGCATTTGGCAGGTACTCCTGAATTAAAGTTGGTGCGTAAGGCAATGGCACGTCGCCACCCATAATACGCAGGATAGGTGCATCTAAATAATCGAATGCATCTTTTTGTACTTTAAAGGCTACCTCAGTTGCGATAGAACCTAAAGGCCAGCTTTCTTCAACAATTACCAAACGATTAGTTTTTTTAACAGAGTTGATAACAGTTGCGTAATCGATAGGGCGTACGGTACGTAAGTCGATCACCTCTGCATTGATGCCTTCTTTTTCAAGCTCGGCAGCAGCAGCGTTAACTACTTTCATAATTTTACCGAAACCTACCAGAGTTACATCAGTACCTTGTTTGGTTACATCGGCTTTACCAATCTCAATATAGTATTCGCCATCCGGCACCATACCTTTATCGCCATACATTAATTCCGACTCCATGAAAATAACCGGATCCGGATCAAGGATAGCTGATTTTAATAAACCTTTAGCATCTGCAGGGTTCGATGGTACAACCACCTTTAAGCCCGGGCAGTTAGCATACCAGTTCTCAAAGCACTGGCTGTGCTGTGAGCTTAGCATACCTGCGTTACCAGTTGGGCCACGAAATACGATTGGCACCGAGAACTGGCCACCGCTCATCGAGTGGATCTTAGCCGCAGCGTTGATCACCTGGTCGATAGCTACCAGCGAAAAGTTAAACGTCATGAATTCGATGATCGGGCGAAGGCCGTTCATAGCCGAGCCAATACCGATACCGGCAAAGCCCAACTCAGAGATTGGCGTATCGATTATTCGTTTAGCACCAAACTCGTCCAACATTCCCTGACTAACTTTATAAGCACCGTTATATTCGGCAACTTCTTCACCCATCAGGTATATTTTATCATCCTTGCGCATTTCTTCGTTCATTGCTTCACGAAGCGCTTCTCTGAACTGTAGTTCTCTCATTATGATCTAAAAAAATGATATTTTAAGCAGCGCAAATATATGCAATGGTGTCGGAAAAACAATTACTCCAATGGATATTGTAATGGCTTTGTTTCATTTCAAGGTCATTTCGAATTCAATCAACTTAATTATAGCCCATTTTGTCATTGCGAGGAGGAACGACAGCCTGCCCCGATGATAATCGGGATGGCAATCTCGTAGTAGCGCAGAATCGCGTTGTAAGTCAGAACAGCAAGCCAGGAATTATTAATGTTGTATTTATTTCCATAGGTATTAAAGAACTCCCTCTGGTCGGGTGTCTTCGTATCTCAATGACGAGCGGGGGTGGACATTGTCTTGATTCTTGCCTCTCGATTCTTAATTCTATCAATGGCGTTGCCTTCGGTCCGGGCTATCCGTTACAAGTCCTCGCCAGCCCTCCACACAAAGTCCACGCTGCTGCGGGCTTTTCACTGCTATCCCTAACGCGGTAATGGTGCAAGAGACACAAAGTACGAGAGACACAAAATATTGTGTCTCTACGGGCAATAGTATTGATGTTGGCTTGTACAAGGATTCTAAACCCTGCGAGCGGTGGCCCGACAGAAACGCGGGCCATGCGTAGGCCTCGTGCGGCGAAGCATTTTTCTGTCTTGATCTTTTGGGTACTTTTGGATCAAGCCAAAAGTACCTAGCCCCTGCGGCAATGAGCAGACTGACGATGATAACACCACAACCCATTTCATTAATAGTTTCTGCGATACTGATGTCTGTGCTAATAGGTCTGAGATTGCTTCGTTCCTCGCAATGACGTGCTGAAAATTATTTATTTACGATGCAACGCAAACACATGCTCATCATACACCTCATCGTATTTAATAGCACATTGCTTAATAATCCCCTGCCTTACAAAACCGGCTTTCTCCAACACTTTCATCGATTTGGGGTTATGACCGAAAGCATTTGCCACAATGCATATTATATCCAGATTTTCGAAAGCATAATCGGTAACCAGCTTTACAGCTTCTGGCATAATGCCTTTGCTCCAATGTTGTTCACTAAGCCAGTAACCCAGTAAGGGGGTTTTGCGGTAAACATCCTGACGAAGCTCTAACCCTATCCCGCCGGCAACTTCACCATCAATTTCTATGGCAAAGTTTACAACAGGGTCTTGGTCCAACTTGCTGCTGATAAACTTTTCGGCATCACTTAGTTGGTAAGGATACGGGAACCTGTCGAACAAATATTTCGAGATATTAACATTGTTGGCGTGTTTTTGCAGCGAAACTGCATCGCTTTCCAGCCAGGTGCGTAAAGCAAATTGTGATCCTGTTATGCGCATTGTAACAATTAAATGGTTAAAAGTAATGATATTGGCTAAGTGTTTAACTTGCATTCCTAATTAATAAATTTTATGAAGAAATTTTTTACGCTATTGCTCTTAGCAGCTTGCGGCACTTCTTTTGCCCAAACGACCGAAAAGCTGACCGTCGAGAAAATTATGCGCGATCCGAAATGGATGGGCACATCGCCATCAAACATCCGCTGGAGCGACGATGGTAAGAAAATATACTTTAACTGGAACCCCGAAAATGCCGACCGCGACCCGCTATACAGCATTACCACCAGCGATTTAAAACCGCAAAAAGTAGGTATCGACGAGCGCAGATCATCACTGCCCGGCAACGGCGACTGGAATAAAAAGCACACCGCCAAGGTATACGAGCGTAATGGCGATATTTATTTGTCGGACATTAAATCTGGCAAGATTATCCAACTCACTAACACAACGGACCGCGAAGCTAACCCAACCTTCAGCGGCGATGAAAGCCATATCCTTTTTATTAAAGGCGATAACCTGTACTCGGTTAAATTAAACAGCGGCGAGCTTACACAGCTTACCAACTTTACGCATGGCACTGCGGCGGGCGCACCTGCTGCTGCAACTGCAGGCGCTGGCCGTCGTGGCGGAAGTGCTGCCCCGGTTACAGCCGGCGCACAAGGCGGAGGCACACAGCAAGACCGCTGGCTAAAAGCCGAGCAGGTTGAACTGTTCGATGTAATTAAAGAGAAGGAAAAACTGGCGAAAGAAGATGCTACTGATCGTAAAGAACTTCAGCCTAAGAAACTGAAAGATATTGCCGTTGGCGATCAGATTGTATCATCTGTAGAATTAAGCCCGGATAACCGTTACGTTACCTACCGCTTAATTAAACAACCGGAAGGAACAAAGATCACCAATGTACCCAGCTATGTAACCGCTTCTGGTTATACCGAAGATATTGCTAACCGTACCAAAGTAGGTGCACCACAGGCAACCTCGCAAACCTTTGTGTTCGATACCCAGCGTGACTCTACCTATGCGGTTGTTACTTCAGATATTCCGGGCATTAAAGATCTGCCCGATTACGTGAAGGATTACCCTAAACAATTGGAGGAACGTACCAAACGCAACGAAGACCGCAAGGTAAACGTACACGGCCCTTACTGGAGCGATGATGCTAAAAATGCCATCGTAATTGTTACCGCGCAGGATAACAAAGACCGTTGGATCATGAAATTGGATCCATCAACCGGCAAACTAAGCATTCTCGACCGTCAGCGCGACGAGGCGTGGATTGGTGGCCCTGGCATTGGCGGCGGTGGTTACTCAGGCGGTAACGTGGGTTGGTTGGATAACACCCACTTCTACTTCCAGAGCGAAGCGAGTGGCTACTCGCACATTTATGTAGCCGACGTTACTACCGGCACCAAGAAACAATTAACTACCGGTAAATGGGAAGTACAGACGCTCGAACTATCAATCGATAAAAAAACTTTTTACTTTACAGCCAACATAGAACATCCGGGTATTACGCACTACTACCGCATCCCGGTAACAGGCGGCGAACCGGTGAAATTAACCAGCATGAAAGGCGGCAACGAGGTTGATCTTTCTCCGGATGAAAAATGGCTGGCTATCCGTTACTCCTATTCAAACAAACCCTGGGAACTGTATATTCAGCCTAATAAGCCCGGTGCAAAAGCGGTACAGGTAACACAATCAACCACTGCCGAGTTTAAGGCTTATCCGTGGAGAGACCCGCAGGTAATTACCTTCAAAAACCGTTATGGCAGCGATGTATATGCACGCCTTTATGTACCAACTAATGCCGACCCGGCTAAACCGGCGGTGGTATTTGTACACGGCGCGGGTTACCTGCAAAACGTGCATTACTACTGGAGCTCATACTTCCGCGAGTACATGTTTAACAATTTACTGGCCGAACAAGGTTATACTGTGCTGGACATTGACTATACCGGCAGTTCTGGCTACGGCCGCGACTGGCGTACGGGTATTTACCGCCACATGGGAGGTAAAGATTTAACCGACCAGGTTGATGGCGTAAAACTTTTGGTTGAAAAATATGGCGTAAACCCTAAACATGTAGGTTTATATGGTGGCTCTTATGGTGGTTTCATGACCCTGATGGCTATGTTTACCGAGCCTGATGTATTTGCTGCCGGTGGCGCACTACGTTCTGTTACCGATTGGGCACATTACAATCACGGTTATACCGCCAACATTTTGAATGAGCCGTATAATGATGAAAAAGCTTATAAAGCAAGTTCGCCTATCTATTTTGCCAACGGCTTAAAAGGTCACTTATTAATGGCACATGGTATGGTTGATGAGAATGTGAATTTCCAGGACATTGTTCGTTTAACCCAGCGTTTAATTGAATTACACAAAGATAACTGGTCGCTTGCCCCTTACCCGGTAGAGGATCACGGCTTTGTACAACCCAGCAGTTGGACGGATGAGTACAAACGTATTTTGAATTTATTCGATACTACGCTGAAGAAATAATAAAACCTTCTTCCAACAAAAAGCCCCCGATTTTTATCGGGGGCTTTTTTATATCATTAAGAATTCCTCTTAGTTCATGCGATAAGGCGCTACCATATCAAATTTAGGAATCTCTACATCAAACAGCGTATTATCTAATGTACGTACCATTTGGTATTCGCCTTTCATGCTGCCCATATCTGTTTTAAGGTTGCAGCCTGATATGTATTCGTGGAAACTACCGGGTTCAATAACCGGCTGCTCTCCTACTACGCCCTCACCTTCAACTTCGCGGTGTTCGCCGTTCGAGTCAAAGATTTCCCAATGGCGGCGCAATAACTGCACTGTGTTTTCGCCAACGTTCTCTATATTTATTTTATAGGCAAACATATAATGATCGTTTGCCGGGTTCGAATATTCGGGTTGATATTGTGTTTCTACAGAAACCTTTACTCCGTCTGTAATTGTAGTCACCATGTTCGTAACGTGTTATGCCTCAAATGTATTGATCCTCAATCAATAATCAAGCCATCTCTGTTGCATAATTGTCATGAATTTGCTCTAATATTTCTTCAACGTCTTCAATGGTACCGGCTTGCACCAGTCTCATCCTAAATTCCTTGAAGTTTTCGATGCCTTTAAAGTAGCTGGCGTAGTGGCGGCGCATTTCAAAAATGCCTGTTTTAGGGCCTTTCCAGGCAACAGATTTCTCCAGGTGGGTACGGCAAACGTCAATACGTTCGGCAATTGTCGGTCCTTCCAAATGTTCACCAGTAGCAAAATAATGTTTAATCTCGCGGAAGATCCATGGGTAACCAATAGCTGCACGACCAATCATCATACCGTCAACTTCGTACTCCATGCGCCATTGAGCTGCTTTTTCCGGCGAATCAATATCCCCGTTACCAAAAATCGGGATTTGGATACGTGGGTTCTTCTTAATATCCCGGATTAACGTCCAATCGGCTTCGCCTTTGTACATCTGTGCACGGGTACGGCCATGTATGGTTAATGCCTTAATTCCTATATCTTGTAACCTTTCGGCTACCTCGTAAACGTTTTTAGTAGTATCGTCCCAGCCTAAGCGGGTTTTTACGGTAACTGGCAAATGGGTAGCTTCAACCACAGCTTTAGTCATGGCTACCATTTTATCGATATCCTGCAATAAGCTTGCGCCTGCGCCACGGCATGCTACCTGTTTTACCGGGCAGCCGTAGTTAATATCCATCAAATCAGGGCCTGCCAATGTGGCAATTTCGGTGGCCGTGCGCATACTGTTAATATCGCTGCCGAAGATCTGGATGCCTATTGGGCGTTCGTATTCAAAAATATCCAGTTTCTGACGGCTTTTTGCTGCATCACGAATCAACCCCTCTGAAGAGATAAACTCGGTGTACATCATATCAGCTCCGTTTTGCTTGCATACGTAACGGAAAGGCGGATCACTCACATCTTCCATCGGCGCCAGCAATAGCGGAAATTCCCCTAAATCAATATTTCCTATTTGTACAGACATGGCTTATCTTTAAAGCGGTACAAAAATACAAATTTTATTAACCAATATGACAGATACGGGCTACAGCCAGATGCGACCGGGGTTTCAATTTCTTGTTTTTATTGCCATTATGGTGGTTATGCTTGTTATAGGCGTTCTTATTGCGATTGGCGTAATTACGCTGATGTACAATTTTGACACATTTATGAAGGTTTCGCAGCTGCAAATAGATGGCCCACAGGATGTTCGCGCTTTGTGGATCATACAATTTATAACCACTACCATGCCGATATTAGCCGTACCTGTATTTTTTGCTTACGTGGTTGTTAAAGAACCTGAAAGCTATTTAAAGGTAAAAACCGGGTTTCCGCTGCAATTATTAATTCTCGTTTTCTTTATCATGTTTATGTCGCTGCCCATTATGGAGCAGCTTAGTAATATTAATGAGCGACTAATATTGCCGCCCTTTTTAAAGAACATCGAAGACTGGATGCGTGAACATGAAAAGGCAGCAGAAAAAGCAACCAACATTTTGCTGAAGATGGATACCGTTTGGGACATGATCAAAGCTGTATTATTCGTTGGGGGATTAACGGCCGTTGTTGAAGAGCTGATGTTTCGCGGGGCCTTACAAACCATCTTTATCCGCTGGACTAAAAACCACCACGCCGCTATATGGATCACGGCAGCATTGTTCAGCGCTTTCCACATGGAGTTTTTTGGGTTTTTACCGAGGCTGATGCTGGGTGTATTTTTCGGTTATTTTGTATATTGGAGCGGCAGCATCTGGACATCGATCTGGGCGCATTTCATTAATAACGGCACAGCTGTAGTTCTCACTTATTTATATCAGCATAAAACAATAAAGACCAACCCAGATGATACGCATGTATTTAGTTTGCTTGGCTATGTGTTTAGCATAATTATTACCGTACTTTTGTTAATTAATTACCGCAATATTGCTATTGCCGGCAACGGCAATTTAACAGCAGATGGAACAGAACTGGATTAAATTTTTTACTTCCACTAAT
Organism: Mucilaginibacter jinjuensis; assembly: GCF_028596025.1. Lineage (NCBI taxonomy): Bacteria > Pseudomonadati > Bacteroidota > Sphingobacteriia > Sphingobacteriales > Sphingobacteriaceae > Mucilaginibacter > Mucilaginibacter jinjuensis. Next base: position 6,074,661 of record NZ_CP117167.1, read on the forward strand.
TTTTATCAGTCGGAAATGGTTAAGCAAATGCTCATTGAAAACCATATCGACGCCGTACTCCTTAATAAACAGGATTCGTCGCACCGCAACTTTGGCAATATAGAAGTCTATATCCATAAGGAAGACTTTTCGCAGGCGGTAGAAATTATGATCCTGAATCAAATTAATATATGAAAACACGCGCCATTACCGGCTTTTTCTTCATCATTGTTATGCTGGCCTCCGTTTTATTGGGGCCTTATGTATTTACCGGCTTTTACTTGCTGCTTACTGTTTTATGCCTGCAAGAGTTTTATAAAGTGCTTAAGCAAAGCAGTATTAACCCCAACTTATCTGTCGGCCTATTAAATGGCGCTTATATTTTCGCAGCAGTAGCTTCGGTTTATTACCTACAGCCAACACAAAGCCATAAATTATTATTACTGATCGCGATTACTTCGTGCCTGATTTTAGTGAACGAGCTTTTCAAAGAATCGCCAACACCATTTACCAATATCGGCTTTACCTACCTTGGTTTAGTATTTGCCGTAGTACCATTTTGCTTTTTCCATGCTTTAGGATTTGTTCACGGTTATTTCAATGGCCATTTACCGATGGCGTTTTTGCTGATGCTTTGGGCTAATGATACCGGCGCTTATTTAACCGGCCGCTGGCTGGGCCGCACCAAACTGTTCGAACGCCATTCGCCAAAGAAAACCTGGGAAGGATTTTTTGGAGGCGTTGCTATTGCGGCCGCAGTAGGCTTTATCATCAGCATTTATTTTAAAGAACTACAATGGCGCCAATGGGTATCTGTAGCCATTATTATTGGCTGTGTAGGCACACTGGGTGACTTAGTTGAATCGATGTTTAAACGCAGCCTTAATATTAAAGATAGCGGCGGCATACTACCAGGCCACGGCGGGCTGCTCGATCGCTTCGACGGTTTGTTGCTTGCAGCACCAGTTGTTTATACTTACCTATACTTCATAACAAATTAGTAATTTCGCAAAAAAATTATTTCTAAATGACTTTTCATAAAGAAGGATATACCTCCCTTGCCCTGTGCATACTGTTCATTTTTGTATTAAATGCAGTGATACAGTTTTACTACCCACAGGCTTTTGCCCTAAAATGGTTCATCTACATTTTATCGGCGTTGTTATTCATTATCATCGTCCAGTTTTTTCGCAGCCCAAGCTTCGCGATTACTAAAGATGAGCAAACTGTGCTTTGCCCAGCAGATGGTAAAGTGGTTGTGATTGAAGAAACAGAAGAAGGCGAAGTATTTAAAGACAAACGCATCCAGATCTCGGTATTTATGTCGCCGGTTAACGTGCACGTTAACCGTAACCCAATTGGCGGCGTGGTTAAATACTTTAAATATCACCCGGGTAAATACCTGGTAGCATGGCACCCAAAATCATCAACAGAGAACGAGCGCACCACTGTTGTGATCGAAAATAAAAAAGGCACGTCGATATTATTCCGCCAAATTGCCGGTGCAATGGCTCGCCGTATTGTATGGTATGTAAAAGAAGGTGATAAAGTTGAACAAGGTGATCAATTTGGCTTCATAAAATTTGGATCGAGAGTAGATATTTTTTTACCTTTAGGAACCAAGATCAACGTGAATCTTGGTGAGGTAGTAAAAGGTGGCCGCACCGTACTTGCCGAACTAACTGCGTAAAAGGGGCTTTTATTAACCAATTATAAACCCAAACCGATGAGAAAATTTACTTTAATGATGGCTTTAGCATTTACTGTAGCCGCTGCGAATTCATTTGCTGGCGACAAAACAGATAAAGACAAAGGCATGAAATGCAACACGCCCGGAAAATCGTGCTGCAAAAAAACAACTAAAGCTACTGCTGATAAGGCTCCTAAAAAAGCTGATGACAGTAAGAAAGCGGCTTAATTGTTTGTTTAAGATTTTTATAGAAAGCCTTCCGATTATCGGGAGGCTTTTTTGTTTTTTTTAAATATTCGTCATTGCGAGCGATAGCGAAGCAATCTCAGACCGATTAGCAGTACCTTCAATAACGCAGAATCGTTTTTCATTAGGAATGGCAAGGTGAGTAATATGAATAGTCAGTGGATGTTACTTTTCTTTTCTCTCAAAAGAAAAGTAACCAAAAGAAAAGTCGCAGCCGGGCCCTGTTGCTATGAACTTGCAGTGGTTGGGCAATACCTGTGGTTGCCGCAACATTGCCAATGCTGCCTTGAGGAGAGGTTATGTTAAGGTAGTGGAGATTTTGGTAATTATATAATTTGTAATTGTGAGTGATAGCGTGGCACTCCTCAACCAACAGAGGCTCTGCTTGAATCAAAGCAATTGCATTTACAGATGAATTGATTGCTACTATCAATGTCAGTCCCGCTCAATCGCCGCGGGTAGGCTGTTACTTTGTAGCCACAAAGTAACCAAAAGGCTTATCGGCAAAAGGCTTCTTTACGCACAGGGCCATGCCGCACAGCGTACAGAACAACACAGGCCGGGATCTTTTGCCCTACTTCGTTCACACTTGGCCTTACCCTTCTGCAAAATCTCCAATGCCTCTTTCAAACGCACAAGGCCACCGATGTTCTGCCCGCTTTTGGCCGAAGCTGTTTGCCGACTTGGAAGAGAAACAAGAATCGAGAAACAAGACTATATAAATAGGACAATCAAAGGAAGCGGTGGCCCAGACGCAAAAGCGTGGCCGTGAAGTGGACTTGTGCGGTGGAGCTTTTTTGCGTCTTGATCTTTTGGTTACTTTTGGATCAAGCCAAAAGTAACAGCCTACCCGCGGCGATTGAGCGGGACCGACTTTCACTTAAAGTACACACAGATGATCAGGGTCATTGCGTTCATTAAAGTACGACCTCTGTCGGTCGGGGATTGCTTCATACCTCGCAATGACGCGATGGAGACAAACCAAAACAAAAAGCCCTTCTGGAAAACAGAAAGGCTCTTGTAAGATATAGCGATAAAACTTATACTCTTTTTGATTTGATACGAGCTGCTTTACCGGTAAGGGCACGCAGGTAGTACAATTTAGCACGACGCACTTTACCGTGGCTGTTAACATCAATTTTATCGATGTTAGGAGAGTTAATAGGGAAGATACGTTCTACACCAATACCGTTTGATACTTTACGTACGGTAAAGGTTTCAGTTGTACCTGCGCTGTTACGTTGTATACATACGCCTTGGTAAACCTGGATACGCTCTTTGTTACCCTCTCTGATTTTATAGTGCACGCTGACAGTATCACCTGCTTTAAACACAGGAACCTGCTTTTTTTCTACTGACTGCTCTTCAACAAATTTTACTAAATCCATGATTCTTAGCTCTTAAAGCGATTTTTAACCCGTAAAAATCGGATTGCAATTATAGGGATAATTTTTCGAAATAAAAAGTTGTTTCGAAATTTTTCCACATTATTTAAGTAATTAACATTTATAGTTAAGTTATTGGTGATTGAGGGTATTAAGTTGACTGAGCTTTACAACTACTTAACATATTCAACTATTCAGCTCAGTCAACATTATTTGATTAAGTTTCTTTTTACAACCCAATCAACGATTCAACTTATTCAACCCAATCAACTTCACTCCAACAAATCCGGCCTTCTTGCCTTCGTACGTTCCATAGCTTGTTCGAAGCGCCATTTTTCAATTTCGGGCGTGTTGCCGCTCAACAGAATATCAGGCACCTTGTGGCCCTTCCAGTCTGCGGGGCGGGTATATACCGGCGCATCCAACATATCGTCCTGGAACGAGTCTGAGAGTGCTGAGGTTTCATCTGATAACACCCCAGGTATCAACCTCACAATGGCATCCACCAAAATGGCTGCAGGCAACTCTCCGCCCGATAGTACATAATCCCCTATCGACATCTCGCGGGTAACATACAGATCGCGCACACGCTGATCTATCCCCTTGTAATGCCCGCATAATATCATGATGTTTTTAACGCTCGATAGCTGGTTGGCTAAACCCTGATTCAGCGTAACGCCATCCGGAGTCATAAATATGATCTCGTCATATTCGCGCTCTGCCTTTAGTTTTTCTATGCAAACAGCAAAGGGCTCAATCATCATTACCATGCCACTGCCGCCGCCGTAAGGATAATCGTCAACACTTTTATGCTTATTGCTCGAATAATCGCGCAGGTTATGCACGTGAATTTCCGTCAGTCCCTTTTTTTGGGCACGATGTAGTATTGAATGCGCAAAAGGGCTTTCGAGCAGGCCTGGTAAAACGGTAAGGATATCGAAACGGATCATAATTTTACAAAGATATTAATTTCGGATTTTGATGGCGTAGAGGCGTCACAGACGCTATGAAGTTTTAAGCACGCGTTGTAAACGCGCGCAAGGGTAAGTTAACTCGTCATTGCGAGGTACGAAGCAATCCCCGACTTGCAGAGCCGCTCTGTATAGTTCGCGATTGCTTCGTACCTCGCAATGACGCGCTGGACGAAGCTGTTACTTTCCCTCTTAATCCATATACACATCCAACAAGCCCTCAGGCAAGTCCAGATATACTTCTCCGCCTTCTATGTCGATACCTTTAATGGTTGCGGCATTAAGCGGGAAAAGTACTTCCTTATTGTTGTAGTGTACCGATGCGATAATTTGCTGGGGATATTCGTTCACCTCCAGTATTTCGCCAAGTTCACCATGTTTTTCGTCGATGGCCAAAAATCCTTCGAGATCCATCAGGGTAAACTCTTCTTCATCTACTTCGGGCTTAAGCTTATTGGGCAGAAATACATCTTTCTTTACCAGTTTGGCTGCGGCTTCAATGGTATCAACTCCGTCGAGGTTCAAGTAAGCCGTATTAGGTAGCGGGTATTTGATCGACTTTACAAAGAAAGGAACCAGCTTGCCGGCCACATCAATAAATACGGCATCGAACTTAATATCCTCTAAGCCATCGAAATCAACATATAATTGAAATTCGCCTTTGAGGCCGCGGGTTTTAAGCAGGCTGCCTATACGGAAGGTATCTTCTGTTTTCATTATCAAAACGTTTTAAAAAACAATAGCGAAGAACTGTTAAGAACTTCGCTATCTAAATTATTGGCGCAGTATAAATTATTCTGCAGAATCTTCAGCTGATGCTTCAGTTTCAGGAGCTTCTTCTTCAGTAGCTTCAACTTCTTCAGCAACAGGTGCATTTTTAGCAGCAATTGCAGCAGCTTTGTCTTCTTTTTTCTTAGCTTCAGCGGCTAAAGCAGCTTTGCGGGCTTCTTCTTTTGCAGATACTAAGCTTGATTTTTTACCAGTGATTTTTCCTTCTTTCTGATCTAACCAAGCCTGGAATTTCTCATCAGCTTGCTCAGCAGTTAAAGCGCCTTTAGCTACACCACCTTGTAAGTGCTTGCGGTAAAGTACACCTTTGTATGAAAGGATAGCACGGCAGGTATCAGTTGGTTGTGCACCACTGTTAACCCAGTCTAAAGTTTTGTCGAAATTGATATCGATAGTAGCTGGATTAGTGTTCGGGTTATAAGAACCGATACGCTCAATGAAACGGCCGTCACGTGGTGCACGGGCGTCTGCTACTACGATGTAGTAAAAAGGTTTTCCTTTTTTACCGTGTCTTTGCAGTCTAATTTTAGTTGCCATTGTTTGTGTTTATGTATTCAACATGTTCCCCGGAGTATATTCTGCGGGGCTGCAAAGGTAAATAATATATTTTAAATATGGAAATGATTGCCAATGATTTAGTTATTAGGGAGTTGACAATGGTTCATATCCCGAGCTCTCCCGTCTTGTCATTTCGACCGTAGGGAGAAATCCTGTACAGTTTGCTTTTTAAGCGTATAAGATTTCTCCCTACGGTCGAAATGACAAGGGGAAATAGAAAAAGGCGTTAAGCTTTTCGCTCAACGCCTTTTCTTTATCTTGAACCAGAATTCTCAGAATCAAAGAATTGCCGGAATTATTTTTAAATCATTGACAAATTGCCGAATCAGCAAATTGCCAAATTTAAATAGACAAGATGTCTACTATCTTCAAAAAGTTAGGGTTGATCTCGATAAAGTGCTTAATCGCATTTTCGAATGGTGTAAAGGCAACTTCGCCGTTGATGATACCTACCATCTCGTTACGGTGACCGACTAATAAACCTTCAATTGCGGCAACACCTACACGGCTTGCCAATACACGGTCCTGGCAGCTTGGGCGGCCACCACGCTGGATGTGGCCCAGTACAGATACGCGGGTATCATAATTAGGGAAACGGTCTTTTATTAAACGGCCGATCTCGAATGCACCACCTGCTTCTTCACCTTCGGCAACAATTACAATTTTTGATGATTTATCGCGGCGGCCTTGCTCCAGTTTATGGTACAGGGCGTTTAAGTCTGTTTTGGTTTCAGGGATCAATATAGCCTCTGCACCTACAGCAATACCGGTACGTAAGGCAATTAAGCCAGAGTCGCGGCCCATAACCTCAACGATAAATAAACGATCGTGCGATTCTGCGGTATCACGGATTTTATCAACAGCATCAATAACGGTATTAATAGCAGTATCGTAACCGATGGTAAAATCGGTACCAACCAAATCGTTATCAATGGTGCCCGGCAAACCAACTACAGGAATATCAAACTCTTTACCGAAAATTTTTGCACCGGTAAAAGTACCATCACCACCAATACCTATTAAAGCATCAATGTTATGTTTCTTCAGGTTATCGTAAGCAAGCTGACGGCCTTCGGGAGTTTTAAATTGTTCGCTACGGGCTGTTTTTAAAATAGTACCACCGCGTTGTATAATGTTAGCAACAGATTTACGGTCCATCGGAAACAGATCGCCGTTAATCATCCCTTCGTAACCCCGGCGGATACCGGTTACCTGCAAATCATGATATAATGCCGTTCGTACAACTGCCCTGATGGCAGCATTCATGCCGGGCGAATCGCCACCCGAAGTATAAACACCTACGTTTTTAATTTGAGCCATTGTTATTCTGGAAAGCAGCCTTTCCGCTGTCTAAAAACTTAATATAATTGTCTACGCTATAATTTGCGCCTTGTGGTGGTACCAAAACATCACCTTTGGCATTGATGATAACGTAATACGGCTGCGAATTTACATTAAATTTTGAAGCTTCGTAATCACTGTTTTTATTCCCTATAGTATTTATCTTCTTTCCGCTGAAACTTGATATTGTTTGTTGCTCTTTTGGCAACTCTTGTTTTTCGTCAACATAAAGCTCCAGCAACACAAAATCATTTTGTAAACGCTTGTGTACCTCGGGGTTCGACCATACTTCCTGCTCCATTTTGCGGCAGTTGGCGCAGTTCCAACCGGTAAAATCAATAATTACCGGTTTTTTTAATTCTTTTGATACCTGTAAAGCCTGATCGTAATCATACCACTCATTTAAGCCCGCATGTTTACCACGGCGGAACAGATCTTCATATTTTTTATCTTTTATAGATACCGATTGCTGTGGAGCTGCATCAGATGAGCTGCCACTGCCATTAGTCAGGTAAAAATCCTGTGTGGCCGGTGGAGGTAAAAACCCACTGATTACTTTCAATGGTGCGCCCCATAATCCAGGGATCATAAACATCACAAAAGAGAATACAATGATTGATAAGAAAGTGCGGAATACCGACAGGTGCTCTACCGGGCTATCGTGCGAAAACCTGATCTTACCTATTAAGTATAAGAACAACATTACGCCGATGGCAATCCATAACGACAGGAACACCTCCCGGTCGAACCAGTTCCAGTGGTAAGCCAGATCTACGTTCGAAAGGAATTTCAACGCGAAAGCCAGTTCTAAAAAGCCCAGTACCACTTTAACGCTGTTTAACCAGCCGCCCGATTTTGGCAGGGTTTTCAACGCAGAAGGGAATAAAGCAAATATGGTAAACGGGATAGCCAAAGCAGCCGAGAAACCCAGCATACCTACAGCAGGGCCAAGGCGTTCGCCTTTGGTTGCGGCTTCTACCAATAAACTACCAATGATTGGGCCGGTACAAGAGAATGACACCACTACTAATGTGGCAGCCATAAAGAAGATACCTGATAAGCCGCCCTTGTCAGAATTTTCGTCCAGTTTATTAGCCAGCGAGCTTGGCAGAGTTAATTCAAATGCACCTAAGAAAGATGCACCAAACGCCACCAGCAACAGGAAGAAGAACATATTAAATATGCCATTGGTTGCCAACGAGTTTAAGGCATCAGACCCAAAACATAGCGTAATTACAAAGCCCAGCGATACATAGATCACAATAATAGAGATACCATATATTAAAGACTGAAATACCGCCTTTTGCCTGCTGCCTGCTTTTTTGGTAAAAAAGCTAACGGTTAACGGCAATAGCGGATAAATACAAGGCATTAACAAGGCTGCAAAGCCTCCTAAAAAGCCTTCAATAAATATTTGCCAAAGTGTTTTTGGCTTTTCTTCGTTTTTAGCAATGGTTGCTCCTGCTGCCTTTACCGCAGTCGGTTTTTGCAGTTTCTTTTGTGCGGCAATACTGTCGGCAGCGGTTGGTATGGTTGTAAACACCACGCCGCTGGTATCGGCCTGTGCAGCGCGTGCTTGCTGATTAAACCCAACAGCTAATACCAGGGCAAAAATAATTGCCGGTATTATTCCCTTACCAAGCAAACGCTTAAGCGTATTTTTCATGACGATTTTGGTGTAACGGCTCTAAATTATTTGATGATAGTAACACTAAAATCTACATCCTCTGGTGGCAGGCACTGGTGGTCGTTACAGGTCATGTACTCTAACTGGCCTTTAACAACGGTTGCGTTTGGTGATGTAAGTTTAACTTTTTGTTGAAAGATAACCTCTTTCTCAAAATAGCTCACATTCATTTTAAATGCGTTCTCGAATTTGGTTACCGGAGTTGGCTCAATAGTTTTACCAACCAGGGTATATGCTTTTGATGGTGTAAATTTAAAGTCGGTTTTAATAGGCCCGCCATCTTTTACAGTTTGTGAATAAATATGCCAGCCGTTATCAATAGTGGCTTTCATAAAAACAACCGCCTCTGTGGCGCTGATTCTTTTAGCTGCATAACTCCATTTTACCGGGGTTAATATTTGTGCATGAACCCCTGTGTACAAAAACAGCACAAATAAGGCTGACATTATTTTTTTCATATATAGCTTAATTAATTAAAAATTCTACTTCTTTTAAATTGTATTCGTATTCGGCTTCATCAGTCTGTATCTTCAGTAAGCCTCGCTCTGTAACACCTGTAATGCGGCCTTCAAATTCTTTTTCGTTTGACCGAAATCTTCGTGTTTCGTTTAGCCCGAACAAGAACGACAGGTACTCCTGTTTTATTTCAGCAACCTTACCTGCTTTTAATCGCAAATAAACCGCTTCTATATGCCCGCAAATTTCTGATAATAAAGCTTTCAATTCATAATCTCTATGTAAGATTTGCCATAGCGATGTTGCGTGCGGTAAATAATCGGGAAACTGCTCCTGGTTTATATTAAGGCCGATGCCGATAACTGAGTTATTGATCTGTGCGCCTTGCACCATATTTTCTATCAATATACCACCCAGCTTGCGGTTATTATAATAGATATCATTAGGCCATTTAATTTTTATTCCCTCACCTGCAACGTATGACAGTGCTTTTGCGACTCCTAAACTGATAGCCTGGGTTAAGGCAAATTGATCATTTAAAAGTAAAAAAGTGGGTTTAAGTAAAATGCTGAAAGAGAGGTTTTTGCCGGCTTCGGTAAACCACCGGTTCTGTTGTTGGCCGCGGCCTGCGTACTGATTCTCTGCCATAATGACCGTTCCTTCGGGTAATGGCTTGGAATTTGACACTAAATTTTTGAGAAAAGTATTTGTAGAATCTACTTCTTTCAGGGTGACTAAATTTTGTCCAACAAATAATCCTGAAAATATGTTATTTTGCAAAGTATAAACGTTATTAAATCAAATCGTTCAAAACTAATTCTTTTTGATGGTAAAAAACAAAGCGATAAAAGAATCCGCTTACATTTCTGAACTTGCTATACATGGCATGCAGGAAAAGAAGGGAAACGAAATTGTCAGATTAGATCTTCGTAATATATTCAGTTCCGTGTCAGATTATTTTGTAATCTGCCATGCTGATTCAAGTACCCAGGTTAAAGCAATTGCCAATAGCGTAGAAGAAGAGATTTTTAAAGCCACGCAACAAGAACCCTGGCGTAAAGAAGGCCTTGTGCACAGCGAATGGATCCTGCTCGATTATATTGATGTAGTGGTCCATATCTTCAGAACCGATAAACGAGAATTTTATGGTGTAGAGGATTTGTGGGGCGATGCCGAAATTAAATTTTACCAAAGCGCTTAAACTGTAATATCTGCCAGTTTATTTTTCCCCTGTTAATTAATTATAGATTACATCTGTTTGAGCTGAAATATAAAACATGAAAGAAAGTAAATCCGAAAAGCCTAAGACTATTCGTAAAATTTCAAATAAAAAAATTACACCTAAGCCGCCTAAGTTTAACATAGTGTGGCTGTATGCCGTTCTGATACTGGGTTTAATTGTAGTATCATACCTTATTAACGGCAATAGTGGTAAACCGATTACCTCGCAGCGTTTCCAAAACGAAATGTTGAAAAACCACGATGTTGACCATGTTGTGGCCTACAAAAATGGCGACCTGGTTATTGCCGATGTTTATCTTAAAAAAGAAAGCATCAACAAACCGGAATACAACGACATTAAAGACCAGCGCTCGTTAAGCCCGCAAAGCGGCCCGCAGTATACTTTTTCTGATGCATCATTCGAGAGTTTAAAGCAAACCGTTGCTGCTGTTGAAAAAGACCTGCCAGATTCGCAAAAAACTTTAATCCAATTTGAGCAGCACGAAAGCTTGTTATCAAACTGGTTAGTGCAAGGCGTTATCATCATGGTACTTTTTGCTGTGGTTTGGTTATACATTATGCGCCGCATGAGCGGTGGAGCAGGTGGTGGCCCGGGCGGTCAGATCTTTAGCATCGGTAAATCAAAAGCTACTTTATTTGATAAAGAAGCACAAGTTAACGTAACCTTTAACGATGTTGCCGGCTTACAGGAAGCTAAAGAAGAGGTAATGGAAATTGTAGATTTCCTTAAAAACCCTAAAAAATATACCAACCTGGGTGGTAAAATACCTAAAGGGGCTTTATTGGTAGGTTCGCCGGGTACCGGTAAAACCTTAATGGCTAAAGCTGTTGCGGGTGAAGCACAGGTGCCTTTCTTCTCGCTGTCAGGTTCTGATTTTGTGGAGATGTTTGTGGGTGTGGGTGCATCACGTGTACGTGATTTGTTCCGCCAGGCAAAAGACAAAGCACCTTGTATCATCTTTATTGATGAGATTGATGCCATTGGCCGCGCCCGTGGTAAAAACAATATTGTAGGTGGTAATGATGAGCGTGAAAACACCCTGAACCAGTTACTGGTTGAGATGGATGGTTTCGGTACCGATTCTGGTATTATCATCCTTGCTGCTACCAACCGTCCTGATGTGCTGGATTCTGCATTACTGCGCCCGGGACGTTTCGACAGACAAATTTCTATCGATAAACCGGATTTGGTAGGTCGTGAGCAAATTTTCAAAGTTCACTTAGGCCCATTAAAACTGGCCGAAGAGGTGGATGCTAAAAAATTATCGGCACAAACACCAGGCTTTGCCGGTGCTGAGATCGCCAACGTTTGTAACGAGGCCGCATTGATTGCTGCCCGTCGTGATAAGGTAGCCGTTGATATGCAGGATTTCCAGGATGCGATCGATCGTGTAATTGGTGGTTTAGAAAAGAAAAACAAGATCATCTCTCCGGAAGAGAAACGAATTGTTGCTTACCACGAAGCCGGCCACGCTATAGCAGGCTGGTTCCTGGAGCATGCCGATCCATTGGTTAAGGTATCTATCGTTCCCCGTGGTGTTGCCGCTTTAGGTTATGCCCAGTATTTACCGCGTGAGCAGTTTTTACATACTACCGAGCAGTTGAAAGACGAAATGGTAGTATCTATGGGTGGCCGTGTTGCCGAAGACATTGTTTTCGGTAAAATCTCAACCGGTGCATTGAGCGACTTAGAGCGCATTACCAAACTGGCTTATGCCATGGTTAAGATCTATGGTATGAATGATAAAGTGGGTAACGTATCATTCTACGATCCACAAGGCGAATATCAGTTTAACAAACCTTACTCTGATACCACTGCCGAGCTGATTGACCATGAAGTACGCGGATTAATTGATGCGGTATACCAACGCACTAAAGATCTGTTGAACGAAAAACGTGCAGGCTTGGAATTACTGGCAGCTAAACTGCTCGAAAAAGAAGTATTGTTCCAGTCTGACTTGGAAGAATTATTAGGTAAACGCCCGTTTGATAACCGTACTGCTTACGACAAGTTTGTAAACGGCGAAGCGGCGTTAAACCCTGATGTTGACAATAATGCTATCCCTGAGTCGGTAACCAACCCAGCCAGCAACAACATTGAAAGCACAGAACAACAATAAATTTTAAATTACTGAAAGGCCATTATGCTTGGGCATAATGGCCTTTTTTATTTAATAGAATATGAGCCAAAACATTACACCAAAAGAACGACTGCTCAAAAAAATACGCAAAGCTTTGTTAGAGAAAAGGGACAATCCCTATCCTAACCTCGAAGAAATGCCTATTTACCCCGTAGCAGAAGAACTGCCCGAAGTAATGTTTGCCGAGCAATTTACCGCAGCAGCAGGTCAGTTTGTGTTTTGTGAGGATGAAGTTCAGTTTATAGAAAACCTGCTTACGCTGGCCGAAGAACGTAACTGGCATAAAATACACTGCTGGGAACCTGCCTTACAAGCTGTACTGGAACGCTACGAATATCCATACTACGAAACCGATAAGGACTTTGAACAATCTGAAGTCGGTTTTACCCTTTGCGAAGCCCTGATTGCCCGCAATGGCAGTATCCTGATCTCTAATGCAGATATGGCCGGCCGTCGCTTAAGTATCTATCCTCCTATACATATCGTGCTGGCTTATACCTCTCAATTGGTTGTAGATTTAAAAGACGGTTTCAATATCATCAAACAAAAATATGGTGCAGCAATACCCTCTATGCTATCGGTAGTTACAGGCCCAAGCCGTACGGCTGATATTGAGAAAACCCTGGTGTTAGGTGCTCACGGCCCTAAAGAACTTTTTGTTTTTCTATTAGATGGATAGGCTCAGGATTTAGCCTCCATTTCGCTCAGCAAAGCTTCCAGGTCGCGTTCTTCCAGTACTTCGCGTACGCTATTCTTATCTTTATCATATTCCCATTTTATCAGGCGGATAAAACCATCGGCTATCTCGATGCCTGTAATATCGCCATCATCAAAGCAACAGCAACCACTGTTAAAATAAGTAGGCCGGTAGCCGGTAAAGTTAAGCGAACTGTCATTCTTTAAATGCCTTTTGGTTATTTCTGCCTCCAGCTGAGTTATGGCAGCAATGTCATTTGCTTTCTTTGCCCTTGCCCTTTGGATATACAGGCTTTCGATATGTGTTAATGATTGAAATACCGGCTGATGGGTATGCCCGGTAATGAGCACTGTGTTTTGTTGCTTCGCACTCCACTCGTACATCATTTGGTTATGGGCTGTCTTCAGGTCATCATTGTTTGCCGGCGTATTAGGATTGATCTTTAAATACGATTGCACAGGTGCCCATACATTTGATACAAACCACTTGCTAAACCAATTTCCATCGCTTTGCAAATCGCCCTGGTGGCCATGCGTCATATAGATGTTTAATGGTTTACCGTTAATGGTTGTCTGCAAAATAATGCCTTCGTAAATACTGATTGATTTGCCGTAGATCTGATACAAACTTACCGGTGCCAGTGGATCATTATCCCAATACAAATCATGGTTACCGAATATTTTTACAAATGCTCCCCGGTCCAGAAACAATTTCTCTTTTTCGAAAGTGGCTTTATTATGATGCTTAACCGTTAAAAAAAGGTTTTCCCAAAGCTCTTCGCTATCACCCAGGTTAATATAAGTAAAGTGGTTTTGGTTGTAATAATCCAGGGCAGCCAGATAGTTTTTCTCTGCCAGGGCAAAATCATCCGCATCATCACGCGCGCCCTTGTGCTGGTCTGACAGGATTACAAATTTTCCCTCTTTGCTGTCAAACGGTATAACCAGTCCTCTTTTACCCGGTTTATTGAGTATTATTTTATGGAGTTCAGTCAAGGCACTAAACACTCTTTTTTCATCGGGGCGAGACGAGTACTTATCTGATAACCTGATAATTGGCCGGGTTATTATCTTTTGAAGCAGTTGGCGCATGGCATGTTAACCTCAAACATTGGCCTTGTGTTTTACTCGGATATTAATTTCTGCGCACCATATAAAAAAGTCGTTCATTACGACGTAGAAAGCTATTAAATACCGTTAAAACACGGTATTTTTTTATTTTTTAGGAAATGTATTATTGTACAGGCATTGCTTTTCCTCTCAATACATTTATTTGCTGATAGAAGAAGCCACCGTTAAAATACTATTGAAACAATAACTTCGAAATCCATATTTTCGACAAAAGTAATACCCTATTTAATATTCAATTGACTCCTTAAAACAAAACAAAAATGTCAGACGGTAAAACACCTCCAATTGTTGGCGCAAGAATTAATTTGAGCCACGCTCACAAAATCATTTCTGATTACAAAACGAAATGTGATGATAACAATCACATTCATTCGTTTAAGATCAGCGCAGATCATTTAAGAAAGATCATCGATCAGCCGGATTGTCATTATGTAAAACTTCACGTTGCATTAAGTGATCCAACAATTAAGGCAGTAGGCTTGCCAGTTGGCCACACACTTGTGGCTATTGGTGCAAATGCTCAAAGCAAAAGCATTGTACGCGGCGAAGCTGATACTGAAGTTTATGATGAAACAGGCACATGCCCACCCGATTGCGAGCCTAACCCTAACGGCGGCGGCGTAATCTAATTTAAGTTAGCTAATGCGAGAAATTTATTGGGCAAATATAGCTATAGATGCATTATTAGCTTTATTCCTATTATTTACTAAGCGATTGGGGCACAATATGTACCCAATCGCATTGGTATTGTTAATCAATGTTCTTGAAGAATCTATTGGGCGTTACTTCGCCATAAGATTTAGAAACAACCTAAGTGTATTTTACGTATTCAACCCAATAGAATATGCTTGTTTTGCCTGGTTCTTTTATCTCAACATCGATTATAAAATTTTTAAAAAATTAATCCGTCTCAGTGTAATTCTATTTATAATTTTTATAATTGGCTCCCTTTACTTCTTTATAAAACTCCCCCCGCTGCCAGAGAAAATCCTGTTAGATTACGTAGTAGTAGCCAAGGGGTTCTTGCTAATAATTTGGGCTGTTACTTATATTATCAACATATTTGATCAAATAGGTAAGTACCAAAAGTTAAATGTATTTGTACTTTTGGTAGCTGCGGCCGTGCTTTTTTATTCGAGCTTCAGTATCATATTTCACTTCTTAGAAATATTCTTATTCAATTATTCTGAACAGCACCACGTGCCGATAACAGTTATGTTAAGCCCTCAATACAAAACGCACATGTATGCATCAAAACAATATGAGGCAGTAAAGCCATTATTGTTTTTCACAAATATCCTTTTATATTTATGCATTTTTGTGGCGTTAATTAAAAGTGCTACTAATTCAAAACAAGCAAATACCATATAGTGTCAGACGGTTTAGATTTTGGGGTTTTATTAGCGGTAGCTACCGGCATTTTATTATTGTTTGTATTGTTTATAGTTGTTATCCTGTTTATTTATCAACGTAAAACATTTGAGCATCAGCAAAAAGTTGTAGCTATTGAACAAAACCTTAAGCAGGAAATTCTAAAAACCCAGATCGAAGTTCAGGATCAAACGCTTACTTATGTAAGCCGCGAGATACACGATAATATTACCCAGGTACTGTCTTTCGTAAAGCTTAGTTTAGGTGTGGTTGGTAAAGATGCAGAGCAAACACAAGCCAAAATTACGGAAAGCCGGGAACTGCTTTCGCAAGCCATTAATGACCTGCGCGACCTTTCCAAGAGCATGAGTTTTGATACCATCAAGGCGGCAGGCCTCGAAAAAACGATAACGCTTGAGCTCGAACGCATCAACAAAAGCGGCTTGGTAAAAGCCGAATTAAATGTTGAGGGCGAGCCATTTTCATTGGGCGAGAAGAACGAGTTGGTATTGTTCCGGATATTCCAGGAGACGGTAAATAACGCACTTAAACATGCCAATGCGCAGCAGCTAAAAATTGAGTTGCTATATTCGCCAAAAGTATTTAATTTGACCATCGCGGATGATGGGGTTGGATTTCCGACCAGTATATTGGATGAACATCGTGGGTCGGGCTTAAAAAACCTGCAAAATAGAGCAGCCCTTATAGGGGGTACTGCAACTATTACAAGCTCACCAGGCAATGGCTGTTCGGTTAAGATCACACTCGATCCGCTTTTAGAACACACTTATGCCAACGCAGATTACTCAAATAGCCCTGGTTGATGACCACCGTCTTTTCAGAAGTGGCATTGCCTCGTTAATTGGTCAGTTTTCTGGTTATAACATCTTATTCGAAGCCGCCCACGGGCAGGAAATGATCAGCCATATTACCGCCGGTAATAAACCGGATGTGATACTGCTTGATATTAACATGCCCGAGATGGATGGTTTTGGCACCACGCAATGGCTCAAGAAAAATAACCCCGACGTTAAGATTATTATCCTATCCATGTTTCAGGATGCCGAGAAGGTGCTGAAAATGGTGAGGTTGGGAGTACACGGCTACCTGCTTAAAGATTCTGAACCGCACGAGTTTGAACAGGCCCTAAAAACGGTGGCCAATAATGAGCTGTATTATCCATCTTTCGTCACAGATCATCTGATTAAAAATCTGAATCAGAAAGAGCATATTAAGCTAAACAGCCGCGAAATAGAATTTTTAAGGTTAGCCGGCACTGAGCTTACCTATAAAGAAATTGCCGACCAGATGTGTATAAGTGCCCGCACAGTTGATGGTTACCGCGACCAACTGTTTGAAAAACTGCAAATTAAAAGCCGCGTTGGCCTTGTACTTTACGCCATAAAAAATAATTTAATACAATTATAAATTTGCTAAAATAATTAGCAAATTTGTTGTATGCCGTTTGAAGACAATCCTGAATATTTTAAGGGAAGAGGGGCGCAGGTAAACACCCACAACAAGTTTCTAAAAAACAAATACGTGCTTCAGCATCCTGAAGGGCTGGACGAGGCTTTGTTAGAAAATGAGGCTACACAGTTTTACCACGAGAACGCCAAAAAGATTGTAAGCGAATCTAACAGCCCAGACCTGAGCCACATGTTTTCCATTAACCCCTACCAGGGTTGTGAGCATGGCTGTATATATTGCTACGCCCGCAACAGCCACGAATATTATGGCTTTAGTGCAGGTCTGGATTTTGAACGCAAGATCATTGTAAAACACAATGCCCCGGAATTGCTTGAAAAGTATTTCAATAATCGGGGATATCTGCCAACTCCAATCGTCTTATCCGGCAATACAGATTGTTATCAACCCGTCGAACGCAAGCTTGAAATAACCCGTAAACTCCTCGAGGTTTTTCTGCAATACAAAAACCCGGTGAGCATTATCACCAAAAACAATCTGGTACTGCGTGACTTGGATATATTGATTGAGTTGGCTAAGCTTAACCTTATCCATGTTAATGTTTCTATCACCTCACTCGATGAACAATTGCGCCAAAAGCTCGAACCCCGCACCGTTACTGCCAGCGGCCGTTTATCGGTGATAGAAAAACTTTCAAATGCAGGTATACCGGTGAGGGTTATGTCGGCACCAATAATTCCGGGCTTAAATAGCAATGAAGTGCCCGATATTATTCGCGCAGCAGCAAACAGAGGAGCTGTTGCTGCGGGTTTTACCATTGTGCGCCTAAACGGCAGCATCGGAGATATTTTTACCGATTGGATTTACAAAGCATTCCCCAATAAAGCCGAAAAGGTGCTGAACATGATTGCCAGCTGCCATGGCGGGAAAATAAACGATAGCGATTTCGGACGACGAATGGTTGGTGATGGCCACATTGCCGAATCTATTCATCAGCTATACCGTATTGCCTGTAACCGTTTTTTAGCGGGCCGCGAAATGCCTGCTTATGATTTAACACAGTTTACGCCCAAGAGCGGAAGGCAAACGAGTTTGTTTTAGGAACAGATTGTCTGAACCAGAATTTACTGAATTAAGGAATTAACAGAATGCTTTCAGCCTCAATTTGTCATGCTCTGTGATCGCGATACTGGGCATTGACAAATTATCGAATCAACAAATTGCCAAATTAATACCCCAGTCTCTTCAATCCCTCTTTCGCCTTCTGTTCAATACTATTCTCGTACTGGTGATTTTTAAAGGCAATGGCCATGTTATAGTAATGTGCCGCTTCTGTTTTATTTTTTTGGCGTTCGTAAATATTGCCAATTTTAACAGCTGCTGTTGGTGCGTAATAATATGGCGTGCCTTTGCCCGCATTTATGGCTTGCTGATAGTTGCGTAAAGCCTCATCATCTTTTTCCTGAGCATCATATATGCGCCCTAAACGATAATAATAATCTGTTTTATCAAACACCTGTGTTAACGTTGCCGGGTTTTTATCCGTTAATATTTTTAAAGCCCGGTCATAAAAGCCGCCATCGAACAATAAACGTGCTTTTAACAAATCTGCATTGAGGGTTGGGTTACCGGCTTCGGTAAGTGCCTGCTTGTCCTTATCATTAAATGTGTACCCCTTGGTTTTAACTAATTGAATATAGCTTTGATACTTCCGCTCATCGCCATGCAGCAAGGCATCCCAGGCCAGATGCAGATAGGCATCTTTAACATAGCTTACCCCTTTGGTCTCGGCCAAAAATTTTTTGAAGTAATCATCTGCCGCAGTATCCAACCGGTTCATCATAGCTGTGGCCAACAAATAATCGAGATATGGGTACGGCTGATAATCCGGCCCCGTAGGGCGATGCTGCAGTAAATCTATAGTCTCGCTGCTGTGCCCGGTCCGCAACGCCACGAAGGCTTTAATATAGGCCTTGTTAAGGCTGCCATTATCCATAGCAGCGGTGTATTGCTGCATTTTTGCATAAGCGTTACTATCATTGATCACGTACGACTGGATATAGGTTAAATAAAACACCAACTCATCATAATACATCGCATAACCCGAGTGCGGCAATTTAACCGAAAGCTGTTGCAGCGTGTTTAAGCCGGTAGCCGAATTTCCTTTAATACCTAAAAACCCAAGCGTGCTTTTCAATGCACCATCAGGCAATGAACCTAACAACACATTAACCAAACCCAATGGAATATCATCGGGCATAAAAGATGGAAATTTTTTGGCATTGGATTGAAGCAGCTTGAAAGCTTTGTTAATGGCAAAGCCGGCCGAGGTGTTTTCGCCAAAACGGCTGTAAATTAAAGCCCATTGCAAATTAACCTGTGCTATAGCAAAATTATAGTAGGGTGATTTGTCATCCTCCTTCTCGAGCAAGTCAATGCGTTTGCCTTTGTTGTCTTTCAGGCGGTCGTAGTCGGCTTTACTATCTGTAGTGAGGATGTAAAAATAATCGTAATAGTTATCAAGCAGTATGGTTATGGCATTATCCGGATGCACTGATTTTTCCTGATCAATCAATACACGCGCCCTCTTAAGCTTTAAGCTTAAAATACTTTCGTAAGCCTGTGTACAATTACTGTTGAAATCGAAGTTGGCAAACACCGGGCTGCAACCCAGCAAAAAGATAGCTAATACAAATAATTTTTTTACCATAACAAAAAAAGGCGCCTTAACGGGCGCCTTAGTAATATTTTAAATAGCTGCTTATGCAGTTTCAGTTTCGAGCGCTGTTTGCTCATCAACCAAAATACGGCCACAATGTTCGCAAACAATGATTTTTTTACGCTGACGGATATCCGATTGGCGCTGAGGCGGGATTTGGTTAAAGCACCCAGAACATGAATCACGCTGAATGGTAACTACCGCTAAACCATTTTTAGCGTTACCGCGTAAACGGGTATAAGCAGTTAACAAACGTGGCTCAATGTTTTCTTTTGCTCTTTCTGCTTGTGCAGTAAGTTCTTCTTCTTCTTTCTGGGTTTCGGCAGTAATAGTACCTAACTCTGCTTTTTTAGCATCAAGGTCGCTTTTACGGCTATCTAAATCGGCAGCAGCTTTTTCGTAGATCTGGGTTTTAGTAGTGATCTCGTACTCAAACTCCCTGATCTTTTTCTCGCTTACCTGAATATCCAGACCTTGAATTTCAATCTCTTTAGAGATTGCATCGTACTCGCGGTTGTTTTTAACATCGCTAAGCTGGCCTTCATATTTTTTGATGTTAGCTTGCGCATCCTTAATCAGGTTTTTGCGGGTTACGATATCATCTTCCAGATCATCAAGCTCTGCTTTGATCTTTTGGATACGGGTTTCAAGCTGGGCTACATCATCTTCAAGGTCTGCAACTTCCATTGGCAATTCACCTCTAACCTGACGGATTTTGTCAATTTTAGTATGGATGGTTTGCAGTTCGTATAAACCTTTCAGTTTCTGTTCTATGGTTTGTTCCATCAAATAAAATATTTTATGGGGTTTGTATTAATTTCTGTTAAACGGACGGCAAAGTTAGTGAATTTTTTTTGAATAATTTCATATAATAAATGCTGCGTAAACTGCTCACTTTCAAAATGTCCAATGTCCGCAATTACTATCTTTCTTTCAGCATCAAAAAACTCATGATACTTGTAGTCGGCGGTGATAAAAACATCTGCCCCGGCGGCTATGGCCTGCTTTAATAAAAAGCCTCCCGAGCCTCCGCAAACGGCTACCTTTTTAACGCTTTTTCCACGCAGTTCAGTATGCCTTATTACCTGCGCCTTCATATTAAATTTTACGTGGCGCAAAAATTCATCCTCACTCATGGGTGATACCAGTTCGCCAACCATGCCTGCCCCTACCTGTTTGTACTGGTTGGTTAAGTGGTAAAGATCGTAAGCAACCTCTTCGTAGGGATGTGAAAGAAACAGCGCCATCAAAACTTTACTCTCCAGTTGTGCTGGATAAACAGTTTCTATACGTATTTCCTGCTCTTTATGTTGTTGGCCAATTTCACCAACATAAGGGTTGGTACCAACTCCGGCTTTAAATGTTCCGGTTCCTTCGTTGTTAAAACTGCATTCGCTGTAATTACCAATATGGCCGGCCCCTGCTTTAAACAGCGCATCCCTCACTTCATCTGCCTGGGCCTGGGGTACATAAGTAACCAGTTTTTTTAACAGGTTTGGCTTAGGAGAAAGAATGTGACAGTGCTGTAAACCCAGTACCTGACAGATTCGGGCATTAACACCATTGCTCACACTATCCAGATTGGTATGTATGGCGTATAAAGCAATTCCGTGGCGTATGGCTTTCTCAACCACACGTTCCACATACGTTTTGCCGTTAAATTTTTTAAGACCTTTAAAAACGATGGGGTGATGTGAAATGATCACCTGGCAATTTTTAGCAATAGCCTCATCAACTATAGCCTCGGTACAATCGAGCGAAATTAAAGCCTGGTTAACTTCCTGCTCAGGATGGCCAACAATCAGGCCCGAATTATCATAGTCTTCCTGGTAAGCCAGCGGTGCAAGGCTTTCGAGGTAGTTGGTTAGTTCTGCTAATTTCATAACATCACAAAGTACGTTATTTCGAATTGTTTTTAGTCATTATCAATTTGAGTGTCTCTTTCATTACCACATCGTTTTTGTTCACCCTGTCGGTAATGGTAGGCTTAATCTCAATATCGGGCATTACACCGTGGCCGGTATTTTTATGTTTTGTTGTTGTTGCGCCCCAAAAATTGGGCAGGCGTAATAGCAAATGGGTTGTGGGTAGTTGTACTATCGTAAATCCATACGCATCTGTCCCGGCCTCACCGCCACCGGTTTCTTCGCCAAGTATCTTAATCTTTCGCTGCGATTTTAAATTGGCTACAAAAAGCGATGCGGCAGAGAACGTACCTTTATCAATCAGCACATAAACGTTATTGCCATAGTGATACTCGGGGTATGCATATATTGGATGATTAACATTATAGATGCTGTACTCGCGTTTACCCGATTTTAATAAAAAGGCCTTCGAAAAATCACTCCCTTCTTTTATAACGTATTTGCCAAAACTGTTTTCTTTCTCAGTAGCCGTTACTTCCCGCATCGGTTCAACAGAACCATTTATCAGGTAGCGCATCATATCCGTCCCAATACCCAGGTACCCGCCTCCGTTTCCACGCAAGTCAATAATTATGTTTTTGATTTTATCCTTCTGCATCAATTCAAAAAAACCTGCATCAAAACTTTTGTAATAATTATAGTAAGTAAGCCCTTTTATTTTTAGGCTGACAGTGCCCGGCAAACTATCAAAATATTCTATTTTAACAGACTTATCAAGTTCGTTCCACTCTTGTTCAAGCATTTCTTTACTATGCTCAATACTAACCATTGCGCCGCTTTTAACGCCATCAACAAGCACCTCTTGTTTTTTGCCGGTACTATCAAGATAAGCTACTGCATATTGGGGCCTGCTGCCAAAAAAATCTCCGTACAAATAGCTAAACATTCTGGCTTCTAACATAAAATCCACAAACTGATCGCTATTTCCCTCTGGCGCCACCATTGGTTTTATGGTTGATAATATCTCTTTAACCGGGTGCCCGTCGATGCTTAAAATTTCAGCTCCCCGGTATAGATTTTTTGTCTTCGAAGGAAACCCGGCAGCATATACCTTGTCGTTCATTAAATAAACACTCAACGGCAACACTGTTATTGGGTTTTTATTTTGCCAGGATACATAAGCTGACGAAAGATAGAGTGCCGTATGCCCCGACCGGATAGCCGCCACGCACGGAGCCGCTACTTTCCAGAACTCCTTGTCGGTTAACGGCTTGTTCAGTTGCTTATCCGCATTTTCGAACTTAAGGTCAATCGTACCTTTTGGCGTGTAGCGATACAGACTTGGGTGCGCTTCTTCCAATACGCTTTTCAAAAACGCCAGGTCAGCGCGCAGTTCCTGCGGTTGATAAAGGTGATTGGGGTTGTAGGTTGTGTCCTGCTGGGCTTTAAGGTTTAGGCAAATAATATTAAAAAGCACAACTGTAAAAATCAATTTCATTTATGGGTTCATCTTAGCTATGGCAACACTTTCGTAAGCCATTTTTTCGTTGTATTCGTTGGTTAAGTTCTTGTAGTTAATCAAATCTATAATAGTCATGATAAAACAAAAACCAGCCGAAAACAGGTAAAGGATACCCATTACAATTTGGCCCATTAAAAATTTATGAACGCCGGCAACGCCAATAAAACCCAACAAAATAAATATCATAATGTCTTGTGGGCTTTTGCGCCGGTTGTAATAAATATTTAAAAAATTCTGCATCTGGGTTTCGCTAAGCCCGGTTGTAATGTGCTGCAAAAAATTGATCTCTTCGAATGTTGCTCCCGGAAGGGTGGTGAATGGGTTAATGCTCATAATCAAAAGGTTTGTGCGTTTTAAATTTAGACATTTCGAGGTATATTAAGTTACAAATCCTGTGTAAAATTGCAGCCAACGCCGGGATACCCAGCCAGTGTGCATGAAATGAGTTTTTGAAGTCGCCATGCAAAGCATAAGCGATGGCGTGCCCCATACCACAGCCGGGGCACCAGTTAAAACCCATTAGCTTAAGCGGACATAAAGTAAAATGGCTACCGGAAGCCGGGTTACATAAACCCAACGCCACGATAGCCATTATCCAGAATATCAGTTCGAAGTTTCTTTTTAGCACATTAGCCTACTTTTTCGGGCTTGGTCATCAACAATAACGAAACCGCCAATGAAGATAACAAACCGATAAGCAAAGCACCAAATATACGGCCCGAAAAATCGCGGAAGTTACTTTCGGCTGCTACATAGTTAATGTACACAATACCCACAAATACGGCGATAACACCACCCACTATTAGTATTTTAAAGCTTTGTACCAGTGCTTCCAAAAAACCCATCTGCCCCTTTAATTCTTTATCGCGGTAGCTGCGAACACCAAAATATAAGCCGATAATAGGTATCAGTATCGAAATATATTCGATAGGCGAAACCTGGTCGTTAAAGGTAGTATATCCGGCCCAGCGCATAATGAATAACCACAAGCCGCTGAGTATCCCTATAATTAATCCTGATTGAAATGCGTTTTTCATGATAGTATCTGTCTGGTTAAAGTTTTATGATTGATTAGCTGATCGCATCAGCCTATGTAAAAGGTTTTTTGTCAGCAGATTGTTTGTTTTAACGGATGATTTTTTAACCCCGTCTATATCATCCCCAAAGGAGGAGGACTTTTAAACCACTTATAAGTGCTCTTTTTAAAGATTTTTTAAACAAACATACATACCGCCTGTAATAGAACTTTAAGCCTTCTCCCCGGTAAGGATATAGGAGGGGTTATTTTGCTTATATTTGTACTGTTTTGAATATCCGCGACATATTAGACCGTTATAAGGGCGATAACCGGCTGCAGGACGTTGCGAAAGCACTCAATGCATCCAAAAATCCCCGCATACAATTACGTGGCCTTGTTGGATCGAGCGATGCAACGGTGGCTGTGGCCCTGTGGTTTTTGCAGCACCAGCACATGATATTTGTGCTGCCCGACCGCGAAGAAGCCAGCTATATGCAGGCAGACCTCGAAAACCTGACAGGCCAGGAAGTTCTACTTTTCCCATCATCATACCGCAAAGCATTTGAATTTACCCAGCCAGATAGCAGCAATGTACTTGCTCGTGCCGAGGTATTGAATGATCTGAACCACACTTCATCGGTTGGCCGTTTGATAGTTACTTACCCCGAGGCTTTGGCAGAAAAGGTGATCGACCGGGCTTCGCTAGAGAAAAATACGCTGGAAATTGCTGTTCAAAACAATTTAAGCATTGAATTTATCAACGAGTTTTTAATCGAGTACGATTTTGAACGCGTTGAATTTGTATACGAACCCGGCCAGTTTTCTGTACGGGGCGGCATTGTAGATATTTTCTCTTTTTCGCACGATCTGCCTTACCGGGTAGAATTTTTCGGCGATTTTATTGAAACCATCCGTACGTTTGAGGTAGAGAGCCAGCTTTCTATCGAGCAAATGAAAAGCATTACGATTGTGCCTAATGTGCAGTCGAAGTTTTTAACAGAGAATAATATTTCACTGCTGGAATACGCTGAGCGAGGTACCCAGATTTGGATCAAGGATGTGCAGTTTACGCTGGATGTGATCCGCGATGGTTACAAGAAAGCCACCCAATTGTGGAAAGCTTTATCCGCCGAAGAAAAAAATCAGAACCCGGATTGGATTGATCCTAAATTCGGTTTTACGGATGATAAGCTAATTGCCGATCAGTTATATGATTTTGCAGTTGTAGAATATGGCAAGCAGTTCTTTTACGAGGGCGCCAATGCTTTCAACTTCGAGATCCGCCCTCAGCCCTCTTTCAATAAAGATTTCAACCTACTGATCCATAACATCAAAAATAACGAGGTTGATAAAATTGAGAATTACATATTAACAGACTCGGCCAAACAGGTAGAGCGTTTGTATGCCATTTTTGAGGATATTGATAAAACGGTACAGTTTACCCCAATCAATATTTCGTTACGCGAAGGTTTTATAGACCGCGAGCAGAAAATTGCCTGCTATACCGATCACCAGATCTTCGACCGTTATTATAAATATAAACTGCGCAAAGGCTACCAGCGCACACAAGCCATTACCCTAAAAGAACTGCGTGATTTAAAGCCGGGCGATTACGTTACCCACATCGATCATGGTATTGGCAAATACGCCGGGTTGGAAAAGGTGGAGGTAAACGGCAAAATGCAGGAGATGATCCGGCTGATATATGCCGATAACGATTTACTGTATGTAAACATCAACTCGCTTAACCGCATCTCTAAATTTAGCGGTAAAGAGGGCATGGTGCCTAAGATGAATAAGCTTGGTACCGATACCTGGGAGCGGTTGAAAAAAACCACAAAAAAAAAAGTTAAAGACATAGCCCGCGACCTGATTAAACTTTACGCTGTACGTAAGGCACAACAGGGTACGGCTTTCCATCCCGATAGTTATTTACAGACTGAATTGGAGGCTTCCTTTATTTACGAGGATACCCCCGATCAGGAAAAGGCCACAGCCGATTTCAAAAAAGATATGGAATCGCCGCACCCAATGGACCGCCTTATTTGCGGCGACGTTGGTTTCGGTAAAACAGAGGTGGCTATCCGTGCCGCATTTAAAGCCGTAGCCGATAGCAAACAGGTTGCCGTACTGGTGCCGACTACCATTTTGGCAGCACAGCATCATAAAACATTTACAGACCGCCTTAAAGGGTTTCCTTGTAATATTGATTACATCAATCGTTTTAAAACTAGCAAGCAGATTAAGGATACTCTGGCCAAGTTGGCCGAAGGTAAAGTTGATATCATTATAGGCACGCATCGCCTGGTAAGTAAGGATGTGAAGTTTAAAGACCTCGGCCTCATGATTATTGATGAGGAGCAAAAGTTCGGCGTATCTACCAAAGAGAAACTGAAACAAATGCGGGTAAATGTGGATACGCTGACTTTAACAGCTACTCCTATCCCGCGTACGCTGCACTTCTCATTAATGGGTGCAAGGGATCTTTCTATTATCTCTACCCCACCGCCAAACCGCCAGCCAGTAGTTACCGAGTTGCACGTATTTAATGATAAGCTGATTAAAGAAGCCGTAGAGTTTGAGATTGACCGCGGCGGACAAATATTTTTTATCCATAACCGGGTGGCAGATTTGATGCAGCTGGGCGGCATGATTCGCAAACTGGTACCTAAAGCACGTATCGGTATTGCACACGGTCAGTTGGAAGGCGATGACCTGGAAGATGTAATGCTTAAATTTGTGGGCCACGAATACGATGTATTGGTTGCCACCACAATTATTGAGGCCGGCTTGGATATCCCTAACGCCAACACCATCATCATTAACCATGCCCACATGTTTGGCCTGAGCGACTTGCACCAGATGCGCGGCCGCGTAGGGCGAAGCAATAAAAAGGCCTTTTGTTATTTACTAAGTCCGCCTTTATCAACCTTAACGCCGGAAGCACGGAAACGCTTAAGTGCCATTGAAGAATTCTCTGAACTGGGAAGCGGCTTTAATGTAGCCATGCGCGATTTGGATATCCGAGGTAGTGGAAACCTGTTAGGCGCCGAGCAAAGCGGCTTTATCGCCGAGATCGGTTTCGAAATGTATCATAAGATATTGGATGAAGCCATACAGGAATTAAAAGACGATGAGTTTAAAGATCTTTTCCAGGACGAAAAACCGCGGCCATTTATTTCTTTCACCCAGATAGATACCGACTTGGAGATCCTGATACCCGACGAATATGTAACCAACATTGGCGAACGGTATAACCTATACACCGAACTATCTAAACTGGAAAACGAAGCACAATTGATGGCTTTCGAAAAACAGTTGACCGACCGCTTCGGCCCTATCCCGCCGCAGGTAAACGATTTGATGAATACCATGCGTTTGCAATGGCAGGGCAAGGTGATCGGCTTCGAAAAAATTTCGTTGAAAAAGAATGTGCTGCGTGGCTATTTCATCAGCAATCAGCAATCGCCATATTTCGAGACAGAGGCTTTCAGGCAGGTATTAAACTATGTGCAATACAATCCGCGAAAGATCAATATGAAAGAGGTGAAGAACACGCTTCGTATCAGTTTTGAAGGGGTACCGACCATTGAGCGTGCGGTGGAATTGTTAACGGAATTAACGGGTGAAGTGGTTTAATAAACTACTTCATCGATTGCACCTTCGCCCATATCATATCGGCTATGCCTTGCATTCCTTTATCGCCAGGGTGCTGCTGCACAGCAGATGCCCAATCGGTTCTGTCGAAGGCATAGTTGCTGAGGTCGGTTCCTAAAACCGCTAAAGAGATATATGGCGTATACCTGCTCATGATCACATTAATATAATCGCGGTTACTCCAGAATGAACCAACTGCCAATACTTTTAAATTAGGATTGTTCGTCTTCATGTAAGCAATCAACCCCTGGTATTTTTTAGCAAAAGCTATCGAATCAAATGAAGCTTGTACATTTTCCCCAATGCGCAAAATAAGCAGATCGGGTTTGCTGTCGCGGTAGGTCTTTAAGTCCGAATCGAAATCGTAGGTATCGTAATTAGTCTCAAATACGGCAATATTATGGGCTTGTACCACACAGCTTTTGTTTATTTGCTGAAAGCGGGTGGTTAGCAAATGCACATAGTCTTTATCCGCTGTGCTTGCTGCCATTCCCCAGCTGCCCGTCCACCCGAGTGACGAATTTGTCGGCGAATAGGTAATGCTATTACCCAATATCACCACGTTGGCAAAAGGTGTTGACGCTGTTGTATCAATAACGGCATCTTGCTTTTTACAAGACAGTATTACCAATAACAATAAAGCGACAGCAAGTATGTTCCTCATATTGGCTATGCGCTAACAAGTCTGTAAATATCTTTCAGGTTACGGCCTTGTTCTTTGTAATCCAAACCGTATCCTACTACAAACTCATTTTCTATTTCAAAACCAACATAAGTAAGTTCCTGGATAAAAATTTCGATTGCGCTGGTTTTAGACAACAGCGTACATACTTTTAATGACGCAGGTTTAAAAACCTTTAAGCGTTCTATCAGGTACGCTAAAGTATTGCCCGAATCGATAATATCTTCTACAATAATAACATGGCGGTCTTTAATATCAACGCCTAAATCAATATCGTTTCTAACCGTGCGGCTGCTCGATGTACCGCCGAAGTATGATGCCAGTTTGGTAAAGGTAATTTCACAGGGGATGGTAACCTCTTTCATCAGGTCGGCAATAAATAAAAAGCTACCGTTAAGCACGCCTAAAAATACCGGCAACTTCCCGTCGTACTCTTTATTAATTTCTTCTGCAATTACTGCTACACGTTTCTGGATGGTTTCGTGTGTAATAAGGGGTTCAAACTCAAGATCTACAACTTTTACGTTCATGCTACAAAGCTACCTAATAAGCATAAAATATATGGCTCTAAATAACAGTATCTTTGTAAATTAATTATGGAATATCAGGTTTATACCCTACCTAACGGCATACGTATACTGCACCACCCCGTAAAATCGGCCATTGCACATTGTTGTTTGCTTATAAATGCCGGCTCGCGTGATGAAAAGCCCGAACAGGAAGGCCTTGCGCACTTTATTGAACATTTGCTTTTTAAAGAAACAGAGCGCCGCAATACCTCACAGATCCTCAACCGACTTGAATTGGTTGGAGCCGACTTAAACGCTTACACCACTAAAGAATATACGTGCATCCACGCTTCATTTTTGAAAGAGCACCTGGAGCGCACGATTGATTTGTTCGAGGATATTGTTTTCCACTCCACCTTTCCGCAGGTTGAACTGGAGAAAGAGCGCGGTGTTATCCTGGATGAGATCGCCTCCTACCTCGATCAGCCCGAAGAAGCAATTCAGGATGATTTCGAAGGGTTGCTTTTCAAAGGCCATACCCTGGGCGGTAATATTTTAGGCACGCCAGAAACGGTGAACCGGATCAATAAAGATGACATCAACGGTTTTATCGCCAACAACTACAATACTTCGCAGATTATATTAGCCGTTGCCGGCGATTATGACTTTAAAAAACTGGTTAAGCTTGGTGAAAAACATTTAGGCGCCATTGTTGAAAATAAAGCTATTAAGAACCGTGTTAAGCCACTCGTTAATGCTCCACAAATCGTTAAAGCTGAGAAGTCTATTTCACAAACGCATTGTATAATGGGTATGCAGGCCTATCCATCATCGCATCCTTTTAAAAGTGGATTGTTGCTTGTTAATAACCTTTTAGGAGGAATGGGAATGAGTAGCAGGCTGAACCTTGAGATCAGAGAGAAGTATGGCATTGCTTATACTATCGAATCGAGCTATGTACCTTTTACCGATACCGGTATTTTCAATATTTATTTTGGTACCGATGTAGAAAAGGCCGACCGAGCCATGCGCCTGGTAAATAAAGAATTGAAAAAACTGCGCGAAAATAAATTGGGAACCCTGCAGCTCCATCAGGCCAAACAAAAATTTAACGGACAAATTGCCCTGGCCGAAGAAGGCAAAATGAGTTTGCTTATTTCAATGGCCAAAAGCCTGCTCGATTTTAATTATATAGATTCGTTGGAAGAAGTGATTGCCAAAATTAATGCAGTAACAGCAGACCAGGCATTGGAAATAGCTAATGAAATATTGGATAATCAACAGATGACAACCTTGTTATTTGAGCCATTAGATTAAATCCGTAATTTTGTAGTTATGAAACTTCCTATAGTAGCGTATGGTGACCCGGTTTTGAAGAAAAAGGCCTTAGATATCGAGAAAGACGATGCAGACCTTAAGAAACTGGTTGATGATATGTTTGAAACCATGTATGCAGCCCGTGGCGTTGGTTTGGCCGCCCCACAAGTAGGCATATTAAAACGCCTTTTTGTAATTGATGCTTCACCTTTTGACGATGATGAGCCAGAATTGGCTGATTTTAAAAAGGTATTTATTAATGCACAGATTTTAGAAGAAACGGGTGAAGAATGGCCATTTAACGAAGGCTGTTTAAGTATCCCTGATATTCGTGAGGATGTTTACCGCAAGGGAACTATTCGCATGAGCTATTATGACGAGAACTGGCAACTGCACGAAGAAACCTTTAAAGGTTTAGCTGCACGCGTTATCCAACACGAATATGACCATATAGAAGGTAAGCTGTTTACTGATAAGCTAAGCCCGCTCCGCAAACGCCTGATCGAAAAACGATTGAACGATATTTCGAAAGGGATGGTAAAAGTGGATTATAAAATGAAATTCCCGGCGGTTAAAAAAGGCCGTTAATTGTTGCTTGGGGCTGTGGTTGTGTGACTAAGGCCCCTTGAAAAATCTCCGTCAGAAATTTGCTTAATCAGCGTTCCCCATGCAATTGGGTTTAACAGAGGGTTAGGCGTAAGCGAGTGCTCATTCATTAACCTCATGTGCATATCCTGGTAGCTGGCCATTTGTATTTCCTGCGCATCGCGCGGTAAGCTGTTTAAATCGATACCGTATATTGCTTTGTAAAGATTCTTTTTGGCAATTTCCAAGTCATCATCTGCAATTTTCATGGTAATGAAATCTTTCCTGAACTCATCTGTTGTAGCCCACGGAAACACACGCACAACCGGCAGATTAATTGTCTGCGGTTTTAATTGTACTTCTAAAACAAAGCTTTTTTTACCGCCAGCCGGTATTACAATGGTTTGTGGCAAATAACCAACGCTGGTAAATTTCAGGGTATCCAGCTCATGTACTACAAAAGAGAAATAACCCTGATAGTTAGACATATTGAGTTGGTTATGAAACGAAAGGTTAGTAATGTTTACATAAGGCACAATTACCTTGTTGCTATCGGCATTGTGTATTACACCTGTAAACTGCACCAATGGCTGCTCTTTTTGTTGTTCCTGAGCCCAGGCGGCAAAGCCGGTGAACAATAAAAAAAATAATATGCCTGCTAAACGCTTCATTAATTGTTAATCAATCCCTGTTTTAAAATACTAATTAATAGGGTAAATAGTTTTTATAGAACGCAAAAATACAGCGTTGCATATCATGCAGCTGTATTTTAACATAACTTAACACTTATCGCAAATTTTCTGGCAATACGGCGTTAGGGTCGTCAATATCCGTTAGGTTAATGGCTTCTATGGCGGTAATTTCGGGCACAGCTCTTTTAATAGCCTGCTCAATACCGGCTTTCAAAGTCATGATGCTCATTGGGCAAGAGCCGCATGAACCCAATAACTTTAACTTTACAACATTATCGGCAGTGATCTCTTCCACAGAAACATTCCCCCCATCGGCCTCTAAATATGGACGAATGGTATCCAACGCTGCCTCTACCTGATCTACTAAACTCATTTATACTTAATTATATAGTAAAGGTATTAATTAATTTGTTTTATTTGAAATGCCTGCATTGCAAATAGCCACCTGCTGTGCTACCCGCTCTGCTATATTTAAGAACGCAGCAGTCATTGGGTTGTTATCCTGCAATACAACCGGCTGTCCGGCATCACCACTTTCGCTAATACTGCGTACCAATGGTATTTCGCCCAAAAACGGCGCTTCAATTTGCTCGGCCAATTTTTGTCCGCCGCCTTGCCCGAATATGTAATATTTATTCTCAGGCAATTCAGCAGGTGTAAAGTACGACATGTTTTCGATAACCCCTAATACCGGTACATTAATAGCATCCATCATAAACATACCTATCCCCTTGCGCGCATCTGCTAAAGCTACGTTTTGCGGTGTTGTTACAATAACAGCGCCCGTAACCGGGAAGCTTTGGGTAACTGTAATGTGGATATCGCCGGTACCTGGTGGCAGGTCGACAACTAAATAATCAAGCTCGCCCCAGTCGGCATCATTGAATAATTGCTTAACTGCGGTTGAAACCATTGGCCCGCGCCATGGCACTGGCTGATTAGGGTCTGTAAAGAAACCTATAGACAATAGTTTAATACCATATTTTTCAATCGGCTCAATACGTGTTTTACCATTAACCTGGCTGGCCATTGGGCGTGCACCCTCCAGGCCAAACATAATAGGTACAGATGGGCCGTAAATATCAGCATCGATTAAACCAACCTTTGCTCCTTTTTGTGCAAGGCCTAATGCCAGGTTAGCAGCAACTGTTGATTTACCAACGCCACCTTTGCCAGAGGCAACGGCAATAATATTTTTCACACCCGGGACACCGGTATTTTTTTGCGTGGTAACCTGCGAGGTCATATTGATACTTACCTCAATATCTTTGCTGATGAAGTGGCTGATGGCGTTTCGGCAGGCATTCTCAATTAGTCCTTTTAGCGGGCAGGCCGGTGTGGTTAATATTACAGAGAAGCTTAGTTTATTGCCATCTATCTTAATATCCTGGATCATGTTTAGCGTTACCAGGTCTTTTTTAAGATCGGGTTCTTCTACATTGCCGAGGGCTTGAAGTACTTGTTCTGAAGTTATGATCATTATTTTTTTTCGAATCAACGCAAATTTATAAAAACAGGCGGAGCTTGGGTTTGTTAGGAAATAAACTTTACTGAAAACCGTTTTGCACGGAGTAAGATTTAGTTTTATGTTTGGTTAAATTTCACAAATGCATCGCCTCAATCCAAAATATATCCGTATTGCCGTTATTGTTCTTGTTTCACTGCTAATAATTTTACTTATTGGTGGCGCAGTAGCCTACTCCAAACGTGAGGCATTATTGCAAAAAGTGATTAGCAAAGCTAAAGCAAAAGCCCAGAGAGATTATAATTTAGATGTAAAAATAGGTTCGGCCCATTTTAACGGATTGGCTACCGTTGCATTTACAGATATTACCGTGGTTCCGTTTCAACGCGATAGCCTGTTAAAAATCAATTCATTTGAGGTAAGTGTTAAGTTATTGCCGTTGATTTTTGGCGATGTTAAGCTTTCTGATGTAAACCTACAGAATGGTTATTTAAACCTCACCAGCAAAAACGGCGTTCGCAATTTCGATTTTCTATTCAAAAAGAAAAAAGATTCCACGGCAACCAAATCAAAGGTTGATATGTCTGAACTGGCCAATAACCTGGTGAACGATGTTTTATACAAAATCCCGGATAACCTCAATCTTAAAAACTTCGCCATTACATTTGCTGATGATAGCAACACGGTTAAAGTAGTAACCCCAACAGCCGTAATTAAAAATGGTAACCTTAAATCAACCATCAATATTAACAACGGCGAATCTGTATGGCACTTTGATGGTAAAATGCACCCATCCGACAAAAACATCGATATTAAACTTTATGCTGATGGCAAGAAAGTAGAATTACCGCTGATTGAAAAAAAATTCAAGCTTAAGTTCAATTTTGATACACTGACCACCAAACTGATTAAGGTTGAACATAGCAGTGGCGAAACCAAAATCTACGCTTATTCTTCAGTTCGCAATATGCTCATCAACCACGCGGCACTATCATCGAATGATATTGTGGTACCACAAGCCAGTATGGATGCTAATTTATTTGTGGGCGAAAACTATGTATCGGTTGATAGCTCATCTGTGATCCGCATTAAAGATATTGTGGCTAACCCTTACATCAAATACACGCTGAGGCCGAATAAAATTTATGAGCTGAAGGTGCATACCGGCTGGATTGATGCCCAAAATATTTGGAACTCTTTCCCACAAGGAATGTTTGAATCACTTGAAGGAATGAAGGTTTCGGGCAAGCTGAATTACAACCTTAACTTTTACCTCGATGCCATCAAGCCCGATGATTTGATCTTTGATTCGCGACTGGACAAGCAAAACTTCAAAATACTGGGCTATGGCAAAACTGATTTCGATAAACTAAACCACGAGTTTGTTTATACACCGTACGAAAAAGGTCAGCCTATGCCCTCGCGCACAATTGGCCCATCAAACCCTAATTATACGCCATTAGAAGATATCTCTCCTGATCTGCGCAATGCAGTAATGACTGCCGAGGATCCTTCTTTTTACCGTAACCATGGTTTTGTGGAAGAGTCGATCCGTAAATCAATCGCTACCGATTTTAAGGAGAAGAAATTTAAACGCGGTGGTAGTACCATCTCTATGCAGCTGGTTAAAAACGCTTTTTTGAGTCGTCAGAAAACGCTATCCCGCAAAATAGAAGAAACGCTAATTGTGTGGACCATTGAGAATACCGGCATCATGACCAAGAACCGAATGCTGGAGGTTTACTTCAATATCATCGAGTGGGGTAAAAATGTGTATGGTATTGGTGAAGCATCGCACTACTACTTTAATAAAAGCCCTTCGGCACTTACTTTGGGCGAGAGCATTTATCTGGCCAGTATTGTACCGAATCCTAAAAAGGGATTGTATGCATTTTTATCAGATGGTTCGCTTAACCCGCGTTTGCATGGCTACTTTAACCTCATAGGCCGCTTAATGGCTAAGAATGGGTTGACAAATGCCGATACCAGTGCTTATGGTTTTTATACCGTTAGACTGAAAGAAAGCCTGCGCCCAGCCCCTACTGTTGATAATAACCCGGCAGTTGTTGACAGCCTGATGAAGCAACCGAGTGACGATGACCAGACCGGTGTTGCACCTGTGCCTGTTGAACCAGACCCAGAACCTGAGAAAAAGCCAGGATTCTTCAAGCGTTTATTTGGTGGCGGTAAAAAAGATACGGTTAAAACCACTGAGAAAGCCGAACCTGTAGACACCGCTGCATTGAATAAAAAACGCCTGAAAGACGAAAAGAAAGAGCAAAAGCGACTGGAAAAAGAACGACGCAAATTACTTAAAGAACAGGGTTTATTATAGATTGACTTTAGGCTGACGAATTTAAATGTTTAAACATCTATTTTTGTTGAAATATTTAAAAGAGAAAAATCATGTCATTAATTGAAAAACTTAGCTGGCGTTACGCTACTAAAAAATTCGACGCAAATAAAAAAATCGCTGCTGATACTTTAGAGCAATTGCTTGCAACTGTTCGTTTAGCTCCATCATCTTTGGGTTTACATCACTATAAAGTTATTGTGGTTGAGAACCCCGAAGTTCGCGAAAAACTGAAAGCTGCTGCTTACGGTCAATCTCAAATCACCGATGCATCGCAACTAATTGTTTTTGCTGCCGAAACCAACCTGGACGAGGCTTATGTAAAAAAATACGTAGATGAGATTGTACGTGTTAGACAAATTAGCCACGAGAGCCTTGAAGGTTATAAAGGCATGATGCTGGGTTCTGTAAACGGCCAAACAACCGAACAAAAAACTGCATGGGCACACAAACAAGCTTATATCGGTTTAGGTGTTTTAGTTTCTGCAGCCGCAGATCTTGACATTGATATTTGCCCGATGGAAGGCTTTAGCGCGCCACAATTTGATGAAATATTAGGCTTAACAGAAAAAGGCTTAACCGCATCTGTTATTGCAACTATAGGTTACCGTTCTGCTGATGATGTTACTGCAACTTTCGCTAAAGTGCGTAAACCAGCCGAAGAGTTATTCATCCACGTATAATCGTTTTATAACGTTACCTTAAGAGTATAAAATGCTCTTAACAGAAAAGGCGCTCGATTGAGCGCCTTTCTGTTAATATTATTCGGATGATTTCCGGATAAAGAGCTTTGATTTTAATACATGGTGTTTCTTCGGCATATCAACATCCTTGTTTTCTAAGGCTTCGAAAAACAATGTGGCCGCCTTTACTCCCATCTCAAAAGCCGGCTGTGTAATGGTCGATAATGCCGGACTCAATAATGGCGCAATCCCCAAACTCGAGAAGCTGATCAGCTTTAAATCATTCGGTATAGAAACACCAAGTGTATTACATACATGATAGGTTGCAAAAGCTAAACGTTCTACAGAGCAAAAAATGCCGTCGGGTTTAATATCTTGTAATACTTTGGTTAGTATTTTGGCATTTACCTTTTCATCATTACTGCAATCAATAACCAATTCATCATTAAACGGTACCTTATGTTTAGCCAGGGCATCAACATAGCCCTGCATACGGGTTTTACCGATGGAGATGCTTTTATTTACTACCAGGTAGGCAATTTTACGGCAACCTGTTTGCAATAGCTGCTCTGTGGCTGCAAAGCTACTGTCATAGTCATTGGTGGTAACTTTAGGTGCGTCTATATCTTCATACACCCTATCGAAAAATACTACGGGGATGTTTTTCTGGCGTAGGTTGTTTAAATACTTATGATCATTCCCCTCGCCCGATACCGACATGATGATACCATCAGCCTTGCCATTATTAAGGTAGTTTACAAAGGATACTTCCTTCTCAAAAATATCGTCGGTGCGGTAAAGTAAAATGTAGAACCCGTGTTTACGGGCAACTTCCTCGATCCCATTTATGGCCTGGGCGAAGAAATCATTGGCAATTTCGGGTACAATTACAGCAAGTGTGTTGGTTTTTTTATCCCGAAGGTTACTGGCGTAGTGATTGGGTAAAAAACTGTGCTCGCGTGCCAGGGCCAGTATACGGTCTCTGGTGTCTTTATTAATATCTGTACTTCCGTTAAAAGCCCTTGAAATGGTAGAGGTAGATAAATTCAATTCTTTTGCCAGTATCTTTATATTGATTTTATCCATTTATCCGCTCGTTTGCCTTAAAAACCTATGCCCTTATTTATATGAATTGCACGCCAAATTTATATAAACATTTAGAAAAACGCTTACTTAAATGATTGTAAATTAAAGCTTCATCGTAATTTTTACACAAAGCCTCCCGGTGTTATCTAAGGCTTATTTCAACCGGGTTTAAATAATAATTATTCAAGGCTGTTAACAATGGTATGCACAATACCTTCTAAATACACTGGCTTTTTATTTTTGGCATCAAGCGGCACAATAATAATTGTTGACCATGTTGATAACGCCTTAAGGGGCAGGTCTTCTGTTATCTCCAGCACAAACCACTGTTCCTTGCCATCCCAGGTGAGCCGTAAAGCTTCTGCATTATTAGACCAGATCATATAACGGCTGTGAAACAACTGGTCGTCGTGCTGCTCGTGTATGGGTTGGTACCCTTGCCTGGTGAGCTTTTCATTAACGGTATTTTTTATTTGCTGATAGGTTTGTATAATAATTTCAACTGGTTCCATATCGATGGTTTTATTGCTTATTAAATCAATGTTATGCAATAATCATTCCCATAAAAAAAACTAAAAAAAAGAAACCCCCGTGCACTCGCTGCTTGGGGGTTTCAACCTAAACCTTATCACAATAGCAAGCGCTGTGCACTTACTAACAGCAAACAACGTAAATTTTTTATTAACAGATGGCATCTGTTTATAATTTTTTTATAATCATTTTGTTCATTTAAATTATAGTATGTCTTTTTAAACCTATACGAAACATCCAAGGCGCGCATACACCTATTAGTTGTGTCGTGTAACCGTTTTTTTAAGTAGAAGAAGCCAATGGCATAAAATAAATTAGACTATTCTTTTATAAACTATTGTTATTGTTCGACTTTACTTTTTTTCATTATAACAAAAGCTGAGGCCTGTTAAAGTTACTTTTAAGCAGATATTGAACTTATATTTCCGAGATTTGAAATTTTTTCCTGTGTTTTTTCGCAAAGTGCTTTACTTCAAGCTATAAAATGTTCTTAAAATCGCGACCGATTAATGGTTTGTTTTCATTGTTAAATGAAAACCCTATTAATTAATCTTATTTCCCAAATACAAGTTTTGGATCAATGAAGCAACTTTGATTTTGCTTTAAAGTTAATACAAAGTCTGAAAGGATTGACTAATTAGGCAATGGAAGCTGAAAGTAAAATGTTGAGCCAATACCCTCTTCGCTCTCTATCCAAAACCGGCCATTATGCCCCTTCAAAATTTCTGATGAGATGAAAAGCCCTAACCCCAGGCCTTCGAAACGCATTGCGGTGTTATCAACCCGATAATATCTATCAAACAAATGATCGAGATCTTTTTGAGCAATGCCGATACCGAAGTCCTGTACCGATACAATAACATTGTTATTTTCAATCTTACTATCAACAAATACCTTCTCGCCATTGGGAGAGTATTTTATGGCGTTTGTTAAGAAATTATTAAGCACCTGTTCCAGGCGGTAATGATCGCCTATATAGGTTATATCTATAGTGTTTTGCAATACAATTTGATGTTGATGCGAAATATGTTGTACGCTTTCAATGCTATCGGTTAGCATTCTTTTAAAACTAAATGGTTCCATAGAATAGTCCATTTTACCAGAATTAATTTTGGTAACATCGAGCAAATCGCCAATCAGCTTTTCTAATCGCAAAATATGGTCCGATGATTTCTTCACAAAACTTTCCAGCTTTTCGGCATCCTTCGTACGCAACATTAACTGGTTAAAGGCCTTAATGCTGGTAAGCGGTGTTTTTAACTCGTGACTGGCGATGGATAGGAATTCATCTTTTTTCTGCTCATTACTTTTTTGCAGATCAATGTTTGTATTGGTGCCCAGCCATAATTTAATTTGTCCATCTTCAATTAAAGGCAGGGCACGGGCCAAATGCCAGCGGTACATCCCGTCGCTAAATAGCAACCGAAACTCTATTACATATTCTTTCCCTGTTTGCAGAGCTTCTACCCAGGTATTTAGTGCCTTTGGCAAATCATCCGGGTGGATGTATTGCTGCCATCCATTGCCAACAATCTCTGTTGTGCTCCCTCCAAAATCATCGCGTACTACCTGGTTTACGTAATCTAATAGGCCTTCGGGCGTCGCTGTCCACACCTGTTGCGGTATAGCATTCAACATAAACCTGAAACGCTTTTCATTAGCCTCAACAGCCTTACGCGCTTTTACCTGCTCTGTAACTATGTTTGCAGCCAGCATAATACTGGTTGTTCGCCCCTCTACGTCTTTTAATGGGTGGTAAACGAAGTTAGAGTATACCTCTTCAATAATACCATTCTGTTCTAACAAAGCTTTTACTTCGTTTCCGTAAAACGCCACTCCGCTTGTAAACACATCATCCAGGATCTGTAAAAAATCTTGCCCCACCAATTCCGGAATCGCTAACTGCAATGGCTTGCCAATAACCTCGGCGGTTTTACCCCATGTTTCCAGTACCTTTTTATTGGCAGCTTCAATAATCAGCTCCCTCCCTGTAAATACAGCAATAGCAACAGGTGCATCTGCCAGCATGTAACGCAACCGGGCTTCGCTTTCGGTAAGTTCGCGGGTACGCGCAGCCACCCGGCTCTCGAGCTCGGCATTTAGTTTATTCAGACTATGCTGCGTTTGCTTAAGTTCTTCGTTAATGGCGCTTAGTTCTTCATTTGCGGCGGCCAGCTCTTCATTCAAAGCCTGTTCGCTTTCTAAAGCTTCTTCCTGTTCACGGGCTTTTGCTATTGCTTTTTGGCCAATTACACGCTCTGTTACATCGGCCGCGGTATGCATAATACAATAGGTTTCACCGGCATCGTTTTTTATAGCCCTGTATTCATAATCGTAGTAGGATGTTTGTAATTCTCCGTCTATTAATAATTCGGCTGCAATACCTTCTCCGGCATCAGTAACTCCCGTATTAAGTACATTTTTCAACATGCCGATAAAGGGCTGATCCTTCAATTCGGGCACCGCAACTTCTAATGGCAGGCCAATTATATTTCTGTCTTTACCCCAAAAAGCAATCATAGCATCATTAGCCGCTTCGATAATAATATCGTCGGTTGTGTATATAGCCGTGGCATTTTTTGACAGGGCCAGTACATCGAGTAACTGGTTAGTATTTAACCGTTGTTGTTTGCTCATTAAAATATGGGGATGAAGAGACGGAGGTTTAAAATAGTGTTTTTTATTTAACAAGGTTATTGGTGATATGTTCGCAATTGGGGGTAATTGGAAACCTTATTAACCGAAAAGAGCATAATCAATCGGTTTAAACCTTTTAATTATGCTCTTTGTCGGGATGGCAGGATGATGATCCGGCGATTTATATCTATGATATTCAATATGTTATATCGAAGACAAACAGAAACGGGCACCTAATAGGGCACATTTAATGTGCTTTGATTCAGTGCCTTTTGTAGTCTGCTTATCCGTATAAGTGATAGTCAATGAACTTGTTATACAAATATAGTGAATGTTTTTTAAAACTTATCAATGATTACTAAAACCTAATTGCTTAATATTACTATCGCCTTCAACAATTATTCCCAACAGTTGTAAATCATTAATGTAAATTTATTTTGGAAACAGTAAATTTATTGCAGGTGGGGAATTATGACTTTAAGCTTATTACCTTATATTTTAGTAACTATTGGTCTGTTAGGCCTGTTGTCATCAGTACTTTTAGTTGCTAAGTGCAAGTTTTTTGCCCCGAACATATATTTGGGTGTTTGCATTTTAAGCCTATCCTTATGTACCTTTTGCAATTCTTTTTTTTTAACGTCCAATCTTCAGCACGTTCCTGCAATTTTTATTATTGGAAAGTCTTTTATTTACCTGGTTGCTCCTTGCGCGTACTTGTATATTAAAAATGCTTTAGCGCTCGAATACAACCGTCGGAAATTTGATTTTTTGCACTTCCTGCCGCCTTTTTTTATTTTAATCCTGCTATGTAATGAAAGTCTGCTTAATCCACAAGAATTTCGAAAAGCTATTACAGCAGGTTCAATAAACGGGTTTGTAAGTACTCCATATGCCGGTAGTTATTTTTATTTGTCCTTTGCCAAATCGTTAATATGGCTTTTTTACTGTGTTCTGCAAAGCATGGAGATCATTAAGTTTGAAAAAAGAGAAGGTTTGTCACCAGTTCGTTATAACGTCAAGTTGATAAACTGGATAAAGCTTTTCAATATTTCACTGATAGGTTTATTTTCAGCTGTTTTTGTAATTATAGTGGCTAATTTTACTTTTATCAGTAAAGATTTCACGGCTGATTTATGCTTTTCCGGAACATTGTTGATTTTGTTATTCTTCCTGTCAGTTAATCCCTATATTCTTTATAGTATCGATTTCGCTAAACTTCAGCAGAGGAGCGTACTACCGTTATTAATAAACGATGGTTTACAGAACAAAAAATTCATTCCTTCCACTGCTAAGACAAAGCTAAAGCCTGAATTAGTCAGTGATTATCTAGCTCGGCTTGAGAAAGTAATGGCAGATGAAAGGCCTTTCCTAAATAAAAAGATAACCGTAGCCGAACTCTCAGCACGTATCGGAATTCCCAAACACCACCTTACTTATCTGATTAGCCAAGAAATGGATCTTTATTTCCCTGATTATATTAATATGCAACGCGTGAAATATTTTAAAGAGAACTGTAATAATACGCGTTGGCCAGTTTTAACACTGGAAGCTATTGGCCAGGAGATAGGTTTTAATTCAAGAACTACATTTTTCCGTGCTTTTATAAAACTTAATGGTATTTCTCCTTCCGAATATCTTCACAACCGGAAAATGCCAAGGGCTCGTGACAACTAATATATTCAGTACGGCAACACCTTCTAAATCCTGTTCCATTTTTCAAGATGCAACCAACCTTGAGGTGATTTTACCGTCCGTGATAAGTAGTGCTGCTATTTTTGATTAAGATTAATGTCTGATCATCTTCAAATTTAGCCATGAAAAAATTACTCCTCTTTTTATTATCAGCCTTGCTGCTCACGGCCTGGGCGCAGAAGGGAACGTCTAATAATAATATCGCTAATAGACGTCTAGCCCTAACTCCTCCAGTCAGCATAAGTCCCGATTCCGCAAAGGCTATTGCCAGGGACGCATGGATTTACGCATTCCCTTTATTTAACAATTATCGCAGCATGTACTTATATGCGCTTGATAAAAAATACCCCGATTATGCGGGAGGATTTAACAAATTCAAACATTACGCAAAAAGCTTTACAGCTGCTGATACGGCAGTAATCACGCCCAATAATGATACGCCTTACTCCTGGGGTATACTTAATTTGTCTGACGAACCCGTGATTCTCGAAGTACCGGACGTTCCTAACCGATATTATAGTTTCCAGTTTATCGATCTCTACACCTTTAATTTCGCCTACGTAGGCAGCAGAACTACAGGTAGTAAGGCAGGAAAGTACCTGATAGCCGGCCCAAACTGGGCAGGAACCAAGCCGGCAGGCGTTAATAGTGTAATCAGATCAGAAACCAATTTGGTTACGCTGCTGGGCCGCACCGAATTGAAAATGGCAAAGGGTGATATTGAAAATGTAAAGAAACTACAAGACGGTTATAAACTTGTGCCACTACATGTATATACTCATCAGCCAGCTCCGTCACATAAGGTATATGCTTTGCCATTTCCTGGTATTAATCAGGCTGCCTGGGGTAACGCTTCCTTCATTGGCCAACTGAATAACCTGCTGCAATATGCTTCCCGCAATCCTACCGAAAAGTCAATGATGGCGAGATTCGGTGAAATAGGTATTGCGCCAGGCAAAAAGTTTGACAGCAACGCTTATAAACCAGAAGTGCTTGCAGCTATCACGGCTGGTGCACGCGCGGGAGCTAAAGAGTTAAAAGATGGAACCGATAAACTAACCAACGCAACTGATTTATTCGGCACGCGCCAAATGCTCAATGGGAATTATCTGAAACGGGCGTTAGGAGCAGCAGCAGGTCTGTTTGGCAATACCAAAGATGAGGCGATCTATATTGGCACAAGGACTGACAAGAGCGGAGCTTTTTTAACGGGGAAAACAAACTATGTGATCCGCTTTCCAAAGGGGCAGACACCTCCCGATAAATATTTTTGGAGCATTACTTTGTATGAGCTGCCCAGCCGTTTTCTGGTAAACAATCCCATCAACAGGTATTCTATTGGCGACCGGACCACCGGATTAAAAACTGACGCTAACGGCGATTTGAGCATATATATTCAACATGATCCGCC
Organism: Mucilaginibacter jinjuensis; assembly: GCF_028596025.1. NCBI lineage: Bacteria > Pseudomonadati > Bacteroidota > Sphingobacteriia > Sphingobacteriales > Sphingobacteriaceae > Mucilaginibacter > Mucilaginibacter jinjuensis. The sequence continues at coordinate 6,118,196 of NZ_CP117167.1, forward strand.
TAATGGAAAGACATCTAACTGGCTGCCTTCGCCCAAAGGAGCCTTCTATTACCTGATTCGAATTTACGGTCCGGACAAATCTATACTTGATGGCACCTGGAAAGCGCCGCAGCCTGAAACGGTACAATAGGTTTAAGTATTGCAGCGGTTCATTAGAAACACCATTTAATATATCTAACATCAGATACCATGAAAAAAGCATTGATATTTTCTGTAGCAATTCTCTTACTGATAGCTTGCGAACAGCGAAAAACAAATACAAGTGAGACTACTGATTCTACAACCACTACCCAAACCGACACTACTTTGCAAGCTATTGATCCTGCCAAAGTAACTATGGATGGTGAATTACCTTCAAAGGCAGCGGTTTCGGCGCTGTTCAATGAAATGGATTATCAGCAGGCTACCCAGTGCTACTTATGGGGTTTACCCATTGTAGCTTATGCGGAGTGGCAACACATACACAATGACGTGTTTGGTGCAAGTAGCAATGATTTGGTCATGTATAATTCATACGATGATAAACTGGGTATATTAACGGCTAATGCAACTACGCCTTATATTATAAACTTTATCGACCTGGCTAAAAACGGGCCAACCGTAATTGAAATGCCAGCCGGACACACGGCTGGCGGCTTAGGTGATTTCTGGCAAAGGGAGTTAGCCGCCATTGGCGAGCTAGGTGCAGATAAAGGCAAAGGAGGCAAATACATATTAACCCCTCCCGGTCGGAAGCCAATCACAGCGCCGGGATATTACAGCATTCCATCCAGTATGATGAATGTTTTCTTTGGTTTCCGTGCACTTGACCCAGACCCGGCGAAAGCAATGGCATTGATAAAGGGGGTTAAAATTTATCCTTATGCGGATCGTGCAAATCCCAAACCTACCAAACTGGTTAGCCCGGCGGGTAAAAAGTACTTGGCAATACAACCCGATGGCCTTGTTTACTGGCAACGCCTGTACGATATTTTAAACGAGGAGCCAGTTGAAGAACGCGATCGTTTTTTTATGTCATGGCTTAATAATCTGGGTATTATAAAGGGAAAACCTTTTAACCCGACTGAAAGACAAAAAAAGATATTGATAGCCGCTGCAACACGGGGAAAGCAAATGGCGATGGCCAATTCTTTTGATAAACGTCTGGATAGTATTTATCACTGGCAAGGCCGGAAATGGGATTACGTAATGGCTCTGACCAATTCTAATCAGCGCGCCGCCAATTATGACGAATTCTTTCGCAGAACATCCTATTTCTTTGAAGCGGTTACTTTCTCCAATGCTATGATCTCTAAAACGCCTAACCTGGGTCAGGCATATCTGGGGGCTTATGAAGATAAAGACGGTAACTGGTTAGAAGGAAATAATAGCTATACACTTCATATTCCCGCAAATCCTCCTGCGGTGAATTTTTGGTCGGTTACTATTTATGATGCCGCTACCCGCTGCATCATTGATAATAAACAACGCAATGCAGACCTGTCCTCACGTAAAGACCTGGTTAAAAACAGTGATGGCTCTATTGACCTGTACTTCGCACCTGAAGCACCTGCCGGAAAAGAAAAGAATTGGGTGCAAACCAACCCCGGTAAGCACTGGTTTGCCTACATGCGTTTCTACGGCCCAACAATAGCTTATTTTGACAAGAGCTGGAAGATGGATGACATCGTAAAAGTTAAATAAATACAGGAGGCAATCAGAATAACGTTCACAGAACGATTTGTGGCTTTACAAGTAAGTAAATCAAAAACATTTTTTTTAACAACAGATATGAAGATTTCTTTTGTAATAGCGGAAGGCCCAAGATGCCGCAATGCTTGCATTTTGTTCTTGTTGCTGGTTTTTTTTATAATACCAATCCGATCTACGGCTCAAAAAGCGACAGAAACCGAAGATCCGATCTCGGTACCGACAAAAACAGCTCCTGCACCACCACCGGCTACGGTGGAATCCAAATGGCTCGGCACTTTAAATTTTAAGGACGGGTACCCTACGGATGAAACGACACAGCGTTTATACGATGAATTGGATTTTCAAAGAGCTACCCAGGCATTTTTAAGAAATTTTCCGGCTTTAAGTATGTATGGTTTGCGCCTTGGGCTTAACCGCGATATCGGTGTAAAGGCTTCTTCTAAGTTTGCCATATTCAGTGCCACAGCCAAAAGCCTGATGCTGACACCTAACGCAGAAACGCTTTATGGCACGACCTTTTTATCACTCGATACCGATGGACCGACAGTTGCCGATGTTCCACCGGGTGTACTTGGCTTGGTTAATGATATGTGGATGCGTCCGGTGATTGACATTGGGCCAAGCGGCCCTGATCATGGAAAGGGTGGTAAATTCCTTTTTGTCCCGCCTGGTTATCAGGGGCAATTGCCTACAACAGGTTATTTTATCGTAAAGCTGCAAACCAATGGTTCCTGGTTCTTTCTTCGTGCTTTCCTTGATCCTTCAGGAAACAGTACTCTTGCCTATGCATTGTTAAAAAAGGTAAGGATTTATCCTTTGAATAAAAAAGGCTCTCCAACTGCTATGACCTTTATCGATGCCAATAATAAGCCATTTGATTCTACGCCTCCCAATGACATACGCGCATTTGAAATGCTTGCTGATTTGATTTCAAGGGAGCCCGAACAAGCTATAGACCCTGAGACGGCGGGAATATTACGCGCCATCGGTATTGAAAAGGGGAAGCCGTTTTCACCGGACAAACGGATGAGGGGAATTCTTGGAGATGCGGCACAAACAGCAAGTTTTATGGCACAAGCCATCAGCTATGCACCCAGAGAACCAGAGCGAGTCGCTAAAGGCTCTCACTGGATGGCGGGAATTGCAGGATATCCGGTTTTTAACGATGGACACCGGACACTGCTTGATGAAATGGTTTATATGACATGGTTTGCCACGGGGGCAGCAAAGGGGATGAGTGCACCTAAGCCTGGAACCGGATCGCAATACGCCTGGACCTATTATGATAAGGATGGCCAATGGCTTTTGGGAGAAAATAATTACAAGTTTCACATCCCGCCCAATCCACCAGCAAAAGATTTCTGGTCAATTATCGTTTATGATAACTGGACGCGTTCGATATTGGCCAATGGTCAAAAGATTGCAGGCAAAAACTCTTATGATAAAAATATCAAAGCTAATGCTGACGGCTCTATTGATATTTACTTTGGCCCTGATCCTCCTGCCAACGACGAAAGTAATTGGGTCCGTACCGTGCCCGGTAAGGGGTGGTTTGCAATGTTTCGTCTATATGGCCCTTTGGAGCCTTGGTTCAACCGGACATGGATTCCTGACGATATAAGACAAGAGAAATAGTTAATGAAAGTCATATTTAGGCGTTATGAAAGTAGCCTAATCATTATGACGCATTGAACCGCGAAACCATTTTACCACTTAGGCACCAAAAGCGCAAGGCGGATGAAATGTCAAGGCCGAAGTACCGCTAAAAACAAATTAAAATGCTTCGCTTGTATAGCCTTTACTTTTCATTCGCCGATCGGTAACTTTGCCGGACGCGGTGAAATGGGTTTTACTTAAAAGGTCGGAAGAGGAATGTTGTGAGGTACGAGCATCATTCCGGTGAGGCGGTGAGGCTGGCACCGTATGGTGCTTGCCGCAGACGCATGGCGACGATTTCCTTTTGAAAGGTATGCCCTGTTTTAATTATACTATTCTTCCGGCTTACCTATATTCAGGATAGTTCTGTTAAGATATTTGCAATAATCATGAACATCATTTGTAATGCAAACATCGCCTCGTAAAATAATAGCAAGAGGTAATTACAGGCCAATAGTATCTATCCAATTGTCCATAGTCATACCATGCAAGGCTATGCAAACCCACGTAGGCATGATGACAGAGCTTTTCATCTGGCATTCCGCAAATACGTCCCACATCTAATTCCAATAAGCCAACATGCAGAAACAGCATGTTTTAGAATCATCGGGCAAATTAACCTCAATGTATACTAAACCATTTTTAAAGCCTTTAAACTCCGTATGACACCCATATATGCCCGTCGCTGCCATGTATTAATAATTATCCAACAATAGTATGTACGCCCTTTTGGAATGTATTAGGAATCGTTACAGATATTTAATCATTCGTCACTGTATGATATAATTTACAATTTACCTTTAGTAACTTTCCGCTTTCTATATACTACTTTGTTTTTTACAGCTTGACAATATCCCCAAGTTTCCACGTTTTCTCAAACAAGGGTTTTTCAGGGCCATATAGGCGAAATAGAACTTCAAATTTTCCATCGGGGTTTGTAGGAATCCAGTTGGCTTCTTTTCCGGCGGGAGCCTTCGGTCCAAAATACACATCCACTGAACCATCATTATTTACCTGAACTGCTTTGTCGTTTGAGGCGCAACTTGCACGTGACAGGTTTTTAATTAATGCATGGGTCGCGCGGTCATATACAGTTGCAGACCAGTACTGTTTTGTCGGCACGTTTGCAGGCACGTGGAGGCGATAGGTTTCAGCCCCGCTTAGCGCGTTGCTTTCTTTATCTTTGCCCGATATCAGATAGATCTGTGCCGTACCCAAGCGCTTAATGCCAACGTATCCGAGAGCATACGTTAAGCCCCGCGCATCAACAGGATACATATCGGTTTCTATATATCCCGATGATCCGGCTTTAATAAGGTCCGGCATAGCTGGTATTGCCCAGTGCGCATCAGGATTGAGTCGGGGAAAACCGGCATCGTACATCACTTCTATGTAAGCAAGTGCCCCTTTTGCTGCCGCATTTAAAATATCCGTTGTTCTTGTATCAGGATTAAATGGTTTCCCTTTTTCTATTCCTATTGCTTTAAGCTGGTCAATCATTCCTTTATCACGTGTAAGCCAGGGCTGACCCTGAATGATCCGATTTAAAGATTGAAAAAATGTAGCGTCGTATTGGATTGTCGCATCATACAGCACCCCATTTGCATCAGTAAACTTGGTTTTGTCTTCTTGACCTGCTTTTGATAACGGATAAACTTTGAGCCTTTTCCCATAATTTCTTGCTTTGGTAATATCGGCATCGCTATGACTGAGCAGGTTGGAACGGAGTAACGCATAACCCTCATATGTATCTGCTGGAAGTACGATATAACCAACCGGGGCCTTTTGCTTGTAACCGGGGGGCAGAATCAGGTATTTACCACCTTTACCCTTATCGGCACCATAAGGCCCTGCGTCTTCCAGCGGCATCTGAAAAACGTTGTCGATGTTACCTGCAAATGATGATCCGCCGTCGGCAGGAGGTACATCAATCACTAAAGGCCCAACATTCTTCGTATTGAAGAATACCATAAAATAAATGGCATCCGGATTTGGTGTAAGTGTTTGGTTATGCCAGTCAACAGGGCGGGACCAATAAATGATTTCATTCTGTTTACCAGATGTTTTATTTAGCATTTCCTGAAGCATCAACTCGTAATTTACAGCAGGAAGTCCCCAAATGGCTGCCTCGATACCCCGTTGATAAATAAGTTGTTCTTTTATATCGGCTGGTTTGAATGTAGTCTTTGAAAGGTCTGATAGTTTATTTGTAGATGATTCATTGTTTTGTGCGTAACCCGCAGGCAATACCCCTATAAAAAACAGGGTCGCGACAAGGTTAAAAATTATTCTTTTCATGACTATAATTATTTCCTGGTACGTTAAAAACCTGAAAAATGCTGAAATGATGTTCCCTGTATATTGCTGGGACTAAAGCCGACTTAATTATTTATTGTAATTACAACGAATATTATTTTGCCAACACTACGGCTGGGGGGGTCCATAAACCTTTTATTACATCTTCTTTTGGCCAATAAGCCCGCAGATACAAAGTGAATACTCCCTTGGGGGAAGGAAGCCAGTTGGCGAACTTGTCTTCAGAAGGTTTTGTGGACTGGACATATATGGTAAGTGAGCCGTCTGAATTATATTTCAGATTTTTATTTTTGGTGCCTAACGAGTACCTGTTTAAGTTGTTAATCTCGAAGAAATGATGTTCATTGTACATTGTAAGCGACCAGAAGCCATTAACCGGAGGGGTTTGTCCTTTGATAAAAGTAACTGTGTAATTATTACTTCCAATAAGCCTGCTACCGTGTTCATCAAGGTCCTGATAAAAATAACTCGTCTCTTCGGGGATGTTCACCAAAATGTTAGATTTTGCCGTAGCTGTGCGGGTGAAATAATCTGTTCCCCATGCAGAGCCATTATTAATGGTGCTCCAATGATAAGGCAATTGCTTGCCAAAATTGCGGAACTGGAATAGAGGTGTAACAAGTAATTGATCGGCCTCAGTAGCACCCTGGATCATAGCAGCTTTGAGCTTCGGATCTTTTCTAGCCTGTGCTATTACGGCTAATACCTGCGCATAACGAGCTTGCTCACCGGGTAGCGCCGGAGCATCTGCAAAAACAGTAGGCAACTCATCAAAAAACTTATCTGGGAATACCCATCTTACCTCCGCGTTCCCTGCGGCAGCGCCAGCAACTTTAGGTACTTTGCTCCAATCTTTTGTTTTCATTTTACCATCAAATTCTGCCAACGGGTACATCATTATCGATTGAATCACGGGCTGAATAGCTTTCCTGTCTTCGGGCGTATCGTCCATAAATACGCGTGGCCCAACAATGCCCGTATTAGAAGAAGAACGAAAAACCTTAGTAATGCCTTTGGGCACATCACCTTTCCAATTTGGTCCCGCAAGTAAGTAAAAGCCGGGTTTAGTGTTGTGCATTTTACCAAGCGGAGCGAATCCATCTGTACGAAGATCTACTATTTGGTATACCCAAAAACGATTGCCAAAATCGGGCACCTGTATTACAACCGGCGACAAATCAAGGGCGAGCGCCCCGATGCCGTAAACTACATCCTGGTTCGGACACGCAATCGCACGTTCAGTGGGTATCACATAATCGGTCAACATGCCAAAACGATTAAGTGGTGCTTGGATAAGTGGCCCTGCCATGGCAAAGTCTTTTACATTTGTAAAGGCCAGCCTTCGATTATAAATATTTACCATAGGCCATGCCCAGAAGTAAGCATCACGACCTACCAGTTTTGCATATTCTTCCGTAATCTTAATGCTTGTATCTGGGCCGGTTATTTTAACACGTCCAGAATCTCTTGTGATGGATCCACTATCTGAATGTACAATAGTTGAATCTGTAATTTTACTTGTTGCAGATGGCTTTTGTCCACATGAGGCAAGCAGTAAAACTGGAAGGGTTAGGATCAGCCGTTTTTTCATAATAAATATTTCAGAGTTATTGCCTCCAAAATTAAATATGGCATAAGTTGTTAATCGCATATTCATAATGCATTATGGTTGCATTTTGAAATTTGAAACCGATAGAGTAACTGCGGTTAATAAAGTAATCATCTGAAAAAGACGTATGGTTGGCAGATGCTTCATTTCAATGCTCAAGAACAGAAGCGTAGTGTAGATGAAATGGTAAAATGAAGCGTCGTCTTCTAAGAATGTACTTTAAAACAACAAAAATGTGATCTTTAATCGCTTGTTTGCGAATAGCCATCATAGACTGCCCTTCCGCTCAGCTTGGTTTGACATCTGCAAATGTATTAGAGACTGACTATAGTTGACAAATGGGATGTGGTTTATTATTAAATAGCCATTGAACAGTTCGTCTCTTTTACCGCTTAGGCACCAAAAGCGCGAGCCGGATGAAATGTCAAGGCCGAAGCTCCGCTAAAAAACAAAACAAAGATGCTTCGCTTGTATAGCCTTGACTTTTCACCCGGCGGTCGGTAACTTTGCCTGTTGCGGTGAAATAGGGTTTTTTTTAAGAGGGGAGAAAAGGAATGATGTAAGGTGCGAACATCATTCCTGTGGGGCGGCGAGGCTGGCACCGTATGGTGCTTGCCGCAGACGCGAGGTGAGGTTTCCATTTGAAGAATACATTCTGTTTTAGATTTATCTATGAACACGGTTCACTTTCTTTTTAGAATAGTTCTGTTAAGGATATTGGCAATACTCATGAACATCATTTGTAAATGCAAGCATAGCCTCATACAACAATAACATTTCCGTTATTTCTTTAGGGCTGACATATTCCGCGGAATTATAAACCCAGCCTCTGTACAATTCCCAAATGGTCTTCTTTAGTTCCTCATGCGGGTAATTGGTAAATAAATGCCTCATGCCCAGTTGTAAATTGCGGATGTCATCAGGAGACAACTCTTTAAACTCTAAATCATTTTCCATCACTTTCTGGGTTAATTTCGTTAGCGATCATTTCAAAATCGTAGATCGTGGTTTTTTTTGATTTTGGGTTATAAAACAGCACCTCGTAACAAGAACTGAGTTTTTCCAGGAAAGTCAGATGAAATTCTGCAAAATGCTCCCGCAATACAGTCAATCTGTTATGGTTTCTTAGCATCCACATTAATAGTTCGTCATCCTGAAGTGAGTGTATGAGATAACATATATCTGTTAGTTCGTCGATGACAAACAAATGCGGCTTGGCGTTAAGTTCTAAAGTGTTGCCATTAACCGTAACAACCGCTCGTAACGAAAAATGATTCTGATTAAACTTTAGTAAGAAGCTTAGAACAGGTTTTTCCAAACCAAACCTGCAATTTTGCATGTTCGCTTTGCGCGGCTTATCCCGCATATACTTTATCCAGTGGGTATAGTAGCGGAAAGTAAATTTCTCATTCAAAAGCAAAGGAATGGCCTGCTCCCATAGGGTTATCATCGCTTGCTTGGCTTTAGATAAGGCTTGTTTTTTCCCCTCATCGGGCAGGTCGTCGAGGCCTTTTGCTATTTGGTATTGTTGAAGTCCTATTGTATTTAACTGCTGTTGGCCGGTGGTATAGTTGAGATGGATTATAGGTTTATCCTCCCTGCCAAACAGGATAAAGCTTGAAATTTCATTATTGTATTTGTTGGTTATCCCCAAACCAGGCACTAAAACGGCTAAATGTGAACTAGAGTAATTACCAAAGTTATAAGCTAAGCAATACGCGATGGCTTCCTTTTCTCCAACAACCACATTCTCTAACTTAGACGGCTTCTCAATAGCGGGCAGTTGACCACCATTAAACCCAATATTAGGCTTAAAGATATTTCCGTATTGTAGTTTGGGTTTAACGGTAATCCAATCGGGCTTAACTTCAAGGTTTAAAAACTTGTGCTTCACTTTTTCGTCTGAGGTGATTCCAGGCCAATAGTATCTATCCAATTGTAAATAGTCATACCAGGCCAGGCTATGTAAACCCATATAGGCATGATGACAAAGCTTTTCATCTGGCATCCCACAAGTACATGCTACATCCAATTCTATTAAGCCAACATGAAGAAACAGCATATTTTCAGAGTTATCAGGTAACTTAACCGCAACATGTACTAAATCATATTTAAAGCCTTTAAATTCCGTATGAATACCCATGTAAGCCTGCCTGCCTTTAGGCGGGGCAAAATGTTTGTCGAGCACTTCTCTTGTTAACTTTTGGTCAGGCCTTTCAAATGGTATCACATAATAAAAAGTATCAGGTGATAGGATCATACCTAATTTTTGCTTCTTTGCCATGATAATATGTTTAAGAAATGGTAGCTGTGGATTTATTAAGCAAACAGGGAGGCAGGCAATACCGGGATATAATCCTCGATATTTTTGCCTGCTTCCTCTGCCGCCTGCCGGTACTCTTTTAATCTTTTGTTGCAAAGTGCCTTAATCAAATCCAGGAACTCTTTGACATGTGTACACAACTTATCTGCATCCTCATCGACAATTTGGTACCCGTCTTTGTAACGGGTGTCGGAATAGCTTTTTAGCAGTATTTGAAAAAGGCGTTTATCCTCCGCCGTTCGTCTTGGAAACAAGAATTTTAGTTCATCAGAAAAACAGCTGCATAAATCAATCAAACGTGCAAGGTTGTGCATGTCAGAGCGGTAAGCCATAAATACCCTTATCACAGCAATACAAGCCTGCTCAACCGCTTGATGCAGCTCGAACATACAATTGCTATAGAAGCCATTGTCATAGCTTACATAAGCTGATTCCATAAAACCTGCTGCCATGCCGTAACGATGGTAGAAGTGTTTCTGCGCTTTGGAAAATGTCGTGGCGGGATTGAGGTTGGGATAATCTAAATTTAAATTTAATCCGCTTGCCGAGTACAGTTGGAATCCGTCTCGGCAAACGGCTGTAAAGAATCGGCTACCTTCTGCTATTGCATGTGTTACGGTTTCCAGCCCGTGAACAACGATGGTGATATTGGTCTTTTCCGTAAATGTATTTACATAATCCTGAACCTCATGTTCAATCCGGTTTATTTCCGTCGTAATCATCAGCAAGAAGTAATGAGTATGATTTTGCTTTATTTCTCCGGTGAAGCAACTGGTGTTTTCTTTTGCATCACTTAAGCAGCCGAAACAGATAATGTATTCTGCATTGTATTTTTGGATTAGTGCATTGATGATTTCTTCCAGCTCCTTATACCGTGAAGCTGGCAGGTATACGCTCTTTCTTTCCATGATACGCTTATTTAGTTTCGCTGTTCATTTGATCTAAGAGCTGTTTAACTTCTATTTCACTCTGAAGAATACGCTCTTTCAATTGTGCTATTAATGGGCTGTCATCATTGTTTAGATCATCGTTGACGATAATTTGCGAAAAATCTTCCGTCAGATCGGCATCTTCCATTTTTCCGTAACCCACATTCAATTCGCTGTTAATACCATTATTGTAATACCGATTATCATGAATGTGGTAAATATTGATGTTGTTGATAATTACTTTCATGTCGTTTTTTGATTTGCTGTATAATCAAATTTCGAACACGTATGCTGTGTATAAAACCCAATTCACGGGTATTTTACCCATAAAGCCGATATTTTTACCAAAAGGAAAAATCGTATATTTGAGTCTATGGAAACATCATCTAAAGCATCCAATACACATATCGGCAGAAAGATCAGCCGTATACGTGAACTTCGCGGAATCAAACAGGAGATTATGGCCTCTGAATTAGGCGTAAGTCAACAAACAGTATCACGCATTGAGCAAAGCGAGACTATTGAGGATGATGTGTTAGAAAAAGTGGCTGGGATATTAGGTGTATCTGCGGATGCTATAAAAAACTATAGTGATGAAGCCACCATAAATTTCATAGCGAATACTTATAACGACCATGCCGCATCTTATGGCCATTATTACAACTTTAGTCCGATTGAAAAGATTGTGACCTTATATGATGAAAAGGTTGCATTGTTAGAAAGGCTACTACAAGCTGAAAAGGAAAAAAACGAGTTGTTAAAAGGCAAATAACAGAAAGCCACTTTGAAAATATTAACTTCGCGTCAATCGGGCAATTCTATTGTCCAATTGTGATAAGGTTTAGGTTGAAGTCCCCAAGCAGGAAGTGTAAAGGGACTTTGTTTTTTCTTGACCTGAGATTTGATGAGTAACCTTTTCCTCATTTTTTGGCTCTGAGCTTTTTTAACCTCTTTTTAGCGTCCTTTGCCTCTTTATCCTTCTGCTTGGCTATTGCTTCGGCTTCCGCTTTTTCTAAGGCATCATTTTCAAACTTGATTGTGTTCTTCTTCATCGCTTCTGGGTTACGTGCATAAGTAGTATCTGCCCAATGCGTCCACTCCGGCGACATTTGACGTATCGAGCGAAACTTGATATCGTTCGCTTCCAGCCCGCTGTTTTCATTCCATAAATGAAGGCAGAAACCAAATAGTAAAGCTAAAAGCAAGAATACCGTAATAATAGCGAAGGTTACTCCCTTGGCCTTAATGTCAAGAGTGTGGCGTACGGGTATAGATTTGGGTAGCTCTTTTATGATTGCCTTTACATCGTTGTGTTGGTTTTGCAGTAGCTCGGCTACCATTTTCTGCTGCTCAACGACCTGTTGAATATCCGCAAGCGGCTTATCAAATTGCGGCAAAGCATCTTTGATTACTTTTTCCAACATTCCAAACTGCCTGCTGTAATCCGGCATTTGAATTTCCTGATTTTCTAACTTATCCATCCGGATGATTAAATCATCAAGAATTTCTTCTGATAAGGATCTATTGGGGTTGTTTTGTTTATCCATTTTGTTGCTTTAAATAGTCCACTTCCTTATTTCTATCGAGAATTAATCCTGGGCTTCTTTTCTCTTCTGCGGTTTTTACCGTAAATAGCCTCATCATCAACGTCATCTGAAATGGAGATATCAGGGATAAAAGCTGGTAATATTTCGACCTGCTGTTCCTTAATAACTTGCCTTAATTGATCTGCCAGACTTAACGGAGCTTGTTGTGCTTGTGCCTGTTCATTGGCTTGCACCTGTTGACTAATTGCCTTGCTTAAATTGGCATAACTTAAACTACGGTCGATCTCTGATCCTTTGAACTTAGCATCACCTTTGGCAAAGCTAATGCCCTGCACTTCTTTACTACCGCTCTTGTATTTGTACAGCATCTCTATGCCATTCTGCTTTAAAAGCATTTTCAATTCATCCATGCTGGTAACCTTTTTACTGAGTGTCTTGATCGTATCATGCAATTCATATTTCAGCTTATCAGCCCCTTTAAGTTGTGGACGGTTTACATTGCGTTTGTCCGGTGCCATGTAAAATCCGTATTGCAAGGTGAGGGCTTTAGTGATCCTCACGTTATTTCGATACTGAAAAGCATCGGATATGGTTTTACCCTGATTATTAACCCGGTTGTAAACGATATGCAGATGAGGATGATCTTTATCCTGATGCTTGACGATCAGGACTTGTGTGTCTTGTATCTTCATCCGCTGCAAATACGTTTGGGCAATGTTCACCATCGCCCCATCATTTAATTTGTCAGCATCTTTGCTGCTCCAGCTTAGCACGATATGGCCAACTGCCTGGCCCAAGCCCGGATTTAACTTTCGCTGGAAATTGAAATCAGCAATGGTATCCGCTATCTTACCGGTACGGATGCCCTGGGCATCCAATATAACTGCATCCTTTTTTTGCAGGTTATATTCAATACAGCCTGCAAAAGTCTTTCCCGGTTTAGGTATCTTCCCGATCATCGCTTGTCAGCCGTTTAAGGATTTTGTCAATCTCTGTCAGCAGCGCATCGCACTTCAGGACGATACTCATTAACCCTTTAGCATGCGCTAACTTGGTGAGCTGATTGAGATTGTTGGCCAACCCGGCCAGTACATGATGGTACTGTCTTTCTTCAGCGGTTAGCCGTGCAATCACGGTTGCTTTTAATGCGGCTGCTCTGAACCAATCACTGATCCGCATATTCGCTTTCCGGGCTTTTGTCTCAACCAGAAAACGCTCGGTGGCAGTCACCCTTACCCTAATGCCAATAGCTTTTTTTATTTTTTTTGCCGGCCTGCCTCCACGGTTTCTTACTCGGGTGGTTGCGGATTTATTCCCTTTATTTCCTAAACTGTCCAATGTCTCATCCATAATCAAACTCCCTTCACTGAGGTAAATCAGTCCAACCTATCGTCTTAAATCCTTTTGCAACCAGCGGGCGCAAAAGGCAAGTTTGCCCGGTGCTGAAGGCATCCGGGATGTTTTTGTGGAACAAAAACACAAACTTGCTTCTTATCGGCAAATGACTTTGGTTAACGGCCTCCGGCCGGTATATTTAGATATACAGTTATACCGCAAGCGCTATGAAATACCGCTTTTTTCCAAAGCTTTGCCTCGGGTTTCGCAAGCGAAACCTATCTGATATTGCCCTCCAATAGCTTTTCGATATCTTCTGTTTTATAATAAAGCAGACCACCGATTTTAGTATAGTGAAGCGTTCCGTTAACTCTTAAATTCTGCAAGGTACCGGGCGATATGTTTAATAGCTTCCTTACCTCATAGCTTTTAAGCCACTGCTTGCTTTGTCCCTGGCCGGGTTTTAAGAGATGCTTCATCTCGGTTAACATCTCATTTTTAAACTGCTTTAAATCTTCCTTTGTGATTAATTCTACATTCATCTTTTCCTCCTTGATCTTTAAATTTTTGTTGCATGATTTCGAGCACCCGGCTCTTTTTAAAATATACCCGTTTGTGTAAGCGCAAAAAGGGCAGCCCCTTTTTCATCCAGTCTGTAAGCGTGACTAAGGACACGCCCAACTCCTCGGCCAGCTCCTGTTTGGATAACAGCCGCTCATCGTGCGGCGGGTATTTGCCTGCTCTAAAATGTTCTTGTAATTCTGCCCTGACTGCATCCCTGATACATTGGCTTAGGGCTTCGTAGTTGAGTAACTCCATGCCACAAATGAAAATATAAAAACAGCGCAAGCGTGACCTCCAAAAATTTAAAGGTCAAATTATAGTGGTTATGGAAAGGTTAAAGAGAAATATAATTAACTATAATACAAATAGTTATTAAATGGAGGGGTTTTACAAAAGATGGCAAGGGCGTATTTTTATAAACTTCTTTTCTTCGCCGGAATTATGGTAAATAGCTTGTCTTTTTGAGGTATGTCTTTATATTTAGCAAGGTCTGCATCATTATCAGGCGGGAAATAACGCTTTACGCTTTCAACACTGATTTCTTTGCCGCCTACTCTAAAGTACTTAGCAATCATTTTACTCCATATATTCAGGGTGGTAGCGTTTGCCAGTTCTTTACTATCGTCGAGTTTGAGTTCCCTGATCTGTAACATCAAATGATAGAGTGTTCGTTGCTTGCCCTCGCGAATGTCGATGTAGTCTTTAGTTTCCAATTCCCGGAGTTTCTTATTTTCTTCTTTAAGCTTTTTGTTTTCACTGTTCAGCTTTGCAATCTCTTCCAATTGGCGTTTTATGGTTTCTTGATCTGTAGACTGAATAAACCATTGGTCAATGGAGTTCAGATAATCCAAAAACTCTTGTAATTGCATTCGGTTTTTACGCTCCTGCGCATGCTTCGAGGTATAGCGGTTCCTGTTGACAAGTTCCGAAATAGTATCAGTGATAATCTGCTTAAGATGAATAAAAAACTCTTGTTCGGTAGCATCATTATAACAGCTTAAAAAGAAACTAAGTTGGTGTTGATAGAAAAGCTCGTATTGCTCTTTATTTTTCCTGTAAAGACGGAAAAGGAAATGATTGTCTTCATTTCCTTTTTTCCACGGCAATGGAAAGCCAATGTCGTTGGTGTCTCTATTGAAGTCGAATACAGCTCTATGCTTAAAATATTGTGGCCTCATATTGTTTAGGTAGTGCTTTTAAATAAAGCTACAAAACGATTGCCAAAATCAAAGCCCTACAATTTTGGTGTAGGGCTTTATATATGAATATATCTATAATACTTTGTCTTTGCTTATTAACGCCTTGGGCCTCTATATCTATCTTCATCCTGATCGCGGTCCAGATCGGGTTTAGTATACTGTCGGGCGATATTCTGAAGATAATTCTTCGTCCAGTCAGGTGAGTTTTCGTCATAATAAATCAACTGCTTATCTTGAACACTTAGTAATGACTTAATATGTAGTACATCATTTGAGACATCTATGACCTCAATATTATCAAACCTATTTGCAAAGTATTCCAAGTTCTTCAATCCTTTGTTGAAGTTATAACTAATGCTATTGTTGTCAACAAAATGGCCGCCATTTCTAACCCTTCGGTTAACACGATCCATAGATTGTTCAACGCTTCGTAAACACATATAAACCAAAGTGGTATCATAACTGGCTTCTTTGAAACGGGTTACGGTACTCAGCAATCCAGCATCCCTGAAATTGGTCTCCACAGTAAAATGTTGTCGCAACTTTAAAATTGCATCTATATTATCCAGGTAATCCTGCTCAATCGCGTAATAAATACTTTCATCCGGCAAGTCAGGGAATTTGGCTGATATTCGTGCCTTGACGATATCAGCATCATAAATAAGCGCACCTTCGGGTGATAGGTCTTTTGAAAAAGTAGACTTACCAGCACCATTAGGCCCGCCTATGATCAATAGTTGCGGGTTCATTGAGAATACGATTAAAGAATTTTAACGAAATGTGATTTGCCTTCTTTGTCGATGACAACCAATTCTTTCCTATCAGGAAATTCGTGGATCATGTGGCGCTCGTCGGGACAAAGATGCTCGTCGAAATAGGTGATATAATCTCCTTTTGACCATGCATCCTTTATAACAGAAATTGCAGTACCGTTAAGCCTTGCGGCCAATTCTTCTCCGGAAAGTTTAGCAACCGGTTTGGAACGTAAGTCATCATTAGTGGTGCTGCGCATGGTTCGCTGTAATGTGTTCATACAAAAATAATTAAAAAAAGTTAAAAATGCCGGGCGTTTGCCCAGCTTGAATATGTTAGACAGAAAGTCTTTGTTTTAAGAGATTCATATCATCATTAAGCTTACTATCAATGACTTTGGCATAAATCTGTGTAGTACTCAGCTTGGTGTGTCCAAGTAATTTGCTTACGGTTTCAATAGGAACACCGTTGGTCAATGTTACAGTCGTAGCAAACGTATGCCGGGCAATATGAAACGTGAGCGGTTTGAGAATATCACACAAATCGGCAATTTCCTTTAAATAGCTATTCAGCTTTTGATTGCTCAATGTAGGCAATACCTTGCCTTCTGCTAATGCCTGTGGATGAACCTTATATTTTTCAATGATGGCGAGTGCTTTTGGTAGCAACGGTACTTTTACAGGCTCATTAGTTTTTTGCCTGTTGGTCATAATCCAAAGATTACCGGCAGACATTTCTACAAGATTGTCAGGTGTTAAATTAAACACATCTATATACGCTAACCCTGTGTAGCAACTGAAAATGAAAAGGTCTTGAACGACCTGTAACCGTACAATGCTGAATTTCTTGACTTCGATCCTTACTAATTCGTCTTTTGTAAGATATTCCCGTTCCGCTTTGTCAAACTTTAACTGGTAAGCCTGAAATGGATTGCGGTCAAGCCATTCCAACCTGACAGCAAGGTTGATCATCTTGCACAGCCTTTCCAGGTGTTTCATTAAACCATTATTTTCCAAGGCCTTTTGGCCCTTTTCCGGTTTCCTGTTTCTCAGGTAGTATTCGAAATCAGTAATGAACTTATAGCTTAACTCTGACAGATATTTATCACTCGTATTAAAGCGCTCCCTAATAAACTCCTGAATATACTTCTGCGTTGTATAGTAGTTTTTCATAGTACCTGGTTCTAAAATCTGCCCCTGTTCGGTATTATGATATTCCATAAGCTTACATAAAGTGAACGCTGCCTGGTCTTCCCCGGTAAATTTATTTTTAACCAGCTCGGCTGTGATTAATCGTTTTTGCAACAGGAGTTGCTGATATGACTCCACAATGCCCGAACGGTATTGCTCTAAGTAGTTATTTAGTTTTACAATTTCTTCACGGCTTCCTTTTGCCATGCCTTTATTGGCATTCCAGTTACAAGGGTCAATAGAGCGTTTAACGGAAATGTCGATCCGGCTACCATTTACAGTAATCCTTGCATAGATCGGGGTTTTTCCATCAGTTGTGGCTTTATACTTTCTAAGGTAAAAGATAATGCCAAAGGTGTTGTTCGCTGCTTTCATATTGTCAATTATTAAGTTACAAATAGCATCAGATTGACGGTCTTTAGGAGCCTTTGAATTGGGGCACATTTACCCTTGTTCAAAAGGGCACCCTAAATGGTACTAAAAAACATCAAAATAAACTAAGTAATCAATTGACTATCAAATACTTAATATACTATTTATGCCCAAATATAAATTTAATAATTGGGGCACCGAATAGGGCACATTTTCCTTGATATAACTTGAATAAATTGGGCTGGAATAAAACAGAAAAGCCCTCAAATCATAGATTTAAGGGCTTTTTGATACTTAATGGTATCGCTTAAGTCGGGATGGCAGGATTCGAACCTGCGGCCTCCACATCCCAAATGTGGCGCGATACCGGGCTACGCTACATCCCGAATGGGCTGCAAAGATATAATTTACATCAGCTTTTGAAAATATATTTTTGATGTTTTTTGAGTTTAATGGCCGAAGTGACTGATTCTAAGTCTTTTCTTTTTTCATTCAGGCTTAAATAAAGAAAAAGGACCCGGATAATTGAATTAGAATTTGTCGGGATGGTGGGATTCGAACCCACGATCTTCCCGATCCTTATCGGGACAAGATACCGGGCTACTGTACATCCCGAAGAAAGATTACCGGATTTACTGTTGTATTAAACAGCTTGTTTAGATCTTGATTAATTAGGCAACCTTTTATTAAAACGAGATATATAAGGCGTTGTTTCTAACAACGCCTTATATATCACCTAAATGTTGATGTTATCTCAATATCTTTTTTGCTGCTTTAACCAAAATTGGCGGAACCAAATCAACCACAATGTCTTTAAAAGTAACTGGTTCTTTGCTTACATCATCTTTTACCCCAGCCCTGCCCTTAAATAAGGTAGCATGGGCTTTAGGATTAAGCTCGCTTTTGGGGCGGCCATTGGTATAGTAATATAAAGCCATTGATTTTCTGCTACGGTCTGCCGGGCAGGTTAATGGGTTTGGATGGCCGTGAAATGAATAATCGGTTGTAGAGAAAATGGCTACCCGGTTAAATATGGGTAACACTTTACGCTGGGCGGCGGTCATGTCTTTATCCCAAAGCTCAAAATGCCCACCGAAGCTTTCTTCCCAATCCTTGTTAAGATATACCAGGAGGTTAATACGGCGATCAAGCATGGTATCTTTATGCTTATTAAAATCTGCGTGTACTTTCAATAATCCGCCTGGTTTAATTTCGTGGTAGCCGCCACCATCAAAATACGGATCGGGCAGTAAAGTTTCTTTAATTCCCGTTAATTCCTGCAAAAACTGGAGCACAGGTTCAGAATTAAGATAATGCGCCAGCAGGCGGCCAGTCTCACTAAAATGTCGTTCTCCTTTTCCCTCTAATTTTTTTTCGTTCTGGTTATCGTATGCTTTAACGTCCTTCAGTTTAGAAAGATCAGGAAACTCTCCGGCCACTTTCTCCAACATTTCCTCATCAAAAAAATTATCAATTACAATATTGGGGAATGGTGAGGCATTAACATATTCGTTATGCTTTTCTCTTCCAAGTTGTACAATATCGGTTACAGATTTATTAAGGTAGATCATATTTTAGTTTATAACGCCAATTTATGCGAAGATAATTAAAAGCTAAAGTAGCATAATCAAATAAACATTTTATAACATCAAGATAATGCATACTAAATCGTTTTTGCTTGCAAAGAAGCTTTATACCAGTAAGCCAAGTCAAGGTTTCGTGCTATTTATGCGGTTAGCATCTTGGTGTTAGTAATTACAATAAAAACTAAAACTCTATCTTCGATGCTTTATACATATAAAGCAAATTGCCGAATTAAAAAATGGCCAAAAATTACTTTTATAATTTATTGCTTACACTGGCTAACCTGTTGTTTCCAATACTTAGCTTTCCTTATGTTTCGCGTGTTTTGGGGCCAGAGGGTATTGGCAGGGTGCAGTTTGTGTTTTCGTTCGCTTTATATTTTTCCATCATTGCCAGTATGGGTGTACCTATCTATGGCATGAAAGAAATTGCCCGTTATAAAGATGATATTAAAGGGCGGTCGAAGGTTTTTTCAGAGTTGATCTCTATTCATGCCTTAACCTGCATCAGCCTCGCGCTGATATACCTGGTTGTTATTTTCACCATTCCTTATTTCAGGCTCAATAAGAATATGTACCTGGTTGCAACCTTACTTATATTGCTCGGCTTTACCGCCATAGAGTGGGTGTTTAGTGGTATGGAGCAGTTTAAATCCATTGCCTTGCGCTCGGTATTATTTAAACTTATCGGGCTTGGTTTATTGTACACCTTTATTAAAGATCGGGCCGATTACCGCTTATACCTCTACATTATGATGTTCTCTTTTTTAGGGAACAATATATTAAGCTTGTTCCTCATCCGCAGTAAAATTAAACTCACATTTAAAGATCTACAGCTACGTAAACATATCATGCCCCTGTTATTTATATTGGGCACCACACTGGCTGCAAGCATGTACACCGAAATGGATACCGTATTGCTCGGCTTTTTATCAAATGATAAAACAGTGGGGTTATATACTGCAGCTGTTAAACTCAGCAAAATTGCTATTCCATTTGTAACCTCAATGGGTGTTATACTAATGCCTAAAATAGCAAAGGATTTCGCCGATAAAAACTTTACACAAGTACAGGACACCTTAAATCAGACATTTAGGTTTTTGATGTTTTTTGCCATCCCTGTTGTTTTTGGATTGGCTTTACTGGCCCCCGAGTTTATTTCTCTTTTTTCGGGAAAGGAGTTTTTGCCGGCCACGCTGAGCATGCGCATCCTTTCTGTACTGCCGCTTATTATTGGCCTGGGCCACATGTTTTTGTTTTTGATACTGGTACCCGCAGGCAAAAACAGGGAAATGTTTTTATGTGTACTTGGCGGTCTAATAACCAGCCTGATCCTCAATGTATTGTTAACGCCGTGTTTTCACGAGGTAGGCTCATCAATTGCCAATATCGGTTCAGAAGTTATGGTTACCGGGCTATACTTTTACTTTATTAAAAAATATTTCACGTTTAAATACGAGTGGCCATTGGTTTTAAAATCGGTATTAAGCGCTTTAATATTTATCCCGGTTATATGGTTGGCACATTATATGGCTTTACCGTTGATTTACACGCTCATTATTTCTATAGTGGGTTGCGCTTTAAGCTATATCGGTTTGCAGTTATTCATATTCCGCAATAATTTTGTGTTTAGTCTTCTCGATTTTGTGAAGGCAAAATTTTCTAAAGCAGAATAGTTGATGAAAATCTCTGTAGTTATGGCAACCTATAATGGCGAAAAATATTTGGAACAGCAGATCCAATCTATCCTGAACCAAAGCCTACCCCCTTCCGAATTTATTGTGTGCGATGATTGCTCTACAGACGGAACCGTTGCCATACTCGAAAAATACGCACAACAGCATAAACTCCGTTATGTAGTAAATGATCATCAGCTTGGCTTGGTGGCCAATTTCAAAAAAGCAGTTGCGTTAGCAGATGATGCAAATTATATTGCCCTGTCAGACCAGGACGATGAATGGTTGGTAGATAAGTTGGAAAAATCGGCAGCACTAATGCAGCAAATTGATGATCCTCAAATTCCCTGCATGGTTTACACAGATTTGATACTGGTTAACCAACATGATGAGGTATTGAACCCTTCTTTTCGTAATGAACGCGGGCAACATCACTACCAGCACAATCTGGAGACCTTGTTTTTCAGCAACTTTGTTAACGGCTGTGCATCACTTATTAACCCGGAACTAAAACGCCGCTT
The DNA here is from genome assembly GCF_028596025.1 of Mucilaginibacter jinjuensis. NCBI lineage: Bacteria > Pseudomonadati > Bacteroidota > Sphingobacteriia > Sphingobacteriales > Sphingobacteriaceae > Mucilaginibacter > Mucilaginibacter jinjuensis. The sequence continues at coordinate 6,139,461 of NZ_CP117167.1, forward strand.
TGCCGAAATTCCGGATGATGTTCTGCTAAATCACGATGTGTGGATGGCCTTAACTGCGCTTACTTTCGGTAAAGCCGAATACCTCCCATTACCCCTCGTTAAATACCGTAAGCACGAAAATAACGTAAGCATAAGCGGTAATGTAAAACCCAAAAACAAATACCGAAGCGCTTTTAAAGAGCTATTGGTTTCGGTAAAAGGCAAAAAGGATTATCTCTCAGCCGAGTTTATAACCACCCGTCGGTTTTATAATCGTTTTAGTAATGATATGACAGCTAATAAAAAGCAGGCCTTTAAAAACTTCTTAGCCTTACAACAAAAGCCTTATATCATTAAAAAACTGGCCTACAGAAACACGTTGAAGAAATATAAATTCTAATTATAACATTTTTTTGCATTGGGCAATCAGGCCTGTCTCGTCATAAATAAACAGATCTCCATTTTTGCCAACCATGTAAATTTCGTTCGGGCGGTCAACGCTGATGTATTTGTTCCCGCTTGCTTTTAATTGCGATGCGCCTGGTGCAATACGAGGGTTATCATCAATATCCAGTTTCTTTTCGGTAAAAGTAATTACCTGGATAAAGGTTTTTTTACCCTGGCTTACCAGTTCATAGGCAACCTGATCCCCTTTTTCGGTTTTAATTTCCTGATCTAACCAAACACCTATTAAATAGGTGCTATCTGTTTTTACAACTGTATCTTTTTTAACAGAAGCAGCCTCAGTTGTACTTGTATGTTGCTTGCACGATGCTATGGCTAGGCCAACAGCAACGGCCATTATGATAATTCCGTTCTTCATAGCCTGCAAATATAGGCACTAACAATTAAGCTGATGGTCACAATTACCGCCATATCGAAAACGTTATAACAAAAATTAGTATTTTTATTTTTTCGATACATGTACCAAAGTGGCAATTACCATTTACTGATAGAAAAAATAGATGTATTTATCCGCCGGTATTACATCAATAAATTGTTGCGCGGTATTATTTTCTGGGCGGCCGTTCTATTTACCGGTTACATTGTTGCAACCCTCAGCGAGTACCTAGGCCACTTTACCACCTTTTTCCGGACGCTGATTTTTTACGGTTTCATTCTGTTAAACCTCATAATTATTGTGCGCCTGGTATTGCCGCCGTTACTGGCTTATTTAAACCTGGGCAATACCATAACCCACCACCAGGCCGCCGAAATTATTGGCCGGCATTTTACAGAGGTACAGGATAAATTGTTGAACACGCTTCAGCTTAAAGTTTTGGCCGATGAAAATCCACTACACAGGCAGCTGATAGAAGCCAGCATCGACCAAAAAATAGAAACACTACGCCCGGTACGTTTCCCAACTGCGGTTGATTTGCATGAAAATGTGAAACAACTGAAATGGGTACTGGCTCCGGCAGCGTTAATCCTTATCCTGGCACTGGTTGCCCCAGCAATTTTAACTGAAGGCACTCGCAGGCTCATTAAGCATAACGAATACTTTGCGCCTGTTGCTCCTTTCAAATTCGTGGTATTAAATAATAAGCTTTCTGCCACACAGGGCGAAGATTTTAAGCTGCAACTTAAATTAACCGGGGATCAATTACCTTCGTCTGTTTACATAGAAACAGACGATCATACTTTTAAACTCGATAAACAAAGCATCAGTAGTTTTAGCTATCAGTTTACCAATCTGCAACATAGCACCACATTTCACTTAAGCGGCGGCGGTTATAGTTCTGATAAATATCAAATCATTATCAATGCGCGGCCATCGCTTTTACATTTTGATGCTGCTCTTACCTACCCTGCTTACCTACATAAACAAAATGAAGTAATTAGCAATGCCGGAGATTTAACCATCCCGACAGGTACCATAGTAAACTGGAAACTTCATACCCAACATGCCGACGCTTTACTTTTTGCGGTGAATGGCAATGTGCATCAGCTTAAACCTTCGGCAAATGATGTATTTACTTATAGCGAGCGGATTTTAAAACCTTCCGCCTATTCACTGAAACCCATTAATGAACAGGTGAGTAAGTCAGATTCTACCGGTTACCATATCAATGTTATTGCCGACGAAGCACCGGTTATCACCACTACCGAAAAACAGGATTCGGTAAGCATGAAAGCCTTATACTTCAATGGAAAAATTCAGGACGATCATGGCTTTAGTTCATTACGTTTTCATTATACCGTAAAATCGGCAGATCAAAACAGTAAGGTTGTTTCCTATTCGCAGTCCGTTAAGGCCGATTTAAGTCATACACAATCAGACTTTTTTTACTTCTGGAATTTAAAGGATCTGAAAGCCAAACCAGGCGATCATATCAACTATTATTGTGAAGTAGCTGATAATGACGCAGTAGCAGGTCCAAAATCGGCGCGCACACCAGAGAAAGAGTTGGATATGCCAACCGAACAGCAAATTGCCAATGAGTTGAACAACGGCACGCAACAGGTTAAGCAAAAAATGGAATCGGCAGCTAAACTGGCAGCGCAATTGGAGCGCGAGGCGCAGCGCTTAAACCAAAACCTGTTAAATAAATCATCCCTCACTTTTGATGAGAAGAAACAGGTAGAAGATCTCCTCCAAAAAAGAAAAGATCTGAATGATTTAGTAAAAGAGGTGCAGGACGAGAATAAGAAGAACCTGTATAATCGCCAGCAAAATCAGCAGCAGAGCCAGCAGGTAACCGAGATGCAGAACCAGATGGATAAGTTGCTGCAAAACCTGCTCGACCCAAAAACCCAGCAAATGCTGCAAGCTTTACAAGAGATGCTGCAACAGCAACAAAAAGATGGCACCCGCGAACAGCTTTCGCAAATGCAGAACGATAATAAATCTCTGAAAAAAGAGCTTGACCGGATGCTGGAACTCTATAAAAAAATGGAGTTCGATCAGAAACTGAACCAAAATATTAACCAGTTGAACCAACTGGCCGATCAACAACAAAAGCTTGCTGACCAGGCACAACAGCAGGGGGCCAACAAACAAGATTTACTGCAACAACAGCAAAAAGTTAAGCAGGATTTTCAGGATATAAAAAAATCTTTGGATGACCTTAAAAAATCAGCCGAACAAATAGAAAATCAGCCTAAATTAGATGACCCAAAAAAGGATGCTGACCAAATAGATCAGCAGATGGATAAAAGCTCGGATGAGCTAAACAAAAATAACATGCAAAAAGCGGCCAAATCGCAAAAAGACGCGGCGCAGCAAATGCAGCAATTAAGTAAAAAACTAAAACAGGATAACGAAGAGCAAGAGGGCGAAGAAACAAATTTAAGTGCACAGCAATTGCGCGAGTTACTTAAAAATCTGGTAAACAGTTCATTCGATCAGGAAAAATTGATGCAAACGTTCAGGTCAACCAGCGCATCAGACCCTAATTATGTCACCCTTTCGCAACAACAAAAAGATATAAAAGACAATTTAAAAACAGCCGAAGACAGCCTTTATTCATTAAGCAAGCGGGTTCCGCAAATACAATCAACAGTAAATGAAGAAATTAGCTCTATTAATGATCATATTAATAAAGCAATTGATAATTTAGGGGACCGAAGAACGGCAGAAGCTAACAAGAACCAGCAGTATGCCATGACTTCGATGAACAACTTGGCACTAATGTTGAATGAAGTCCTCGACCAATTGCAAAACGCGATGAAAAATGCAAAAGGTGGCAAGGGGAAGTCAAAGCAAAGTTTGCAGCAGTTAAGCCAGATGCAGCAGCAATTGAATAATAATATGCAGAAAATGCGTGATCAATTGCAGCAGGGAAACCCGGGACAAAGCCAGCAGCAAAGCCAAAGCGAGCAACTGGCACGTATGGCCCGGCAACAGCAAATGATTAGGCAGGCGGTTGAACAGTACAACAGAAATGAACTAAAAGACGGGAAAAACGGTACAGGAAATTTGGATAAAATTGCAAAACAAATGGAACAAACCGAAAATGATCTCGTAAACAGACGTATTAGTGAGGAATCACTGAAAAGGCAACAGCAGATCCAGACCCGGTTACTTGAGGCAGAGAAGGCAGAACAGGAACGTGAGCAGGATAAGCAACGACAAAGTACGGCGGGTAAAGATATACCTCCCGGCTATATAAAGGCGTTGCAGAACTATCAGCAGCTAAAAGTAAAGCAAACAGAACAGTTGAAAACTGTATCTCCGGACCTGAACCTGTACTATAAACAAAAAGTTAAAAAATATTTTGACCAATTAAATGGTAAATAGTATGCAAGAGGCCAATATTGGAGCCACGAAACTTTATACTTTACAGCTTCCATCGAAACCTGAAAGTATAGTTGAACTGGAAAATTTGATTGAAGATATCGCAGATACTTATCAAATAAGTGATGATACCTTTGCCAATATGATGACCTGTTTAAATGAGGTGGTAATGAATGCCATTGTACATGGCAACAAGATGGATGAGAACAAAAAGGTAATTGTAAACGCCGAGATAGACCACAAACGTATTATGTGGACCATTACCGACGAGGGAGATGGCTTTGATTATAATAACCTGCCCGACCCTACCGCCGAGGAGAATTTAGAAAACCTAACCGGCCGTGGCGTTTTTATTGTTAAACAATTATCAGATCAGTGTATCTTTAACGCCTCGGGAAACGAGGTTGAATTACACTTTAAGATATAATGCCCGCAATAAATTTTTTTCAGGAAGAGGTTAGCTTTACATTAAAAGATAAGCTGAAGCTAAAAAAGTGGATTAAAGAAACTATTGAGGCCGAAGGCTACAAACTGCAAGAACTTAACTACATCTTTTGCTCGGACGAGTATTTGCTGCAAATGAACCAGCAATACCTTGATCATGATACACTTACCGATATTATAACTTTCGATAATTCTGAAACGCCAGGTAAAATTGTAGGCGATATATTTATTTCTATTGAACGCATTAGAGAAAACGCGGAGAAGTTTAATGTAACAGAAACCCGCGAGCTACAGCGCGTTATTATTCATGGCACTTTACACCTGCTGGGCTACCCAGATAAAAAGCCTGCCGAAAAAAAGGTGATGACAGAAAAAGAAGACTTTTATCTGAATAATATTACTTTTTAAATAGTTTACTTTGTATTAGTAAAACACTAATACCCAACAAACCAACTATTAAAAACTATGAAAACATTAGCACTATTTCTAGGCTTGCTATTTTTTGCTGCCCCAACTTCGGTTTACACATTTAAATTGAAAAGCATTGATGGCGGTGCGCTTTCACTGGCCAAATATCGCGGCAAAAAAATCCTGATCGTAAATACTGCCTCTAAATGCGGCTTTACTAAACAGTACAAAGATCTGGAAACACTTTCTGAGCAATACAAAGACAAATTAGTAGTAGTCGGTTTCCCGGCTAATAACTTTGGTGGTCAAGAGCCTGGTACAGAGCAAGATATTAAAACGTTTTGCCATGATAATTTTAACGTAACTTTCCCGATGAGCGGTAAGGTTAGTGTTTTAGGTTTAGATATTGATCCGTTATTTCAATACTTAACCACCGCACCAAACCCTGATTTTACAGGTGATATTAAATGGAACTTCGAGAAATTTTTGATCGACGAAAATGGTAAACTAATTCACCGTTACCGCTCGCAAACTACTCCGCTTGATCCAAGCATCACCAAAGCATTATAATATGCTGCTTTTAATCGCAACAAAAAAGGACGCCTGAGTGGGCGTCCTTTTTTGTTTAGTGCTATTGTTGGTTGGCTTTATCCTTTTCTTTCTGTGCCTTAATAGCTGCGTCTGCTTTTTTGGTAGAATCCCTTTTAGCCTGCTTTTGCACTTTTTTAAGCGAATCCTGTTTTGCCTTTTCCTTCTTTTTAAAAAACCCTCTTAACAAGAAGTTATTTTGAGCTGCCTTTAAATCCTCATGCAGCGTAACAGTACTCGCATTTACGTTTTTAACCGTCTTATGGGCATCTTCAATGGTACCTTCCATATCGCGGGCCATTTTATCGTTATGTAATAAGCGGCCCAATGTACCCTTGCCCTGGTTTACATCTTCAAATATGCCGCTTAAGCTACCTGATATTTTTTCGGCATTATCAGCGACCCTGGTCAGTTTAGCGATGATCTTGTCTACATCAACCGGGTTAACAGCAGTTAATTGGCCGCCATCATTAATTATTTCGTGGCTGGCTATCCCGCCCGGGCTAATAACAATCAATTTATCGCCCATTAATCCATCGCTGCCTATGCTCAATTTAGCATCTTTTTTAATGAATTTTTTAACGTTGTTGTTCAGAGTTAAATCTACCTTAACGGTACTGTCTGATACAATGTTAATGTCTTGTACCACACCAACATTTATACCGGCAAAACGTACGTTGTTGCCAACCATTAAACCGTTCACGTTTTTAAAGGTTCCGTTAACTTTAAAGGTTGAACTGAACATGCTCTTCTGATTCCCGATCAGAAATATGGCTAAAAACAGTACAACAAGCCCAATCACTACAAACAGGCCTATTTTTATTTTCTGGGAAGATGTGGTTCTCATATCGTATCGCTAAAAAAAGATTTTACTAATTCATTATCACTTTTCTGAAGTTCTTCAAACGTGCCTTCAGCTATGTATACACCATCTTCCATTATCACAATATGGTCTGCAGTTATTTTGGCGCATTCCATATCGTGGGTAATAATGATGGACGATGTTTTATATTTCTTCTGTACTTTCAATATCAGCTCGCTAATCTCTCGCGAGGTTATGGGGTCGAGACCTGTTGTAGGCTCATCATACAGCATAATCTCCGGGTTTACCACCAGTGTCCGTGCCAAACCAATTCTTTTGCGCATCCCGCCCGATAGGTCAGACGGCATTTTATCGCCTGCATCAGGCAATCCTACGCCTTCTAAGGCTTCTTTTATGCGTTTATCTATATCTGCCTGGTCTTTGAGCTTTAAAACCCTTGTAAGTGGAAATTCGAGGTTTTCTTTAACCGTCATAGAGTCATATAGCGCTGCACCCTGGAAAAGGAAGCCTATCTTTGTCCGTAGTTCTTTCAGCTCTTTATCATTAAGCTCGGGCACTTCCTTACCGAATACTTTTACGGAGCCGCCATCCGGTATCAGCATCCCTACAATACATTGTATGGTAACAGATTTACCCTCGCCAGACCGGCCCAGTACAACCAGGTTTTCGCTCTTACGCACCAACAGGTTAATATCTGTAAGTACCTTTTTATCACCGAATGATTTCTGCAGGTCTGTAATCTCAATTACAATCTCGCCTTTAGCATCGCGGTTTAGGTCGTCGTTTTCAATATGGTCTTTTTCTTTTTCCATTACTTGCTATAAAATAAAATGGTGCTGATCTGTACCACAATCATGTCAATAAAAAAGATCCATAACGATGCCGTAACTACTGCCGAATTTGCTGCAATACCAACACTCTCAGTCCCCTTGTTGGAGTTATAACCTTTATAACAGCCCACAAAGCCAATAGCAAAGCCGAAGAATACGCTTTTAATCAGAGCAGGTAAAAAGTCGGTAAAATCTAAGGCCGCTATACATTTATTGAAATAGAGGAAAAAACTCATTTTATCGGTAAGTGTAACCGCCAGGTAGCCGCCCAGTAAGCCAATAACATCGCCCATTAATGATAATAGCGGCACCATTAAGCTCGTAGCCAGTATGCGTGTAACTACCAGGTATTGCATGGGGTTGGCGCCCGATACGTCCATGGCATCTATTTGCTCGGTTACCTTCATGCTGCCCAGCTCGGCACCAATACTCGATGCTATTTTACCGGCACAGATTATAGCCGTAATTACCGGGCCTATTTCCCTTATGAATGATACCGATAAAGTTTTAGGCAACATACTTGCCGCACCAAATGATACCATGGTAGGCCTTAGCTGTAATATGAGTACCAGCCCCATAATAAATGAGGTAATGCCCACCAATGCAAATGAGCGGTAACCGATCTCATAACACTGCCGTACAAACTCCGACCATTCGAAGCCCCCGGAAAATATATTTCTCAAAAATCCCGTAAAAAAAACGCCCTGGTCTCCTACCGAGTCCAGCCATCTTTTCCATGCGGGTAATACTTGTTCTGCCATTACTTGCTGTTATTTAGTTTCATTGTACAACTGTTGGTTCTAAATTGTTTTTTGGTTCAAATATTTGTCCTGTAAGTAGTACAAATGCATTGGTTTTACTTAAAGCAAACACAGCAAGGTTTTGTTTCAACACGTAGATAAACAATTGTTTGTCATGTTTTTACCCACGATTTGTTTCATAACTAAGGGCTTAACCTAAACCACACTTGTTTTTCATACTTTTGTATATATTATATGAGAAAAGCTATTATAGCGGGTGCAACAGGCCTGATAGGGAGCGAATTATTAAAAATATTACTTGAATCATCTGATTATCAAGAAGTTATTTCTATATCCCGTCGTGAAATTCCTGTACAGCATAAAAAGCTGGTTCAGTTGATCATCAATTTTGATGAGTTGGAAAAATATACCCATGCCTTAGAAGGTGATGTGATTTTTTGCTGCTTAGGTTCAACCCGAAAGAAAACTCCTGATTTGAGCGTGTACCGTATGATAGATCATACCTATCCGCTGCTACTGGGGCAAATAGCAAAGGCAAACGCCATCAAACAATATCATTTGGTATCAGCTATTGGGGCTAATGCCAACAGTTCTAACTTTTATACCAAGATGAAAGGTGAAACCGAAGCAGACCTTGCGCATTTAAACCTGCCTTGCCTGCACATTTACCAACCATCCATTTTAACCGGCGACCGCAAGGAATCTCGCCCGTTAGAGAAATTTTCTATCGCTGTAATGAAAGTGTTTAACCCACTTCTGTTCGGCAGTTTAAAAAAGTATAGAAGCATCCCGGCTGCTACCGTAGCCAGTGCCATGTATAAACAATCATTAAAGCCAGAGAAAGGCTTATATATCCATCCATCAGATCATATTAAAAATTTAGCGTGAGTACATATTTATCAGGTGAAAACCTTGGCCATTCTTATCATGACCGCTGGCTGTTCCGCAATATTACCATAGGCATTAACCGCGGTCGCCGCGTTGCCTTAGTGGGTATTAACGGTGCCGGAAAATCTACCCTATTAAAAATTTTAGCCGGAGAACTGAACCCTGTTGAGGGCAAAGCCGTACGTGCAAAAGATCTGAATGTAAGTTACCTTAACCAGGATCCTAAGTTTGAGAAGGACTATACCATCAGCGACTTTATCTTCAATGCGGAGAACAAACAACAGCAACTGATTAAACAGTACGAAGAGCTGGTAGAAAGTGACCCTGAAAATTATGACGCCATTAATAAACTGGCCGAAGAATTAAGTGAAGCCGATGCCTGGGCTTACGAATATGAGATCAAACAGATTTTAGGTCGATTAGATATTCACCATTTAAATCAGAAGATAGATACGTTATCAGGTGGTCAGAAAAAACGTTTAGCCCTTGCTGCCCTACTGATCCAAGACCCGGAGGTTTATTTGTTAGATGAGCCTACCAACCATTTGGATATTGATACCATTGAGTGGCTTGAAAAAATGCTAACTAGCAGTGGTAAAACTATTGTGATGGTTACGCACGATAGATACTTTCTGGATAACGTATGTAACGAAATCATCGAGATAGATAATGGCAAGCTTTTCCCATACAACGGCAACTACCAATACTACCTGGAGAAGAAAGCCGAGCGTGAAGCATCAGATGCATCAACTTTCCAAAAGAATACCAACCTTCTGAAAAAGGAACTGGAGTGGATGCGCCGTATGCCGCAAGCACGTGGTACCAAATCAAAGGCTCGCCAGGATGCTTTTTATGATTTGGAAGAAAGGACCAAGAAAACCACCCATGATAAAGTACAATTAAGTTTAAAAACTTCGCGCCAGGGAAATAAGATCATCGAGATAGATCATCTTACCAAATCATTTCAGGGCCGTAAGGTTATTGATGATTTTAACTATGTATTTAAAAAAGGCGACCGTATTGGTATTGCCGGTAAAAATGGTAGCGGTAAATCAACCTTACTGAATTTGCTTACTGCTAACATTCTGCCAGACTCGGGTGAAGTTGCCAAAGGCGAAACTACCGTGATGGGATACTTTCATCAGGGCGGTATTACCTTTAAGGATGATGAGCGCGTGATTGACATTGTAAAAAATGTAGCTGAGTTTATCCCGATGGCCGATGGTAAAACCATTACTGCATCGCAATTGCTTACTCAGTTCCTTTTCCCTCCTATTAAACAGTTTGGTTTTGTTACTAACCTGAGTGGTGGTGAAAAGAAACGTTTGCAATTGATGCGCATCCTGATGCAGAACCCTAACTTTTTGATACTGGATGAGCCAACCAATGATTTAGATATTGATACCCTGAATGTACTCGAAGAGTTTTTAATGAATTATACTGGTGTGCTATTATTGGTATCGCACGATAGGTATTTGTTAGATAAACTGGTTGACCAGTTATTCATCTTAGACGGAACTGGTCAAGTAAATATCTATAATGGCAACTACTCTTCTTGGCGTATTGATGTAGATGAAGCTAAAGCAGATGCAAAGAAAGCACCTGTAGCTGCTCCTGTTCAGGCTAAACCTGTAGAAGTTAAAAACAAGAAAAGCTTTAAAGAATTAAAGGCCATTGAGGATTTAGAAAAAGAAATAGCCGCTATTGAGACTGAAATAAAACAGCATACTGTTACGTTAAACTCTGGTAGTTTAAACCATGAGCAATTAACCGAAACAGCAAGGCTAATACAACAACTAACAGACAAGCTTGATGAGCAATCATTAAAGTGGCTGGGGCTTTCTGAAAACTAATTATAGAATGAAATTATCAGACGTTTTAGCTTCGAGCGGGGTTATTATACTACTAATAGCCTTTTTGTTAAACTTATATAAGAAGTTACCTGCACAAAGCAAGGTATATACTTTCATGAATTTTTTAGGTGCAGTATTATGCTGCATCTCGTCTATATTAATCAGGTTTTATCCTTTTATCGTATTAGAAGCCATTTGGGCAACGTTCGCCCTACTGTCATTATTCAATGTTCCACGTGGAACATCAAGCGATAAGAGTTAATTTTGTAAATTAAATGTTCCACGTGGAACATCAACGTTATGTTTAAGAAATACGATGTTATTGTAGTTGGTGCAGGGCATGCGGGCTGTGAAGCTGCCGCTGCTGCTGCCAACATGGGTTCGTCTGTAATGCTGGTAACCATGAATATGAATACCATTGCACAGATGAGCTGTAACCCTGCTATGGGTGGTGTAGCCAAAGGGCAAATAGTACGTGAGATTGATGCTCTGGGTGGATATTCGGGTATTATAGCTGATAAAACAACCATCCAGTTCAGAATGCTTAACCTAAGCAAAGGCCCTGCTATGTGGAGCCCACGTACGCAGAACGACCGTATGCGCTTTGCCGAAGAGTGGCGTTTAGCTTTGGAAGCTACTCCAAATGTAGACTTCTGGCAGGATATGGTAAGTGGATTGATTGTTAAAGACGGTAAAGTTTGCGGCGTAAGAACCTCTATAGGTGTAGAGATAGAAGGCGAATCTGTAGTATTAACCAACGGTACATTCTTAAACGGCACCATTCACATAGGAGAAAAACGTTTTGGTGGTGGCCGTACGGGGGAGAAAGCAGCTACAGGTCTAACTGAGCAATTAGTAGAATTAGGCTTTGAAGCTGGCCGTATGAAAACCGGTACCCCTCCCCGTGTGGATGGACGTAGCTTAGACTATACTAAAATGGAAGAGCAGTGGGGCGATGAAAACCCAAGCCGTTTCTCTTATACCGATGTAGCCATCCCAACAGAAAAACGCTGCTGCTGGATTACCTATACAAATAGCGAAGTACATGAAACTTTGAAAGAAGGCTTCGAAAAATCGCCTATGTTTACGGGTAGAATTAAAGGTTTAGGCCCAAGATATTGCCCGTCTATAGAAGATAAAATTAACCGTTTTGCAGAGCGCGAGCGCCACCAGATATTTGTAGAACCTGAAGGTTTTGATACAGTAGAAATATATGTAAATGGTTTCTCCACCTCTTTACCAGAGGATGTACAATACCGCGCGTTGAAAAAAATACCCGGCTTTGAGAATGTAAAAATGTTCCGTCCGGGTTATGCCATCGAGTATGATTTCTTCCCTCCTACCCAATTAGGTTTAACGCTTGAAACTAAGTTGATCAAAAATCTTTTCTTCGCAGGTCAGATTAATGGTACTACCGGTTATGAAGAAGCAGCATCGCAAGGGTTGATGGCAGGTATCAACGCACACCAAAATGTGCATGGTAAAGCACCCGTAATTTTAAAAAGATCTGAATCATACATCGGTGTTTTAATCGATGACCTGGTAACCAAGGGTACCGAAGAGCCTTACCGCATGTTCACTTCAAGAGCAGAACACCGCTTGCTATTGAGACAAGATAATGCCGATGTTCGCCTGAGCCCTATCGGTTATGAGTTGGGTTTGATTAGTGATGAACGTTTAGAAAAAGTAAATCAGAAGATTAAAAACTCTGATGCTATTGTGACTTACACCAAAAGCAAATCGATAGAGCCTGATACAGTAAATGAGTTGCTCGAAACTTTAGGTACCAGCCCCCTATCGCAAAACGCTAAGTTGTTTGCTTTATTAAGTCGCCCGCAAATTTCATTTAATGATCTGGTAAAAGCAGATCAATCATTGGCCGAACTGTTATCTGCTTATGATCAGGAAACTGTTGAGCAAGCCGAGATCAAAATTAAATACGAAAGCTATTTTGAAAAAGAACTGGACATTGTAGCCCGCATGAAAAAAATGGAAGACAATGAAATCAACCCAGAGTTTAACTATCATACTTTAGTTTCGCTTTCAAAAGAAGCTCGCGAAAAATTGATGAAGATAAAACCGCGAACTTTAGGTCAGGCTTCACGCATTTCTGGTGTTTCGCCTTCAGATATTTCGGTTTTAATGGTGCACATGTCAAAATAAATACAAATTATTGATTATCAGTTAATTATAAATATTCTATTAGAACAATTATTTTCAACTTTTAATATCAATAATCATAAAATGATAAAAATCGTTTATATCGCCTAAAAATGCCCTTAAATAAAAAACAGGCTTTTTTGCCTCAAATTTTCATCGCATTTATTGCTGCTTTATTTATTATTGGTTGTGCAAGTGTCCAGAAACCCATGGGTGGGCCGAGAGACCGTACTCCACCAAAATTATTGAAGGCTACGCCCGAAAATATGACGCGGAATTTTACAGCCAAATCTGTGACCTTACAATTCGACGAATATTTTAAACTGACTAACCAATATGCCGAGATCAGCATTAGCCCTGCAATGGAAAGATCGCCGGAATATAAAATCCGTCAAAAAAGTTTAGTTATAGATTTTAAGGATACGCTACATAAGAATACCACTTACGTAATAAATTTTGGTAAAGCCATAGCCGATGTAAACGAAGGCAATGTGTTAAAAAACTTTACTTACGTTTTTTCTACCGGTGCGCATATTGATTCACTCACAGTTTCGGGAAACGTTACCAATACCGATACACAGGCAAAAGAGAAAGAGGCAACCGTAATGTTATTTCCGTTAAGCCAGGATAGCGTTATGTTTGGTAAAAAGAAACCGAGTATTTATACCACAACAGATTCTGCAGGTAATTTTACACTGAGCAATTTGCACGATGGCACTTATCGCATTTATGCATTGAAGGAAACAAGTCCCGATAAAATTTATAACAACGATCAGGAACTGATTGCGTTTTCGAAAGAGCCTATCCATTTAAATAAAGACACTTCTAATATTTCACTTCGTTTGTTTAAACAGATTCCAGAAAAATTCAGAATAGTGGATAAACACTTTGATACGGATGGCAAAATGTTTTTTACTTTTAACAAGCCGCTCAGAGATCCATCTATCAAGATCACCTACCCTCCTGGTATAGACGAAACCAAGTATGTTGATTTTGGAAAGACCAATGATACGGCCATGGTTTACCTGAAAAATCTGGATTTTGATTCTGTTCGTGTAGCCTTCTTCGATAAGCAGAAACCTTTAGATACCATATTTCTGCGCAAAGGTAAAAAGGAAACCTTTACCCGTAATATTACCTTTAAATACAATATTGATAATAACCAGTTATTGCAGCCGGGTAAAGATTTGTTAATTACATCCAACCTACCCATTGATAACTTCGACCCCAATTTAATTGCCTTGACAGAAGATTCATTACAGGTAAATTTTACAGCGCAAAAAGATCAGAACAATCCAAAACTTATCAATCTTAAATATAGGTTTAAACAGAAAGCGAATTATCAGCTTACTTTAAATGAATACGCTTTTACAGATATGTATGGCGATAAAAATAAAAAATCGTTTAAACGGTTTACACTAAATAAAACCGAAAACTATGGTACTTTAACCATCAAATTAAATGTACCCGATACTTCAAAAGCTTATGTGGCGCAGATATTGAACAGTGAAAAGCAGTTGCTAAAAACAGTTACTTTTACCAAAAATACCTCCGTTATATTAAAGGATTATTTAACGGGTAAGTATAAAGTACGTGTTATTTATGATAGCAACCGTAATGGGATATGGGATAGCGGTTCTGTAAAAAAAGGAACTCAGCCCGAACATATTTGGCTTTATAACAAAGACATTAATCTAAGAGCGAATTGGGAAACAGAAGAATCGGTTGATATACCAAGCGAGTCTACGCTTCCTTAAACCAGCTCGAATACAGGATATAATTATCCGGAAGTTTATTTAATAAAGCCATTTGCTCTTCAGTTAATGGCTTTATTTTTTTGGCAGGTGTACCGGCATAAAGGTAACCTGTTTCGCAAATCGAATTTTCTAACACTACAGAACCTGCGCCTATTATTACGTAAGGATGCACCACGGCATTATCCATCACAATGGCACCCATACCAACCAAAACATGATCGTGCAGGGTACAGCCATGCACAATAGCGTTATGGCCTACAGATACATAACTGCCTATAGTAGTTGCCGCACGCTGATAGGTAGCATGGATAACCGCACCATCCTGTATGTTGGTATTATTACCTATGTGTATATAGTTTACATCACCCCTAACTACAGCATTAAACCATACTGAGCAATTATCGCCCATTACCACATCACCTACAATGGTACAGTTATCAGCAATAAAACAATCGTTTCCCCATGATGGGGTTTTATCTTTTACAGGTAGAATGAGTGGCATATCTGTTGTCGATTTTCTGTTGTCAGTTTTCAATATTTCAAAGTTCTAAACTACACAACTGACAACAAAATTTTCTACATTAGTATAATAATTAAGCGGAAATAGCTCAGTTGGTAGAGCATCAGTTTCCCAAACTGAAGGTCGCGGGTTCGAGCCCCGTTTTCCGCTCTTTTAAAATACTGTATCCTCTAAAACCTCCGCATGCTTAGGATAATCTGTTGTATAATGTAATCCCCTACTCTCTTTACGCATCATGGCCGATTTTACAACGAGGTATGATACCTGGATTAAATTACGCAGCTCACAAAGTTTTACAGAAAGTTTGGTTTGTTTATAGAACGACTCTGTTTCTTCATGCAGTAAACCTAAGCGGCGCATGGCTCTTTCTAAACGGAAATCAGACCGAACGATACCTACATAGTCATTCATCAACTTCTGCATTTCGCGCAGGTTGTGGGTAACCAGGATATCTTCGTTAGAGAGCTGTACACCATTCTCATTCCAGTCGGGGATATTCTCCGGGATCTCAAATTTATCGAACTGAATAACAGCATCTTCATAAATACGATGTGCAAATACCAAAGCTTCCAATAATGAATTTGATGCTAATCTGTTAGCGCCATGCAAACCGGTTGATGAGCATTCGCCGCAGGCATATAACCTGTTGATTGATGAACGGCCCCAATGATCAACCATAATACCACCACACATATAATGGCATGCCGGCGAAACAGGAATCATATCCTTAGTCATATCAATACCGATATCCAGGCACTTGGCATAAATATTAGGGAAGTGGTTTAGTATATCAGCTTTACTCCGGTGCCGTATATCGAGATAAACATAATCCTCTCCCGATTTTTTAATCTCAGCATCTATAGCCCTAGCAACAATATCACGCGGAGCCAGAGATTTACGCGGATCATATTCCTGCATAAATTCTGATCCATCCAAACGTTTTAATATACCACCGAAACCACGTACAGCTTCCGAGATCAGGAATGATGGATAATCGCCCGGGTTATATAAGGCAGTTGGATGGAACTGGATAAACTCCATATTCCTCACCTTACCTTTAGCACGATATACCATAGCAACGCCATCGCCGGTAGCAATAGTTGGGTTTGTAGTTATAGAATAGATGTGACCCGCACCACCTGACGCCATCACCGTAACTTTAGATAAGATCTTATCCACATCACCGGTATTGGTATTTAAAGCATAGATACCATAACATTTTATATCGGTGCTCTGCTTATCCACAAACTCACCTAAATGGTGCTGCGTAATCAGATCTACAGCAAAATAATGGGTAATGATTTCAATATTAGGGTTTTGATGAATTTGATCTAATAAAGCACGTTCAATTTCGAAACCGGTTATATCCTTATAGTGTAAAACACGAAATTCTGAGTGGCCACCCTCTTTGGCCAGGTCATATATACCCTCGTTAGTCTTATCGAAATTGGTACCGTAATCAATAATTTCTCTGATACGGGCTGGCCCTTCGGTAACCACAGCTTCCACAGCAATAGGGTCGCACAAGCCGTCGCCGGCAATTAAAGTGTCTTCTATATGTTTTTCAAAAGAATCATCTTTTTTATCCACAACCACTGCAACACCGCCCTGAGCGTACTTAGTGTTCGATTCGTCTTCATTTGCCTTTGTAACTATCAGTACCTTACCATGTTTTGCAGCCTTTAGTGCAAAACTCAATCCGGCTATCCCCGACCCTACAACTAAGAAATCCACAGTTTTTGTCATAATTCATTAAATAGATGTGTAAAAGTAATACTTGTGTTAACAACCCTATTAAAAGATGTTAATTTTGCGGTGATAAATAATTATAAAAATATAAAAGTGTGGATAACCCTGTTAAAAACCCAATTAGTAGACAACTTATCAGAAACTTTTGAGGTAAAACTGACGCTTCATTAACATTTATCCACCAAACAAATAATTAACATTATAAGTTGGAAAGTAAAATGCCCGTTTATAAAAGCATTTTAAAATGAGTACTTTAAATAAATAATTAATTAACATAAATGTGGATAACGTGCGGATAAATCAAATTTCAAAATGATTTTTCACTGGGCTTTCCACATTACTAACACTATAACAAACAATAAGATTTATATTAATAAGAATTATTGTTTTTATTGATCTGTGCAAAAATGAATACTTTCGAAGAAATAAATATCAAGGGTTTCGCCGATGAATACATCGACCCAACACTGGACCTTTTTGATGAAATTGAAAAATTAAAAAAGCAGAAGAATGCAGTTATACTGGCACACTATTACCAGGAAGGAGATATACAAGACGTTGCCGATTATATTGGCGACAGCCTTGGCCTATCTCAACAAGCTGCAAAAACTGATGCGGATATTATTGTTTTTGCTGGCGTACACTTTATGGCCGAAACAGCTAAGATCTTATCTCCTGACAAAAAGGTTTTATTACCCGACAGCAAAGCAGGATGCTCACTGGCCGACAGCTGCCCTCCCCACCTGTTTAAAAAGTTTAAGGAAAACTACCCGGATCACCTGGTTATCACCTACGTAAACTGTACGGCCGAACTTAAAGCTTTAAGTGATATTGTTTGTACTTCAAGCAATGCTGTACAAATTGTGGAAAGCCTGCCTAAGGATCAGAAAATTATCTTCGGACCGGATAAAAACCTGGGCCGTTATGTAGCCG